>NZ_JBSJOW010000003.1:0-308236 GCF_056633055.1 Paraciimarium castrense LEGE 11436 | reverse complement strand
GCCATCAGCTCCTGCACCTGGCGGCCCAGGGTGATCTCCTGCTCATGGCTCAGCAGCGGCACCCGGCCGATGTCCCGCAGGTAGCTGCGCACCAGGTCGGCGCCACCAGGCAGAGCAGACCCATCGGCAGCGGCCACGGGCAGGGAAGGCATGACGGAGAATTGCGAAACAGTTCTGTTTCGTAAACCTACCATCCTTTTCCCGGCCTCCTGCAGCATGGGTTGATGGCCCGCGAGCGCTTGCAGAAACTGATGGCAGCGGCGGGGCTCTGCTCCCGCCGCCGGGCCGAAGACCTGCTGCGCGCCGGCCGGGTGCAGGTGAATGGAACCACGGCCCGGATTGGCGACAGTGCCGATCCCGGCAGCGATCTGATCGCGGTGGATGGCGCGCCCCTCGCCCCCCCGGCCGAGCCGCTGCTGCTGTTGCTCAACAAGCCGCTGGGGGTGCTGTGCAGCTGCAGCGACCCGCGGGGGCGACCCACCGTGCTCGAGCTGCTGCCGCCTGAACTGAGACGGGGCCGGGGGCTGCACCCCATCGGCCGCCTCGACGCCGACAGCCGCGGCGCCCTGCTGCTCACCAACCAGGGCGACCTCACCCTGCGCCTCAGTCATCCGCGCCATGGCCACCGCAAGCTCTACCGGGTGCAGGTGGCCGGCAGCCCCAGCACTGCCACCCTGGCCCGCTGGGCCGAGGGGGTACCTCTCGATGGCCAGGTCTGCCAGCCGGTGGGCGTGCGGGTGCAACAGCGCAGCGCCAGGTCCACCTGGCTGGAGCTGGACATGGGCGAGGGACGCAACCGCCAGATCCGGCGCACCGCCCAGCTGCTGGGACACCCAGTGCGGGATCTGCAACGGGTGGGGATCGGAGGCCTGCGGTTGGGCAACTTGCCCGAGGGAAGCTGGCGAGCCCTTGATCGCCGAGAATGGGACGCCCTGGTCGCCCCCGAGTCCTGAGCCCGCCATCAGCGCCCCGGTCCCCCTCCTCCACGCCTCCAGCGGCACGGCCCATGCCCTTCCGGTGGCTGAGGCGCTGGCGGCGTGGGCGTGCAGCCCCCCCCAGCGCTCCGGCCCGGGAGGATCCCCTGGTGGCGGCGGGGCGGGCCCTGCGGCAGCGGCGCGAGGAGCGCCAACTCAGTCTGCGCCAGCTGGCCCTGGACACCCGGATCAGCACGCCGGTGCTGGAGGCCCTGGAGCGGGGCTGGCGCGATCGCCTGCCCGAGGCCGCCTACCTGCGTACGATGCTGCCCCTGATCGAGCGGCATCTCGAGCTGCAGCCCGGCAGCCTGGAGGGGGTGCTGCCGACCTCCGCTGACCGGCTGCCGCTGCAGGAGACGCAGCGGGGTCTGCTGCGTCGCTTCACGCCGGGCTCGATCGATGTGTTCACCACCTGGCAGGGGACCCTGCTCTACGGCGTGCTGACGCTCGGGCTGGTGTACGGCCTGAACCTGCAACAACAACAGCTGGCCCGGGAGGGGCTTCTGGCGGTGAGCCCCATTCCGCCTCTGCCGATGCAGGAGCAGGGAGGCCAGCCGGGCGATGACCAGGCCCTGCTCGCCATCTATCCCAGCCTGCGGCCACTGGGGCAGGCAGAGGCAGGGCAGGCCCTGGCCCTCTGGCGGCGCCAGAGCCCGGCCGCCGCCACACCGCGACAGGCCACCAGCCAACGGGGAGCCCTGGTGGTGACCCTGGCGGCGCCGGCCAGCCTCAGTCTCGAAACCAGCAGCGGTGCCAGCACCGAGCTGAAGAGCGCCAGCGGCCGGCTCGAATTCAGCCTCACCGCCCCCTGGACCCTGCGCATCACGCCCCCGCCAAACGCCCCCGGAGCGGTGCGCTGGCTCGATCAATCCCTCAGCGCCAGCCCGGGGGAACCGGGGCGGTTCCAGCCTCAGGCGCGCTGATAGCGGTGGGCCATCTCGCCCAGACCCTTGAGCGGTCCTGCGAGGCTGGCCACAGGCTGCTGCAGCCGCCAGGTCCAGTTGCCGGAGCAGGTGCCGGGGGTGTTGAAGCGGGCCTGATCATCGAGTTCCAGCAGGTCCTGCAGGGGCGCCACCGCCAGGTCCGCCGGGCTGGCCAGGGCCGCCTCCAGCAGTTGCCAGGCCGGAGCCGTCACCGCCGCGCCCAGGGCATGTTCCACCCGCTGGCGGCCCTCGTGGTCGAGGCTCTGCCACCAGCCCGTGGTGGTGGGGTTGTCGTGGGTGCCGGTGTACACCACCCAGCCGGGGCCGTTGATGTTGGCCGGCAGGTAGGGATTGTCTCCGTCGCCGTTGAAGGCGAACTGCAGGATCTTCATGCCCGGCAGGCAGAAGCGATCCCTGAGGGCCTCCACCGGCGGAGTGATCACGCCCAGGTCTTCGGCGATCAGGGGAAGATGCCCTTCGCGCAGCTGGCCCTTGATGCGGCAGCGCAGCCACAGCAGCCGCAGCAGCAGGCCGCCCGGCGACCAGCACCAGCGGCCGTTCTCGGCGGTGGTCTCCCGGCCGGGCACGCTCCAGAAGGCCTCAAGGGCGCGGAAGTGGTCGAGGCGCAGGCGGTCGAAGAGCTCGAACTGGCGATCCAGCCGCGCCATCCACCAGCGGAAGCCGCTGATCAGGTGCTGGGGCCAGCGGTACACCGGCGTGCCCCACAGCTGCCCGGTGGCCGAGAAGTAGTCGGGCGGCACGCCGCTCTGCTGCTCCAGGCCACCCCGTCGGCCCAGGGAGAACAGCCTCGGGCGGCACCACACATCGGTGCTGTCGTGGGCCACGTAGAAGGGCAGATCGCCCACCAGGTCGAGGTCGCAGCTGTGGGCGCGCTGGCGCAGGGCCTGCCACTGGCGCTGCAGCTGCCATTGCACCAGCGCCTGCTGGAGCAGCGCTCCGGCACAGTCGCGATCCAGCTGGCGCAGGCCCCGGGGCTGACGCTGGGCCAGGGGCTCAGGCCACTCCCACCAGGGGCGGCCACCCTGCTGCTGACGCACCACCATGAAGCGGCAGTGATCCTCCAGCCAGTGGCGCTGGCTGCGGCGCCAGGTCGAGAACGCCTCCTGGGTGGCAGCGTCCTGCTGGGGCCAGCGGCGCGCCAGGGCGGCAGCCAGGGCGGCGCAGCGCTCGGGCATCAACTCCAGATCGAGGCGCTCGGCGCTGGCCTGCCCAGGCAGCGCCTGGTGATCGGCCTCCGTGAGCAGGCCCTCCTCCACCAGCCGACCCCCATCCAGCAGCCAGGGGTTCAGGGCCGAGCCGCTGGGGGAGCTGTAAGGCGACCCCGTGGCGTCGGTGGGGGCCAGGGGCAGCAGCTGCCACAGGCCGATGTGGTGTTCGGCCAGGAGCTCGACCCACTGGTGGGCCTCTGCTCCGAGGCTGCCGCAGGGGCCCGGCCCGGGCAGGGCCGTGGGGTGGAGCAACACACCACAGCGGCGCCGGGCGGCGGAGAGAACCTGACTCACGCTGAAGGCAACCGGTAGCGACTCACGATCTTTTTGGCGAAGGCCGGGATGTGGGCCTCGGCCTTTTCAGGATGATGGCGCCGCACCCAGAGTGCGTTGCGGGTGAAGTGGGAATCGATCGAGAAGCGGCCATATTCCAGCCCCTTGGGGCCGAAACGCTCCACGAACACCCCGATCAGATCGGCGAGCCAGCGTGGCAGCTTCACGGCCTTGTCGTAGGCCTCGATGCCCTGCTGCACGGCGGCGCGGCGATCGCCGCGGCTGGTCACCGGGGCCACCTCCAGCTCCGGCTCCACCAGATCCAGCAGCAGCTGGCCCCTGGGATTGCGCACGGTGATCCACTGGCGGCCGAAGGTGGCGCCCATGTAACCCACCACCAGATCGGCCCCGGCATTGGTGTAGTCGAAGCAGCTCAGGCAGCTGGGGGCGAACACATCCTTGAGCTTCGGCGTGTCGAGGCCGAAGAAGGGCACCGTTTCGCTGCGGCCGTCGCTGTGGCGGAAGTGGATGCGGAAATCCTGCATGAACTCGTAGTGCACCACGGTTTCCGGGGAGCTCACGGTGCTCTCCAGGAAGGTCTGCAGGCCCTCGCGGGACACGTTGTCGACGCAGGGCAGGCCCAGCACGTAGAGCTCATCGAGGGGCAGGGTGGGCTGCACGGCGCGCAGGGCCTGGACCTGGCAGCCCACGCCGATGGCCAGCAGCCGGCGGATGCCGCTGCCGGGCAGCTGCTCGAGCACCTCGAGGTTGGGCGAGAGGGTGGGTTTGTTCACCCGGGCGCTGAGCACCTCAGCGGGCGTGCGGGCCAGGCGCGGCACAGGGGTGAAGCGATCGGTCTCGCTCTGACCCACGCAGAGCACCGCATCCACCAGCCCTGTTTCCAGGGCGCGCACACCGATGCGGCTGACGATGCCGGTCCACTGGGCCCCCTCCAGGGGCTGGCCCAGGCGGGCGCTCAGCATCCGCTGGTGCACGCCGAAGTAGAGCTCATCCTCCCGGTCGAGGTCGCGGCTGCGCCCGTGGGCGGCGGCCTCCATGGCCTCGAAGCGCTGGGTGAGGAAGGCACAGCTCTGTTTCACATAGGCCACCCAGCGGCTGTCACAGAGTCCGCACTGGCTGCAGAGCTCCTTGGCGGGGTAGACACCACCCTTGGCCAGGGGACGGGCACGTTCGTGCGGTGCCAGGGCACCACCTGATGGAGATGGGGAACGGACCGGCAAGGCAGGGCCTCTCGCTGGCTCTCAACCTATCGGGTGAGGAACTGCGGGGGGGGGTGGGCCAAAGTGGGGGACCAGTGATGAACGGGCGCCCAGCGATCCCGATGCCCTCCAGCCCCACGTCCCAGCCGCTCGCCGGCCCTGCCCCTCCGCCCAGCCCCCCCGCCAGGGGGCTGCGGCGTGTTGGCTGGTTGCGGCCGATCGTGCTGCTGCGTCTGGCCCTGGTGGGCGTGGGGGTGGCGGCCGGCTTCAGCCTGCTGGGGCTGCTCTGGCCCAAGCCGGACCCGAGCGGTGGCGCCAGGGCACCGGACGCCCTCACCGATCTGGCCAAACCACCCAGCCGCGCCGTCACCGTGCTGGTGATCGGGGTGGACGCCGATCAACTGCAGGACCCCAACAACAAGGCCGCTCCCGCCGGAGCCGCCAATGCCGACGCCCTGCTGCTGCTGCGGATCAACCCGGGCGGTCCGCTGCAGGTGCTCAACCTGCCCACCGCCCTGGCGGTGCAGCTGCCGGGCAGCACCGGTCTCCAATCCCTCGGCAGCCTCTATCGCCAGGGCGGCGTTGCACTCACGGCCGACGCCGCCCGCAACCTGGTGGGGCTGGCCAGCACGGAACCGGATCGCTACCTGGTGCTCAGCCGCGGCGCCCTGCGCAGCCTCGTGGATGGGCTTGGAGCCCTGGAGGTGAATCCCGGCAGCACCATGGCCTATGAGGACAAGCGTCAGGGCCTCAAGATCGACCTCCAGAGCGGCGTCCAGCGGCTCAAGGCCGCCCAGGTCGAGCAACTGGTGCGCTACCGCGACCCCGGCCGGCCGATCGAGAGCCGCAGTGTCAACCAGGAAGCGGTGATGCGCAGCCTGCTCCAGGAGCTCAGCACCCCCGGGCGCAGCCAGGACATCCCGGCCCTGGTCCAGAGCCTCAGGGGACAGGTGGAGAGCAACCTCACCCCTTCGGAGGTGCTCAGCCTGATGGTCGCCACCCTGGGTCCCGACCCGCGCCTGAGCTTCGCCAGCGTGCCCCTGGCCCCTGCCGCCAAGGCTGTCAGCCAAGACGGCAGCCCGGCAGCGGCCGCGGGTTCGGAATTGCGGCAGATCGCCAAATCGGCCTCCGGTGCCCTCTGGCCCCCACCGGCGGCCAGCGCCACGGGCTCCTGAAGGCCTACCCCAGTGGGCCTCAGGCCAACCCCAGTGGGCCGCAGGCCAACCGCAGCGCCAGGGCCAGATGGCGGCCCATGTCCTGCGCGAGGACGGTCGCCCCGGCCCTGTCCCGATCCCCGGCGCCGCGGTCTTCACGGACGTCATCCGCATGGGCACTGGCCAGAGCGCCGAGCCAGGGCAGGGCCTCCCGGCGGCGGCGCTCCGGCTCCCAGGGCAGGCCCCACTGCACCAGGCCGGCCAGAGGCACCGCCGCCTGGCGCAGCAGGGCTGTCATGGCCGCCGGCAGCCCGCTGCGCAGCTGCTCAGCGCTCAGCACCGCCACGGTGGGCTGGCGCCAGGCCCCCAGGGCCTCGGCCCAGCAACTGCCGTCCTCCAGGCTGAGCCCGGGATCGACCAGCAGCGGCACCAGCAAGGGCCCAGGCGCCGACCGATCAGATGGCGACTCATCAGATGCCCACTGATCCACCGGGGGCTCGCCGGCCAGCAGGGCGGCCAGTTCCCCGGCGGGAACGCCCCGGCCCGGCCCCCCAGCCAGGCCCGGGCCCAGGCCAGCCCCCAGCACCCTGGCCAGGGCCGGAGCCGCCTGCTGCAACAGGGCGGACACCGATTCGGGCGGGCCGGCAGCCACGAGCACCAGCCGGGGTGGCAGGGGCGGCAAGCCCGGAGCGGAACCCCGCTCCCCGGTGTGGAGCGCCTCGGAAAGCGTCATGGTTGTTTGCAGTTGTGCGGGCCGGCTCGCTTCTACCATCAGACTTGAGCCGACGCGTCTGCGCCCGCCGTGACCAGTTTTCTCACCGCTGATCGGCTGGCACAGGAGCGCACCGCCACCGAACCCCCCCACGACACCCGGCGGCTGCGCCTGTTCAGTGGCACCTCCAACCACGACCTGGCCCGGGAGATCGGCGCCTACCTCGGCGTGCCGGATGGTCCCCGGGTGATCAAGCGCTTCGCCGACGGCGAGACCTACATCCAGATCCAGGAGTCGATCCGCGGCTGCGACGTGTTCCTGGTGCAGCCCACCTGCGCCCCGGTGAACGACCACCTGATGGAACTGCTGATCATGGTGGATGCCTGCAAGCGGGCCTCAGCCCGGCAGGTCACCGCCGTGATCCCCTACTACGGCTACGCCCGCGCCGACCGCAAGACCGCCGGCCGCGAATCAATCACCGCCAAGCTGGTGGCCAACCTGCTCACCAAGAGCGGCGTGGACCGGGTTCTGGCCATGGACCTGCACTCCTCCCAGATCCAGGGCTACTTCGACATCCCCTGCGACCACATCTACGGCTCGCCGGTGCTGGTGGACTACCTGCGCACCCGCCATCTCGACGAGATGGTGGTGGTGTCGCCGGACGTGGGCGGGGTGGCCCGGGCCCGGGCCTTCGCCAAGCAGATGGATGACGCCCCCCTGGCGATCATCGACAAGCGCCGCGCCGCCCACAACGTGGCGGAGAGCCTCACCGTGATCGGCGATGTGGCCGGCAAGACCGCCGTGCTGATCGACGACATGATCGACACCGGCGGCACGATCGCCCAGGGCGCCAGGCTGCTGCGCCGCAACGGGGCTGCCCGGGTGTTCTGCTGCGCCACCCACGCCGTCTTCTCCCCCCCCGCCGTGGAGCGGCTCTCCGAGCCTGGCCTGTTTGAGGAAGTGGTGGTGACCAACAGCATCCCCCTGGCCGAGGAGCGCCACTTCCCCCAGCTCCGGGTGCTATCGGTAGCCAACATGCTGGGCGAGGCGATTTGGCGCATCCACGAAGAAAGCTCCGTGAGCTCGATGTTCCGCTGACCACGGCTGCGCCGCCGCCGCCCCTGAAGCGGGGCAGCCGGCTCAAGGCCCTGCTGCCGGTGAGCCTCAACGTGCTGCTCGCGGCGGTGGTGGGCCTGCCGATCGGAGCGGCGGCCCGCAGCGCCACGCCCCAGCCTCGCCGTATCGGCGTGTGGCTCACCAACAGCCCCAGCACCCTCTACTACGACGGCCCACGCATCGATCGGGCCGTGGACGATCTGGCCAGGAGTGGCTTCACCACCCTCTACCCGAACGTCTGGAGCCGGGGCACCACGTTCCACCGCTCGCGCCACGCGCCGATGGAACCGGCCCTGGCCAAGGCCAACCCCAACCTCGATCCGATCTGCCGGCTCACCCGCAGCGCCCGGCGGCACGGCATGGAGGTGATCCCCTGGTTCGAGTACGGCCTGATGGAGCCGGCCAATGCCGCCATCGTGCGGGAGCGGCCGGAATGGGTGCTGCAGCGCCGCGACGGCAGCACCGGCGTGGCCATGCACGGCACCACGATGGTGTGGCTGAACCCGGCCCACCCGGGGGTGCGCCAGCGCTTCCTCGGCCTGATCACGGAGATCGTGCAGCGCTGTGACGTGGATGGCATCCAGCTCGACGATCACTTCGCCTGGCCGGTGGAACTCGGCTACGACCCCTACACCCGCCAGCTCTACCGGGCCGAGAAGGGGGTTGAGCCGCCCGCCAACCACAACGACCGCTTCTGGATGAAGTGGCGCCGCCAGCAGCTCACCAGCCTGCTGCGGGAGCTGCGGCAGCAACTGAATGAGCTGGATGCCAGCTCGGGCCGCGGCCGCCGGGGGCAACCGCCCGAGCGGGTGATCAGCCTGTCTCCTGGTCCGTTCCGCTTCGCCTACAACCGCTGGCTGCAGGACTGGGAGCTTTGGTCGGTGGGCGAGCTGGTGGACGACCTGATCGTGCAGAACTACGCCCACTCGGTGCGGGGCTTCGCCAAGGATCTCGACCAACCGGCCCTGGTGAAGGCCAAGGAGTGGGGCATGCCTGTGGAGATCGGCATCCTGGCGGGCTTCGGCGGCCGCACCCCCAACATGGCCACCCTGCGCGAGAAGGTGAAACTGGCCACCGCCAGGGGTCACGGGGTGATCTATTTCTATTGGGAAGGGCTCTGGGGCGTCCACGCCGGCCCGGAGGGCGGCGCCTCCCGCAAGGCGGCTTTCCGCAAGCTGCACGAGGAGGTGAACCGCAGCGGCCGCTGATCAGTGCGGCAGGAGCCAGAAGCGGCTCAGCCAGCTCAGGCCGCCCCCAGGCACTGCTCCACCACCTCGCGGCTGTTGGTGGACAGCTCTGACGCCGCCAGGCTCTCGAGGGCCTGGCGCATCTGGCCGCCACGGCCGGGGCCATAGCTCTGCCAGCGGCTGAACACCTTGGCCAGGCGCGAGGCGGTGATCGGGTTGCGGCGGTCGAGGGCCGCGATCTGGCTGGCCATGAAGCGGTAGCCGCTGCCATCGGCGGCATGGAACACGGGCGGGTTGCCGGCCAGGCCACCGAGCACCGCCCGCACGGAGTTGGGGGCCGCCGGATCGAAGCGAGGGTGCTGCAGCAGCCGTTGCACCCGCTCCAGACCATCGGCGAAGGGGGCCGAGGCCTCCAGGGCAAACCAGGCATCCAGGATCACGGGCCTGGACTGCCAGCGCTGGTAGAAGGCGTCGACCGCCTCCTGCCGCTCGGGAATCTCCCGGGCCTGCAGGGCCCGCAGGCCGGCCCGCGCCAGGGTCATCGAGGGGCCATCCACGGCCGCCCGGGCCGCGGCGATCACCGCGGGATCCCCGGCCGCGGCGCGCCAGCTCCAGATCGTGCCGGTGAGCATCCGGGCACCACTGCCGTCCGGCCAGTCCAGACTCCATTGCGGGGTGCAACGCTCCAGGGCCGCCTGCAGGGGCGCCGCCAGGGCCGCCCCGAACAGGCTCCTCAGGGCCTCCAGGGCCGCAAACAGGGCAGGCGGATCGGGCACGCCGGGGCCGTCCTCGAGCTCCGCCAGCCCCGGCAGGGCCAGCAGCATGGCGCGGCTGGCCTCCGAGAGCCGCGGGTCGTGCAGGATGCGGGCAAAGGCCGTGATCAGGGCATCCTCCAGACCGCCATCGGGTTGGCCAGCGGCCCGGGCGAGCACGGCCTGGCGCAGCAGCCCCTGGCCGGCATCCCAGCGGGCGAAGGCCTCACTGTCGTGGGCCAGCAGGTGCACGAGCTCGCTGCTGGGGCGGCCGATCTCCAGCTTCAGCGGCGCCGAGAACTGACGCAGCAGCGACAGGGCGGGGGGGTGGGCCTGGCGCGGCAGGCCCACCAGACGCAGCCGCTGCTGCTCGGCCTCCACCACCAGCAGGCGGGTGCCCTGCCCCCAGCTGAGGGGCCGCTGGGCCGCAGCCGCCGTGGCCTCGTCTTCCCCTTGCAGCCGCACGGTCAGGGGCTCCCCGGCCTGATCGATCAGGCCCAGGGCCAGGGGAATCACCAGGGGCTGCTTGTCGGGCTGGCCAGGGGTGGGAGGAGTGTGCTGCCGGATCACCAGCTCCAGCTCGCCCCGCTCGCCGTCCCAGTGGCGGTGGATCTGCAGCACCGGCGTGCCCGCCTGGTGATACCAACGCCGGAACTGATCCACATCAAAGCGGGCCGCCTCCGGGGTACCCGCGGCCCAGGCGGCTTCGGCGGCATCCTGCATGGCCTGCACGAAGTCATCACAGGTGGCGGCGGAGCCGTCGTGGCGGCTCACGTAGAGCGCCATGCCCTGCATGAATGTCTCCTCACCCAGCAGGGTGTGGAGCACCCGGATCACCTCCGCGCCCTTTTCATAGATGGTGGTGGTGTAGAAATTATCGATGGCCTGGTAGGCATCCGGCTGCACCGGGTGGGCCGTGGGGCCGGCATCTTCTCGAAACTGGGTGTTGCGCAGCATCGACACGTTTTCGATGCGATTGAGGGCCGCGCCGTGCAGATCAGCGCTGAAACTCTGATCCCGGAACACCGTGAGGCCCTCCTTCAGGGAGAGCTGGAACCAGTCGCGGCAAGTGATGCGATTGCCTGTCCAGTTATGGAAATATTCATGGGCCACCACACTTTCGATTCGCTCAAGCTCAGCATCGGTGGCCGTTTCCTGATCTGCCAGCACCAGCTTGGAGTTGAAGATATTGAGGCTCTTGTTCTCCATGGCGCCCATGTTGAAATGACGCACCGCCACGATGTTGAACTCATCGAGGTCGTACTCCAGCCCATAGCGCTGCTCATCCCAGGCCATCGCCCGCTTCAGGGAGGCCATGGCATGGGCCGTGAACGGGCTGTCGCCCGCCTCCACATGCAGCCGCAGCTGCACCATGCGGCCACTGGCGGTGGTGAAGCACTCGCGCACCTCCTCCAGCTGGCCCGCCACCAGGGCAAACAGGTAGGAGGGCTTCGGGAAGGGGTCGTCCCAGATGGCGTAGTGGCGCCCAGGGTCGCCCGGCAGGCGGTCGCCCATGAGGGGGCCGCTCTCGACGCAGTTGCCATTGGAGAGCAGCACCGGGCAGGCCTGGCGATCGGCCTCGATCCGCACCCGGAAGCGGCTCAGCAGATCGGGACGGTCGGGGTGATAGGTGATGCGGCGGAACCCCTCGGCCTCGCACTGCGTCGTGAACAGGCCACTGCTCACATAGAGCCCCTCCAGGCTGGTGTTGTGCTCGGGATGGATGCGCACCAGGCTGCGCAGCACAAAGGGGCCCTGGGGGGGCTGCCGCAGCACCAAGCCGTCGTCCAGAAGCCCATAGGCCGACGCCTCCAGCGGTGCTCCATCGAGGTGCAGCTCCAGCAGCTCCAGGTCCAGACCGCGCAGCTCCAGGGGCCCCGGCTCCGCGGCGGGGTTGGGCCGCAGGGCCAGGCAGGCCTCCACCTCGGTGTGGTCGGCGAACAGCCTCACCGTCAGGTCGGTGCGATCGAGCAGGCAGGGGGCTGGGCGGTAGTCGCAGCGGTGCACCGTGGCCATGGGGGAGGAGCTGGGGATCAGTTGGCGGCGTCGCCGGGGGGGAGGGTGGCCGGCTGGGGCGGGGGCGGAATCGCCTCGGATCCAGTGACCCGCTGCACGGCCGCCTCCACATCGCGGCGCACCGACTCGGGCACCTGGGCCGGGCAGACCTCCGCAGCGCCCAGCACAGCCGAGTTGATCGAGCCCCGGCGCAGCTCGTCGAGGCTGAGGGGCTCACCACCCAACTGCTCAATGGCGCTGTCGTGCTCGCCTCGAATCACCCGGGCGATCGTCTCCCCTGCAATCACCACCGCCTTGTCAAAGGGCACCTCGGCCACCAGGGCCACGCAGACGTTGAGCGCCGCGATGCGGGTGTAGAGCAGCATCTCGGCCTCGGAGGCCGCAGCGGCCTGGAGGGGGCGGGGCGAGGCCAGCACCGCCAGCAGCGGCAGGACCAGCAGCCCGGCGCGGCCCGTTCGGCAACCCACAAGCAGCACGCACTGAGAATCGACCCATGCTGCATCACCGCTGCGGCCAGGCGCCTCAGCGCTGCCGGGGCGTCTCAGCTCTGCAGCAGCTCCCCAGCCGGCTCCAGGTGCAGCTCATGGTGGTTTTCAGCGATCTCCAGGGCGCCATGGCGCCAGGAGTAGATGGAGCGCGAGCGGTAGCGGTCCTGATCCACGAGGCGAATGTGCTCGAGGATGGTCCAGTCGCCGTAGTGCGACGTGAAGATCAGCTCGTGCTCATCCACCTGGCGGATCTGGCTGGCGGCAGAACTCTCCTCCAGGTAACCGCTGTTGCGCTGCAGCTGGTGGCCACAGAGCACGGCCTCCATGGTGCCGGTGCGGGGGTACTGGGGCTTGCGCTCAAAGAAATCGAATTCCTTCTCCGGCCACCAGGTGAAGCGGTAGGCCGCATCTCCATCCAGGGGTGAGTCGAAGGCCTGCACCCGCAGCATCATCTCCACCAGCAGGGTCTCGCCATCCGAGAAGAAATACACCCGGCGCGACTTCCAGAGGCCCAGGTTGCGGGCAAACCAGCGCTTCAGGTTGCTGTCCAGCTGGATGCGGGGCGGGGTGGGGCTCGACATGGGTTCGGTGCCTCCAGAGGAGGCTCTCCAGCAAGGGTGACTTCTATGGCGTCCTGGGCGCGGGCCTTGAACCCAGGAGGTGCCAACGCGCGGCAGGCCTTGCCCTTGTCCTAGCCACGCTGAGCCGCCGCCGCCCAAACGCCATAACGTGTGACGTGTGAACGAGGAATCCACCAGCACGGCCAAGGGCGTGAGCACGACCCAGGTGGGCCCCCAGGTGCTGAACCTGCTGCTCGTGGCGACCGGCCAGCAGCTGGCGAGTACCGATCTGCGGGCCCTGCTGCAGGTGCTCAAACGCGACGATCTGGGCTTCGAGGTGAAGCTGGAGATCGCCGATCCGCGCCGGCAGCCGCAACTGCTGGAGCTGCACCGGCTGCTCGCCACCCCGGCCCTGGTGAAACTCTCCCCCGCGCCCCGCCAGGTGTTTGCCGGCAGCCCGATCAGCCCGCGGCTGCAGAGCTGGCTGCCGCGCTGGCAGCAGCTGGCCGTGGTCAACGACCTGGGCATCAACCGCGGCAGCCTCGATCTCGAGGCCAGCCAGTCGCGGCGGGAGCTGCAGCTGGAGGACCAGCTGCTGGTGATGCGCCAGGAGAACGAAACCCTGATCGAGCGCCTCGGCATCCAGGAGCGGCTGCTGCGGATGGTGGCCCATGAGCTCCGCACCCCGCTCACTGCGGCCAAGCTGGCCCTGCAGAGCCACCAGCTCGGCCAGATCGATGAGCGTCGCTACCAGGAGGTGGTGCGCCGCCGTCTGGACGACATCGAGGCCCTCTCCAAGGATCTGCTGGAGGTGGGCACCACCCGCTGGGAGGCCCTGTTCAACCCCAAACGGCTGAGCCTGGGCAAGCTCGCCGCCGAGGCCATCCTTGAGCTGGAGAAGCTCTGGGTGGGCAAGGCGCTGCGGCTGATCACCGACATCCCCGCCGACCTGCCGGACGTCTACGGCGACGAGCGGCGGCTGCACCAGGTTCTGCTCAACCTGCTGGAAAACGCCTTCAAGTTCACCCCCTCGGGCGGGGAGGTGAGGCTCACCCTGCTGCACCGCACCGAGCAGTGGCTGGAGGTGAGCGTGGGAGACAGCGGCCCGGGGATACCCGCCACCCAGCAGAAGCAGATCTTTCTCGATCGGGTGCGGCTGCCGCAGACCGCCGACACCACCTCCGGCTATGGCGTCGGCCTGTCGGTGTGCCGCCGCATCGCCGAGGTCCACGGCGGCCGCATCTGGGTGGTGTCGGAGCCGGGGGAGGGGGCCTGCTTCCACGTGACCGTGCCGGTCTGGAGCGGGCAGGACCAACCTGCCTTGACGAAGGGTCACCCTGGCCCGTAGCTTCCTTCCATCAGCACTGCGGTTCAGAAATCAGTTCTGCCGTTGTTTCTGCTGTGGCCTCGCCCCCATCGTCTAGAGGCCTAGGACACCTCCCTTTCACGGAGGCGACAGGGGTTCGAATCCCCTTGGGGGTATTGATTCATGCTGGTCGACAGCATGAAAGTTGTCCTGCTCAGTGATCTGAGGTCAGTCGAATTGATGGCCGCCAGAGCTGCACTGGCTCAGACGTTTCGCCGGCTTTCGGCTACATCAAGCCTGGCAGGATCTGATGGCAACACGCGTTGATCGCGTTCCAGGGTTGCCTCGGCCCTGACCCATGGGCCTCAGCCGATGGCGGCCCGGCGCATCGCCTCCATCTGGACGCCGCGCAGGTTGCTGGCCAGGTCTTTGCGCAGGCGCTGCTCGATCAGTCCAAGCGGCATGCCGGGCCGGCCCTGCACGATCAGCTCGTAGAGCAGGCTGCTTTCCGGGCTGCTGCGCTCAAGCTCCTGGCCGATCCGCCAGACCCCCTCGAAGCGCCGGAAGTCGCCCTGGCGCATGGCAAAGCGCAGCTCACCGGCCTCGCGGTGCTCCACCAGCTCCAGCTCCACCTTGGCGCTGAAGCGCAGGCCACAGAACTGCTGGGTGCCCACCTGCTCCAGACACACCCTGTTGCCGCGGCGCCAGAGCTGGCGGGAGCTGGCCAGGTTGGGGATGAAGCTGCTGAGGTTGGGGTAGTCGGTGAGCACGCTCCAGAGGCAGTCGGCATGGAGCGGCAGCCTCAGCTGCACGGCCAGGCGGCGGGTGCCGTTGGCCAGGTACTCCATCTCCTGCTGGATGGTGTCGAGGCTGCAACTGCCGATGTCGGCGGAGCTGGTGGCGGTGGACCCAGTGGCTGAAGACATCGAACCACCCACCTCGGGTCCGGCAGCCACGGGATTTGCGGCGAGAGGCGATGCCAGGCGCTGCGCCAATGGAGTCGGTGTGTGCTGCATCACAAACCTAAGCGCTTTCCCCTGAGATCGACGATCCGGTGTGTTTCCTATGATCAGCCGGATTTTTGCCAGGGCCCAGCCATCATGCGTGTTTCAACGGGCAGTGCCTCCCAGTCCGACAGCCGCATGGTGACCGTGGTCGTCGAGGCTTTCGGCATCGGCCGGCAGCGGCAGGCCGAGCGTCGCTTCACCGTGCCCTTCGCCCAGCTCCAGACCATCTTCCAGACCATCGCCCGCCAGGGCGGACGCATCAAGGCCGTGGAGATGGCGGATGACCTGGCTGCCTCCTCCGGCGAAGCCGCCCCAACCCCCTCCAGTGGCGCAGCTCCAGTCGCGGAAGCCCCTGCACCAGCCCCCAACCCCTCGAAACCAGCTGCCGTGTCCCACGCCGCCGTCCCGGTCAACCTCTACAAGCCCAAGGATCCGTTCGTCGGCACTGTCACCGAGAACTACAGCCTGCTGGCCGAAGGAGCCATCGGCCGGGTGAACCACATCACCTTCGACCTGGCCGGCGGCGATCCCCAGCTCCATTACGTGGAGGGCCAGAGCATCGGCATCATCCCCGACGGCACCGATGCCAAGGGCAAGCCCCACAAGCTTCGCCTCTACTCGATCGCCAGCACCCGCCACGGCGACAACATGGAGGCCCACACCGTGTCGCTGTGCGTGCGCCAGCTCCAGTACGAGCTGGACGGCGCCACCATCAACGGCGTCTGCTCCTCCTTCCTGTGTGACATCGAACCCGGGGCCAAGGTAAGGATCACCGGTCCGGTGGGCAAGGAGATGCTCCTGCCTGAGGATGAAGAGGCCAACGTGATCATGCTGGCCACCGGCACCGGCATCGCGCCGATGCGTGCCTACCTGCGCCGCATGTTCGAACCGGCCGAGCGGGACAAGAACGGCTGGCAGTTCCGCGGGAAGGCCTGGCTGTTCATGGGCGTGCCCACCACCCCCAACCTGCTCTACGACGCCGACTTCGAGCACTACCTCAGCCAGTTCCCCGACAACTTCCGCTACACCAAGGCGATCAGCCGCGAGCAGAAGAACAGCAGGGATGGCCGCATGTACATCCAGGACCGGGTGCTGGAGCATGCCGATGAGATCTTCACCATGATCGAAGATCCCAAGACCCACGTGTACATGTGCGGTCTGCGCGGCATGGAGCCGGGCATCGACGAGGCCATGACAACCGCTGCCGCCGCCAAGGGCATCGACTGGAGCGAGCTGAGGCCCCAGCTCAAGAAGGCCGACCGCTGGCACGTGGAAACCTACTGACCCAGCTGCCCGCCAGCAGGCGGGCTTTTTTCTTGTTCGCTCACAGAGCGGATCACAAAGGCACCTCTGGTCTGGGCTTTGCCGCTGGCGCCGTTAAACCAGAGGGATCAGTGGGTGCTCCATGGCCGCCGTTCTCACCAATCCGCTGCGGGTCGGCCTGCGCCAGGAGCGGGTCATCGCTCCCCAGATCATCGTGATCTTCGGGGCCAGCGGTGACCTCACCCACCGCAAGCTGATCCCGGCCCTGTTCGAGCTGCACCGCCAGCGGCGCCTGCCCAGTGAGTTCGCCGTGCTCGGCTGCGCCCGCCGCCCCTGGAGCGACGAGGAGTTCCGCTCGCGCATGGCCAGCTCCCTCAGCGGCGTGATCGCCGAGGACCCCGCCGCCTGGGAGAACTTCGCCGCCGGCCTCTTCTACGAGTCGGCCGACCTCTCCAACCCGGCCACGATCGTGACCATGGGGGAGCGGCTCGAAGCGATCGACCGGATGCGGGCCACCCGGGGCAACCGCACCTTCTATCTCTCCGTGTCGCCCGCCTTCTACGGCAGCGGCACCCGCGCCCTGGCGGCCGCCGGTCTGCTCAGCGACAGCGAGCGCAGCCGGGTGGTGATCGAGAAGCCCTTCGGCACCGACTACGCCAGTGCCCAGGAGCTGAACCGGGTGGTGCTGGGCTGCGCCCTGGAGAAACAGATCTTCCGGATTGACCACTACCTCGGCAAGGAGACGGTTCAGAACATCCTGGTGATGCGCTTTGCCAACACCATCTTCGAGCCGATCTGGAACCGCAACTACATCGCCAACGTGCAGATCACGGCCGCCGAAACCGTGGGGGTGGAGGAGCGGGCCGGCTACTACGAGACCTCCGGCGCCCTGCGGGACATGGTGCAGAACCACCTCACCCAGATGCTGGCGCTCACCACCATGGAGCCCCCCGGCCGCTTCGACGCCGAGGCGATCCGCAACGAGAAGGCCAAGGTGCTGCAGGCCGCCCACCTGGCCCATGAGAATGAGCCCTGGAAATGCTGCGTGCGGGGCCAGTACAGCGCCGGCGGCAGCCGCAGCACCCCGATTCGGGGCTACCGGGAGGAGCAGGGCGTGGATCCGAACAGCACCACCGAGACCTACGTGGCCATGAAGCTGTTCATCAACAACTGGCGCTGGCAGGGGGTGCCCTTCTACCTGCGCACCGGCAAGCGCCTGCCGAAACGGCTCTCCGAAGTGGTGCTCACCTTCCGCAAGGCTCCGGTGCACCTGTTCGATGCCGCCGGCGGCGCCCCCACCCCGAACCAGCTGATCCTGCGGATCCAGCCCGACGAGGGCGCCGAGATCAAGTTTGAGGTGAAGTCTCCGGGCTCCGGCATGCGCAGCCGGCCGGTGGACATGGCCTTCAGCTACGACGACTCCTTCGGCGAGCCCAGCGACGAGGGCTATGTCCGCCTGCTCGCCGACGCCATGCTGGGGGAGCCCACCCTGTTCACGCGCAGTGATGAGGTGGAAGCCGCCTGGAGGCTCTACACCCCGCTGATCAAGTTGATTGAGGATGCGCCCTGGCAACTGCCAGTGCAGCCCTATGAGGCCCGCACCTGGGGACCGGCCGCCGCCGACAACCTGCTGGCCGAGGACGATCTGGTGTGGCGCCGCCCCTGACCGCCACCTCGGCACTCTCCGGCGCCGACCCTGCGACAGCCCCAGTTTCAGCTTCAGCCTCCATCGCCAACCGCTGATGTCCGCCCAGCTCACGCTCCAGGCCCCCACCGCCCTGCCGCCCGCCGATGTGCCCAGCTACCTGGAGCGCCTCTGGGGGGAGGGGCTGCAGCACGCCAACGGGGCACCCACCTTCAGCCTGGTGGTGTACGAGCCCTCCTGGCTGCAGCAGCACCTGATCCGTACCGGCCGCATCCCCGGACCACTCACGGGCCTGCTGGACCCCGACCTGATCGAGGCGGCCAAAGCCGCCATACCGGATCTGGACCTGCCCTTCAGCACGGCCGTGATGGACCAGCGTCTGTCCTGGCGCCTGGGCCAGCAGGCCGGCAGCGCCAGCGCCGAAGACCAGCGCGGCCAGTTCGTGGACGGGGCGATCAGCGCCCACATGCCGCGCCGCCTGATCACCCTGGCCCCCACCCTGGAGGAGTCCAGGCCGCTGGAAACCCTGGTGGCCGCCTACTGCCCCCTGCCCGAGGAGGGGGGCGGCGGCCCCGCCTGCGGCGATGTGGTGGTGCTGCGCGGCGGCCGCGAGGTGCTCAAGAACCAGCTGGATTTTGTGCTGCCCCTGATCGCCGACGATCTGCCCTGCTGGGTGTGGTGGAACAGCAGCCTCGACGAGGCCCCCGATCTGCTGGAGGCCCTGGCACCACCCACCAGGCGCCTGGTGGTGGACAGCTCCCTGGGCCGGCCCCGGCGCTGCATCGACCTGCTGGTGCAGCGGATCGCGGCCGGCCAGGCGGTGAACGACCTCAACTGGCTGCGGCTGCGCACCTGGCGCGAATCGCTGGCGATGGTGTTCGATCCGCCCTCGCGCCGCAACGCCCTCGACCACGTGGTGCAGCTGGACATCGACGTGGAGGGCGACCACCCGCTCAAGGGGCTGCTGCTGGCGGCCTGGCTGGCCGACCGGCTCGGCTGGGAGCTGGTGGAGTCCTACGCCGTGCCCGTGGACGGCTGCGGCAGCGGCGCCCATGAGGAGGGGATCGGCGCCGAATTCCGCCGCGCTGATGGCTCGCCGGTGCAGTTCCGGCTGATGCCCGTGCCCGTGGGCAGCCCCAAGATCCATCCCGGTGCCCTTGTGGGCCTGCGCCTGATCTGTGCGCCGGAGGGGCGGCCACCCCTGTGCGTGATCCTCTGCTCCGAATCCGGGGGCTGCATGCGCCTGGAGGCCGGCGGCATGGCCTCGATGGAACTCGAGGAAGACGTGGTGCCACTCCCCAATGAGAGCGAGGAGGAAGAGCTGGCCCGGCTGCTCTCCGGCGGCCACGACACCACCAACCCGCTGCTGGCGGCAGCGGCGCCGATCGCCGCCCGGCTGCTGCCCGCCTGAGGTGCCCTGCCTGATCGCAGCGCCCAGCAGCGGCAGCGGCAAGACCCTGCTGAGCGTGAGCCTGGCCGCCCTGGCCCGCAGCCGGGGCCTGCGGCTGCAGCCCTTCAAGGTGGGGCCCGACTACCTCGATCCGCAGCTGCTCAGCCGGGTGAGCGGCCTGCCCTGCCGCAACCTCGACCCCCTGCTCTGCGGTGAGCGCTGGGTGCAGGACTGCTTCCAGTGGCATGGCAGCCGGGCCGACCTGGCCCTGGTGGAGGGGGTGATGGGCCTGTTCGATGGTCGGGGGTCGAGCAGCGAGGGCAGCTCCGCGGCGGTGGCGGCCCTGCTGGATCTGCCCGTGGTGCTGGTGGTGGAGGCCTCCCGCCAGGCGGGCTCCCTGGCGGCCCTGGTGCGGGGCTTCCGCGACCATGGCCCACCCCCGGTGCGGCTCGCCGGCGTGGTGCTCAACCGGGTGGGCAGTGCGCGGCACCGCCAGCTGCTGGCCGAGGCCCTGGAGGCGATCGAGGTGCCGCTGCTGGGGGTGCTGCCCAGCGAGGAGGCCCTGGTGTGGCCGTCGCGCCACCTGGGCCTGCTGACGCCCGATGAAATTCCGGACCTGCCGGAACGCGAGCGGGCCTGGTCCGCCCTTGCGGAACGCCATCTCGATCTCGACCAGCTCTGGCCCCTGCTGGCGCCGGTGCAGCCCCTGGCCAGGGCGGTGGATCCGATCGCCACCCTGGTGGCCTCCGAGCCCGCCCGCTCTCGGCTGCAGCAGCCAGGCGCCACCTCGCCAGAGCCGCTGCCGATCGCCGTGGCCCGGGATGCCGCCTTCCACTTCGGCTACCCGGAGGCCGAGGAGTTGCTGCGCGCCTGGGGCCTCGAACCCCTGCCCTGGAGTCCCCTGGCCGATCAGCCGCTGCCGCCGGACTGCCGGGCGGTGCTGCTGCCGGGGGGCTATCCGGAACTGCACGCCGGGACGCTGGCGGCCAGCCAGCGCAGCCTGGCCTCGCTGCGCCAGGCCGCCGCGGCCGGGATCCCGATCGCCGCCGAGTGCGGTGGGCTGCTGCTGCTGGGCAGGAGCCTGCAGGATCCCCAGGGTCGCTCCCATGCGATGGCGGGGGTGCTGCCCTTTTCGGCCGCCCGCGGCAGCCTCAGCCTCGGCTACCGCGACGCCACGGCCCACACCGATGGACTGCTGGTGCGGCGCGGCGAGCGGCTGCGCGGCCACGAGTTCCATCGCTGGCAGCTCCAGGATGTGGCCGGCGCCGGCGCTTTGTGGCAGCTTGAAGGCTGGGGTTGTCCGAGCCGCAACGAAGGATGGTCAACAGCAACGCTGCACGCCAGCTGGCTGCATCTGCACTGGGCTGGCTGCCCGGCGATTCCGTCCCGGATCGCCGCCGCAGCTTCGAACGCCGTGCCGGTGCCGACCAGCGCCGCTTCATTCACCCTGGCGAACCGCCCCAGGGAATCCCCCTTGAGCGCTGGCGGCTGACCGTGGAGGGGCAGGTGCAGGGGGTGGGCTACCGGGCGGCCTGTTGCCGCGAGGCTCGCAGCCTCGGCCTGGGGGGCTGGGTGCGCAACCGCTCCGACGGCCTGGTGGAGCTGGAGGCGGAGGGCAGTGCTGAGCAGCTCCAGGCCCTGAGGCTCTGGTGTGAACGGGGCCCGTCCCTGGCGCGGGTGCGGCGGGTGACGACCCAGCCGATCGGCCTCACCGGCGCCGACTGGTTTGAGGTGCGGTCCTGACGCACCTCACCACGGGCCACCTGCTGGGGGAACTCTCGGCCTTCGGGCTGGCCCTGGCCATCTCACCCCTGCACATCGGCTTGCTGCTGCTGCTGCTGCTCGGCGAACGCCCCCGGCTGCGGGGCGTGGGCTTCGTGCTGGCCTGGTGGGCCACCAGCGCCCTGGTGGTGGCCGCCCTGCTCACGGTGGGCCATGGGCTGCTGCTCAGCATGGAGAAGGGCACGGCCCACCGCACCGGCCTCGACCTGCTGGCCGCCGGGGCCCTGCTGGCCCTGGGCCTCAAGGAGCTGCTCAACCGCGGCGAAGAGAACGCTCCGCCTGGCTGGGCCGACAAGCTGGAGCGCTTCTGCGCCCTGCCCCTGCCGGTGCTGCTGGCCCTGAGCATGGGGCTGCAGATCATCAGCCCGGACGATCTGTTCCTGTTTGCCAAGACCGCCGGCAGCCTGCTGGAGGCCGGCCTGGCGCCGGGCCAGGAGGTGGTGGGCACCCTGCTGTTCAGCCTCACCAGCAGCCTGCTGCTGCTGCTGCCGCTGCTGGCCCTGCTGCTGCTGGGCAGCGAGCGGGTGCTGCCGCTGCTGCGGGGAGGCAAGGCCTGGCTGCTGGCCCGGGGCGATGCTCTGGTGGGGCTGGTGAGCCTGGGCCTGGCGCTCTACCTGGGCTGGCAGGGGATCGAGGGGCTGCAGCTCAGCCTTTAGGAGCTGGAGAGCCACTGCTGCCAGAGCCGGGCATCCCCGCCACCTCTACCGCCACCGCCATCGCCACCGCCATCGCCACCGCCACTGCCACCGCCGGCCACCAGGGCCACCCGCTGGCTGGCGCGGCTCACCGCCACATAGAGCAGCTGGCGCCGCAGCAGCGGATCCCCAGGCCAGAACACATCGCCATCCACGAACACCTCGGCGAAGGTGCTGCCCTGGCTGCGGTGCACGGTGAGCACGGCGGCCGGTCCTAGCGCCGCGAAGGCATCCCGCAGCAGAAAGAAGCGCCGCCACAGGGCACGGCCCGCCTGCTTGTCGGCGCTGCGGGCCTGCTGGCGCAACGTGGCCAGCACCTGCTCGATGGCGGCGCGGCCAGCCGTGCCGAGGGGGGGCAGCAGGCGCAGGTTGAACTGGCTGTCGCCGCTGTCCACCGCCGCCATCAGGGTGTCCACCACGGGCACCGCCAGGCCCCCGCCCAGATCGGCCGAACTGAGACCGAACTCGCCCAGATCACAGCGCTCCGGCGTCACATCGCGCACCAGCAGCTCGCGGTTGGAGCCGAGCACCATGTCCGGTTCCTCGGCGGCCTCGTCGCCCTCGCGGCAGGCCGGCGCCATCACGGCACTGCGGGTGATCAGCACCTCGCCGGGCAGCACCGGCAGCTGGTCGGCCATGGCGCCATGCAGGGCGCGGCGGGCGATCGGCACCAGCTGCTCCAGGGAGCGGTTCGTGTAACAGAGGATGCGGGCCAGATCGGGGTTGTCGGTGGCGGCGCTGCGGCGCAGGGCGTCCTGGGCCGCCTCCAGCCAGCGCTGGCGGGGCAGCAACGCCACCTCCCCCACCGCCGTGCGCACGGGCGGCAGGGCGGGGGGCTGGCGCGCGGGCAGCCGCTGCTCGCGGATGCCCTGGGCCAGCTGCAACACCGGGCCCTGATGGCGCACCACCTCGGTGAGCTCCGCCGAGGCGGCCCGCCCCAGGCTGAACACCGGGCTGCAGGGCTCCCCCACCGGCGGCAACTGGGCCGGATCGCCCACGAACACCAGGCGGGTGCCGAAGGGATGGGCGCAGCGCAGGCTGATCTCCAGCAGGGTGCTGTCCACCATCGAGGCCTCATCCACCAGCACCAGGCCCAGGTGCTCGAGGGCCGCGGCGGTCTGCTCGGTTTCCTCACAGCGCTCCCGATCGCCCTGCCGTTTCAGGCGCAGGCGCAGCAGGCGGTGGATGGTGGAGGGGTACCAGGTGGGCTGGAGGGCAGCCCGGCCCAGGTGGTGACGCAGCACGCCCACCGCCTTGTGGGTGGGGGCCACCACCGTCCAGCAGAGGTGCCGGGCCTCCACCAGCTGCAGGAACGCCATCGAGAGGAAGGTCTTGCCGGTGCCCGCATAGCCGCTGAGCACAAAGGGCTGGCCGTCTGCCGGCTCGGCCAGCCAGGCGGCGAAGGCCGTGCAGGCCGCCTGTTGCCCCGCTGTGAACGCGGCGCCCGGGACAGGCGGCTCAGCCGAGGGAGGAGGCTGGCTCAACCGAGCCCAAGCCACAGACCCCAGCGGTGGGCCAGCTCCAGGGGTGAGCCCAGCAGCACCAGACCGGGCAGGGCGATCGCCGGGCCCAGCAGGCTGCCCACCAGCACCTCGAGGCGGGTGTGGCCGAGATTTTCCTTGAGGGGCCGGCGGCTCGGGGCTGGGCTCAGTGGGGAGGCATCGGCCTCAGTGGCACCGGGCTCAGCAGGCCAGAGCGCGTCGGGCAGCTGGTTGACCCGCTCGGCGGTGAGCCCGGCGGCCCGCCGCACCCCGGAGGCGTCGTAGAGCACCACGAAACAGAGGGCGGCCGCCAGGGCGAACAGCGGATCCGCGAAGCCCTGTTGCCAGCCCAGCGCCGCCGTGGTGCCCGTGAGCAGGGCGGAATGGCTGGAGGGCATGCCGCCCGTTTCGAACAGCACGGCAGGCCGCCAGCGCCGGTGCAGCACCAGCTCGATCAGCAGCTTGGAAGCCTGGGCCAGTCCGCAGGCGGCCAGCCCCCACCAGAGGGTGGTGTTGCTGAGCAGGGCCGCCAGGGGCTGGGCATCGTGGAGCGCCGCCACAGGCATCTCAATCATCGGTCGCGGCTGGTGATGTAGTCGGCGAGGGCGAGCAGGGGGGCCGCCTGGCCCCCGGCGGCAAACGGCTCCAGGGCGGCCTTGGCGCCGGCCACCAGGGCTTCCGCCCGCTGGCGCGACTCCTCCAGTCCCAGCAGCTTGGGGTAGGTGGTCTTGTCGGCGGTGAGATCCTTGCCGGCAGTCTTGCCGAGCACTTCGCTGCTGGCGGTGACATCGAGGATGTCGTCGATGATCTGAAAGGCGAGGCCGATGCCGCGGGCGTAGGTGCGGAGGGCCTGGAGCAGGGCTTCGGGAGCGCCGGCGATCAGGGCGCCGCTGAGCACGCAGGCCCGCAGCAGGGCGCCGGTCTTGTGCAGGTGGATGTACTCCAGGGTGTCGAGGTCCACGTCCTTGCCCTCACACTCCAGATCCACCACCTGGCCCCCCACCAGGCCCGGAGCGCCGGAGGCCAGGCTCAGCTCGCCCACCACCCGCAGCAGCTGCTCGGCCGGCACCTGGGGACTGCGCAGCGCCACCATCTCGAAGGCCCGGGTCAGCAGGGCATCGCCGGCCAGGATCGCCTTGGCCTCGCCATACACCTTGTGGTTGGTGGGCCGCCCCCGGCGCAGGTCGTCGTCGTCCATGGCGGGCAGATCGTCATGGATCAACGACATGGTGTGGATCATCTCCAGGGCGAGGGCCGTGGGCATGGCCAGGGCGCTGTCGCCACCGGCCAGCTCACAGGCCGCCAGGCAGAGGATCGGCCGCAGCCGCTTGCCGCCCGCCAACAGGGAATAGCGCATCGCCTCCCGCAGCGTCTCGGGCCGCTCCGGCCCCAGGGAGGCCTCCAGGGCGGTTTCCACCCGCAGGCGAGTGGCCTCCAGGTAGGCCGGGAAATCAAAGCTGGCCGCCTGGGGGCCTGCACCGGTGCCGTCGGCGGGGCTGCCAGGGGTCGTGCTCACCGCCGCGGTCATGGGGAGATGGGGACTGGGCGCGATTCTCTCAGGTGAAGCTCCATTCCTCAGGCCTGTCGGGTCCAGGCCACACACACGGCAAGACCGGCGGCGCTTGCCATCCCTCTGCGGGACACTGGGGCTCGCTGCCCGACGGTTCCGCCCGCATGGATCTGCCCCGCCTCCTCGATGTCAGCGCCCGCCGGCAACGGATCGCCAGCGCCGCCGCCCAGGCCGTGCGCGACCACTGGGTGACCCTGCATGACGGAGCCGTGACCATCCCGGCGGCTCCGCTGGAGCAGGAGCTGCTGGTGTACCGGGTGGACAATGGCAGGCTGCTGGCCGATCTGGAGGAGCAGATGGGCGGAGAGCCTGGGGCCCTGGAGCGGCTGCACGCCGCCGAGGACAGTGTGGAGACCCAGACCCTGCTGCACGGGCTGCTGCTGACCAAGGCCGGCGACCAGCGAGGACCGATCCTGCAGGAGCTGAAGCGGCTCGCCGTGCAGACCGAGCCCCTGCTGGTGGACACCGATGGGGTGGTGATCAATGGCAACCGGCGGCTGGCCGCGATGCGCTGCCTGCTGGCCGAGGATCCCGAGCGCTACAGGCTCTTCCAGACGCCGCTGGTGGCGATCCTGCCCCCGGGGGTCAGCCGGGCCGACCTGGAGTTTCTGGAGGCGAGCCTGCAGATGGCGCCCGACACCAAGCTGGCCTACGGCTGGCTGGAGCGGCGCCTCAAGCTGCGGGAGCAGCACGACCGGCTCGGCCTCGCCGACGCCTGGATCCAGGAGGCCTACCGGCTGGCCGAGCCCGCCCAGCTGGAGCTGGAGCTGGCTGAACTGGCCCTCGCCGAGACCTTCCTGGAGCAGTTCCAGCGGCAGCCGCGCCGCTATTCCAGCCTGGCGGATGCGGAGCCGCTGATCGTGGGGCTGAGCGCCCAGCTGCCCCTGCTGCCGAAGCGGCTGCGCCCCTGCTGGCAGGCCCTGGGGTTCCTGTTGATCGAGTGCCGTGCCGAGCTCGATGGGGGCATGGCCAAGCACTTTCCGTTCACGGCACCGCCACTGCCGCTGTTCCCCGCCGAAGCCCTCTCCCGCCTGGCACAGGAGTGGGGGCTGGAGCGAGAGCCCGGAGGGAATGGGCAGGACAGCAGTCCCCTGCTGGCCGCGGCGCCGCCGCGGGCCCAGCTGCAGGCGCTGGCCGTGGCGGCGGCGGAGCGCAGGGGCCGCAGCGCCAGGGCCAGGGAGCTGCAGGATGTGCTCGACACCCTGCGCGTGCAGTGCCGGCAGGGGCAGACCCCCCAGAGGCTGCTGGTCAACCTGCGCCAGAGCCGCAAGCTGCTGGCCCGGGTGACCGCCGATCAGCTCAGCGGCGAAGAGCGCAGCCGGCTGCAGGGGGAGCTGGCGGCCATCGCCGCCCAGGGCGCCCAGCTGCTGGGGCCGGCCGGCGCCGGCTCGACCGGAGCTCAGCCGCCCTTAGCGGGCGCCACGCGCAAGCTCTCGCTGTGGAAGCGCCTGCTGGGGCGGGTGAGGGGTGGCCGGCGCTGATCGGCAGCTCGGCCCAGGGCCGGCTCACACCACCAGATCATCCAGCCCATGCGCGAGCTCATGGCGGCGACACCAGGCCACCACGGTGTTCACCAGCAGCATGGCCACCGTCATCGGGCCCACCCCCCCAGGCACCGGCGTGATCGCGGCGGCCAGGGGCTCCACCTGCTCAAAGATCACGTCACCGCAGAGGCCGCCCTCCGGCCGACGGTGGATGCCCACATCCACCACCACCGCACCGGGCCGCACGTGCTCGGCCCCCACCATGCGGGGACGGCCCGCCGCCACCACCAGCACCTCGGCCTGCCGGGTGAGGCTCGGCAGATCGCGGCTGCGGGAGTGGGCCACGGTGACCGTGGCATCGGCGGCCTGGAGCATCAGGGCCATGGGCTGACCCACCAGGATGCTGCGCCCCACCACCACCGCCCGCCGCCCGGCCAGGTCCACTCCGGCCCGGGCCAGCAGGGCCATCACCCCGGCCGGGGTGCAGCTGCGCGGTCCGGGCTCCCCCTTGAGCAGCCGGCCGAGGTTGAGGGTGTGCAGGCCATCGGCATCCTTGGCGGGGTCGAGGGCCAGCAGCAGGGGGGCCGCGTCGAGGCCGTCGGGCAGGGGCAGCTGCAACAGGATGCCGTCGACGGCAGGATCGCCGTTGAGGCCTTCGATCGTGGCCCGGATCTGTTCCGCTCCGGTGGCCGCCGGCAGGTGCGCCCCGAGGCTGCGGATGCCCACCCGGCCGCAGGCCTTCTCCTTGTTGGCCACGTAGACACCGCTGGCAGGGTCGTCGCCCACCCTGAGCACCGCCAGGCCGGGGGGGCGCCCCAGGCGGCTCCGGTGGGTGGCGATGGTGGCGGCGAGCCTCGTTTCGATCACGGCGGCGAGCTCACGCCCATCGAGACGGCTGGCCATGGATCGAGGCGGTGGGCAACCTCCAGCTTGCAATGGCGGCTCCACGTTGGCCCGCCCAGCAGACCCCACAGCCCTGCTCGCTAGCGTCGGAGGATGCGTGGTCGGCTGTTGACGATCCAGATCCCCGGCCGGGTGCGCAGCCTGTGGCGCCAGTGGCTGCGCACAGAGCGCCCGCGCCAGCCGCCTGCCTGCTGGCGCGGCCAGGACAGCCTCGCGGTGCTGATGGTGTGTGCCCTGGTGGCGGTGCTGAGCAGCTGGTCGTGGCTGGCGGAGCCGAGCCTTCGCCCCGGCATGCTCGCTCCATTCACCGTGCGGGCGCCCGAATCGGCCCAGGTGGTGGACAGCACGGCCCTCGAGGAGAGGCGCCAGCAGATGCTGCCCCGCACCACCGTCCAGGTGGTGGACGAGGAGGCCAGCCTGCGCCTGCGCGCCCAGCTCGGCGCGCAGCTCGAGCTGGTGGAGGATCAACTGGGCAGCGCCCAGGCTCGGGTGGAGGCCCTGCCGCTCAGCGACCGGGAACGCAGCTGGCTGCGGGGTCTGAGCCGCGCCCAGCGCTCGACCTGGCAGGGGGAGGTGAGCCAGGCCCAGTTGCGCATGCTCAGCCAGGGTCTGGCGCCTGGCGTTTCCGAGGATCAGCTGCTGGAGGCCGCCTCGCTTCAGCTGGAGGCCATCACCGGGCCGGGCCGTGACCTCGGCGCCCGGCTGGTGGTGCAGAGCCTGCAGGGCCAGACCAATCTACGCAGCGATCCCGCCCTCAGTCAGCGCCGCATCGAGGCGTTGATCAGCCAGCAGGGCATCCCCACGATCAGCGTCAGCCAGGGCGACCTTGTGGTGCGCCAGGGGGAGACGATCAGCGCCCAGGTGTTCGACGTGCTCGACCATTTCGGCCTGGTCACCCGCCGGCCCCGGCCGCTGGTGTGGCTGAGCCACTTCCTCGAGAGCCTGGCCGTGACGGGGGCGATGGTGCTGCTGCTGCGCCGCTGGCGCTCCAGCCTCGAACCGCGCCAGGCGATGCTCGCCCTGGGCACCCTGCTGGCGGTGCAGGGGGTGCACCTCTGGCTGGGCCCCGGGGCCAGCCCGATGGTGCTGCTGGTGCCGCCCACCCTGCTGCTCGCCCAGGGCCTGGGCACCGCCAGCGGCCTGGCCTGGCTGGCTGCGGCCACCCTGCTCTGGCCGGTGCCGATGAGCGGTCTGCTGGGCCTGCGCCTGCTGCTGGCCGCGGCCACGGCGGCGGTGGCGGCGGTGACCGCCGGCCGCCAGCGCAGCCGGGCCGAACTGCTGCAGCTGGCCGTGCTGCTGCCGGGCGGGGCCGTGCTGCTGCAGTGGCTGCTGCTGCAGGGCCGCGGCCAGCCGGGGCAGTTCGACCTGCTCACGGAAGCTCTGGTGCTGGCGGGGCTGCTGATGGCGGGCCTGCTGCTGGCCCCTCTGGTGGAGACCTTCTTCGGGCTGATGACCCGCACCCGGCTGCTGGAACTGGCCGACCTGGAGCGGCCCCTGCTGCGCCGGCTCTCCTGCGAGGCGCCCGGCACCTTCGAGCACACCCTGATGATCGCCGGCCTGGCCGAGGAGGGAGCCCGCAGCATCGGCGCCGACGTGGATCTGGTGCGCACCGGGGCGCTGTATCACGACGTGGGCAAGCTGCACGGCCCCCAGTGGTTCATCGAGAACCAGGAGGAGGGAGCCAACCCCCACGACGCCCTCGATGACCCCTACGCCAGCGCCGCCATCCTGCAGGCCCATGTGGACGAAGGCCTGAAGCTGGCCCGGCGCTACCGGCTGCCGCGGCCCCTGGCGGACTTCATCCCCGAGCACCAGGGCACGCTGAAGATGGGCTACTTCCTGCACCATGCCCGCGAGCGCGACGGCTCAGTGCGGGAGGCCGATTTCCGCTACCGCGGCCCCACCCCCCGCAGCCGCGAAACGGCGATCCTGATGCTCGCCGACGGCTGCGAAGCCGCCCTGCGCTCCCTGCCCCCCGGCACCAATGAACACGAAGCACGCGCCATGGTGCGCCGCATCCTCGAAGCGCGGCAGCGGGACGGCCAGCTGGCGGGCAGCGGCATCAGCCGCGCCGAGCTGGAGCTGCTGATCCGGGCCTTCGTGCGGGTGTGGAAGCGCATGCGCCACCGCCGCATCCCCTATCCGATTCCCGCCCGCAAGGCCTTCAGTGCCTGAGGGGGAAGAAGGATGACGGCACTCAGCTTTGTGGAGCTGCAGCGGCAGCTGCAGCCCTCCTGGGGCCACACCACCGGCGGCCTGGGCCCGGAGGTGGACGTGCTGCTGGTGCCCTCGCTCTCGATGGACCAGAGCCAGATGGCGCTGGTCACCGGGTCTCACCACTACGAGGAGCGCCAGCTGTTCGCCCTGATCGGGCTGCGCCACCCGGGGGTGCGCATGGTGTATGCCAGCAGCAAGCCCCTGGCCGAGCTGGTGGTGGATGCGGTGCTGGAGCTGCTGCCGGGAGTGCCCACCTCCCACGCCCGCCGCCGCCTGCACCTGTTCGACACCGACGACGCCTCGGGCCGCCCCCTCACCGCCAAGCTGCTGGAGCGGCCTGCGCTGCTGGCCCGGATCGGGGAGCTGCTGCGGCCGGGCCGCAGTTTCATCAGCTGTTTCGTGGTGAGCGAGCTGGAACGGGAGCTGTCGGAGCGTCTGCAGGTGCCGCTGCTGGGCACCTCCCCCCACCTGCTGCAGTGGGGCAGCAAGGCGGGCAGCCGTGCCCTGTTTCGGCGTTGCGGTGTGCCGCACCCGCCCGGCAGCGAGCTGGTGTTCGACCTGGCCAGCCTGGCTGAGGCCACAGCCGACCTCTGGGAGCGGCATCCCGAGCTGGAGCGCTGCGTGGTGAAGCTCAACGAGGGCTTCAGCGGCGAGGGCAACGCCCTGCTGGAGCTGGCCCCACTGCAGCTGCACGGGCACGCAGCGCCACAGCGGCGGCAACGGCTGCGTCAGGCCCTGGAGCAGCTGCCGATGCCGGCGCCCGCCTGGCAGGAGCTGATGGCCCGCCAGGGAGCCCTGGTGGAGGCCTGGCTGCAGGGGGGGGACGCCCTGCGCTCGCCCAGCGTTCAGGGGATCATCCATCCGGGGGCGAACGGACAACCCGGCGCCGTGGAGGTGCTCTCCACCCATGAGCAGGTGCTGGGGGGCCCCAGCGGCCAGACCTACCTGGGCTGCAGCTTCCCCGCCAGCGAGGACTACCGGCAGGAGCTGATGAGGCATGGGCTGGCCATCGGCCGGGCCCTGGCCGCCGAGGGGGCCCTGGAGCGCTATGCCGTGGACTTCATCGCCCGGCGCTTCGGCGGGCGATGGGAGCTGCAGGCGATCGAGATCAACCTGCGCCAGGGGGGCACCACGCACCCCTACATGGCCCTGAACGCCATCACCAGCGGCCGGCTGGATCCCGGCGACGGGGTCTACCGCTCCCCCACCGGCGCAGCGCTGCACTACCGCGCCACCGATAACTTCTGCGCTGCGGAGCTGCGCGGGCTGCTGCCGATCGACCTGATCGACATCGTGGCGGAAGCCGGCCTGCACTACGACCCGGCCCAGCTGCGCGGCAGTGTCTTCCACCTGCTGGGCTGCCTCTCGGAGTACGGCAAGCTCGGCATGACCTGCATCGGCCGCAGTGCGGCGGAGGCGGAAGCGGTGTACCGGGCCACCGAGCAGCGGCTGGTGGAGGCCGCCGCTGAGCGCCATGGAGGCTGAGCACGTCAGCTCAGCCGCGGCGGCGCTGGTGCCAGGCCCAGGCGTCGGCCAGGATCGTGGCCAGATCGGAGCGCTGCGGCGTCCAGCCCAGCTCCGCCATCGCCAGGGAGGCATCGGCCACCAGCTCGGCGGGATCCCCCGGGCGGCGGGGCGCGTCCACAACCTGCAGGTTGCAGCCGGTGAGCTCGCAGGCGGCGTTGATCACCTGCTGCACGGAATAGCCGCTGCCGGTGCCGAGGTTGTAGGTGTGCTGGCCGCCCTGGGCGTGGAGCCGCTCCAGGCCGAGCACATGGGCGGCGGCCAGGTCGCCCACGTGGATGTAATCGCGGATGCAGGTGCCGTCGGGGGTGGGGTAGTCGCGGCCGTACACCTGAAGGCCCTCGCGGCGGCCGGCCAGGGCCTCGAGCACCAGGGGGATGAGGTGGGTTTCGGGGTCGTGGTCTTCGCCGAGGTCGGCGGCGGGGTCGGCGCCAGCGGCGTTGAAGTAGCGGAAGATCACGCTGGGCTGGCCGTAGGCGGCGCCGAAATCAGCCAGCAGCTGCTCCACCATCCACTTGCTGCGGCCATAGGGGTTGATCGGCGCCTGGGGGCAGCGCTCGTGGATCGGAATCTGATCGGCGGCGGGGATGCCGTAGGTGGCGCAGGTGGAGCTGAACACCAGCGGGATCGGCCGGCCGCGGCGCCCGGCCTCGGCATGCAGCGCCTCCAGCAACACCAGGGTGTCGCCCAGGTTGTTGCGGTAGTAGCGGGCGGGATCCACCACGCTCTCGCCCACGTAGGCGTAGGCGGCGAAGTGGAGCACGGCCCGCACGGGCCCGGCCGGCAGCTGTGGATGGGAGCCCTGCAGCAGGGCATCGAGCAGGGGGCGATCACCCAGCTGCCCCACCACCAGGGGCACCTGCAGCACCTGCTCGGCGATGGCCCGGTGGCCATACACCAGGTTGTCGAGCACCAGCACGGGCTGGCCGGAGCCCTGCAGGGCCCGCACGGTGTGGCTGCCGATGTAGCCGGCGCCGCCGGTCACGAGGATCGTCATGGGGCCTGCTCGGGGGGTGGGGCGCTGTAGCTCTTCTGCTCCAGCAGGGGGCTTGCACTCTGCACGCTGATGGCGTGCCTGAGGGCGGCGCGGCGGTCGTTGAGGCAGTAGATGCTGCGGGCCAGTTCCACGAAGGTGGGGCTGAAGTCGTGCGGGCGCTCGCAGGCGCGGATGGCTTCCTCCCGCTGCCAGAGCAGGTCGTTCCCCGCCTGAAGCTGCTCACACAGGGCCGGATCGAAACGCGGTGCGGCGATGGCAAAGGCCTGCTGCAACAGGTGATGCTCTTGGGTCCCGTGGCGGAGGGCCTCCGGCTCGAAATGCCGGCACTTGAGCTCGAGAATGGTGAGCTTGGCCACCAGCTCGCCCACAGAAACGGAAATCGTGGGCATCCGCGCTGCAAAGGGCGGTGAGGAAGCAGGTTAGGGGGGCGTGGCTGGAGGCCGCGGGGCCCCAGTGGCTGGAGAGCCCGGCGGCCGCCACTGGCTTCGGCGGCGAGATCCTCTGGGACACCACCAAGCCCGACGGCACCCCGAAGAAACAGCTGGATGTGAGCCGGCTGGGGGAACTGGGTGGCGGCGCCGTGCGGGCGGTGCAGGTCTGGGGCGGTGGCACTACACACCCAGGCGATGGCCCATGGTTGGCGCTGTCCTGAGCCCCCATGGGCACAGTGAGCTGATCAGGGGCTCGGTTCGATCCACTCCACATCGGCGATGCCGCGGAAATCACTGTCCATGGTGTGCAACCTTGCCTGGTGCTGTCTGGCCGTGGCCAGGATGATGCTGTCAGCCATGGGCAGCGGCAGGGCATGGCTGAGCTGGGCTGCCGCCAGCGCCAGCCGGCTGTCAAGGTCCACCACCTGGCCGCGCTGCATCGCGGCAGCCGCCTGGATGGCCTGAGCCTCACCGTGTTCCCGCAGGACCCACTTGTACACCTCGAAGACGGTGATCGCCGGCACCACGAGCTGGCCATCATCCGCCATGAGGGAGAGGAAATGCCCGGCCATCCCACCGTCGGTGAACACCTCGATCCACCCGGAGGAATCCACCACCACCCGCTCCGGGGTCACAGGCGGTCGCCCTCGCGCCGGAAGGTGTTGCTGCCTTCCAGAAATCCGCGCAAGGCCGCTGGAGGCTGGCTGGGCACCAGCTCGATGCGCCCAGGCAAGGCGATCACCTGAAGGGTCTGCCCGGGGCTGAGGCCGAACTGCTCGCGCACCCGCTTGGGAATCACCACCTGAAACTTAGGGGATACGGTTGCGATGTCGATGGCCATCTGGTCATACGCTCGGCTGATCGATCCTAAGTCGCTGGGGCGATTCAGCGCCGGGCCACCAGCACCATCACGGCGGGAATCTCCTGGCCCAGCACGCCGTAGCTGGGGGCGGCGATCCAGTGGATGGTGGGCTCAAGGAAGCCGGAGGCACGGGCCTGGTCGAGCAGGTCCCAGCCGGGGATCTGATAGACGAGGCTGCCCTGGTGAGGATCCACGGGGTTGCCGTGGAACTCTGGCTCGCTGAGCAGCTCCGCCTCGGCCGCCACGCCGGGGGAGGCCCCGCGGCGGTGGCGTGCCTTCACGATCGTGTCGATGCGGTTGTAGGCGAAGGGGAAGGTGGTCACCAGCTGGCCGCCGGGACGCAGGATGCGCACCATCTCCGCCAGGGCGGCGGGCAGGTCGTAGAGGTGTTCGAACACCTCGTTGCACACCACCAGATCCATGCAGCCGTCGGGCAGGGAGAGGGCGCAGAGGTCTTGATGGGGCAGGTTGCGGCGGCGGCGATCGGCGGGATCAGGCAGGTATTCGCTCAGAAGCGCGCGGGGAAAGAGGCGCCGCAGCAGCTCGGCGAAGGGGGTGACGGCTTCAGGGCAGTAGAGCTGCAGCGCGTCGATGGGAGGCAGGGCGCCGCCGGCGATCAGCTGCTGCAGCACCAGCAGCACGGCGCGGTGCCGCGAGAGGCAGCCGTTGTGTTCGAGGGTTTCGCGGTAGTTGGCGCTGTTCAGCTGCAGGGCGGCGGCCGGCACCACGGCACCGCTGAGAGGATCGAGGATGCCGTTGAGGGCCATCAGCCGCAGGGCGTCGCGCACCTGGGAGGGCCAGAGCGCCGCGGTGCGCTGAAGATGCTCCTGGAAGGCCGGGAAGCTGGTGAAGGCCTGCCAGTCCACATGCAGGGCCTGGGCCGGCAGGGAAGCGGGTGCCAACGCCACGGTTGTCCATCGGCAAACCTTGCTTAAGGTATCGCCGATGAGCGAGTCCAACGCCAGCCCGGGGGTCAGCACGGCCAGCGACCCGACACAGCTGGAGGCTGAGCTCGCCGGCCTGCGGCTGCAACTGGAGGAGGCGCGGGACGAAGCCGAACTCAACCTGCTGATGCTGCAGCAGGTGCAGGAGGAGCTGGAAACCTATTTCCTGGCGCACCAGGCCCAGGAGCAGCAACTGGAGCGGCACCGGCAGCAGATGGCCCGGGCCGAAACCCTGATCCAGGCGTTGCTGGAGCGGCTGGAACAGCAGGCCTGAAGCGGCTGGCCGGCAGCTTCAGGCCAGGGCGAAGCGAGCCTCATAGTCGCTGAGGCGCCGGTTGCAGGCCTCGAGCTGCGCCAGCGGATCGCCTGCTTCAGCGGGGCTCGCCGTGACTGGCTGGGGCACGGGATGGCCGAGGCCCTGCAGACAGGCAGCGGCACGATCCAGCAGGAGGCTGAAGGGCTCCGCCCCGGAGCCGACCTCAGGCTCCGCCGGGCCCGGCTCGCGGCTGGCCCCCAGCTGCTCACGCAGGCTGCGCAGCGGCTGCCACTGGGGGTCATCGGCCAGCAGGCGCTCCAGCAGAGCCGAGGCGGCCGCAGCGTCACCGCCCTGGGCCAGGCTGCGCACCTGCAACACGCCCGGCCCGCGGCGGGCCTCGCGGCAGCGCTGCTCAAAGATCGCCACCGGTGCCTCACCCCCGGCCCGGGCGGTGCGGATCGCCTCGGCCCAGGCCTCCAGGGCCTGCTCCACGGCGCCGCGTTCGAGGGCGTGGCGGGCACTCACGTCATGGAACCAGGGGTTGGCCAGGGCCTGCGGCGGCGGATCGGCCAGCCAGCGTCCACTGGCCTCCAGCTCGCCGCGGGCGAGGCAGAGATCGGCGGCGCGGATCCGGGCCAGATCCCACTGGGGAAGGCAGGAGGCAAGCCGCTGCCAGTAGCGACAGCTTGCGGCGGGTTCGGCGGCGATTTCGGCATCGGCCACCAGCCGGGCCAGCGCAGGCTCGAAGGGCGGGTCCAGGGACGCCGCCCCCGGCAGCGCGCTGGCCCGGCCAAGGATCAACAGCGGATCGCCGTGCTCCGGCTCCAGGGCCCGGCGCCAGTCGGCCTGGAGCTGGGGCAACAGCTGCTGCCACAGGGCCTGGGGATCGGGATGGCGCCAGGCACGGAACCGTGCCGCCAAGGCCTGGGCCTGCTGGGGGCCGGGGCTGGCAGTGGCCCGGGCGCTGGTTGCCGGGGCTGGCCAGAGCCCCCACACATCGGGCACCAGGGCGAGAGCGGGATCGAGCCGGTCGGCCTCCAAGAGGGTGAGATCGGCCTGGCGGAGATCACCAGCGAGCAGCCAGGCGCAGGCGAGCTCCAGGGCGGCCGTGGCATTCCAGCCGGCAGCGGAACGCCGTGCCTGGGCCTGCTGGCTCAGCTCCTCAGCGCGTCCACGGCGGCCCAGCTCCAGCAGATCGGCCATGGGCGCGGCAGGCGAAGGCCATCTGGCGGCATTGTGCAGCAACCAGCCAAGCCCTCGCCGTACGATCCGCACATCTGATGCCGGCAGCCCGATGCCCAGCTCATCGTGCGGCTGAGCCAGCGGTGAGCTCCCACGGCCTGCTGGTGATCGTGGATCCGGCCTACGCCAGCACGGTGGGTCACCACGGCGAGGTGAACCGGCCGCTGCTGGCGGAGCTGAACGGGGCGGGCTGGCGGGCGGAGCTCTGGGCGGATGTGGCCCTGGAAGCCGAGCCCACGGCACCGGCCCCGTTGCGGGGGGTGTTCAGTGGCTGCGGCTATGGGGATCCGGCCCAGTGGCGGGAGCTGGGTGGGATGGTGCGGCTGGCAAGGCGCCTCGAGGGACAGCTGGAGCTGGCGACTGCAGGGGCAGGGGAGCCGGCGGCGGCCTGGCTGGGGCACAGCCTGCTGCCCTTCCAGCTGCTGGGGCTGGCACGGCACCTGGCCACGGCGCCGCCGGCGGCGGTGCTGCTCAGCCTGATGTTCGCGCCGGGGGAAACTCTGGAGGGCCAAGGGGAGGCGGAGCAGGCCACGGCCAACGCGCGGGTGGCGTTGGCGGCTCTGGAAAAGGCGTGCCGGCAGCAGAGCCACCGGCTCACGCTGGCGTTCCCCAGCCGCCAGCAGGAACGCCTCTACGAGCCCCTGCTGGCGGCCACGGGCCTGGCCAGTGCGGGGCTGCACCCGGCGGTGGTGGGAGCCGGTTGCCGGCCGCAGCCGCCCAGGCCGGGCGAGCCGCCGCTGGTGCTGCTGCACTGGGGCGACATCAAGCCGGGCAAGGGGCGCGGCGAGGCCCTGGCGGTGCTGGAGCAGCTATTGGAGAAGGGAGCGCCACAGGAGCTGCAGGGCTGGGGCTGGCTGTGGCATCAGCACGGCGCCACGAGCCTGCCCATGGAGGAACGGCAGCGGCTGGAGCAGGCCAGGGAGGCTGGGGTTGGCCTGGTATGGCTGGAGGGGGAGGTGGCCAGCGCAGACATGCAGCGGTGGCTGGCACGCTGCCCGGTGGCGCTGCTGGCCTATGACCCGCTGCGGTATGGCCAGCGCAGCAGTGGCCTGCTGTGGCAATGGGCAGCCAGCCGACACGCACTTGGGCAGGGTGCAGTGGCATTGGGGTATGGCGAGGGCTGGCTGGCTGCGGAGGCGCTGGAAGTGGGGCTGGGTTGGCGGGTGCCGCCGGCGGGGAGGGGTGGAGAGGCCTGGCTGGAGGCGCTGGCGGCGCAGGCCACGGCTCCGAAGCACTTCGCCGAAGATGATCTGGATGCCAAGGGCCGGGCGATTCTGGGGTCTTCTTTTGCGGCGTGGTGTTGCCAACGGCTGGACAGCGCCGCCTGCACCGGCGGGCACAACCTGATCTTTTCAGTCCATGACTGAGGTCGACGGGAGCCCACGGCATTGATCATTGTTTCCAACCGCGTTGATCCCAGTTCCATGCAAGGGATGAGGTGGGTGGACGCACAAGGCAGGGTCCTGAAGGCTGTCGATTCGGTACGGACGGTGTTGCTTCGAACGGTCGCCTTGTCCAAGCCAGCGTTGAATCCGGGCTACGGGCAGGTGATGAACGACGTTAACCAGTTGGAAAGCCGTAAGGCCACTGCAGGCAGGATGACCTGGACACACGCAACGACGAACTGGAGCGGGACCTGCCATCGCGGCGGCCACCGCGGCTTGAGGGCCGGCGCTGCGCACCAGTGAGTCAGCGATGTTGAGGATCATCCGCCTTGATCGAGCCGGAAAGTTACAGGCCATAGACGAGGTCGTCGTAGAACCAGCCGGCGTTGCCCTGGATCAGGGCGCCGGGCTGGCCCGCGAGGCTGTTGAGGATCAGATCGCGGGAGTTGCTGCGGTAGAGGCGGTTGAAGCAGGCGCCGATGTAGCTATAGAGAATGTCGCGGCTGGGATCACGATCGGTGGGCGCCTGCCAATGGACGGGATAGAGGGGAAAGGGATGGAGGCGCAGGGAGGGATCAGCAGCGAAGATGGAGATGTGGGGCCAGAACACATCGGTGATGGCGGCCCGCTCGAACATCCAGCGGTGCTGGAGGAAAAAGATCTGCTGGCAGACCGTGATCCGCAGCGATCTCCTGGATGGTCTTGGGGCCACTGATCGCCTGCTTGGCGACCCTGGCCTTGAACTCGGGGCTGTGGGTTCGGCGTTTGCTCATCGTTGGGAGCCGCTTTCAGGGGCGGTGCCCCGCCTCAGAGGTTAACGATGGGCCCTGTCCAGAAAAGCCAGAGCACCTCAGTTTGCCCTTTTTCCACGAGTTGAATCGTTCATTACAGTAAAGTCGAAGTCGGCAGAGGTATAGTGGATTGCGAAAGTCTCTGAATCGTTCAATGATCCCTGTTGAAGGAAGAAATGAGCCAACATTCTTCTCATCCCAGGACTACGCGCCACCATGGGTGCATAGCAAAGATTTATCCAATGGCTTACTAGCCAAAGAGTGGTACAACAACTCATTAGTCGTCCCCACCTATATCGAGGGGCCAAGAGGGCGCATACGTCAATCCATGTTTGATCAAGGGTTGAGATTTATTGAGCTTTCTCATCTCAGGCGCGGCCAGCATGGCCTCGACTACTTAAGTTATGCACACCCATCCGATGCCGACAAAGTTTCCCTGGTTCGGGATGCAGAAATTATCGATGCTCCTTCAATTTACCTCGGTTGGCTTATCAGCCACTATGGCCATGCACTTACTGAGAACCTATCACGTGTTTGGCCTTTATTGACAGAAAACTACGATATAGAGGAATGGACTCATGTTTTTCAACTACATCGCCCCGAGTTCGCATTTGGCGACAAGAGATTTGCGGTTATCGAGCAACTGCTAGGAAGCCTTGGAATAAGTTCGTCAAACACTATTCTTGTTAATCGTCCAACCATCTTTAGACAGATTCTTGTACCTGGACAGTCAATAGAGCTGAGGGAGGCGTGCTCTCAACTCCAATCAGATGTGTGGGATCGTGTAATCAGTGGCCTTGGAATCAGGCCTTGCCAGAGTCCGCATCGTAGAATATTCATAACTCGTAAACACCTTGCCAAGGATACACGTAAGAATGTTCACGAATTAGCCCTTGAGTCATTCTTTATTGAGAAAGGATTCCAGGCTGTTTCTCCCGAAAAGTTATCTCTTACTGATCAGGTGCGACTATTCTCAGAAACGAAGATCATGGCGGGGATGGCTGGATCGGCACTCCATAATTGTGCGTTTATGCAGCGTGGAGGGGCTCTTATGGTATTAACTACGCCGGATTTCGTGCTTAAAACAGATGCAATGATATGTGAAGCGCGAGGCTTGGCCTGCCAATATCACATTATTAATTGCAATGAAGAGACACACAGTTTCCTCGATCGCATTGAAGCAGCATTGGGTTTCCTCCAATAATCGAAGACTCAGAAGGTGTTGGTCACCTGACATATCGACAGACATCATGAAAGCGCAGAGAATTAGTTGAAATAAGTGGGGCCTCCTGAGCAAGGCCAGGCCAACTGGGCCACAATGGATGTGAGCAGTATTTGGCGATAATATGTGCGCGTAACGGACCATTTGCGCCCAAAAGCCACTCAATGTTTTCCACATGTATCGACGCGAGCCTCGCCATCGGCTCTCGTTTGAGGACTTATTCCTTCCCTTTGGCGGCAAACGCTCTGGCGAGAATCGGTGGATCAAACTGGCCGAGCTGATCCCCTGGGACGACCTGGAGGACGACTACGCATCACAGTTCCGCAAGAGGTTTGGAGCGCCAGCGAACCCATTCCGAATGGCGCTCGGGGCCTTGATCATCAAGGCTCGCCTGGGACTGACTGATGAAGAACTGGTCGAGCAGATCAAGGAGAATCCATATCTCCAGTTCTTCATTGGCTTGGAGGCCTTTCAGTATTCGGCGCCGTTTAATCCATCGATGATGGTTTATTTCCGTAAGCGGCTACCGGAGTCAGTTGTCAATAACTGTAACGAGCGAATCGTGCGTCATGGGCTGACAGTGATTCAATCTGCAGTGTCGCAGGTTGATGACGATGCTGACCATGGCAGCGGATCAGCCAACAGTGGCAATCAGCAAGCGACAGCAACCAAGGCATCGACCAACCAGGGTTCACTGTTAATCGATGCCACATGCGTCCCAGGCGATATCAGGCACCCGACTGATGTATCCCTTCTCAGTGAGGCACGAGTAGTTCCCGAGAAGCTGATGGACGCGATGCACCCTCAGGTCAGAGAATCCTTTGGCCTCAAGCCTCGTACACACCGCAAGAAAGCAAGGCAGCTGTTGCTGGCCGTGGACAAGAAGAAGCGGCCTCGCATCAGCAAGATCCGTAAGGCCATCAAACAGCAGCTTGGCCATCTGGAGCGAAATCTGGCCAGCATTGATGCCCTGATCGCATGCAGGGCAAGTCTTCTCGTCGCCGGTAGGCACTGGTACCAGAAGTTGTTGGTGGTCAGCATACTTGTCCGTCAACAACGAATTCTCTACCATTCTGACAGTAGAAGCATTCCTCACCGGATCGTCAGCCTCTATCAGGCTCACATCAGGCCGATCGTGCGTGGCAAGGCGCGGTGCAACGTTGAGTTGGGAGCCAAGGTCTCTATTTCAGTGACAGACGACGGCTTTACTTTCCTGGATCGGCTGAGCTACGATCCCTACAATGAAGGAGAGGATCTGAAGGTCCAGGCAAGCGCCTGTCGTCGCCGCCATGGCTACTATCCAATGGTGGTCTGCGCCGACCAGATCTATCGGACTCGAGCTAATCGAGCCTTTTGTGTCCGTCATGGAATCCGACTGAGTGGACCGCGGCTGGGGCGTCCAAAAAACGATCCTGAGTTAGTAGCTGAGCAGAAGCAGCAGTTTCTCGTTGACCAAGGGCAGCGCAACACTGTCGAAGGAAAGATCGGTCAGGGGAAACGGCGCTTTGGGCTGGATCTGATTAGCGAGAAGCTTCCAGTGACCCAAGGCTCAACCATTGCGATCAATATGCTGGTGATGAACCTCGAGAAGCTACTGGAGCTTCTTTTTGTGCTTTTTGCCTACTGGCTGCAGCTTCTCACCGGTAATGGAGCAGCCCGAGGATCAGAAGGGATGCTCCTGAATGATCAATCTGCTGCAACCTGAGGATTTGTCTTGAGGCCGTTTCTGATGTCCTTTGGTGGTGGAGTGAGTCGATGCGTCACTTTCTAAGGAGGCCCTAAGTGGCTGCGCGGAAGACTCCAACAGTCAGCTATAGATAGGCTGCTGATTTCGGCAGGCGTCTTGGGTTGCTGTGCGGCATCCGAGACATGTTATCTGGAGGCAATCTGGTTGAGTGACGCTGAACCAGAACGCCGCCGGATAACCCGCTCAGGGAACAGCAGCGGTGCTCACCACCTAGGGGCCGGCGCAGTTAACGACGACGAGGTTTGAGGCCTAGACAACAATCAATCTACGCACCAGGTGAAACGCCTGATGAGAAGTTAGTTTGAATTCATCGTGACGGTAAGAGGGGAACATATACCTCGCGAATGACAGCCCGTCTGTCACCCCTGTTGACCCTGAGACCAGGGCACTGAGCCGTTAGGAATTACAGCTCGCAAAGGGACACGGCCGACCAGAAGCCATCGAGGCGCAAGGCATTCATGGCCAGGCTGCGGAGCGTGGCCATGATCCGCACCCCGTTGCTCTCGCGGTAGCGATGCGCGTCCTCCCGGAGCTGGGTGTCGCGGGGCCAGTACCAGGAATTCTCGATCGTCCAACGGTCGCGGACGTGCCGCAGCAGCGTCGTGGCCGCAGCACGCAAACTCGTGACCTAGTAACGGGTTTCGTCGACGGGCTTGCCCTCACGGGTGCCTTTACAGCGCACCGCCAGGATCGTGGCGCTGCCCGGCCAGTTCTCCACGACCCACCGGGGAGCGGGCATGCCCCGCAGCGTCCAGGTGAGGTCACGGCCACGCTTGCGTTCAAGCTTGCTGGTCTGAAATGGCGTCTGGCGCCCATAGATGAGGCGATCAGAAATCACCTGAGATCCTTTGCGGCGACTGTGTTTCACCGCAATCAGGAAGTCGGCGCCACGCTGCTCGAGGTAGAGGGAAAAGGGCAGTTCGCATGCAGCGCGTCGGCCTGGACCAGAAGACCTTCCAGTTCCACGCGATCCAGCAGCAGCCGCAGGGCCGCGATCTCGCCGCCGGCGTCGGTGGCGTAGGTGCTCTGAGCGATCGCCACGCCCAGCGTGTTGGAGTAGAGACTCACCTGGGCAATGAAACGCGCTGCGCCGGAGACGGTTTCATCGATCGAGCCCCGCAGGGTCTTACCGTCACACACGAGCGTTTCGACGGTCTCAGCCACGCCAGGCTGGGCTGCCATCCATTTCTGCAGCAGAGCCTCGAAACCATCGACGTCGAGCTGAGCGAGCAGCAACCGGAAGGTCGAGTCCGTCGGCGGTTGGGCGATATGGGTGCCGAGCAGCTCGTTGAGAGTCTTGCGGTGGCGCTTGGCAAAACGCGCCATACCCATCAGTGAACCCTGGCCGCTCAGGATCGAAAGGATCGCCACCAGCAGCATCCACCACTGCGGGTAGCAAATCCCCCGCCGCAAGCGGCAATCGGGGAGCGCCTTGAGGAAGCTGATCAGATCCGTTGCGGCGTCGGGGTTCTCGAGTGGCGAGGCCGAGAGGAAGAAGCGAGCCCTGTGCACCAAACCGGAGCGGACAGCAACACGCTAGGACTAACGGGACAGACTTCTAATGGACCCTGCCAGAAGCCCTGCTGCAACTGTTGCGCGACCGCTGGAGCATTGAGAGCTGGCACTGGATTCGCGACACCCAGCTCCATGAGGATGCCCACCGCTACCGGGGCAATGGAGCTGGGGCGATGGCCACGCTCAGGGCGGCAGCCCTCAACCTGCTCCTACAGGGTGGGTTTCAGTCGATCCGAGCCGGCATGCAGGCTGTAACTCACGACATCGCAGCGCTACTGGCGATGGCGACGAGAAAGCCAGAAGCAAGCCCTAGTTAAGACTTTGAATCAGCCCTGGCTCTGGCCAGTGGCCGCAAGCCACAGATCTTTCACTCCGATCAGGGGTGTCAATTCACCCCTGGAGACTTCGTGGCGCAGCTCAAGGCAGAAGATATCAAGATCAGCTGGTCAGGCGGGGGCGGTGCTTTGACAACATCCTGGTGGAGAGACTCTGGCGCACCGTCAAATATGAGGAGGTCTACCTCCGCGCCTATGGCGATGGCTGGGAAGCCGAAATCAGCCTGGCCCGCTTCTTCTGGAGGTATGGCCATGTAAGACCACACAGCTCCCTGGGAGGCAAAACTCCCCATGAGGTCTACACTGAGACCAAACTCTGTTCCTCCCGCCCGGAGTTAACGATGTCAGGGGCCCTATCTGTCCAATAAAAGCCATCCACCTCAGTGTTCAGCCGGGAGGGCGCCGTTGGCATGGTGGAGCGCTGGGATGACCTGGCCGCCTCACTGGCCGAGCGTTTCCCCAGGGCCGCCGAGCTGATGGCTCAGGCCAGGGAGGACGTGCTGGCGTTCCGCCACTTCCCGCAGCAGCAATGGAAGAGGGTCTGGAGCACCAACCTGCTCGGGCGCGCCAATAGGGAGGCCAAGCGCCGCACTCGGGTGGTTGGCATCTTCCCCAACGACGCCGCGATCGTGCGGCTGGAGGGCAGCCAGCTACTGGAGAAGCAGGAGGAATGGCAGCTGGACCGACGCCGCTTCTTCTCCGAGGCCACCATGACCAAGGACCCGCAGCCGGAGTATCTGCTGATCCTCACCGATGGAGGACCGGACGTTGTGGTGTCTGGCACCACCAACTGAGCCACTCCCATCACCTCAGCTGATCGACATCAATCCCTCTGATCGCTGAGTTGCACATTGAACGATGAGAGTTCATAGTGAATCAACTGAGGCGTACAATAAGCTGTCGCGGCAGTCAGCCTCTGCCTGCCCCCTGTTCACCCTCAGGAAAGCCTCACAGGGCCTCCTGAGTTACACCACTCGGAGGGGCGCTACCGATCAGAGCGAACGTACCTCTTCCCTGGCGCAGTGACCATGGTCATCGATAAGTCTTTTTTGCTAATGTGATAGACGAGCGAACTAAATCACGGAAAGCTGGAGACCTTGCTTGCAGATCAGGAAGCAATTCACCAACAATCCAGCGAATCCCAGCATCAGCGCTGACGGGGTGCTCGTGACTTATCTATCTAACAATAGGTTTCTGCTGGACACTTCAGATCTTGTGAACTAAAATCTAGCTTAGGAGGCCTCCCAAGAATCCAGTAACGAACCAAACCCGTCAAAGGCACCCACGCTACGCATTCTCTTCAGTATTTGGGAAACCCTTCATGGCCACACTTATTATTCATTATGGGCTACCCCGTTGCGGCAGTACCACTTTACAAGCATTCTTTTCGAAGAATATCAGTTTCCTTTATTCCCTAGGTATCGACTATCCTAACTTTCTTAAGCTAGATGGACTCAATGCAGGTAACTGCGAACAGGGAAATGCCTTCTCACTATGTTATTCACTTCTAAAGGATCAAAGCATAACCCAATGCCCACATCCAATGTTTTCAGATGTAGACTTCTTTGATTATCTTGCGTCAAATACGGCTGACTCAACTATCTTAATATCAAGCGAATGGTTTACATCACTCGAAACTTCGACTTTAATAGACTTCTGTAACTCTGTTTCATCGAAAGTTACCAGAGTCATACTAGCATGTGTCTACAGAAGTCTTCCTGAAATGTGCTTTTCTCGCTATGCGCAAAGAGCACGTTATTTACCAAATGCCGAATCATTCTCAGAATACTTTCTAGATTGGAAACGTTGGATAAGGCCGCTTGATGCAATATTTACCTTCCAGTCTCTATTCAAAGATCCGCCAGATAAGCATATTTTTATGAGCTTAGAATCTCGTGAAAAGATGCCACTTGGAGCACGGTTTGCCAAATCTGTACTTAGGTTAGATGACAGCCAGCTTCAGCGTCTTTCACATCAGCCAAAATTAAATATGTCAGTTTCGCATCTAACCCTTCTACTTCAACAGCGCATGACCGAGAGAGGATATCCTCTACCACTCAAGGATATTGACATTTTTAATAGTGTTTTAGCTGAAAGCCATCCATCTCTTCATCGGTGGACTAAGATTGGACTTGCAGCAGATCTCCAGCTAATAGTATTCGCTGAAATTGCAGAATACTTTAAGCAAAGACTTGAAGGACTAGGCCAGCTTAGTCTAAGTTATTCAAAGTTATTCTGCTTTTATTCAAATACGACTTTGCATGACAATCCTACAGCTTTTGAGCATGAGTGGCGGCAGTTAATTCAAGAGTTTCAGGCTAACTCTTTCGATAGGTTCAGGCAGAGAGGTTTATCACAAGAAATCATCAGCCAAATCGATACAACATTAGAAAGCATTAAGGATATGGCAATATAATACTTATAACGTGTAGATGGGTTGCAAGGGCAAGCTAGCTTTGACCATAGGCATCTAACTAGGATTGCCCGGCTTCGTTTATTGTTTTTAATATTCACTTTGGACGAGGAGCTGATTTTTAATGAACAACGATCCAGCGAGATGATTCTAACTTTAGGGCACCTCGAAGTATTGCCAATACTGAGGCAGGTTTGAAAGACGACAAGCTCTTTCTCTGCCGCGTGCAGATTCGCCTGATGGCTGGCATCTGTCCGGCGACAAACTGGTTGAGGGGCACATTGCATCTTTAAAATGGTTGCCGGCTTAGGCTGTTGCCTCGGCTGAACTGTTGCGTACGACTTACGACTTTCGCTACCTTTTTTGTTCGTTCGGTGCCTTGCTCATTTTTTCAGGAAAACCCATCTGGAGACCTCCACCCAAGAACGGAGAAACCAAACTGATCAGTTAGTCTGCCTCTTGTTCTCAGTTGCTAAACTCAGGAATTCTGGAGCTTATTCAACACTGCTTTCCGCAAACCGAACTGGCAACATACCGTATGCTCCAGGCTAAAACTGGTGACTTCGATCTTTCGAGTCTAACAAGTAGCTTTGCGCTTGAACGGCTGTAGTCATATGGATGAAGCATATCTGGTTCCGCAGAGAGCGATACCGTTGCATAATAAGGCCAAGTTCTCTCGACCATCTGCGAGTTTTGTGCTAGCGGAGAATGTCAGAGAAACCAGCAAGATTGATACAGAGCGAAGCAGTCTGGCGCTGGTTCTATCAATCTGAAATTCAATCTTCCCACTGTCAGCACTTGGGATCAGACTTACAAGATCTCCAAAACCACAGATCGATACTCGACATTCTTGTCCTTTCAATTGCTCTGGTATCCAATGGCAGCCAATCGCAATTGCGTGAACATCACTGATTCCAGTTGCTGGTAAAATCAACACGCACTTTTGAGTTAGCCACACCACTGCCTTCCCATCAGCATTCTCACGGTAGAGCCCAGGGCCCAATCGGATCGATTCGATCGGTACAATCACCTCTTCTAAATCATTGTCCGCTGAATGATCCTTCGATCGGGGTGTTGTGCCACCGACATGGCCCAGCCGATCGGTGAGGATCAGTTCTGGGACTTCTGATGAGTAGTAGTCAAGCTCGAAGATCTTTGTGGGGCCATGATAGGAAAGCCGTTTCCAGAGCCCAGATTGGTAGAGGTATTGATTGAAGGAACTCAGAAAGGCCACACCTGAAAACATGGCCTTCGCCTGTGACTCCTGGATTACCCTCAGCAATCCAGTGTCTGTTGTAGAAACAAGTTCTATTGCCTGATGCAGGCAGTCGGCAATGGCCGCAAAATCAGAACCCTGATAGCCAAGTGAATACTGGCAGGCGTTAACAACATCTGCATAGCCAGTGTCGATTGGGCCAACAGTCACCAGCCCAGCATTGGCAGCCTCAACAAAGGTCTGCCCTAATGTTTCCTCTCTCGATGTGCCAAGAAAGATGTCACCACTGGCAAGCAAGTCAAAATACTGCTCCCTGCTGCTGAGATAGCCATGCAAAAAAATCCGATTAGAGAACTCAGGAATCGTATCAAGAATTAGATCGCAATTTCGGCCATACACATCGATGTGAATCCGCTCATCTACTCGCATTACACTTCGAAGAGCTATCACAGCCAAGTCGGCCCCCTTTCTGTAGTCACCGTGATCTGTGCAGCCGAGTATGATTCTGATCTCATGAGTGCTTCTTAATCCAGTGTTGTCGTAACTTACCTGATCTGAAGGGGCCACTAAGTGATGCGCGCCCTCTGACGTGATTGGTAACGATACAACCCCCACAGGGTTGGCACGAATGCCCCAGGAATCAATGGCTTGCATGATCGTTGTATGGGTGTATGAGGAATTTGCAAGCAAGTACAGATTTGGGCTTTGTAGCAGACTCTTTTTTCGAAGGTGTTCGACATGAATATGCAGTGGATCTAGCTTTGGGTACTCATTCGGTGTTGGGCACGCTCGCGTGCAATTCGAATAGAGATAATGGCAGCCATGCGTATACGCACATCTGCCTGTTATCCACCAGAAGTCATGGGCGACAACGATTGTCGGGAAGTGGCGGGCGCTGAATTCAGCTATCTCCAGCCCGTGCTTGAGATTATGCAAATTGCCAAGAATTACCAAATTGGGATTAAGGATCTTTAAGGCATCGAAAAAGCCGTTGATCGGCACATTCTCAGTTTCAGCCTGCCATTGGTTGAAACCCGACAACTGCACAACATCATGGCCTGCGGACTGAAGCACCTGGCAAATTCTTTTATGAGCAATACCAGCGCCGCCATTGAAGCCATAATCGCTGATTGTTGCAATAGCCAGCTTACTTCCAAACTCCTTTGCCCCTGAAAAATGTCTAGTGCTCTTGCTACCCAGATGTTTTGTCCTCAGGGTCTTGCTATGGCTGAGAAGCTCAGGAAGATAGGCTTCTACTGTGCTTGTCTTCTGATTGCTATGCTGCCTGAAAAGGCAGAAACTCTTGCCAGATACTCGGATGCGTGCAGCATCTGAAGAAGCCACTGCTATGCGAGCCCAAAGATCATAATCCATGCTGTAATGCAGGTCTTCGTCTACGTAACCGCCAGCTGCATCCCATATTGTTTTGCTAAAAAACACTTCTGGCTGATGAAAGTACATGCCACGGAGCCAAGTAGACTCGATATCTGTAATATCATTTGTCCGAAGGCCAAATGGCAATGTAGCGATGTGTCGATTCAGCAGTTTCTGACTATCATTGTCGAAGCATGTGCAGGTGCCGACGAGGAGGTCGAAACTGTTCTCTGCATAGATCGCGCCTACATGCAGCAGTGTGTTCGGCTCAAGCAAGTCATCGCTGTTCAGCCAATAAAGAATTTCACCCGATGCCTGCCTCATTCCTTTGTTGATGGCATTGCTCTGCCCTTTATCAGGTTCAGACACTGCTAAGGCAATTCGATCTCTGTATTTCTCGATTATTTCAGGGGTGCTATCGGTAGAGCCACCATCAATGATGATGTACTCGAGATTTGGGTATCGCTGATTCAAAACTGAGAGGATGGTGTCCTCGATAAACTGCCCTTGATTGTACGTCGGCGTCACAATTGATATTTTTGGCCACTGGATCCGATCGATATGATTTGAGCCACTGCTTATCTTTGTGGGATTCAGTGCGAATTGTGGCGGCGGAAGGATAGCCATGATGCTCTGCTTCTTGCCGTTGACAAGCTCCAGTGCTCGCCTGACGCGCGCAACTTCCTGAGGGCTCATGCTTGCCTGCTTTTCTTTCAGGATCAGATCGAGGGCCTTGGTTGCCGATTCTGTGTCGCCATGAGCGGCCACCTTGAGAGCACTCTGCAACTGTTTGGATAGAAGAATATTCTGCGACTTGATCATTGACGTACTTCTCCCTTCAGAAAGTATCCATACACCTGTTCAAGCCCTTGCTTCCGTGCGATACTTGCTTGCCAGGCCATGGCTGCCAATCGGCTCACATCTAATGGCTTCTTGGTTGTGCCATTGGATTTGGTCGTAACCCAGTAGATTTCTCCCTTGAAATCCACTGTCATGGCGATAAGGTTTGCAGGTTCTCGAATGGGCAGGTCCGTTCCAGAACCAACATTGAGATGTTGAACCGGCCCCCCTGGATCGGGATTGTATGTTTCAAGTAAGTGAACGCAGGCCTTGCCGAAATCGTCGGTGTGACGGAACTCACGCAGTGGCTCTCCTGTTCCCCAGCAGCTGACGATCGCATCGTTTCTCTCTTTGGCTTCGTGGAGCCTCCGGATCAGGTCCGGTAGAACATGGCTGTTCTGGGGATGGTAGTTATCGCCCGGCCCGTACAAGTTGGTTGGCATCAGGCTGATCGCGTCGAATCCGTATTGCTGTCGCAGTGCCTGGCACAGCTTGATGCCGGTGATCTTGGCGATCGCATACCACTCATTCGTGGGCTCCAGCGGGCCGGTGAGCAGATACTCCTCCTTGATCGGTTGCGGGCAGACGCAAGGGTAGATGCAGCTGCTGCCCAGGAACAGCAGCCGCTTGGCGCCGGTGCGCCAGGCGCTCTCGATCACGTTGTTCTGGATCTTGACGTTCTGCAGCAGGAAATCCGCCGGGTAGGTGTCGTTGGCGTAAATCCCCCCCACCTTCGCCGCTGCCAGCACCACCACCTCCGGCCTGTTCACCTCGAACCAGGCCTGTACCGCTGCGGCATCCTCCAGATCCAGCTCCTGGCGCGTGGCGGTGAGGATGTGGGCATAGCCCTGCCGCTGCAGGGCACGGCAGATGGCGCTGCCTGCCATGCCCCGGTGCCCGGCCACGAAGATGCGATCGCTGGGCCGAATCAGCAGCCCGTCTTCGGGTGTGGCCATCAACCCAGCCCTCCGCGGGCCCGCTCCACGGCGTGCGGACTGGTGGGCGGGTTCTCCATCGAACCCACCACCTTGAAGCCCTTCAACCTCAGCAGCGCCTCTTTTTTGGCCTCTTGCTTGTCTGCCGCCACCATCTCGGCCACCAGCTCCTCCAGGGTGGTGGTGGGCGTCCAGCCCAGCTTCTCCTTCGCCCGGGTGGGATCCCCCAGCAGCGTTTCCACCTCCGCCGGTCGGAAGTAGCGCGGGTCGATCCGCACCACCACCTCGTCGCTGCCGGCGCGGCGGCCCTGCTCCTCCAGCCCCTCACCGCTCCATTCGATGCCGCCCCAGCCCAGCTGCGCGGCGGTGAGCTCGATGAAGCGGCGCACGCTCTCCTGGCGGCCGGTGGCGATCACGAAATCTTCCGGGGGGCCGTCCTGCTGCAGCATCCGCCACTGCATTTCCACGTAATCCCTGGCGTGGCCCCAGTCGCGTAGCGAATCCAGGTTGCCCATGAACAGGCAGTCATCGAGGCCGGCATCGATGCGGGCCAGGCCGCGGGTGATCTTGCGGGTCACGAAGGTTTCGCCGCGCCGCGGGCTTTCATGGTTGAACAGGATGCCGTTGCAGGCATACATCCCATAGGCCTCGCGGTAGTTCACCGTGATCCAGTAGGCGTAGAGCTTGGCCACCCCGTAAGGGCTGCGCGGATAGAACGGCGTGGTTTCCTTCTGGGGGATTTCCTGCACCAGGCCGTAGAGCTCGCTGGTGCTCGCCTGATAGATGCGTGTTTTGTTGGTGAGCCCCAGGATTCTCACGGCCTCAAGGATGCGCAGCGTGCCCAGGGCGTCGCTGTTGGCGGTGTATTCCGGGCTCTCGAAGCTCACCGCCACATGGCTCTGGGCGCCCAGGTTGTAGATCTCATCGGGCTGCACCTGCTGCACGATCCGGATCAGATTGGTGGAATCGGTGAGGTCGCCGTAGTGCAGCACCAGGCGGGGATCACTTTCGTGGGGATCCTGATACAGGTGATCGATCCGCTGCGTGTTCAGGCTGCTGGCCCGCCGCTTGATGCCATGCACCACATAGCCCTTCTCCAGCAGCAGCTCGGCCAGGTAGGAACCGTCCTGGCCGGAGATGCCCGTGATCAGAGCGGTTTTCGGCATTGTTGCGCCTTTTTGGTAGCGTGCTGAACCATTGCAGAAGCGGTGGTTTCCCGCAAGTCCATGGGCAACTATTCGCACGTGTTGGGTCGCCCATGTGGGAAGGCTCACATCGGTCTCGGACGAGATCAGAGCTTGAGCTGAGTCTCCTGGCAGAGGTGGCGGGGTTTTCAACGCGCGAATCGAGGTGCGACAGGCCCACAGCCACAAGGGCCTACTCAAGGGAGTAGTCCAACTGCTTCAGCAGCTGCACATAACTAGGCGAACCAGCCAGCTCCGCCTGCACCGCCTCCGGAATCGGCCGGCGCGGCCGTGGTGCGATCGCGGTGGTGGAAACCCGGCCGCTCTCCCCACTGAGCCGAAAGGCACCGAAGCGTTCCACGAAGTCTGCGCTGTACTCCAACTTCAACAGCCCGCAGAGCTCCTCCATGAATGCCTGCGGCTGCTCACAGAACGCCTCATAGCGCCGCAGCGGCAGATCGCGGTAGCGATCCAGGAACGCCAGCGACCGCCTGCAGTAGTTCTCCAACGTGCTCGGGCTGAACTGGGTGTGCCAGCCCTTCTCCAGCAGCCCCAGGTAGCTGTCCAGTGGATGCCGCACCGTGACCACTGACAACAGGTCATGGCCCTCACTTAAGAAATCGCAGATCGGCGTGCAACTGCCCGGCGCCTCCCCCAGACAGAAATCGGTGTGACTGTGGTCGCGCACCACCAGCACCATGCCGTCCTTCTCGCAGATCCTCATGGTCTGCCCGATTCGGCTGAGGAAATCTTCCTTGATCTCCTCCAGCGTCAGCGGCCGGTGGCTGCGCTCCAGCAACAGCAACGGGTTGGTGGGCTCGAAGCTGCTGCCATAGCGGTTCAGCGGATTCAGCTCGCTCAGAACGGCCACATTGGGCATCGCCGCCAGGCACTTGCTGATCACCGTGCCCCCCGCGCAGGCCAGATGGTGCACCGTGCGGATCAGCGGCCGTTCGCCTCGTGCCTGATTGCCAGGTTGCAACCGTTTCAGCTCTTGCCTTAAGGCCTCGACCTCCCGCTCCAGCCGCGCCTGCCGCAGCCAGCCCCGCAGGGTCGAAGGCGCCACCCCCAGCGGCCCCGCCACCGCTGACACCGCCTGGCCCTGATCCAGGCAAAGGGCGACGGCCTGTTGCCGGAGGGCCTGCCCATCCATCCCTGCTCAGGCCCCGCTGGCAGCAGAGCTGCTGAGGTGCAGCAGAGGCTGCAACAACTGGGCTACCACCTCGCCCTGCACCGCTTCCACCTCCTCCTTACTGGCCCCCTCCCGCTGCGCCTGCAGAAACGCCAGCGCCGCCTGCTGCTGCTGCTTCCCCTGCTCCGGCCCGGGCTCAAGCGTGTGCAGCAGCGCCGCCCCGTAGCGCAGCCAGGCCTGGGGGTCGTGGCTTTCCAGCGGATGGGCCTCGATCACCGCCTGCCAGTCGCCCCGCTCGAAGGCCTCGCGCGTCATGGCTGCCCTTGGCACTGAGCCAGCAGGCTACGGGCATACGCATGGGATCAAGGGCCCAATGGGATTACAACGCCCGTGGAGCACAGGATCCGTGTGGCTTAAGGCCCTGGTTCGCGGCTTTCTGGGGCGTTACGTGGATGCCCCCAGCCAGCCCGCCAGCGGCCGGGCGCTGCTCAGGGCCGCCACGCCGTAGCGCTGGTGCACCGTGCGCAGCAGCGGCAGCCGGTAGGCGCCGCAGTCGGCCAGCAGCACCGCGAACGGCCGCTGCCGATAGAGCCCATCCACCGCCTCCAGCAGCACCGCCAGGCTCTCCTCGTAGCCGGCGGCAGGCCGCGCCGGCCAGCGGCTGGCGGGCGCCTCCAGCACCCGCAGGCCGAACGGCTCACCCCGGAAGCAGCGTCCGGCCCGGTGGGCCGCCTGCACCGCCGCCGCCCGGTCCCCCACATACACCACCTCCAGGCCGCCCAGTCCGGCCAGCACCGCCTCGCTCGGCGGCGGCGTGCCCAGGGCCGGCAGGGGTGCCTCCCCCCGCGCCGCCAGCTCCTGGGCCAGGGCCAGCCAGCGGCCCAGGCAGCCGGCGTCGTCGGTCCACAGCTCCGCCTCCAGCAGCAGGCGCCAGGCCTCCCGGCCCCACGCCTGCAGGCTGGCCAGCGGCTCATGGCTGCTGCCGTAGAAGCCCGCCTCCAGGTGCAGCCGCCGCAGCGCCTCCAGCGGTGGCGGCGCCTCCATCCAGGCCACCTCCTGGCGCTGCTGCCAGAAGGCCGGGTTGTGGTGTTCGCGGCGCAGCTCCGCCAGCGGCGCCGCCAGGGCCTGCGGCTGGGCCAGCAGCAGCTGCAGCACCGCCAGCTCGGTGGCATCCAGCTCCACCAGCACGCTGTGCTGCCAGTCGAGCGGCGGCGGCGGCTGCAGCCGCTCCCCCAGCCGGCGCTGCCAGGCGGCCGCCCCTTGGGCCAGCCGCTCGAAGGCCTCAGGCGGCAGCCGCAGCCCCGAGCGCCAGCGCCCCTCCAGGGCCTCCCCCAGGGCACCGGCCGCCGGCCTGGCCCTGCTGCCCTTGGGCAGGTGCCACACGAAATCCTCCAGCGACGCCTCGATCGCGGCAAACTCCAACTCCAGCAAGGGGCTCAGATCCCACTGCAACGGCGTGGCCTCAGCCCCCTCAGGCAAAAGCACCAGCTCGGCCAGGCCCTGCTCGGCCGCCACCGCCGCTGAGCTGAACGGCTGGGGCGGGGCCTCCAGCTCCCCGGCTGCCGGCACCAGCGGCGCCAGCTCCGGCGCCAGCAGCTCCAGGGCCAGCCGTGCCCGGGTGAGCGCCGCCTCCAGTTCCGGCTGCCGTTCCTCCGCCACCGGCAGCAGCTCCAAAGCCTCCAGCAAGGCCGCCACCTCCAGGGGCTGGGGCGGTTGCCGGGCCAGCACCGCCGCGGCCTGCTCCTGCACCAGCTGGCGGGCGTGCTGCAGCATCCACGCCGGGGGCGGCTCCAGCAGGGCGTGCAGCCGCAGCAGCAGCTCCACCGCCCGGCGCCGCGCCTCGGCCCGCTCCGGCTCCTGCTCGCGTTCCTGCAGCAGTTGCCGCCAGAAGCCGGCGCCGTCCTGCACCAGCTGCTGCTCCAGCACCGGCAGCCAGTAGGGCGGCTCGAACGGCAGCTCCGCCGCCAGCCGCAGCCGCTGTGCCAGGCGCCAGCAGAGCTCTGCCCGCAGCGGCAGCGGTGGCGGATCACTGCTCTGGTTCGTCACGGCGCCATGCACCGCCGCCGTGAGGAAGGCCAGCAGCTCGCCGTAGCGGCTCCAGTAGCCGGCCGCCTGCTCGGGCAGCGCCGCCGCCAGCGGCGCCACCAGCTCCAGCAGCGCATCGTGGTGTTCCAGGGCCTGCAGCCAGGCACCGCAGCCGTAGGCGTCTTCGCAGCAGCGCAGCGTCACCTCCGCCAGCTCCGCCTGCAGCGCGGCGGCCTCCCCGCCCGTGCCGGCCCCGGCCCGCAGGTCCTGCAGCAGCGCCAGCCGCGCCTCCGGTGTGAGCGGCAGCTGACGCAGCCGCTCCAGCGACAGGGAGAGCGCGGGCCCCGCCGCTGCTCCGAGGTCAGTTCCGGCTGGGGTGGGGGCCTTCAGGGTTCCTGGCCTCAGCTCATGGCTCGATTATGGGTCGGGCAGCTGAGCTGATCGGCTCATCCGTCACCAATCCGCCTGGACGATGTCGGCATGATGACGGCCTGTTCCCCTGCCGCGCTGCATGGCGGAAGCTCCGGCCGCCTCCCTCCCCTCTGGGCTGCCCTCTGAGCTGCCCGCCGAGCTCAGGGCCCTGCAGCGCGGTGGCCATCTGGGGGCCTTCGAGGGCTTCGCGGCCACCGGCGGGCTGGCCGGCTGGGCCTGTGCCTGGCCTCCGGCCGAGACCCCCGCCCCCCTCACCATCCAGCTCACCCTCGAAGACCTGCTCACCCCCGGCAGCCGCTGGCACCTGGCCGAGCTGGTCGCCCAGCGGCCCCGGCCCGACCTGCCGGCCCTCGAGCTGGAGCGGGCCTGTGGCTTTCTCTTTCTCGGCCACTCCGGCGTGGAGCTGCCCCCGCCCGGCCGGGCCATGGTGGTGCGCGCCTTCATCAGCGGCCAGCGGCCCCTGGAGCTGGCCGGCAGCCCGCTGCGGCTCAACGGCGAGAACTACGCCCGCCTCAAGGAGCTCTGCCGCCTCGGCCTCGGCCGCCGCGCCCGCCTCGCCGGCCTCGAGGGCTCCCTGGTGCGCGGCTGGGCCGCCGGCGCCGATCCCCTGCAGCTGCGGGTCGACGCTGGCGAGCCCCTGCCGATCACGCCGCCCGATCCCCTGCCTCCCGGCGAGTGGCCGATCCAGCTGAGCCTCCCCACCGCCCTCTGTGATGGCGGTGTGCACCACCTGCAGCTGGAAAGCGCGGCGGGCGAGGCGATCGACGAACGCCTCGAACTCCTCCCCTTCCAGCTCACCCCCTGGCCGGCGCTGCTGCAGCACAGCCGCCCCCCCTTCCCCAAGCACCTCGCCCCCCTGGCCCGCGAGCGCCAGCGCAGCCTGGAGGGCTGGCTCGAGCACGCAGACCGCACCGGCCTCCCCCTGCCCCCCCAGCTGCCCCTCTGGCAGCGGCTGCTCAGCCTGCCCCTGCCCAGGCAAGACACCTCCCTGGTGATGCCCGCCGGCTGTGAGCCCGGCCCCGATGGCAGCCCCCAGCCAAGGGCTCCGCTGCAGTTGCCCCTGGCCATGGGGCCGGAGCTGGAGCCGCAGGTGTCGATCGTGATCCCCGTGCACGGCCAGTACGCCGTGACGCGCCGCTGCCTGGCCGCGATCGCCTTCGCTGCCACCGCCGTGCCCTACGAGCTGATCGTGGTGGATGACGGGTCCCTCGATGCCACAGCTGAGCTGCTGGCCGCCGAGGCCCCCGGCGTGCAGGTGGTGCGCCACCCCTTCGCCCGCGGCTTCAATCAGGCCTGCTGCAGCGGCGCCGCCGCCGCCCGCGCCCCCGTGCTGGTGTTGCTCAACAACGACACCGAGCCCTGCGCCCACTGGCTCGAGGAGCTGCTTGATCCCTTCAGCCGCTGGACCGACACCGGCCTGGTGGGCGCCCAGCTGATACTGCCCGACGGCCGCCTGCAGGAGGCCGGCGGCATCGTGTGGGGCAACGGCGAGCCCTGGAACTATGGCCGCGGCGGCAACCCGTACGACCCCCGCTACAGCTACGCCCGCCAGGTCGATTACGTGAGCGGCGCCGCCCTCGCCATCCGCTCCGAGCTCTGGCGCCAGCTGGGCGGCTTCAGCCCCGAGTTCTCCCCCGCCTATTACGAGGACACCGACCTGGCCTTCAAGGCCCGCCAGGCCGGTTTCAGCGTGCGCTACGCCCCGCTCGCCCGGGTGATCCACCACGAGGGGGTGAGCAACGGCAGCGACACCGAGGCCGCTGCCGGCCTCAAGCGCTACCAGGCCATCAATGCCCCCCTGTTCCAGGCCAAGTGGGCCAGCGCCTTCGAGGGGCCCCAGGAACCGAGCCTGATCGAGGCCGAGCGCCTCAAGGACCGCGGCATCATCGGCCGCGCCCTCTTCCTCGACCACGACACCCCCCGGGCCGACCGCGACGCCGGCAGCCACGCCGCCCTGGTGGAGATGGAACTGGTGCAGGCCCTGGGCTGGAAGGTGAGCTTCCTGCCCGCCAACCTCGCCTGGCTGGGGAGCTACACCGAGGAGCTGCAGCGCCGCGGCATCGAGGCCCTGCACGCCCCCTTCGTGCTCTCGCTCGAGCAGCTGCTGCGCGAGCGCGGCGCTGAGTTCGAGCTCATCTACATCACCCGCTACACCGCGGCCGCCCGGGCCCTGCCCCTGATCGCCCGCCACGCCCCCCAGGCCCGCATCCTCTTCTGCAACGCCGATCTGCACCACCTGCGCGAGCTGCGCGCCGCCCGGGCCCAGAGCCTCCACGGCGAGGCGGCCGAGCGGGCCCTCGCCCAGGTGCGCGAGGTGCAGCGCCAGGAGCTGGCCGTGATCCGCCAGGTGCACCTCACCTTCAGCTATTCGGAGGTGGAACGGGCCGTGATCGAGGCCGAAACCCTCGGCGCCGCCGCCACCGCGCCCTGCCCCTGGGTGGTGGAGGGGCCGCCCCAGCCCGCCCCGCTCAGCGGCCGCGAGGGCCTGGCTTTCCTCGGCAGCTACGGCCACGGCCCCAACCGCGAAGCCGTGGCTTCCTTCCTGGCCGAGGTGTGGCCCCAGCTCCACGCCCACTGCCCCCAGCTGCGGCTGCACCTCTACGGCAGCGGCATGCCCGCTGAGCTCAGCGCCAGCTGGGGCGCCGTGGCCGGGGTGGAGGTGGTGGGCTGGGTGGCCGATCCGGCCAGCGTGTATGCCCGCCACCGCCTCTGCATCGCCCCCCTGCGCAGCGGCGCCGGTCTCAAGGGCAAGGTGGCCGCCGCCGCCGCCCACGGCATCCCCCAGGTGCTCAGTCCTGTGGCGGCCGAGGCCACCGGCCTGCGCCATGGCCAGGAGATCCGCATCGCCCAGCACCCCCACGAGTGGATCACAGCCATCAGCGAGCTCTGCGCAGACGACGACCTCTGGCAGGCGATGAGCCAGGCCTCCCACCGCTATGCCGCCGCCACCTGGAGTCGCCGCCGCGGCCTCGAGCTGATGGCCGCCGCCCTCCAGCGCCTCCACCTGCCCGTGAACCGGCCGTGATCCGCCAGCCAGCCCCCCGCGCCAACCTGCCCGAGCCCCTTTCGGGGCTGCCGGAAGCGGCAGTGGTGGAGCTGGGCCATGGCCTGCCCTGGCTCAGCCTGAGCGAAACCAACCGCCTGCTGCGCCAGCAGGGACTCGCCCCGGCCCTGGCCCGCGCCTGGCTGCTCGACGAACTGGTGCGGGCCATCCCCCTGGATCAGGAGCGGGAGCAGCAGCTGATCCGCACCTGGGTGGAGCAGCAGGGAGTGCACAGCGAGGCGGAACTCGACGCCTGGCTGGAGCAGCGGCGGCTGCGCCGCCGCGATCTGGCCGTGCTCGCCACCCAGCAGGAACGGCTGGAGCGCTTCCGCCAGCACCGCTGGGGCGATGAGGTGGAGGTGCAGTTCCTGCGCCGCAAGGCCGAGCTGGATCAGGCCGTGTACTCCCTGTTGCGCGTCAGCGACCAGGCCCTGGCCGAGGAGCTGCACCAGCGCCTCGCCGCCGGCGAGGCCGACTTCGGCAGCCTCGCCGCCACCTACGCCGAGGGGCGGGAACGCCATAGCCGCGGGCTGATCGGCCCCCTGCCGATGGTGGCCGCCCATGCCGAGATCGCCGGCCGGCTGCGGCTGGGCCAGCCCGGCCAGCTCTGGCCGCCGTTCCCGGTGGACCGCTTCTGGGTGCTGCTGCGGCTCGAGCAGAGCCTGCCGGCCCGCTTGAACGCCGACACCAGGACCCGCATGATGGGCGAGCTGTTCGAAGCCTGGTTGCAGGAGCGGCTGAATCTGCTCCTGGCCGGCGAGCCCCTGCCCGCCCTGCCGCCCCTGCCGGGCTCCGCCCCATGACCTCCGCTCCGGCCGAGCTGCTGCTCCGTGGCTTTGCGCCCTTCGAGCGCCTGCCCGTGGCCCTCGCTCCCCTGCTTGACCCCCTGCTGGAGCCCTGCCGCTTCCGCCTCGGGCAGACCGTGCTCCGCCCCGACGTGCTGCCCGACGGGGTGCTGCTGATCCGCAGCGGCCAGCTGCGCAGCCTCGCCCCCGCTCCCCGTGGCCAGGGGCTGCGCACGATTGAGCGCCTCGGTGCCGGCGCCATCGCCGGCTGGGTGTCGCTGCTGCGCGGCCAGCCCTGCGAGCACCTGCGTGCCACCACCGAAGTGGAGGCCTCCCTGCTGCCCGCCGCCCCCTTCCGCGACCTGCTCGCCGGCCACCCGGCCCTGGCCGCCGCCTTCCAGCAGCGCCCCAGCGCCAGTGAGCTGCACGCCGTGCTGCTGTCCCTCGCCCCCGCCCACCCCTGGGCCCTGCAGCAGCTCGAGGCCTGGCCCGAACCGCTCTCCAGCAGCTGTGTGCGCAGCCTGGCGCCCGGCCCTGAAACCAACCTGGCCCTGCCCCCCGGCTACCACTGGCATGTGAGCAGCGGCCGTCCCCTCGGCGAAGCCTGGCCCGAGCCGCCGCCGGCCCTGGCCCCCCTCGCCGCCAGCGATCCCTGGCTGCGTCTGATCGGCTTCGCCGGCCCCGGGCCCGCCCCAGAGGCCCCTCCCGCCGCAGACGCACCCAGCCGGGCGGCCGTCGACAGCCAGCCCCCCCTGGCCACCCCCGAGGTGCTCGGCCACGACGAATACACCCCCTCTCCGGAGCCGCCCCCAGCCCGCAGCCAGCCCGGCGAGCTGCGGCTGCAGCCCGCCAGCGGCTCCCGCGCCATCGCCCTGGCCCTCTGCACCGCCCTAGCCGAGTACTTCGACCTGCCCCTCAACCGCGACTCCCTGCACCAGCAGGTGGACGCGATCCTGCAGCGCCAGGCCGCCATCAACCTGGTGAACCTGGGCCAGATCATGGACACCCTCGGCCTGCGGGTGGTGCTCAGCCGCGTGCCCACCGACCGTCTGGCCCGGGTGCCCACGCCGGCCGCCCTGATGCAGAACGGCCGCATCGGCCTGCTCGACGGCGTCGACCCCGACGGCCAGGCCCGGCTGCTCGAAGCCGAACTCGGCACCCTGCTCGTGCCCTGTGAGCAGCTGGCCACCCACGACGGCGACCAGACCGAGCTGCTGCTGTTCCAGAAGAAGGACGACGCCAAGACCCAGAACTTCGGCTGGGGCTGGTTCCGCCCCTACCTCAGCGAGCACCGCCGCGAGCTGGTGGAGGTGCTGCTCAGCTCCGTGGTGATCAACGTGCTGCGGCTGGTGTTCCCCCTCGGCATGCTCACCCTGATTCGCTCCAGCAGCGTGAGCGGCGGCATCGGCACCGTGCTCAGCATCGGTGCCGTGATGCTGCTGGCGGCCGTGATCGAAGCGCTGCTCAAGAGCCTGCGCACCTACGTGTTCACCGACACCGCCAACCGGGTGGACCAGGCCGCCAAGAGCACCGTGCTCGACCACCTGATCCGCCTGCCCCAGGGCTTCTTCGACAGCCGGCCGGTGGGCCGGGTGGTGTTCTATTTCAACGAGCTCGACAAGCTGCGCGACCTGCTGCTCGGCCGCACCCTCACCTCCCTGATCGACCTGGCCTTCGTGCCCCTCTACCTGCTGGTGATCCTGTTCATCAGCCCGGTGCTGGCCCTGGTGCAGCTCGCCTCCGTGCCGGTGATCCTTGGCGTGGGCCTGCTCGCCAATCCGGCCATCAAGGCCCAGATCCAGCGTGCCAAGGGCGAGGCGATCAGCACCTACAGCTTCCTCACCGAGGCCCTCACCGGCGTGCAGACGATCAAGGCCCAGAACGCCGAACTCAAGACCCGCTGGGAATTCGAAGACCGCTACACCCGCTTCCTGGGGGAAGACTTCAAGCTGCGCGTGATCAACGATTCCAACGCCAACCTGCTGGAGTTCCTCAATCACTTCAGTCAGCTGCTGCTGATCGTGGTGGCCATGTGGCTGGTGATCCAGCAGCAGATGAGCATCGGCGGCCTCTTCGCCGTGCGCATCCTGGGGGGCTATGTGGTGGGGCCCCTCACGCAGCTGCCGCGCCAGTGGCAGCAGATCCAGCTCGGCGCCCAGTCGCTGGCGATCGTGGCCGATGTGGTGGACAGGCCCACCGAGCAGACCCTGGCCGAAACCCAGAACATCCCCATGCCGGCGCTGCAGGGCCGGGTGGAATTCCGCAACGTGTGTTTCCGCTACCGCGATGAGGGCCCGCTCAACCTCGAAAGCGTGAACCTGGAGATCCCCGCCGGCGCCTTCGTGGGCCTGGTGGGGGGCTCCGGCAGCGGCAAGTCCACCCTGCTCAAGCTGCTGCCCCGCTCCTATGCCCCCCTGGAGGGCGCGGTGCTCGTGGATGGTCTCGACATCAGCAAGATCGAGCTCTATTCCCTCCGCCACCAGATCGGCGTGGTGCCGCAGGAATCGATGCTGTTCGACGGCTCCATCCGCGACAACCTGCTGCTGGTGAAGCCCGACGCCACCGCCGCGGAGATGATCCGCGCCGCCCGCATCGCCTGCGCCCACGACTTCATCATGGAGCTGCCCCGCGGTTACAACACCGGCGTGGGGGAGCGTGGGGCCGGCCTCTCCGGCGGCCAGCGTCAGCGCCTCGCCCTTGCCCGGGCCGTGCTGCAGAACCCCCGCATGCTCATCCTCGATGAGGCCACCAGCGCCCTCGACGCCAGCACCGAGCGGCAGCTCTGCATCAACCTGCTGGAGGCCTTCCGCGGCCGCACCGTGTTCTTCATCACCCACCGCCTCGCCACCGTGCGGCCCGCCGATGTGATCGTGCTGATGGACAGGGGTGCGATCATGGAACTGGGAAGTCATCAGCGTCTGATGGACCAGCAGGGCTGGTATTACGCCCTCTACCGCAGTCAGAACCAGGAGGGCATGGCCTGATGCAGCGCAGCCCTTCCTCCCTCGTGAGCCTCTACGACCGCTGCCTGCTCTGGCTGCGGTCGCCCCTGAACCGCCGCCCGCGGGCCTTCGGCAGCTCGCGGCGCCCCGTCCGCCCCGCGTCCAGCGCAGCACCTGGCGGCGCACCGATCCAGCCCGTGCGCGTCGATCTGGTGGGTCAGGAGCCGGCTCCCCTGGCCGGTACCGACCAGCCCACCACCTTCGGAGGCCCCCTGGCGCCCCGCCAGCAGGGCCTGGCCCCCTCCTGGAGCTTCAGCCAGACGGTGCTGCTGCGCAAGCAGCGGCGCGGCTCCTCGGTGATGATCTGGGCCGGCATCGGCACCACCGCCGTGCTGGGCCTCTGGGCCATCACCGCCCCCCTGGCCGAAACCGTGGCCGTGGAGGGCAAGCTCGAGCCCGGCAATGCCACCCGCCGCATCGATGCCCCCGTTCCCGGCGTGGTGGAGGAGGTGCTCGTGCAGGAGGGGCAGCAGGTGCGCCAGGGCCAGCCCCTGGTGCGCTTCGACCTGCGCGAACCCCGCAGCAAACTGGCCGCCGCCGAGAGCATCCGCGAACGTCTGCTGAACGAGAACCAGATCGCCGCCGCCACCCTCGGCGACGCCGCCGCCACGGCCGCCCTCACCGCCAACCAGCGCCAGCAACTGGCCAGCCAGGGCGAAGAGTTGGCCAGCCGCCGCGAAGCGGCCCGCCAGGAACTGGCCAAGGCCCAGGCCCGCTACGCCGGCTTCCGGGCCACCCTGGCCACCTACCGCAACATCGCCAACCGCTTCGCGGGCCTGGTGAGCGAGGGAGCCGCCAGCGAGGTGCAGCTGCTGGAGGCCCGTCAGCGGGTGCAGGAAACCGAGAGCAGCATCGCCCAGGAGCAGCGCGAGATCGCCCGGCTGCAGTCCACCCTGGTGAACACCGGCGCCGTCACCAGCGTGGAGCTGCGCCGCAAGGTGGAGGAGAACCTGCGTCAGATCGCCCAGCTCGACAGCGAGGTCCAGCTGGCCCGCCAGCAGATCCAGTTCGGCGAGCTCACCGCTCCCGCCGCCGGCACCGTCTTCGACATCGAGGTGAGTCCGGGCAGCGTTGTGGCCCAGGGAACCGGTACCAACAGCAGCGCCGTGGGCAAGTCGCTGATGAAGGTGGTGCCCCAGGAGGCCCTGGAGGCCCTGGTGTACCTGCCCAACACCGCGATCGGCTTCGTGCAGCCCGGCCAATCGGCCCAGCTCTCGATCGCGGCCTTCGAGGCCGGCGACTTCGGCACCGTGCCCGCCGTGGTGGAGCGCATCGCCTCCGATGCCCTCACCGCCGATGAGCAGAGCCGCGTGCTCGGCACCCAGGCCTCAGGCCTGTTCTATCCCGCCGTGCTGCGGCTTGAGCGCCAGACCATCGACCTGCGCCGCAAGCAGGTGCCGCTGCAGGCGGGCATGACCCTCACCGCTGACATCAAGCTGCGCGAACGCCGCTTCATCAACATCTTCACCAGCTTCCTCGAAGACCAGCGCCGCAACCTCGAGCGGCTGCGCTGATGGCGCCCGGCCACGACGACCCCCGCCAGCACCCCTGGTGGCAGCACGTGCCGGCTGCCGACAAGCGCGGCGTGCAGCGGCGCCGCCGCTGGCGGCGGCTGGGCACGGCGCTCGGCAGCCGGTCTGGCCAGCTGGCGCTGCTGCTCGCCCTCTACGTCGCCATCGCCCTGGGGATGCTGCGTGCCGGCGCCGGCCCCATCACCCTGCTGGTGGTGCTCCCCCTGGTGCTGCTGCCGGCCCTGGCCGGCCTCGCCTACTGGCTCATGTGGAAGGACTTCCACCACTGACCGCCTGGGAGCTACCCGCCTGGGAGCCGACCGCCTGGGAGCTGACCGCCTGGGGTTGCTGGCCATAGATGCCGGAGATCTCCCGCACCAGCCACACCGGCAGGTGCTGCTCTCCGCCCCCGAAGGCGATCCGGCCTGGGGGGTAGAAGGGCAGAGCTGCCATCAGGGCATTGGTCGCTCTCGGCTGGCTCATGTCGGCCACCAGCGGCGCCAGCGCATTGCGCAGCTGACGGTCGTCCGGGCTGAGTTCAGTCGCGGAGAATCCGCTGCCCAGCAGGTCCCGGTACAACCTTCCGAAACTGCTGCGGTACAGCGCCTCCAGCTGCTCCGCAGGCGCATCCAGCCAGATCTGTCCCAGCAGCAGGCGCAGCTCCTCCAGCTCCTGCTGCACCGCCCGATCCTCCGGATCGATCACATGCAGGTTGATCAGGCCGTTCATGCGGCTCTGGAAGTCCGCGCTCTGGGCCAGCTCCAGGGCCTCGCCGCCGCGCCGCGACGACAGCTGGGGAAGCTGGGGCTGTGGTTCGCGCCGGGGAGCAGGCCCCCCATGGCGGTCCGGGTTCACCCCGAGGCTGGGCGCCCGGCCATAGGCCTGCCCGGCCGGCTTCAGCAACGCGGCCGGCTGCCACAGCCGCTGCAGCATCTGTGGATCGAACAGGCGGGCGTAGTCCTCCTGCAGCCAGTCGGGCACCTGGCTGAGTGGATCGGCCACGCGCATCTTGCCCGGCTGGAAGTAGGGCATCGCCGCCAGCAGCACATTGGCAGTTTCCGGCCGCTCAAAGGCGCTCATCAGCCGGTGGGCCAGGGCATCCTTCCAGGCCTGCTCCTGCTGCACCAGCGGTTCCCGCGCCAGCCGGCCGGCCAGCAGCACCCGGTAGCACTCGCCGATCGGCGAGCGGTAGAGCACCTCCAGCTGGTCCACCGGCGCCGACAGCCAGAACTGACACAGGCACTGGCGAGCCAGGCGCGCCTCCGCCAGCGCCTCCGGCGAGCCGCTGCTCTCGTAGGCCTGGAAGATGCCGGCCAGCCGTGCCACCGACCAGGGGGTGATCCGGGGCGTGGAGCCCAGACCCGTGGCCGTCAGGCGCGGATCATCCACCAGGGTGTCCAGCGGCGGCTTGGCCAGACCGGCCCCGCTGTCGACTCCGAGGCGACGCAACATCCGGCTCCACAGTGACATTCCAGACCTTCAGCCAGGGCTCGGATCGTAAAGGGACTGACCGGGATCATTCGGCCAACGGGAACAGTTTTCCGTGTCCATTGCTCGGCCGGTTTCGCCGGTGGATCTTTGGCTTGTTTCTCAGCGTGAGCTCGCCTAAAATGCACCATTGGCTCCGAGATCAGCACCGCGATCCCGCAGCGCCGTGAGCACCTCCCCCACCACGGCCTGCCAATCCCCCGGCTGAGGCTGGCGGAACAGCCGCAGGCTCGGGTACCACGGCGTATCGGCCCTGTGGCGCAGCCAGCGCGGCGCGGCGCTGAAGGGCAACAGCAGCCAACCGCGCCGGCCCATCGCCCCCACCAGATGGGCCATGGCCGTATCCACACTGATCACCAGATCCAGCTGCGCCACCAGTGCCGCCGTGGCGGCGAAATCGGCCTCGGCGGGCAACTCCCCCCTCACATGGGCCCGCCACGGGGAGGCCTGGTGGCGGTCAGGCCCGTACTGCAGCAGCACGCAGCTGGCCCCCAGCCCTTCCAGGCCCAGAATCAGCGCCCCCAGGGCCTCGGAGCTGAGGCTGCGGCGCCTGTACTCCCGCGCCGTCACCGGATCGTCCAGCTTGCGGCCCGCTGCCCAGACCAGCCCCACCCGCAACGGTCGCAGACCCTGCTGCCCCTGCGGCCCAGGCTGCCGAAGCGGCGCCCACGACCCCGCCTGCAGCCAGGCCGCCCGCTCAGGCAGGGGCGCCCCCCCCAGCAGGGCCGGCAGGCTCAGCAGGGACCCATGGGCACCCGTCCAGGTCGGCGCATCGCCAGGCTCCTTGCCCCGCACCAGCGGCGGGGGCTGGAGGTGGGCCAGCCCCCGCCGGAGCAGTGCCACCAGACAGGGCTCCACCTCCAGCACCAGGGGGGGAGCGGCCACACCGCGGCGCTGCACCAGCGGACCCAGCCAGCGCAGGTGCTGCAGGCTGTCCCCCAGCCCCTGCTCACTCCACAGCAGCAGCGGCCCCTGCCAGCCCTGCGGCTCGCCCCGCCAGGCCGTGGTCGGATCCCGCCACGGCTGAAGCCCGGCCAGCTCCCAGCGGCTCTCGGCCAGGGCGTAGCCCTCGGCGTAGCGCTCCAGCCCGATCAGCAACTGGCTGTGGTTCCAGGCCGTGATCGCCTCAGCCGCCAGGCTGCGACTGCGGGCATAGGCCCGATCCGCCGCCTCGAAGGCCTGGCGGTCGCAGTGCACATTGCCGAGCCCTCGGTACACAACCGGGTCGTCAGGCGCCAGCTGCACGGCCCGCTGGTAGGCCGCCAGGGCCTGCTCCGGCCGGTCGGCAATCCACAGGGCGTTGCCGCGATTGGCGGCCAGGCGGTGGTCCTGGGGCGCAAGAACCTGGGCGGCGGCATAGCCCTCCGCAAGCGCCAGCCAGTCGTCAGCGCTACGCGCCAAGGTCTCGCTGCGCACCAACGCCGCGAGCTGGCCCGTGAATTTCTCGCCTGGTTCCGGTTCGCGCAAATCCTGCATGGCTCAAACGATGCGCGAATGCACAAATTTCTTCCCTTGATAAGGTTCGGCACGAACCAAAAGGGCGACAAAAGGCTGGTCAGCAAGGAAGTAGACACTTTGTAAACCGCACATAGCTTGGCCAATCCTGCGCGTTTCCGATAAATTCACTTCACTAGGCGCCCCGCCGGAACAATGTCTCAAACGCTTGCCTTTGGCCAGGGTGGTTTCACTCTCACCGCTACTACGGAAACGGGCGATCAGAAGCTCGAAGGTTTCGAGCGAAGGGGGAGAATTCAGTTCTTCAACAATGATGGCAGCACCATTGTTGGTCTTAACCTCGATGGCAGTGCTGCTGGCGAGTCCGTCAGGATTCGCAGTGGAGATCCATCCCAGGGGAGGGGGCCACGGCGGGGTGATGCTGCCCGCAGGTTGGATGCCAACATGGGCGGCGGCGACGACACCCTGGTGATCGGGGGAAATTCCAGAAGTTCGTCCATCGACCTGGGTGAAGGTGATGACCGATTCGTCAGCCAGGGCGACTTCAAACGCTCCAACATTGCTGCCGGCACAGGCGATGATGTGCTCAGGTTCAGGGGAGTTCAGAACTCCAGGATTGATTCAGGCGATGGCGACGATCGTCTCGTCTTCGGCGGCAACGTAGCCAAGTCCACTATCCGCACCGGCGATGGTGCCGACACGGTCCGCTTCCGAGGCGACGTGCGTAACACCAACCTGAACCTCGGCGGCAACGACGGCGATCGGGATGTGGTGAGGCTCTCGGATGATGCCAATGTCAGGGGCCTGCGCATCCGCGGTGCCGATGACAACGATGTGCTCTTCATCGGCTCGTCCAAGTACGACTACGACGGCGGCCGCAACTGGGTCAACGTCGACGACGCCGACGACACCGTCAAGTTCTGACCGCGGACCTGAGGCGCAGCTGCGTCTGCTGCGCCTGTGGCCATCACCCCCAGCACCATGCTCGATCCTGTGCAGCGGGCTGCTGGGGTAAGGGCGGCCCTTGAGCGCCACGACGTGGCATGGGCCAGCCAGCTGCTCCTGCAATGGCTGCGCGACTGGGCCACCTCCCTGCCCGAACGGCCGGACCGCCAGGCACTGCGCCAGCCTGAACTCTGGGCCTGCCTGGCCGACGTGGTGGTGCTCAGCGGCGATCACGGCCCGATCGAGCGCCTCTGGTGCCTGCTCGATCGTCTGCCTCCTCCCCTGCCGGCCGGCGGTCTCAGCAGCCTGCCCCTGCTGGGGGTGCCGATCCTCAACCGCCCCGATCTGCTCGTGCGGCTGCTGGAGAGTCTCGATCACCCGGTGGCCACCCTGGCCATTGTTGACAACAGTGCCGCCGCCACGGGGCCCAGTGCGGTGTCTGCACAGCTCGAGGCGATCCGGGAGCGGGGCCATCCCCTGGTGGACAGGATCCGCATCGCCAGGCCCTTCACCAATCTGGGCGTGGCGGCCAGCTGGAACCTGATCCTCTCCAGTTTTCCCGAGGCCTCCACCCTGCTGTTGGCCAACAACGACGTGCGATTCGCTCCTGGCGTGCTGCGGACAGCCCTGAACCGGATCGATCCGGGCCGCGCCCAGTTCCTGCCACTGCTGCCTCCTCCCCACGGCTTCAGCGCCTTCCTGCTCACGGCCTTCTGCTGGGATCGGCTGGGCCTCTTCGACACCAACTTTCACCCCGCCTACTGCGAGGACCTGGACTACCGCGACCGCCTCCAGGCCAGCGCCGGCGCCGAGGAACTGGACGGCAGCTTCGCCCACCCCGCTATGACCGCTCTCAACCAGGCCCACAGCGCCACCATTGCCAGCGACCCACAACTGAGCCACTGCAACGGCATCAGCTACGAGCTCAACCGCCTCTGGTATCTCAGCGAGCGGCGCCTCCGCCGCGACCCCAGGGGCAGCTGGCGCCGGCTCTGGCTGGCCCAGTGGAGTGACGACCTTCCCCCACAGCCCCCGGACCATGCCCCTTGCATCGGAGCAGGATCACCTCAAGCAACGCCCGCTCAGAGCTGACTCCGTGGCCGCCGAGCGCGGCCGCCGGGGCCTCGGCCGCTTCTTCAGCCGCAGCTTCGGGGCTGGAGCCGTGGTGATCGCAGTGCTGGTGGGCATCCAGCTGGGCACGATCCCCTGGCGCTACCGCCGCCAGATCTGGCAGCTCCAGGGCTTTCTGCTCGGGGGGCTGGCGGGGTACGTGGCCGGCCGGCTGGGCCGCTCCAGGAGCGCTTCCGGCGCGGACGACCCGGGTGATCGCTACCCGCCGAAGCTGCCTCCCCCCTCCTGAGAGGATGCAGCCTCCCGGCCAATCCGGCAGGATTGGTGGCGCGGCCCATCATCCCAGGAGACTTTCGCGATGGCCCCGTTCCCAGGTGTTTCGGCTTCCAAGATCCGGCCCCTGCCCCAGCTGCCCGACTGGGTGAACTGGCTGCAGGCCGGCAGCACGGTGCTGCTGGCCGTGCTGTTCCTGGTGATGGTCGTGAAGACCCGCCAGCAGGGCGTGCAGATCCTCGAGCTGCAGGAGCGCCTGCAGGGGCTGGAGAACAGCCGTGCCCTTGAACGCACCACCGGCCTGGAGGAGCAGCTGCGCTCCACCGTGGAGAGGCTGCAGGTGGTGGAGCGCAACTCCTCCCGCATCGACGTGCTCAGTGCCGAGGCCGCAGCCCTCAAGGCTGAACTGCGTCGGTTCAAACAGAGTGCCGCTCCCGGCTCCACCGCCAGGCCCACCCTGCCGCCCAGCCCCGTACCCCCCGCGGTCAGCCCGGAGCCGGCGACACCGGAAGCTCCGCAGCCCTGAGCCTCTGGCCGTGGCGCTTCAGCCCTTCACCGCGTCGCCGCTGGCACTGGGCAGGATGTAGCGCTGCAGCGCAATGAACAGAGCCAGCACCGGCAGGATCGACACCACCGCGCCGGCCGCCACCAGGCGCCAGTCGAGCGAGAAGCTGCTGGCCAGCTGCTGCAGGCCCAGGGGCAGGGTGTAGAGACTGGGCTCATCGAGGATCACCAGGGGCCAGAGGAAGTCGCTCCAGGTGCCGATGAAAACGAACATCGCCAGGGTGATCAGATCGGCCCGGGCGGCTGGAATCATCACGTTCCACCATTCGCCGACGGGCGTGCAGCCGTCACTGCGGGCCGCCTCCTCCAGTTCCACCGGCACCCCCAGAAAACTCTGGCGCAGCAGGAAGATGCCGAAAGCGGTGGCGGCCTGGGGCAGGATCAGGGCCCAGAGGGTGTTGCGCAGGCCGATCTGCACCATCAGCAGGTAGAGCGGGATCATCACCACCTGGAAGGGGATCAGGATCGTGGCCACCACCAGGGCCAGCACCAGGCCCCGGCCCGCGAAGCGCAGGCGGGCCAGGGGGTAGGCCGCCAGGGAGCAGAACAGCAGGTTGGCCAGCACCGCCAGGGCACTCACCACCGTGCTGTTCACCAGGTAGGTGACCATCGGGTTGTCGGCGAACAGCCGCCCGTAGGCCTCCAGGCTGGGTTCAGCCGGCAGCAGGGCCGGCGGGCTGGTGAAGATGTTTTCGGCGGGGCCCTTCAGAGAGGTGCTCACCAGCCACAGCAGCGGCACCAGCATGGCCAGGGCCACCAGCAGCAGCAGCCCCAGCTGCAGGGCTGAGGCCAGCAGGGAACGGCCCTGGCCGGGAGAGGGGGAGCCCATCGACTAAACCCTGGGCCGATCGGCCAGGGGCAGATCGCCCAGCTGGGGCAGGGGCGCCTTCTGCGGATGGAGGGGCTGGCTCTGGCTGCCCGACACCAGCCGGTTGAGGGCATTCACAAAGGCCTGGGCCGAGGCCACCACGATGTCGGTGTCGGCGGCATGGCCGGAATAGAGCACCCCGTCATGCCGCAACCGGATCGTCACCTCGCCCATGGCATCGATCCCCTCGGTGACGCTCTTCACCGAGAACTCCACCAGGGCATTCGGTACCCGGGCCAGGTTGTTGAGCGCCTGACACACGGCATCCACGGGCCCGGTGCCGATGCAGGCCTCGCTGATCTCGGCGCCATCGGCGGTGAGCAGGGTCACGGTGGCGGTGGGCTGCAGGCCCGTGCCACAGCTCACCTGCACGCTCTTGAGGCTGAAGCGCCCCTCGTCGTACTGCTGCACCTGCTCACTCACGATCGCCTCGAGGTCGCGGTCGGTGATCTCGCGCTTGCGATCGGCGAGCTCCTTGAAGCGGGCGAAGGCGTCGTCGAGGTCGTCGCGGTCGAGCTCGTAGCCCAGCTCCTCCAGGCGGGCGCGGAAGGCGCTGCGGCCGCTGAGCTTGCCCAGGGAGAGGCGGTTGTCCGCCAGGCCCACGGTGCGGGCGTCGATGATCTCGTAGGTGAGCGGGTTCTTGAGCACGCCGTCCTGGTGGATGCCCGACTCATGGGCAAAGGCGTTGGCGCCCACAATCGCCTTGTTGGGCTGCACGGCCATGCCGGTGAGGTTGCTCACCAGCCGCGAGGTCTTGGTGATCTCCACCGTGCGCACCGCCGTGAGCGGCTCACTGCTCTCGGCCGGGCGCCCCAGGAAGGGATTGAAATAGGCGCGGCGCACGTGCAACGCCATCACCAGCTCCTCCAGGGAGGCGTTGCCGGCCCGCTCGCCGATGCCGTTGATCGTGCACTCAAGCTGACGGGCACCGTTCTTGACGGCCTCAAGGAAGTTGGCCACGGCCAGGCCGAGGTCGTTGTGGCCGTGCACGGAGATCACGGCCTGGCCGATGTTGGGCACGTGGGTGTTGATGCCGGCGATCAGCTCGCCGAACTCGGCCGGGGTGGTGTAACCCACCGTGTCGGGGATGTTGATCGTGGTGGCGCCGGCGGCAATGGCGGCCTCGATCACCTCATACATGAACTCGGGGTCGCTGCGGCCGGCGTCCTCGCAGGAGAACTCCACGTCGTCCACCAGGGAGCGGGCGTAGTCCACCATCTCGGCGGTGATCGCCAGCACGTCAGCGCGGCTCTTGCGCAGCTTGTGCTCCAGGTGGATGTCGCTGGTGGCGATGAAGGTGTGGATGCGGCGGCGGGCGGCGGGGGCCACCGCATCGGCGCAGGCCTTGATGTCGCCGGCGGCGGCGCGGGCCAGGCCGCAGATCACCGGCCCCTCGGCGCTGCCGACGCTCTCGGCGATGCGCTGCACCGCGTTGAAGTCGCCGGGGCTGGCGAAGGGGAAGCCGGCCTCGATGATGTCCACACCGAGGCGGGCGAGCTGCTGGGCAATGGCCAGCTTCTCCTCCAGGTTGAGGCTGGCACCGGGGGACTGCTCGCCATCGCGCAGCGTGGTGTCGAAGATCAGGACACGGCCTGGGTCGCGGGCCATAACGGCGGCTCTATCCGTAGTGACTATGAGTTAATGCATTGTATGGGCTGGCAGGGCGCCGCCCCCCTCAGTTGCGCAGGAACACCGGCTGCTGGATCGATTCAGCCTTCTCCAGCAGGGGCCTCAGGCTGGCCAGATCCACAAAGCCGTCGGCGGCGTTGCGCAGTTCCCGCGCCACCATGCCCTCGGTGCTGATCAGGGTGATGCGCAGTCCCTGGGCCCGCAGCACCTCCACCAGCCGGTCGAGATCGCGGCTGCCGCTCAGCAGCCACACCTCATCGGTGCGCGGCGCCACCATCATCAGATCCAGGGCCACCTCCACGTCGAGGTTGGCGCGCACGAACTGCTTCTGGTCCGCAGGCCGGGGCTCCAGCTGCCTCGGTTCCGGGGGCCTCAGCCCCAGGGGCCTGGGCTCTTGGAGTCGGCGCCCAGGCTCTTCCGCTGCCATGGCGACTGGCGGCGGCGGCGTGGGCGGAGCGGTGGAAGAGAGCTCCCGCAGGGGCCGGGTGCGCACCGTGAAGCCCAGGCTGGTGAGGGCATCGCGGAAGGGGCGCTGGTCGGAAGGATCCTTGAGCCCCGCGTACCAGAAGGCGCCGGCCAGCTCCAGGCCCGGCTGCGCGGCGGCATGGGCCAGCAGCCGGCGCGGATCAAAGAACCAGCCCAGCTTCTGCTGGGCATAGAACATGCTGTGGCCATCCACGGCCACCACCAGCTGCCGCAGGCGCGGCTCAAACCGGGCTCCGGGAGGATTCTCCATCGAAAAACCCTAGGACCGCTGAGAGGGCTGCAACAGAGACTGCACCTACAGTGCAAACCTCGCAGTCAGGCCATGGCCACTGGGGAACTGGCCCTCGTTCTGCACGCCCACCTGCCCTACGTGCGCTCCAGTGAGCCGGGGTCCCTGGAGGAAGACTGGTACTTCGAGGCCCTGCAGGAGTGCTACCTGCCGTTGCTGGCCACCCTTGAGGCCAGCGCTGCCGATCCGGCCCAGCGGCCCCGGCTCACCCTGGGGCTGTCTCCCACCCTGCTGAGCCTGATGGCCGACGGCGAGCTCAATGCCCGCTTCAGCGGCTGGCTCGCCGTGCGCCTGCGGCTGCTCGAGCAGGCCCCCCAGTCGCTGCTCAGCGCCGCCACAGCGCTGCGGCAGCAGCTGCAGGGCGTGGCCGCCCAGTGGCAGGCCTGCGGCGGCAATCTCGTGGCCCGCTTCCGCCGGCTGCAGCAGCTGGGGGTGCTCGACCTGATCACCTGCGGCGCCACCCACGGCTACCTGCCCCTGCTGCGCCAGGTACCGGAGGCCGTGCGCGCCCAGCTGATCAACGCCGTACGCGAGCACCGGCGCCAGCTGGGGGAGGCTCCCCTGGGCATCTGGCTGCCGGAGTGCGCCTACTACGAGGACCTCGACCAGCAGTTGGCGGCCGTCGGCCTGCGCTATTCGGTGCTCGATGGCCACGGCCTGCTGCACGGCCTGCCCCGCCCGCGCTACGGCGTGTTCGCGCCGGTCTGCACCCCGGCGGGGGTGGCCTTCTTCGGCCGGGACGGCAACGCCACCCTGCCCGTGTGGAGCGCCCGCGAGGGCTACCCCGGCGACAGCGTCTACCGGGAGTTCCACCGCGACCTGGGCTGGGATCTGGACGAGGCCCTGCTGCAGAGCGAGGGCATCACCAGCCGCCGGCCCCTGGGCCTGAAGCTGCACCGCGTCAGCCACCGCGGCAGCCGCCTGGATCAGAAACAGCCCTACGACCCGGCGGCCGCCCTGGCACAGGTGGAGGAGCATGCCCGCGACTACCTCCGGGGCCGCCGCCAGGAGCTGGTGGGGCTGGCGCGGTCAATGCAGCAGACCCCCCTGCTGGTGGCACCCTTCGATGCGGAGCTGTTCGGCCACTGGTGGTTTGAGGGGCCCCAGTTCCTGGCCAGCCTGTTCCGCCAGGCCGCCGCCATCGGCGTCCAGCTGGTGACGCTGCGGGAGGTGCTCGCCCAGGCACGGCCGCTGCAGGTGGTGCGCCCCTCCCCCAGCAGCTGGGGCGAGGGCGGCTATCACAACTACTGGCTCAACCCCGCCAATGCCTGGGTGGTGCCGGAATGGCAGCGGGCCTCCCGGGCCATGGTGCGGCGTGTGGGCCGGGGGGTGGGCAGCCACCTGCACCGCCAGCTGCTCACCCAGGCGGGGCGGGAGTTGCTGCTCGCCCAGAGCTCCGACTGGAGCTTCATCCTGCGGGCCGGCACCACCACCGAGCTGGCGCGGGAGCGGATCGAACGCCACCTCGACCGCTTCTGGCGACTGCTCGATGCCATCGAGAGCGGCGCCGCGCTGCCGCCAGGCTGGCTGGAGGCGGTGCAGCGCGAGGACGCTCTGCTGCCGGAGCTGAATGCCGCCGACTGGCTGGCGCCACCAGGCTGAAGGGCCAGGGCCCGCTAGGGGCGCAGCAGGCGGGCGAGCAGGGCGAGCTCCCGACCCTGCAGGCTGATCAGCCCCAGCCGCACGCCGGCGGGCGCCGTGAGAAACAGCCTCACCATCGCCGCCACCAGCTCGGGCACGCTCAGGCTGTTGGTGAGAAAGCCATACCACTGGTCATTGGGCAGGGCAAAGAAGGTGGTGAAGAACTGGCGCAGCTGCTGCTCGGGAAAGCGCATCAGTTTTTCCAGGCCGAACTGGTAGAGCGCATGCTTGCGGCGCAGGGGCTGGGCCCAGAGGGTCTGCCAGCCTGCGGCCGCCAGGCTTTGGGGGGAGGCGGCGGGGTCGGCGAGGGCTGCGGCCAGGGCCTCAGCCAGCCCCGGGGCCCGACGCAGCAACGCTCCCACCAGGTAGCCGCTGGCCGGATGCACCATCGCGGCCGCGCCGCCGAAGGCGAGCAGGGGCTGCTGCAGATCCGGCAGCGGCAGGTTCATCGGAAACAGGCAGAACTCCTCGTGCTCCACGGCGCTGATCGCCACGCCGCGGTGGGCCAGGCGCAGCTCCAGGCGCTGCCGCAGCGTGTCAAACGAAAGCGGCGGCGCCAGGGCCAGGGAGGTCTCTTCCACGAAGAAACGGCCATCGCCGAGGTCCATCGCGTAGAGGAAGGTGGGCGGTTGCTGGCGTTGTTCGGGGGGGAGATGGTCACAGCGGAAGTCCATCAGCACGAACTGACCGGGCTCCACCGGGGGGGCCGTGAACCGCCCCACCACGCCGTAGGCGGCCTGGCCCGCCACGGGGCCATCACTGGGGCGACCGATCAGGGCGCTGCCATGGCCGCTGGCATCCACCACCAGGCGCGCCCGCAGCACGGCCCCGCTGGCCAGGGTCACCACGCTGCAGCCCCCCGGAGGGACGCCGGCACGGCCCGCCTCCACAGCTACTGCCTCCAGAGCTACTGCCTCCACAGCCACAGCCTCCACAGCCACAGCCTCGCCGCGATGCCATGGCACGCCGCTGCGGCGGAGCTGCTCCAGCCAGTGGTGTTGCAGCTTCAGCTTGTCGAACAAGCCATAGTCACGCCTGTGCAGGGCGGGGGCATTGGCGGGGTCAGCGCCATCGGGGGCTCCGGGGCCGAAGTAACTCACGGTGTGCTGCCAGCGGTGCTCCAGCAGGTGCCCCAGCCCGAGCGCATCCACCTCATCGCCCCAGACCCCATAGGTGTTGGGCCAGGGGGTCTGGGGATCGTCGGGGCAGAGCAGCGCCACGGCCACGCCCTGCTCGGCCAGCGCCGCGGCAATCGCCAGGCCAGCCGGTCCAGCCCCAAGCACCAGCACCTCAGCACAGAGGGCGCTCTCAGCCGGGTGAGCCGCAAGGGGGAGCACCTCCACCCCCAGCATCAGGTCAGTTCCCCGTCGCTGCCCTCTGGATCCGCAGCGTCGATCAGCTCAGGAGCGGCATCCACCGGGGTGGCTTCAACTGAGCTGGCGTCCACCGGGGTGGCCTGCTCCGTGCCGGGATCAGCCGACTCCTCCTCCTCCAGGGCAGGGGGCACCAGCACCATCTCCACAAGCCGGTCGCCCCGATCCAGCCGCTGCAGCCGCACACCAGTGGCCGCCCGCGACTGCTGGGGAATGGCATCGGCCTCGGTGCGCACGATCACACCCTTCTCGGTCACGAGCAGCACCTCCTCGCCGGCCCCCAGCACCTTGAGCCCCACCAGCACGTCGCCGTCGAAGCGGAACTTGATCGCCCGCAGGCCCATGCCAGCCCGCTTCTGCAACCGGAACTGATCCACAGGCACCCGCTTGCCCAGGCCGCCGGCGCTGGCCACCAGCACCCAGGGCCCCTCACTCGGGGCCACTTCGATGGGCAGATCATCGACCGCCGGCTCCTCGTCACTGCTGCTGTTGGCCACCCGGTCCGCCAGCTCGGCCGAGAGCACATCCATGCTCACCAGCTGGTCGCCGGCCCGCAGCTGCATGGCCCGCACACCGCGGGCCGTGCGGCCCAGCGGGCGCAACTCCTCGTCGCTGAGGCGGAAGTGGATGGTCATGCCCTTGAGCGAGCCGATCAACACGCTGTCGCCAGGCAGGGCCAGCCGCACCCAGCGCAGGTCGTCGCCGTCTTCCAGCGAGATGGCGATCAGGCCATTGGAGCGGATGTTGGCAAAGGCCGAAAGCCGGGTGCGCTTGATGTAGCCGCCACTGGTGAGCATCACCAGCACGGCATCCTCCGAAAAGGCACTCACGGCCAGCAGGGAGGTGATCTGCTCCTCCCGCGGAATCGGCAGCATCTGCACGATCGGCGTGCCCTTGGCCGCACGGCTGCACAGGGGCACCCGGTAGGCCGGCACCGCGTAGACCACGCCGCGGTCGCTGAACAGCAGCAGGTTGTCGTGGTCGTTGCAGCTGATGAACAGCTTCACGGCCTCCTCGCCCTGGCTGCGGGTGCCGGCCTTGCCGCGGGTGCCCCGGCTGGTGGCCTCGAACTCACTCACCGGCATCCGCTTGAGGTAGCCGGTTTCCGTCAGCAGCACCACCGAGCGTTCGTTGGCGATCAGGTCGATGTCTTCCAGCCCACCTTCAAGATCGAGGATCTCGGTGCGGCGGGGGGAGAGGTAGCGGCTGCGGATCGCTCCCAGTTCCGTGGTGATGATGCCGAACACCCGTTCACGCCGGGCCAGGATGTCTTTGTAGTCGGTGATCTTGGCAAGTAGATCTTCGTGCTCCAGCCGGATCTTGTCGGCCTCCAGGGCCGTGAGCCGGCGCAACTGCATCTGCAGAATCGCGTCGGCCTGAATCTCCGAAAGGCCGAACTGCAGCACCAGCTCCGCCCGGGCCGAGGCCGCATCGGCGGCGGCGCGGATCAGGGCGATGATCGCGTCGAGGCTGTCGAGCGCAATCAGCAGGCCCAGCAGGATGTGGTCGCGCTCTTCCGCCTTCCGCAACAGATATTTGGTGCGTCGCTCGATCGTTTCGACCCGGAAGTCGAGAAACACCTGCAGCATCCTGTGCAGGGTCAGCACCACCGGTTCGCCCTTGACCAACGCCAGCATGTAGGCGCTGAAGTTGTTCTGCAGGGGAGTGAGCTTGAACAGGTTGTTGAGCACAACCTGGGGGTAGGCATCGCGGCGCAGCTCAATCACGATGCGCATGCCATCGCGATCCGACTCGTCCCGGATGTCCGAGATCCCCTCCAGCTTTTTGTCGTTGACGAGTTCGGCGATCCGTTCGATCAGGGAGGCCTTGTTGGTCTGGAAGGGCAACTCGGTGATGATCACCGCATCGCGGTCCGGGCGTCCTTTGACTTCCAGCGTCTCCACCGAGGCAACGCCGCGCATGGTCACCGAACCGCGTCCGGTGGTGTAGGTCTCGCGGATGCCGCGGCGGCCCAGGATCTGCCCACCGGTGGGAAAGTCCGGCCCCGGCACGATCGCCATCAGGGCCTGCTCGCTGAGCTCGGGATCCTCGATCAGAGCCAGCAGGCCATCGATCAATTCGGTGAGATTGTGGGGCGGAATGTTGGTCGCCATGCCCACAGCAATGCCTGTGGAGCCATTCAGCAGCAGCTGGGGAATCCGCGCCGGCATCACCGTGGGTTCCTGCTGGGAGCCGTCGAAGTTGTCGGCAAAGTCCACCGTCTCGGCTTCGATGTCCTCGAGCAGGGAGTCGGTGGTGAGGGCCTGCAGGCGTGATTCCGTGTACCGCATGGCGGCCGGAGGGTCACCATCCACCGAGCCGAAGTTGCCATGCCCATCCACAAGGGGCATGCGCATGTTGAAATCCTGGGCCATGCGCACCAGGGCGTCGTAGACGGCCGTATCCCCGTGGGGGTGGTACTTGCCGAGCACCTCGCCCACCACACGGGCGCATTTGCGGTAGGGGCGGTCGCTGGTGAGGCCCAGTTCGTACATCGCATAGAGAATGCGGCGATGCACGGGCTTGAGGCCATCGCGGGCATCGGGCAGGGCCCGGCCCACAATCACGCTCATCGCGTACTCCAGGTAGGAGCGCGACATCTCGTTGCGAAGGTCGGTCTGGATGATCCGAGAATCACCGTTGGAACCGGAGTCACCGGAGTTGTTCGGTCCGGTGGGATCCGCCATGCAGGGCAACCTTCAACACCCCCCATCTTATCGACAGCTCCGCCAGCTGTTCCGGGGCCCCGCCCGCCACTGAGGCCACCCACCATGGAGCCACCGATCCGAAGCGAAGCCGCGCTGCAGCAGCGGCAGCAGCGCGGCGACCTGCGGGTGCGAGGCGCCAGCGCCTACCGCCGCCTGGTGCAGCAGCAGGGGCTCGAAGCGGCCTTTGCCAGCACCGATGTGGTGGTGGCCGCCGATGCGGTGTTCACCGACCAGGCCTCCCTGCACCTCTCCCTGGGCCCCTGTGATCCGCCGATCCGGCTGCACAGCGTCCAGCTGGGCGGCGTCAGCGGCCTGGCCAGCGGCGGCAGCGGCGAGCTGGTGCTGCCGATCGGCGGCGGCCTGGCGGACCCTGACCGGCTCAGTGGCGCCGCCGTGCTCGACAGGCTGCTGGCGGGCCACACCCTCCCCCTCGACGCCAGTGGCGAGGCCACACCCCTGCACCCCAGGCGGGAACTCCACACCGAGCTCAGCCTGGAGCGCATCGGGGCCGGGCGCCTGCTGCTGCATCGCGCCATCGCCGAAAACGGCGTGGTGGCGGTGAGCAGCGCCCCCGGGGTATGCCACAGCCCCTTTGGCCCCCTGCTGGGTCCCTTCACCACAGGCCTCTACAGCTGCGCTGGCGCCGGCAGCATCGGCCTCACCATGCCCGCCCTGGGTTTGCTGGGGCCAGGCTCCCCTGTGCTCGTGGCCGGCTGCATCGGCTGGGTGATGGGCAGTGGCAGCGGCCACCAGCCGAGCCCGCGGCGCCAGGCCAGCGGCCATGCCACCACCCCCGGAGCCGCGGTGGCGGTGGCGGCGGATCTGCATGGCCTCGATCGCCGCTGGCTCCGGGCCGCTCACTTCGAGGGCCATGGCGGTGCCCTGCTGGTGGCGATCGCGGCTCCGGTTCCCCTGCTCCACCTCAAAGGGGCCCGCCAGGCAGCGGCCGGAGCGTCAGAGCTCGAGGCCACGGTGCTCGACCTGGCGCTACCGCGGCGGGTCAAGCCAGCCTTCGGGCGCGTCAGCTACGCCGAGCTGCTCCAGGGCAGCTTCAGCCTGCGGGACCATCCCGTGCGCTGCGCCCCGGCCCACAGCCCCAGGCTGGCTGAGGAGATCAGCCTGCAGCTGGTGGAGGCCCTGCAGGCCGGGCGTTTTCCGCTGCGCCTGCCGGGCCTGGCCCTGGGCAGCCGGTCCGCCCAGGTCCCGCTGGATCCCTGATCCCGCCTGGGCTGCAGCGGGGCGGGTGGGGGTTGGAGCGGCTGACTGAACTCCACGAAAACCGCGCTTAAGCTCCTGCCCAGCACGATCACCACACGGTTTCCAGAGGGCCATGGCTGAGGAGAACAGGGCTGAAGAGAGCAGGGCCGGGGAGTCCTCAGCTGACACGAGCCCGAAGCCGATCCCCGCAGTCGAGCCGCCTGCACCCGGAGAGGCCCCGAGCCTCCAGCAGGAGCCAGAGCCCACGCCCGAGCCCGAGCCAGAGCCCACGCCCGAGCCCGAGCCCGAGCCCGAGCTCAGTGAAATCGCGGAGGCTTCTCAACCGGAGACGGCTCCGCCTGCCGCTCCAGAGACCGTGCCGCCTGTTGTGACCCCAGCCCCAGCTCCTGCCGTTCCAGCTGCGGCTGCCAGTGCGGCAGCTTCCGGGGCAGCCCCGGCCGCCGGCCCCGCCCCAGACCCGAGCATCGCCGCCACCATCACCGTGCCGCCGCTGGAGGGCGCCGCCGCCGTCGACGGCGAGGGGGGCGGCGAGTGGGCCCTGCTCAGCGGCAAGTTGCAGGACTGGCTGGCCAGCGGCGAACTGCAGCGGCTCTGGCAGCAGGCCCGCACACCCCTGACGGCCCTGCTGGCCGTGGTGGCTGTGGTGCTGGTGCTGCGCCTCTACGCCTCCCTGCTCGGCGCCCTCAACGGCCTGCCCCTGGTACCCGGCCTGCTGGAGCTGGTGGGAGTGATCTGGGTGCTGCGCCAGGGCCTGCCCAAACTGCTGCGCAGCAGCGAGCGCCGCGAGCTCTTGGCAGGCCTCAGGCAGCGCTGGGAGTCGTTCCTAGGCGGCAGCTGAGGGCCTGCCCGGCGGCGGCAGAGCTCGTCAGACCACTTGATAGCTTGACCCGAATACGTCAGTTTCCGGTGGACATCCAGCTGGGCCGCTCCCGAACCGTCCGTCGCGCCTACGGCATCGACGAGATCGCCCTGGTGCCCGGCGGACGCACGGTGGACCCGTCCGTGACGGACAGCAGCTGGACCCTGGGGGGAATCAAGCGGGAGATCCCGATCATCGCCAGTGCGATGGATGGTGTGGTGGACGTGGGCATGTGCGTGGAACTGACCCGCCAGGGGGCCCTCGGCGTGCTCAACCTCGAAGGGGTGCAGTGCCGCTACGACGACCCCAACCCCGTGCTCGACCGCATGACGGCCGTGGGCAAGAGCGAGTTCGTGGGGCTGATGCAGGAGCTCTACAGCCAGCCAGTGCGGGAAGACCTGATCCGCCAGCGGATCAGGGAGATCAAGGACCGGGGCGGCATCGCCGCCGTGAGCGCCACCCCGGTGGCCGCCATCCGCTTCGGCAAGGCGATCGCCGAAGCCGGTGCCGACCTGTTCTTCGTGCAGGCCACGGTGGTGAGCACCGAGCATGTGGGGCCTGAGGGCCAGCAGACCCTCGACCTCGAGGCCCTCTGCCGCGACTTCGGCGTGCCCGTGGTGATCGGCAACTGCGTCACCTACGACGTGGCCCTGAAGCTGATGCGGGCCGGCGCCGCCGGCGTGATGGTGGGGATCGGGCCGGGTGCGGCCTGCACCAGCCGCGGCGTGCTCGGCATCGGCATCCCCCAGGCCACGGCCGTGGCCGACTGTGCCGCCGCCCGCGACGATTACGCCGCCGAGACGGGCCGGATCGTGCCCGTGGTGGCGGATGGCGGCATCGTCACCGGCGGCGACATCTGCAAATGCCTGGCCTGCGGGGCTGACGCCGTGATGATCGGCTCCCCCATTGCCAGGGCCAGCGAAGCCCCGGGCAGGGGCTTCCACTGGGGCATGGCCACCCCCAGCCCGGTGCTGCCGCGGGGTACCCGGATCCAGGTGGGCACCACCGGCAGCCTCGAGACGATCCTGCGGGGACCGGCAGGCCTGGACGACGGCACCCAGAACCTGCTGGGCTGCATCCGCACCTCGATGGGCACCCTGGGGGCCCGCACCCTCAAGGAAATGCAGCAGGTGGAGGTGGTGGTGGCTCCGTCCCTGCTCACCGAGGGCAAGGTGTACCAGAAGGCCCAGCAGCTGGGCATGGGCAAGTAAGTCCTATCTTGAAACCGTGGGGGCTTTACAGCTCGCACACTCCTCACACCCTCCGGCCCGGCACGTCCGGGCTTTTTGTCCTTAACGCCCTGCAACGCTTGTCTGGCCTCGTCAGGGGAGATCAGACAGCCCTTGCTAGATTGCAGAAACCCGATCACCACAAGGATGTCCAGCGCAGCCGCCGTTACCGACGCCTCCTTCGAACAGGACGTGCTCAAGAGCGACGTGCCGGTGCTGGTTGACTTCTGGGCACCCTGGTGTGGCCCCTGCCGGATGGTGGCGCCGATCGTGGATGAAATCGCCAAGGAGTTCGAGGGCCAGATCAAGGTGTTCAAGCTCAACACCGACGAGAACCCCAACGTCGCCAGTCAGTACGGCATCCGCAGCATCCCCACCCTGATGGTGTTCAAGGGTGGTCAGAAGGTGGACACCGTGGTGGGCGCCGTACCCAAGACCACCCTCTCAGGAACCATCTCCAAATACCTCTGAAGCCGATCCGCCGCGAGCCCATCCAGGCCGCCACCCGGGGCGGTGGTCTCAGTCCCCTGGATGCCATGGCGGCCGTGAGGGAGGGCCACCCCCAGCGCCGCTTGATTGACCGGGCCCTGGTGTCACTGCTGGACATCTGCCGCCAGGAACAGGAGCCCGAGGCCTGGCGGATCGTCGAGGGCACCCTGGCGGACATCAGCGAAGCCCTGGCGGTGTTCCGTCCGCGCCGGGACGTGCGCAAGGTTTCCGTGTTCGGCTCGGCCCGAACCGAGGTGGATGATCCCAGTTACAAGCTGGCCCAGCAGCTGGCCGAAGCCGCCGTGGCCGCAGGCTTTGAAGTGATCACCGGCGCCGGCGGCGGCATCATGGAGGCGGCCAACCGGGGCGCGGGCTGTGAGCGCAGCATCGGCCTCAACGTGGATCTGCCCTTCGAGCAGCATCCCAATCCGATCGTGAGCAGCTGCGATGGCCGGCTGCTGCACTTCCGTTACTTCTTCACCCGCAAGCTGTTCTTCCTGCGCGAGAGCGATGCCCTGGTGGTGCTGCCCGGCGGCTTCGGCACCCTCGACGAACTGTTCGAGTCGCTCACCCTGATCCAGACCGGTCGCACCCCTCCGATCCCCCTGGTGCTGCTGGCTGCCCCGGACGACCCCTTCTGGCTCAGCTGGCAGGACCACAGCCTCACCGCCATGCAGGAACGGGGGCTGATCTCCCCGGAGGACACCTCCCTGCTGTTCCTCACCGACAGCGCCGAGGCCGCCATGGCCCAGATCGGCCGCTTCTACCGCCGCTTCCACGCCGCCGCCCTGCAGGGAGACCGGGTGGAGCTGCTGCTCAACGCCTCCCTCACGGCAGACCAGCTCCGCCAGTTGAACCTCGCCTACGACGACCTGGTGGACCAGGGCAGCATTCAGGCCGCCGAAAGCATCGACGAGCGCGGCTTCCTGCGCCCCTGTCTGCGCTTTCACTTCGACAGGCGGCGGATGGGGCGGCTGTACCAGCTGATCGATAGCCTCAATGGACTGGACCTCCCCGCGGACCTCCCGATGGAGCTGCCGGGCCAGGAGCCGCCATGACGCGCATCGGCCTGATCGACTACGGCATGGGCAACCTGCACTCGGTGCAGCGGGGCTTCGAGCGCCTGGGGGCTGTGGTGGTGCCGGTGCAGGCCGCCGAGCAGATGCAGGGCTGCGACGGGCTGGTGCTGCCGGGCGTGGGGGCGTTCGATCCGGCCATGGAACGGCTGGAGAGCAGCGGGCTCGCTGCCGCCACCCGCCACTGGTGCGGCGCAGGGCTCCCCCTGCTGGGCATCTGCCTGGGCCTGCAGCTGCTGTTCGAGACCAGCGACGAGGGCAGCGCCCGGGGCCTGGGGCTGATCCCCGGCCGGGTGCGGGCCCTGCCCCGCAAGCCGGGCCATCCGATCCCCCACATGGGCTGGGAGCCGCTGGTGCCGGGCCGGGCCAGTCCGCTCCTGCCCGCCGCATCCCCCGAGGCCTGGGTCTATTTCGTGCACTCCTACGCCGCGGATCCCCTGGACCCGGCCTGCACCACCGCCTGGGTGAGCGTGGCGGGAGAACTGGTGAGCGCGGCAGTGTGGCAGGGAGCGATCGCCGCCTGCCAGTTCCACCCCGAGAAGTCGGCGGCGGCGGGTGAGGCGATGCTGCGGCGCTGGCTGCACTGGCTGCAGCAGCCCCGTGGCGTGGAGCCGGCACCGTGAGCCTGCGCCTGAGCGGCGGCCGCAAGCTCGAGAGTCCTGCGGGCGCCAGGGCCCGGCCGACGCCGTCGCGGGTCAGGCAGGCCGTGCTCAATCACCTGGCCCCCGATCTGGCCGGCTGCCGCTGGCTGGACCTCTGCACCGGCAGCGGCGCCATGGCCTGCGAGGCCCTGCAGCGCGGCGCGCAGCTGGTGACGGCCGTGGAGCAGGACCGCCGCCTGGCCGGCCTGGCCCGGCGCAACCTGGAGCTGGTGCGGGGCGGCTTGCCGGCGGCTGGACCCGGCCCTGGCCAGACGCAGGTGCACTGCTGCGAGGTGCTCCGCTGGCTGCAGCGGGGCTGCCAGGGCCAGCCCTTCGACCTGATCTACGCCGATCCGCCCTACCGGGCCGGGCTCTACCCAGCCATCGCCGAGGCCATCGCTACGGGGGGCTGGCTCAACAGCGAGGGCAAGCTGCTGCTGGAATGCTCCAGCGACGATCCACCTGCCGTGCCGCTGGCATGGTCCGTGCTTCAGCTACGGCGCTACGGCTCCACCAGCGTGCTGATTCTGAGTCCCTGCAGCCTGTCAGGCGTCGAGGGCGCTGCCGCGGCGGTATTGGTTCCAGGCGGCCACGAACAGACCCAGCAGCGTCACGGGGACCAGGCCGAGCACGATGCCGCAGAGCAGGGGTTCGATCATGGGGACGCGGAACAGGCCTAAGTCCACAATCTTCCCATGGGCAGCGCCATTGTTGGGGAAGGCAATGGCAACGTTGATCCTGCCTCGCCACTCCCCTAGACCCGCTTTCCTGTCCTGCAGCCCCCACCCGCCTCGATGACCGGCCAGATCGCCCAACCCTCCATCCCCCGGGGCCTGGTGGCGGCCCTCGTGCTGGCGGCGGCGGCGGCCTGCGTGGTGGTGGCCCTGCTGGTGCTGCCGGCCTCCAGCCGGGACCCCTACACCCGCCAGACCCTGGAACTGCGGGGGTCGGTGGAGCACGGGGCCCAGCTGTTCAGGCTCAACTGCAGCGGCTGCCACGGCATTGCCGCCCAGGGCCTGGTGGGCCCGGACCTGCACGGCGTGTCCCAGCGCAAGAACCAGCGCCAGCTGATCCAACAGGTGGTGAGTGGCCGCACGCCGCCGATGCCGCGCTTCCAGCCCGAACCCCAGGCCATGGCGGATCTGCTGGCCTACCTGAACGGTCTGGTGTGACGCGGTCCCCCGAGGCGAGCGATCCCCGGCAAGGGGGCTCGCCGCTGGCGGTGGTGCTGGTGGAGCCGGCCGGCCCCCTCAACGTGGGCAGCGTGGCGCGCCTCTGCGCCAATTTCGATGTTCAGGAACTGCGGCTGGTGGCCCCCCGCTGCGATCCCCTCGGCGAGGAGGCCCGCCGCATGGCCGTGCACGGGGTGGCCCACCTGGAGCGGGCCCGGGTGTTCCCCCACCTGGCGGCAGCCCTGGCCGACTGCCACCGGGTGGTCGCCACCAGCGGCCGCGGCGAGGGGGAGCCCCTGCCGCTGCTGGGGGCGATTCCGGCCCTGACCTGGCTGGCCGATGGGCCGCCGGACAAGCTCGTGGCGCTGGTGTTCGGCCGGGAGGACCGGGGCCTGAGCAACGACGAACTGCTGCAGGCCGGCTGCCTGCTGCAACTGGACACCGCCACCCCCTACCGCTCCCTCAACCTCTCCCACGCGGTGGCCCTGGCCCTGCAGGCCTGGCGCGGTCTCGGGGACACCCCGGCGGCAAGCCAGGCCAGCCTGGAACCGTGCCGCCGCGGCGAGCTCGAGGATCTGCTCGGCGATGCCGAGTCCCTGCTCCTGGCCGTGGGCTTCCTCTACCCCCACACCGCCCGGGCCCGGATGGCCAAGCTGCGCGCCCTGCTGCAGCGCGCCACCCCCACCAGCGAGGACACCGCCCTGCTGCGGGGGATGGTCCGCCAGCTGCGCTGGGCCAGCCAACAGGGCGCCATCCCCCCGGCGGGCAAGGGCAAGACAGCCCCCTAGCGTCGGGGCCATCCGTTCCGAACTGCGTTGACTGCTGGCCGCCCCCCCCAGGCCCCCCGCGCGGGCTGGGGACAACCGCTGCGGCTGCTGCTGCGGCTCACCGTGATGGGGGTGGGTCTTGGAATTCTGGCGGGCACGGGCCTGAAACTGCTGGCCCCCTACGTGGCCAACGGCACCCTCCCCATCCCCACCGCCAGTGGGGGCTCAGCCCCTGGCGGTTCTGCCACCACGCCAGGCGCCCTCCCAGCGGCCGCACCCCCAGCCGGGAAAGCCCTCGAGCCGGGACGCTTCGTGCCGAAGCAGGAGCTCACTGCCCTCAGCAAGAGCTGGGCCCAGCTGGCGGCGGCCCAGAACGGTCTGCAGGCCAGCGGCTTTCTGCTGGTGCTGGACGATGGCCGCTTCGCCCAGCTGGCGGCGGATCAGCCCCTGCCGGCGGCCAGCTCGATCAAGACTCCGATCCTGCTGGCAGGCCTGGAGGACGTGGACAGCGGCAAGATCCGCTGGAACGAGCCCCTGCCCCTCACCAAGGAGCTGGTGGGCGGTGGCGCCGGCTGGATGGCCAGCAAGCCCGTCGGCACCCGCTTCCCGTTCTTCGAGGCGGCCACCGAGATGATCCGGGTGAGTGACAACAGCGCCACGAACCTGCTGATCCAACGGCTGGGGGGCAAGACCAGCCTCAACACCCGCTTTCAGGCTCTCGGACTGCCCGCCACAGTCGTGAACAACTGGCTGCCGGATCTCGATGGCACCAACACCACAAGTGCCCGGGATCTGGCCCGCTCGATCGCCCTGGTGGACACGGGCGAGAAACTGAGCCCCCGGGCCAGGGATCTGTTTCGCGAAATCATGGCCACCTCCCGCACCGACACCCTGATCCCCCTGGGCCTGCTCCAGGGCCTCGGCAAGGACGCTGCCGATCCCGACAGCGAACTGCTCAGCTTCGGCGTGACCGCCTACAACAAGACCGGCGACATCGGCATCGCCTACTCCGACGCCGCCCTGATCCACCTGCCCACCGGCCAGCGCGCCGTGGCCGCCTTCATGGTGAAGGGGCCGTTCAACGACCCCCGCTCCGCCGATCTGATCCGCTCCATGGCCGCTGAGGCCGCCAAAACCCTCGTGGGCCGCCGATGACGATGACCTCTCTGATCCGTTCCCTGCTCACCGTCAGCGGCGCCAGCGCCCTGCTCCTGGGGGCCGCAGCACCGGCCCCAGCTCCAGCCGCCCCAGCCCCAGCCGCTCCTGCGGCGGCGGAGCCCCCCCGGCCCCTGCTCAGGCCCCAGACCGTGGCGCCGCTGCCGGGCGGGCTCGATGCGGTGCTGGTGGTGAACGACAACAACCCCGAACTGATCACGGGGCCGGGCATCCTGATCTCCACCTTTGCGGCCAGCGGCCGTCCCGTGCCGGAGGCCCACCTGGATGTGCCCCTCAGCGGCCGCTTCGACCTGTTCAGTCACCACGTGTATGCCGGCAAGCCGGAGGCCCACGATTCCACCCTCTGGCTGGCGGTGGTGGCCGAGCCCCGGGGTGCGGCGCCTGTGACGCTCACCCTGCTGGGGGGGTCCACCGCCCTCTCCCAGTCACTCGATCCGGCCATGGCGGGAGCTCCTTTCCTGCCCCTGCCGCCGCTGCTGGCGGAAACCACCAGCCCGGCCTATGCCGGCCCCGGCAGCCGGGTGGCCACCGAGCTGCTGGCCCGCACCGTCAGCCCGGAGATTCCGCGCCAGTGGACCCTCCCCGCCGGCAGCCCCAGCACCCTGCTGGTGCTGCCCCTGCCCGTGCGCGGCCTCGATCCCCTGCTCAACGGCCGCAACCTGCAGCTGCGGCTGCAGAGCAGCGGCCCGGTGAGCCTGGCCACCCTGGCCGCCTTCGGCCCCAACGACGCCCCCCCGCCGGCGGACACCTGGGCCAAGCTGCTCGATGGCGGCCTCAGCCCCAAGGAACACACCCCCACCCCCCGGGGGGCGAAGGGCCGGATCATCTATTCCCGCGTCGCCGGGGTGCAGATCGGCAGCACCTGGCGCGGCACGATCACCGATCCGGGCCAGCGCTGGCTCAGCGCCTCCGCCGCGCCGATCTCCTGGCCGATCGCGTCGCTGGATCGGGGCAGCCTCGGCACCGACCAGATCCAGACCGCCGAGCTCAAGGCCTTCTACCCGGGCACCGCCTGGGCCGCCCACGGCAACTACGGCGTGGAATACGACATCACGCTGCCGCTGCGCAACACCAGCCCCGACCCGGTGACACTCCAACTGGCCCTGGAATCGCCGATCAAGGGCGACCAGGCCCAGGGGGGCCTGCGCTTCAACGTCACCCCCTCCAGGGCAGTGATGTTCCGCGGCCCGATCGAAGTGAGCGGGCTCGATGGCCCGGGGGGCCGGCCCAGCAGCCGCCGTCGTTTTCACCTGGTGCAGCGCGCCGGCGAGGAGGGGCCGGCCCTGGGCACGGTGAGCCTGGCTCCTGGAGCCCAGCGCAACCTGCGGGTGCGCCTGATCTACCCCGCCGATGCCACTCCGCCCCAGGTGCTCAGCCTGTTGCCTGTGAAACAATCCCCTCCGACCCCAGCCAGCAGCCAACCGTGACGCAAGCCCGCAAGCGCCGGGTCTTCCCCTTCACCGCGATCGTGGGCCAGGAGGAGATGAAGCTGGCCCTGCTGCTGAATGTGATCGACCCGCGCATCGGCGGCGTGATGATCATGGGCGACCGGGGCACGGGCAAGAGCACCACGATCCGGGCCCTGGCCGATCTGCTGCCCGGCATTCCCGTGGTGGAAGGCGATCCCTACAACAGCTCTCCGGAGGATCCCGACCTCCAGAGCGCCGAGGTGCGCCAGCGGGCCGAGGCCGGCGAGCAGCTGCCGGTGGAGCAGCGCCAGGTGCCGATGGTGGATCTGCCCCTGGGGGCCACCGAAGACCGGCTCTGCGGCACCATCGACATCGAGCGGGCCCTCAGCGAGGGGGTGCGGGCCTTTGAGCCCGGCCTGCTGGCCAAGGCCAACCGCGGCCTGCTCTACGTCGACGAGGTGAACCTGCTCGACGACCACCTGGTGGACGTGCTGCTGGATTCGGCGGCGTCGGGCTGGAACACGGTGGAGCGCGAGGGGGTGAGCGTGCGTCACCCGGCCCGCTTTGTGCTGATCGGCTCCGGCAACCCCGAGGAGGGCGAGCTGCGGCCCCAGCTGCTGGATCGCTTCGGCATGAGTGTGGAGGTGCGCACCGTGCGCGATCCGGAGCTGCGGGTGCAGGTGGTGGACCAGCGCACCGCCTTCGACCAGGACCCCGACGGCTTCAACGACGCCGTCCAGACCCGCCAGGACGCCCTTCAGGAACGGGTGGTGGAAGCCCAGAAACGTCTGTCCCAGGTGCGCATCGACGATGACCTGCGCATCCGCATCTCCGCCATCTGCGGCGATCTCAACGTGGATGGCCTGCGCGGCGACATCGTGACCAACCGGGCAGCCAGGGCCCTGGCCGCCTTTGAGGGGCGCACCGACGTGGACGACCACGACGTGGCCCGGGTGGTGGCCTGCTGCCTGCGCCACCGCCTGCGCAAGGACCCCCTGGAGCAGATCGACTCGGGCGATCGGGTGGTGAAGGTGTTCTGCAAGGTGTTCGAGCGGGCCGAGCCGAGCGACCGCAGTCAGTTCGAACTGGCCCTGGCGGCCTAGGCGGCCGCGGCTGTGCGCATCCTCGGCATCGACCCCGGGCTGGCGAGGGTGGGCTACGGCGTGATTGACGTGGAGGAGTCCGGCCCCGCGGGGGAGCCCAGGCAGCAGCTGCTGGACTGCGGCATCGTGCGCACGGCCCCGGGGCGCAGCGAAGGCGAGCGGATGGTGGAGATCGCCGGCGATCTGAGGCAGCTGCTGCGCACCTGGCGGCCGGATCTGGCCGTGGTGGAGAAGTTCTTCTTTTACCGCTCCAGCACCACGATCGCCGTGGTCCAGGCCCGGGGCGTGGTGATCATGACCCTGGCCCGTTTCCGGGTGCCGGTGGTGGAGCTGCCGCCGATGCAGATCAAGCTGGCCCTCACCGGCAATGGCCATGCCGACAAAGCGGAGGTGCTGGAGGCTGTCATGCGCGAGCTCTGCCTGGAGGCTCCGCCCCGGCCGGATGATGCCGCCGATGCCCTGGCCGCGGCGCTCACGGGCTGGTTCCAGCGCTGAGGCGGCCCGAGATGCAGCTGCCCCATGGAGCCGGCAAAGAAGTTCTCAGGCCCTGGTTCCGGGCCCACCGCCGCCAGTTGCTGCCCGGCTGCAGCGCGGGGTTGCAAGCACAGCTGGCTGCACTGCTGGTCCAGGCCGGCTCCTCCCCGCAGGAGGACGGAGCCGCTGTTCTGGGCGCGAGGCGTGGCCGGCTGGGCTTCTACTGGCCCCTGGCAGGGGAGGCGGACCTGCGCCCGCTGCTGTCGGCAACCCCCGCCTGGTGCCGGCACCTGGCCCTGCCGGCCATTGCCGACGGGCGCCTCGACTACCGGCCCTGGCAGCCGGGGGAACCCCTGGCCGCCGATGCCTGCGGCATCGAGGCCCCGCTGGAGCGGGCGGGCCGCCTGGAGCCCGAAGCCCTGGCGCTGCTGCTGGTGCCGGCCCTGGCCATCGACAGGCAGGGGGTGCGGCTGGGTTACGGCGGCGGCTGGTACGACCGGCTGCGCCACCAGGAGTCCTGGCGGCGGGTGCCTGCCCTGGCCGTGCTGCCCTCCGGCTGCCTCTGCGACCGCCTGCCCACCAATCCCTGGGATGTGCCCCTGGATGGCTGGCTCACGGAGCTGGGTGTGCACTGGCTGGGCGACAGGCCTCTGGACGGTCACGACAAACCTTGACAAAGCCTCGGCAGGCGGCGCACCTACGGGAGGGATTTGCGAGGATTCCGCCAACGGCAACACTGAGTTCTGTGAATCTGTCTGTGAAGCTGTCCGCCACCGCCCCTGCCACGGCCCCGAGTGCCGCCGATCGCGTGCTCGCCTCCGAGCTGGCCGGCCGGGGCGACACCAACGACGCTCTCTCGATGATGGTGAGCTCGATGGTGCGGATGGTGCAGGCGGGCCAGAGCCGTGACAGCCGCTGGCAGGATTCCTGAGCTCCTTGTTCCTCGCCTCTGGACCCCATGGCTGCAGTCTCTGAGCTTGTCGCCCGCTGGCGACCCACCGCCTCGCTGCGCTGCCTGGCTCCGGCCCTGGTCGCCGCCACGGCCCTGGCGCTTGGGGCTGCCGCCGGTGCCCCGCCGGCCCGGGCCCATGCCATTGAGAGCAGCCTCGATCGCGTCACCGCCCTCAACAACGACTTCCTGCTGGAGAGCCGTTTCGGCACCGGGGAACCGGCCGATGACGCCATCGTTCGGCTGATGCCCCCCGGTGGCGAGCCCATCGAAGTGGGCCGCACCGACGGTGAGGGGCGCCTGCGCTTCAGCCTGCCCAGCCAGGCCAGCCCCGACTGGGAGGTGCAGGTGGACCGGGGCCCTGGCCACCGCGACTACCTGGAACTGCCGGGATCCCAGACGCCGGCCCCCGGCCTTGAGCCCAGCGTCCCCAGCCGCCCGATCCGTCCCCTGGCCCTGCGGCCCTCCACGGGCTGGCTGCTGGGCATGAGCGCCATCGGTGGGGGCGCAGCCGCCATGCTGGCCCTGCGTCGCCGCCGCTGACTGAATGGCCGAGCCCACCCCCGGGGCCACGGGCAGCCCCGCCCTCGATCAGATCGTGGCGCGCCTGGCCGGCACCACCGACCCCAGGCGCCGCTACGAGTACGTGCTCTGGCTGGCCAAGAAGCTCGAGCCCCTGCCCGAGGCCTTCCGCACCGACGCCTTCAAGGTGAAGGGTTGCGTGTCCCAGGTGTACGTGGTGGGCACGCTCCAGGAGGGCCGCCTGCACTGGCAGGGCGACTCTGACGCGGCCATCACCAAGGGGCTGCTGGCGCTGCTGATCCAGGCCATGGAGGGGCTCACCCCCGAGCAGGCCGCCGCCATCGATCCCGGCTTCATCGCCGCCACCGGGCTGCAGACCAGCCTGACGCCGTCGCGGGCCAACGGCTTTCTGAACATCCTCAAGCTGATGCAGGCCCAGGCCGGAGCCCTGGGGGCCTGATTTCTAGGATCGCGGTTTCGCAGTGCACGGCATGACCATCGGCATCGGCTTGCTCGGTCTGGGCACGGTGGGAGCCGGTGTGGCCAGCATCCTCAGCACCCCTGAGGGCCGCCACCCCCTGGTGGCCGATCTGCAGCTCCGCCGCATCGCCGTGCGCGATCTGGAGCGGCCCCGGCCCCTCAGCCTGGCGCCAGGGCTGCTCACCACCACCCCGGAGGCCGTGGTCGACGACCCAGCCGTGGACATCGTGGTGGAGGTGATGGGCGGCCTGGAGCCGGCCCGCAGCCTGATCCTGCGGGCGATCGCCGCCGGCAAAGCAGTGGTCACCGCCAACAAGGCCGTGATCGCCCGGCATGGGGATGAGATCGCCGCCGCGGCCGCCGAGAAGGGGGTGTATGTGCTGATCGAGGCGGCCGTGGGCGGCGGCATCCCGATCATCGAACCGCTGAAACAATCCCTGGGCGGCAACCGCATCCAGCGGGTGAGCGGGATCATCAACGGCACCACCAACTACATCCTCAGCCGGATGGCGGCCGAGGGGGCCGCCTACGGCGAGGTGCTCGCCGATGCCCAGCGGCTCGGCTACGCCGAGGCCGATCCCGCCGCCGACGTGGAGGGTGGTGATGCCGCCGACAAGATCGCCATCCTCACGCGCCTGGCCTACGGGGGCACGGTGCCCCGCCAGGCCATTCCCACCGAGGGCATCGACCAGCTCGACGCCCGGGACGTGGACTACGCCGCCCGGCTCGGCTTCGTGGTGAAGCTGCTGGCCGTGGCCCAACGGGTGGGGAGTGAGCCGCCGGAGCCAGCCGACACCACCCCGGCGGGCCTGCAGCTCGATGTGCGCGTGCACCCCACCCTGGTACCCCAGGGCCATCCCCTGGCGGGCGTGAACGGAGTCAACAACGCCATCCTGGTGGAGGGCGACCCCGTGGGCCAGGTGATGTTCTACGGGCCCGGGGCCGGAGCTGGACCCACTTCCTCGGCCGTGGTGGCCGACATTCTCAATATCGCCGGCATCCGCCAGGCCACCGGCGGCGGATCGGGAACCCAGGGCGGCGGGCTGGATCCCCTGCTGGCGGCGGGCAACTGGCGCCAGTGCTCCCTCGTGGATGGCGCCCTCACCACCCACCGCAACTACGTGCGGCTGCGCACCAGCGACCAGGCGGGGGTGATCGGCCAGATCGGCAGCTGCTTCGGTCAGGCTGGCGTGTCGATCCAGTCGATCGTCCAGTACGCCGGCGAGGGTTCCGGTGCTGCGGGCGAGGCAAGCAGTGCCGAAATCGTGGTGATCACCCATGAAGTGCTGGAGGCCCGCTTCCGCCAGGCTCTCGATGCCATCGAGGCCCTGCCGGAGGTCCGCCAGGTGGCCGCCTGCCTGCGCACCCTCTAGCCCCCTGGCGGGGCAGGCGGCTGATCACGTCAATCAGACACGCCAATGGCCCGCCCCTGGCGTCCGGTGGGGTCAAGGCGCCAGAGTGCCCGCATCCGAAGGGACCCTGAACGGCACATCCCGCCCCAGCGGGCAGACCCCTCCTTGATCCGCGTCTCCGCACCCCAGCAGGCGTTGGTATCACCACGAACATTTCAGCCTGGACCCGTTTCGCAGCATGGGCCCAGTTCCATCTCTCCGACCCTGCGTTCCCAGTTCCAGAACCTGACGTCACCTCCCCTATGACGGCCATCTCCTGCCTCAAGCCCACCACCATTCCCCATCAGGGGGACTGCGTTCAGCTTGATTCCGATGAGCAGCTCTACCAAGTGATCGGCGTGGACGATCATCACGACCGCTGTTGGCTGCGGCGCTGGCCCCTGGCCCGCCACGGTTCGGAAGTGTTTGAAATTTCCCTGCAACAGGTGCACCCTGCCAGGCCCCACCGCTCTTGAATGAGCGCCGACCGCCGACGACCCGTGTGACCCCAATCCTCTGCAGCGGGGCCAGCGCTCCGCCGCTGCGCTGACGGTGTCGGCCCGACGCATCGGACCCTTGCCGCAACGGCTCATCAGCGGGCTGCTGATCACCTCGCTGGCCGTGGCCCTCGCGGGCTGTCTCCCGCGTCAGGGCAACGGTTCAGGGGTGGGCGCCGACCCCGAGGTGGTGCCCGGGCGCCTCGTGGTGGCCAGCAGGAACCGCGTTGACACCGTCGACCCAGCCGGAGCCTTCACCTTCGGCGCCATGCAGCTGCTGAGCGCCCTCGGTGATCCGCTCTATGCCGTCAGCGCCACGGGCGAGCTGGAGCCCAGGCTGGCCCTGGCGCGGCCGCAGCTGAGCGCCGATGGCCGCACTGCCACCATTGCCCTGCGCCGCGGTGTGCGCTTCCACGACGGCACCCCGTTCGATGCCGCGGCCATGGTGTTCAGCCTCGAGCGCTTCCTGGCCATCGGCAAGCTCAGCTACCTGCTCGGCGACCGGGTGAGCGGTGTGCGCGCCCTGGACTCCCACACCCTGGAGTTGCAGCTGCGCGAGCCCTTCGCCCCCCTGGCGGAGCTGCTCAGCGCCGTGGCCCTCACCCCGCTCTCCCCCACGGCCTACCGCCAGCACGGCGACAGCCTGCTCAACGACCGCTTCGTGGGCACCGGCCCCTACCGGCTCACCTTTTTCAGCAAGCAGCAGCAGCGGCTGGAGCCCTTCGAGGGCTACTGGGGTGAGCAGCCGGCCAACGACGGCCTTGACCTGGTTTCCCTCAGCAACTCCACCGCCCTGTTCGGTGCCCTGATCAGCGGCGAGGTGGACGTGCTGCTCTCCACCAGCCTGGAGATCGACCAGCAGGCCGCCCTGCGCAGCCGCGCCCGCCGCGGCGAGCTGCAGGAGAGCAGCGGCCCGGCGCTGGAGATCAGCTACCTCACCCTGCTCAGCGACCAGCCCCCCTTCGACGACCCCAGGCTGAGAGAGGCCCTGGCCCTCAGCCTGGATCGCACCACCATCAGTGAGCGGGTCACCCTGGGCCTGCGCGCTCCCCTGCGGGAGCTGGTGCCGCCCAGCCTGCCGGGCTCCGATCCCACCGCCTGGGTGAGCTACGACCCTGAGCGCGCCCGGGCGCTCTACCGCCAGGCGGGCTACTGCCAGGGCAAGCAGCTGCCCCTGCCGCTCACCTTCCGCTCCAACATCCCCAGCGACCGTCTCTTCGCCCTCACCTGGCAGGCCCAGCTGCAGCAGGATCTGGGCGACTGTGTGCGGCTGGAGGTGAGCGGCATGGAATCCACCACGGCCTACCGCCAACTCGGCGAGGGGGCCTTCACCCTGATCCTGCTCGACTGGATGGGCGACTTCCCCGACGCCGACAACTACCTGATCCCCCTGCTGGCCTGCAGCCAGGAGGAGGGGGAGCGCTGCCTCGAGGGCGCCAGCGCCGCCAGCGGCAGCTTCTGGGCGCAGCCAGGGCTGCAGCCCCTGCTGCGCCGCAGTGAGAGCAGCCAGGGCGAGGAGCGCCATGCCGTGCTGCAGCGGATTCAGCGGATCACGGCCGCCGCCAACCCCTATGTGCCCCTCTGGCTGGTGTCGCCCAAGGCCTGGGCCCAGCCCGGGGTGAGCCAGCCCCGCTTCGACGGCTCCGGGCGCCTGCTGCTCCAGGCCCTGGCGCCGGCGGGGGCTGGGCCCGTGGGGGCAGCCCGATGAGCCGCCGCCGCGCCCTGGTCCAGTACGTGGGGGCCCGGCTGGCCCTGGCCCCGGTGATGCTGTGGCTGATCGCCACCCTCGTGTTCCTGCTGCTGCGGCTGGCCCCCGGCGATCCGATCGACGCCCTGCTCGGCACCCGCGCCCCGGAGGCCGCCCGGGCCGCCCTGCGCAGCCGCCTCGGCCTCGACCAGCCCCTGCTGCACCAGTACGGCCACTTTCTGGGCGGTCTGCTGCGCGGCGATCTCGGCGATTCCCTCACCAACCAGGAGCCCGTGAGCGGCGTGATCGGTCAGACCCTGCCGGCCAGCCTGGAGCTGGGCAGCGTGGCCCTGCTGCTGGCCGCCGTGGTGGGGTTGGCGGTGGGCTTCTCCGGGATCGCCCGCCCCGAGGGCAAACTCGACCTGAGCGGCAGGCTCTACGGCATCGGCACCTATGCCCTGCCCCCCTTCTGGGCCGCCATGGTGCTGCAGCTGGTGTTTGCCGTGTGGCTGGGCTGGCTGCCGGTGGGTGGCCGCTTCCCCCCCACCCTGCTGCCCCCGGAGGGCAGCGGTTTCTATCTGTTCGACAGCCTGCGCAGCGGCCTGGCCAGCGGCCAGTGGCAGGCCCTGCAGGGCACCCTGCGGCACCTCACCCTGCCGGCCGGCACCCTGGCACTGCTGCTGAGCGGCATCTTCGCCAACGCCCTGCGCCTCAACCTGCGCCGCAGCCTCGGCAGCGACTATGTGGAGGCAGCCCGCAGCCGGGGCCTGGGAGAGGCGCGGGTGATCCTGCGCCATGCCCTGCCCAATGCCCTGTTGCCGGTGCTCACGATTACGGGCATCACCGTGGCCTCCCTGATCGGCGGTGCCCTGCTGATCGAGGTCACCTATTCGTGGCCCGGGATCGCCTACCGGCTGCAGGAGGCGATCAGCCAGCGCGACTACCCCCTGGTGCAGGGCATCGTGGTGGTGGTGGCGGCCCTGGTGGTGCTGATCACGGTCACGGTGGACGTGCTCGTCGCCCTGCTGGATCCCCGCATCCGCTTCTGAGCCCCTCAGCTCAGGGGCTGTTGATGGAGCGGCGCCAGCGTTCGGCCTGACCGGGATCGAGCACATAGCCCGTGATGCCGTTGTGTTCGCGCTGCTGGGGGGAAAGCAGGGAGGGATGTTGCGTGCTCTCCAGGAACTCGATCGTCAGGGCCAGCAGAAGCTCCTGCACCCGCTCGGGCTTCTCCCCCACCAACTGGTCGCCGAGACGGAACAGGGGCTCGTCCTGTCCTGCCAGCCGGACCGGTGAGAAATGGCTCCCCCCATCCACCACCACCAGGCGACTGCGGGGATCACCGGACCCGCTGAACAGGCCCAGCTGTTCGGTCACCGGCGGGGTGACCAGATCGAGGCTGCCACCCACCACCAGCACCGGCACGGCCAGGTCGGCCAGGCCGCGACTGGGCCACAGCAGACTGCCGAAGCCGTTGAAGGTGATCACCCCCCGCAGGGGGATGGCGTCCGGCAGTGACGACCCGCTCACTGGAAAGGAACTGCTGGCGCCATCGCCGGTGATGTCCGGGAGCTGGCACTGCAGGAGGCGCGAGAGATTCGTCACCGGCAGAGAGGAGAGGGCCTGCTGACAGCGCTGCCTCAGCCCCTGCTCAGGCACCAGGCCCGCGGCCATCAGGGCCGCCAGGCCCCCGAGGGAGTGGCCGATCAGCACCATGCCGTCCTCCCCTGAGGGCTGCGGACCCAGCGACGGCAGGCTGCCCTCGCGGCGTGCCGTCAGCACGGCCTGTAGATCCGCCAGCCGGTCGGGCAGGGACTCCGCGCCGGGTGGTGGGCCCTCCCCCCGCAGAGAGGCCTGCACCGCCTGCTCGTCACTGCCGGGATGTTCGATCACCAGCACCGGCCAGCCGCGCTCCGCCAGGGCCGCCGCCAGCCAGCTGAGCTGCTCGGTGTTGCCGCCCAGCCCGGGCATCAGCAGCAGCCAGGGGCCCCGCTTGGCCCGCCGGGCCGGCCAGAGCTCCAGGGGCAGGGGCTCGGAGCGGTGGGCCACTGTCAGCCGGATCTGCTGGGGGGCCCCGAGCTGCTGGCGGCCGATCAGCAGGCTGCGGGAGCTGCGCCTGGGCAACGGCAGCTGCCGTAGCCGCTGGATCGCCCGCTCCTGGCCCTGGAGCTGGCGCCGCCAGTCAGCGGCCAGGTCCAGCAGGCCATCGATGCGCAGATTCAGGCTCTCTGGAGGCAGGGCCTGCAGCAGGTCGAGGGTGGTGATCGTGCTCTGGCGCTCCAGCAACTGCTGCAGGGTCTCCAGCAGCAGCACGCCGGTGTTCTCGCCGGCGGCGGTGGTGATCAGACCCCCCACCTCGCGCAGCATCGGCTCCCCGGTCCAGCTGCTCAGCAGCTGGAGGCCGAAGCCGCGGTCCTGCAGCACGGGGGCCCGCAACAACCTGATCAGCCCCTGTCTCGACTCCGCATCGAGCAGGTTGAGCCAGAGGCCGAGGCTGCCGCTCTGACGGTCCGGCTGCAGGGTCCAGGCCGCCAGTTCATCGAGATCGATCGGCAGCTTCAGCCCATCCAGTTCCACCACCACCTCCCCTGAGGCAATCACGGGCTGGGGGGCGAGGGCAGACACCAGGGCGGGGGAGAGCACCAGCAGACTGGCCAGCAACCCCGGCAGGCAACGAGCAGGTGATCGCAGAGGCCGAGCGGGCAACGGAGGGGACGCCGCGGCGTCGGGGCTGGTGGTTCCAGTTTCCCGCGCCGCTGCGCGAAGTGGCCTGGGTGCGGCTGGTGGGATCGATCGGGGCCGGTGGCGTGCTCTATCTCACGCCGATGGTGTTTCATCAGCAGGCCTTCAGCGCCGCCAGCGTCACCCAGGGGGTCGCCCTGGCAGCCCTGGCCGGCACGGGAGGGCGTTTTCTGAGCGGTTGGCTGCTGGATCGCGGCCTCAACTGCTCAGTCCCCGTGCTGCTGGCGGCCCTCACCGCCCTGCTGGCCGATGGGCGCCTGCTGGGAGCCCTCGACCTGCCGGCCTACCTGCAGGGTCAGCTGTTGATGGGCGTGTCCATGGGGCTCTACTGGCCGGCGATTGAACTGGCGGTGCCCCTGAGCTGCCAGCAGGGGGCCCACACCATCCCGTCGGCCCGCGGCTATGCCCTGGTGCGCAGCGCCGACGCCGCCGGCATCGCCACCGGGGCGCTGCTGGGGGCCGGCCTGGCCGCAGCCGGCCAGTTGCGCTGGATCTACGGGGTGGACATGGTCTGCCTCGTCGCCATGGCGGTGCTGCTGGTGCTGCGGCCGCTGCCCAACCCGAAGCGGCGCCCCGCTGGCAGCGGCCTGGAGCTCGGCAGCGGCTGGTGGCGGCCGCTGCTGCCGGTGCTGGCCGTGGCCCTGCTGGCCACCGCCCTGCCGGCCCTGATGCAGAGCGCCCTGCCGCTGGACCTGGTGCGGGGCGGCCTGGCGCGTCAGGCGCTGCCAGAGAGCCTGGGGGCGCTGCTGATCGGCCTGAAGCTGGGCCTGCTGCTGCTGATCCAGTGGCCGGTGGGGCAGGCCCTGGCCCGGCGCCCGGTGCGGGTGGGGCTGGGGCTGAGCCTGGCCGCCTTCGCCCTGGGCACAGCCCTGCTGGGGGCCTCAGCCCTGAGCGGGGCTGGCCTGGTGCTGGTGGTGGTGGCCCAGATCCCCCTGGCCTTCGGCGAGGCGGCCTTTCTGCCGGTGGCCAGCGAGGCCGTGGTGGAGATCACCCCGCCCCAGCACAGGGGTCTGGCCATGGCCCTGTTCTCCCAGTGCTTCGCCCTCAGTGCCCTCACGGCTCCGCTGCTGGCGGGCCTGGCCCTGGACCGCCAGGGGCACGGTGTGGGGGTGTGGTTCACAGCAGCGGCCCTATGCCTGGCGGGACAGCTGCTGGTGCAGCGGATCAGGCCGCGGGCTCTGGAGGCTGCCTGAGGGCCCAGGCCTCATGGGGCAGCGGTTCCGTGCCGTACTCCCAGTCGTCGTAGTCGGGATCGTTGCGGATCTTGCGGTGCAGCTCCTTCTGGGCGTCGAAGTTATGGGGATGGTCGGCGGGGAGATCCGGAGTAGGGCCGGCAGGTTGGGCCTTCTCGGGGGCCGCCCCGCCCGGACGTGATGTCTGGCTCATGGTGTCCTCCGTTGGGGTCTTGATTCTGACCGATGCAAGGCCCTAGGCCCCCCGCCAGGGAGGCTGCCTGGCGGTGTGCATCAGCTCAGACATTGAACAGGAACTCCATCACGTCCCCCTCGACCACCACGTAGTCCTTGCCCTCACTGCGCAGCCAGCCCCGGGTGCGGGCCTCCGCCAGGGAGCCGGCCTCCAGCAGCTGGCCGCAGCCGATGGTCTGGGCGCGGATGAAACCCCGTTCGAAATCGGTGTGAATCACTCCGGCCGCCTGGGGAGCGGTCATGCCGGCAGTGATCGTCCAGGCGCGGGTCTCCTTCTCGCCGCTGGTGAAGTAGGTGCGCAGGCCCAGCAGGGAGTAGGTGGCGCGGATCAGGCTCTGCAGGCCCCCCTCGCTCACCCCGAGGCCCTCGAGGAATTCGGCGCGATCCTCCAGGGGCAGCTCGATCAGCTCGGCTTCCACCTGGGCGGAGATGCGCACGGTTTCGGCACGCTCCCGGGCGGCCAGGGCCACCACGGCCTCCGCATAGGCATTGCCGCCGGCGAGATCGTTCTCGCTCACATTGGTGGCGTAGATGATCGGCTTGGCACTGAGCAGACCGAGCGGTTTGACCAGGGCCAGCTCCTCGGGGCTCATGTCGAGGTTGCGGGCGGCCCCACCGGCCTCCAGCTCCGTCTGGATGCGCTCCAGCACGGCATCTTCCTGCTGGGCCTCCTTGCTGGTGCGCACCTGTTTCTTGAGGCGGTCCCGGCGCTTCTCCACCTGGCTGAGGTCGGCCAGGCCCAGCTCCAGATTGATCACCTCCGCATCCCGCTCAGGCCCCACCGAGCCCGACACGTGAATCACGTCGTCGTCCTCGAAGCAGCGCACCACGTGCACGATGGCGTCCACCTCGCGGATGTTGGCCAGGAACTTGTTCCCCAGCCCCTCCCCCTGGCTGGCCCCCGCCACCAGGCCGGCGATGTCCACGAACTCCACCCGCGTGGGCACGATCTCCTTGCTGCGGCTCAGCTGGGCCAGCTGATCGAGGCGGGGATCCGGCACCGACACCACGCCGCTGTTGGGCTCGATCGTGCAGAACGGATAATTGGCCGCCTCCGCCTGGGCGTTGGCCACCAGGGCGTTGAACAGGGTGGACTTGCCCACGTTGGGCAGCCCGACGATTCCGGCTTTGAGCATGGGGGAAATCTACGGGCCGCAGCCCGGCCCCCTCGGCCGCGAGACTGGGGGCAGATGCTGGCCAGGCCGATTCCGATCCTCACCCCCCGCCGGCCCAGGACTCCGGCCGACTCCAATCCCTCCACCGACGCTCCGGAACCCGCTCAGAACGGCGATTCAGGCTCCCCTGCCCCGGCATCCAGGTGGTGGCAACGGCGGCGCCTCTGGGCTGTGGCCGGCGTGGCCATCGTGCTCGTGCTGGCGGCAGGGGTGGTGTGGCAGCGCCAGCGCAACGCGGCGTCGGCCAACCTTGAGCCCTACACCGTGCTGGCCCAGTCCGGGGACCTGCCCGGCGTGGTGAGTGCCTCCGGGGAGCTGGAGGCCGTCAAGCGGGTGAACGTGAGCCCCAAACGGCAGGGCGTGCTCCAGGAGCTGTTCGTGGAGGAGGGCGACCAGGTGCAGGCCGGCCAGGCCCTGGCCCGCATGGACAGCGGCGATCTCGCCGACCGCCTCAATGAGCTCAGGGCCCAGCTGCAGTCGGCCCAGGCCCAGATGGTGCGCAGCCGCAGCGAGCTCGAGCGCAACGAAGAGCTGTTCAAGGAAAACGCCATCAGCCTCAGCGACTTCAACACCGTGCGCAGCACCTTCCTGGTGGATGAGGCTGCCGTGGAAGCTGCCCGTCAGCGCCTGGCGGCCCGCAAGGTGGAGCAGGCCGACCTGATCGTGCGGGCTCCCTTCGCCGGGGTGATCACCCAGCGCTTCGCCGATCCAGGCTCCTTCGTGACCCCCACCACCGCCGCCTCGGCCACGGCCGGCGCCACCAGCTCCTCGATCGTGGAGCTGGCCCAGGGGCTCGAGGTGGTGGCCAAGGTGCCCGAGAGCGACATCGGCCGCATCCGGCTCGCCCAGGAGGCCAGCGTGCGGGTGGATGCCTTCCCGGACCGCCGCTTCGAGGTGGTGGTGAAGCGGATCACCCCCCGGGCGGTGAAGCTGAACAACGTGACCTCCTTCGACGTGGTGCTGCGCTTCCTCGAGCCCCAGCCCGATCTGCGCATCGGCATGACCGCGGACGTGGACTTCAGAACAGGCAGGGTGCAGGCCGAGACCCTGGTACCCACCGTGGCGATCGTGACCGAGGACGGCCGCCCCGGCGTGCTGCTGGTGGACAAGGACCGCCAGCCCCTGTTCCAGCCGGTGGAGCTGGGCATCAGCGGCGGCAAGGACACCCAGATCCTCTCCGGCCTGGAAGCCGGCACCAGGGTGTTCATCGACCTGCCGCCCTGGTCGAACAAGAGGCGCTGAGGGCGCGGCCCGCGCCGGCTCAGGCGGCCTGGTCGGTCAGGAACTGCCGCGCCGCCGCCACGATCCGGCCGCTGGCCAGGCCGTCGCCAAAGGGGTTATGGGCCCGGGCCATCACCTCATAGGCCGCCGCATCACTGAGCAGGGCTGAGGCCTCGGCCAGGATGTCGCTGCTGGCGGTGCCGATCAGCTTGGCGGTGCCGGCCTGGATCGCCTCGGGCCGTTCGGTGGTGCGCCGCAGCACCAGCACCGGCTTGCCCAGGGCGGGCGCCTCCTCCTGCAGCCCGCCGGAATCGCTGAGCACCAGGGTGCAGCCCCGCATCGCCGCCACCAGCTCGTCGTAGTCAAGCGGTTCGGTGAGGAAGGCCCGCGGATGACTGCCGAGCAGCTCCTGCAGGGGCTCCCGCACCGTGGGGTTGCGGTGCAGCGGCAGCAGCAGGGCCGTGTCGGGGAAGCGCTCCAGCACCGCCAGGAAGCCTTCGCCGATCTCGCGCAGGCGTTCACCCCAGTTTTCGCGCCGGTGCACCGTGGCCAGAATCACCCGCTGCCGCTGCCAGTCGAGGCCTTCGAGCCCATAGGCCGGGGCCCGTTCGGCCATCTGCAGCAGGGCATCGATCACGGTGTTGCCGGTGGTGAGGATGCGGCCCACCACCCCCGAGGCCCGGCAGTTGGCGGCTGATTGCTCTGTGGGGGCGAAGTGGAGCTGGGCCAGCTGGGAAATCAGTCGCCGGTTGGCCTCCTCCGGGAAGGGATCAAAGATGTTGTCGGTGCGCAGGCCGGCCTCCACGTGCCCCACGGGGATCTGGGCGTAAAAGGCGGCCAGGGCCGAGGCGAAGGCGGTGGTGGTGTCGCCCTGCACCAGCACCAGATCGGGAGGATGTTCGGCGAACTCCCGCTTGAGGCCCTCGAGGGCGGCACAGGTGATGTGGGTGAGGGTCTGCTGCGGTGCCATCAGGGCCAGGTCGTGGTCGGCCGTGAGGGCGAACAGCTCCATCACCTGGCTCACCATTTCGCGGTGCTGGCCGGTGAGCACCACCCGGGTGCGGAAGTCGTGGGCCTGCTGGAACGCCAGGATCACAGGGGCCAGCTTGATCGCCTCAGGCCTGGTGCCCAGCACGATGCTCACGAGGGGCTTGGTCAAGGCGGGCCTGCGGACGGCGGGATCCTAGGAACCGGCTCGAAAGCTGACAGACGGCCCAAGCGCTGCGAGGCTTGGGGCGAGTCGGCCGGCCCGGCTCGATGGTCTGCTCGTCCTCGCTCTGGGGTGTCCCCCCCGCCTGCCTGCCATGTCGTGGTCTCCGTCGTCTTCGCCGGCCATCTCCCCAGGGGGTGAGACCCTCAGCTCGGGCCACCTGAACCCGCCGCCGGCCCCGCCGACCGCGGGAGCAGCCGGCTTGGCCGGCCCCGCCAGCGCGCCCTCCTGGCTGGCCAAAGACCTGGGGCCCATGCCCTCGAATCTGGAGGACCTGGTGCGACTGGCCCACGCCCGCAACTGCTCCGATGTGCATCTCGGCGTGGGTGAGCAGCCCCGCTACCGCTGCCAGGGCGACATCCTCTCAACGGGCTGGCCGCCAACGGATGAGGCCCTGTTCGCGGCCTGGCTGGCCGAACTGCTTCGCCCCGATGAGATCGAGGCCTTTCGAGCCGGCAAGGACTACGACGGCTCCCACTGCTTCGACTTCACCCGCCTGCGCATCAACCTGCTGACGGCCGAACGGGGCCCGGCCATGGTGCTGCGCCTGATCCCGCGCCTGATCCCCACCCTCCAAGAGCTCGCCATGCCGGCAGTGCTGCAGGAGCTCTGCGCCCGACCCAAGGGGATGGTGCTGGTGACGGGGCCGACAGGCTCCGGCAAATCCACCACCCTCGCAGCGATGGTGGACTGGATCAACAGCACCATGCCGCGTCACATCCTGACGATCGAGGATCCGGTGGAATTCGTGCATGAAAGCCGGTGCAGCCTGATCCGCCAGCGTGAAGTAGGGCAGCACACCAAGGACTTTCAACGCGCCTTGAGGGCCTCGATGCGCGAAGACCCAGACGTGATCATGATTGGCGAGATCCGCGACCGCGAGACCCTCACCACAGCGATCGAGGCCTCCCAGACGGGCCAGTTGGTGTTCGGCACGCTGCACACCAACTCTGCTGTCAAAACAGTGGAACGGGTTCTCGGGCTCTATCCCCCCACCGAGCAGGAGAGCGTCAGACGGGCCCTGTCTGAATCGCTGCTCGCTGTTGTATCCCAGGGCCTGATCAAAACCAAGGGCGGTCAACGCACCGCCTTCCTGGACATCCTGCTGAATACCGATGCCTGCAGGGATTACATCCAGCGCGGCGAACTCGATGCGATCGAGGAGATCATGGCGCGCAGCCGCTTCGACGGCATGCAGACCATCAACCAGTCGCTGCTGGATCTGGTGAATGCCGGCACGGTGGAGCCAACCGATGCCCTGGCCCAGAGCCTCAGGCCCAACGAACTGGCCCAGGCCTTCAGGGGCAGAACCTGATGCGGGCTCAGCCCATGGCCAGCCGTGCCAGCAGGAGCACCGTGAGGCCCACTGACAGGCCAAGCATCGCCAGACGACCGTTCCAGATTTCGGCCTGAGGGGTGAAGCCGCGCCGCCAGGCGTTCAGCTCGGTGGGGCTCACCGGCTCATGGCCGGGCTCGGTTTCAGCGATGGCCCCTGGCCCAACCGCAGCCTCTGGCCCAGCTGCAAGCTCGGCTGCGGCCCCACCCCCTGGTTCGCTGGCCATTTCAGCGTCTGCGGGGGCCATGGGTAACCGCCAATTCTCTCTTCAGGATAGGCCCGCTGGGCTGTCGGCCTTTCGATCCACACACGACAGAGCCTGCCGCCGTCAGCAACAGGCCTCAGAAACAGGCCACAGGTTCATAGAGCCTGTCCGCCTGCTCTAGCGGCCAGCGGGCGGCCACGCCGAGGTTGGCGCAGCTGGTCTGGCCCAGATCCAGGCGCTGACAGGCCGCCACCCCGATCATGGCGGCGTTGTCGGTGCAGAAGGGGAGGGGTGCCACCCGCCACTGCAGGCCATCGCGGCTGGCCCGCTCCTGCAGCAGGGCCCGCAGCCGCCGGTTGGCGGCCACGCCGCCCACCAGCACGAGGGTGCCGAGGCCCAGGTCGCGGGCACAGCGGCAGCTGCGCTCCACCAGCACCTCCGCCACCACCTGCTCAAAGCTGGCGGCCAGGTCGGCCAGCGGCAGCGGCTCTCCGCTCTGCTGCAGCGACCGCACCAGCCGCAACATCGCCGTCTTGAGCCCGCTGAAGCTGAAGTCGTAGGGGTGGTAGCCGCCCTCCGGCCTCGACACCCTGCCCTTGGGCAGGGCGAAGCGATGGGGATCGCCCGGGCCCGAGACGGCCTGTATGGCCGGTCCACCCGGATAGCCCAGCTCCAGCAGGCGGGCCACCTTGTCGAAGGCCTCGCCGGCCGCGTCGTCGTGGCTGCGCCCCAGCCGCCGGTAGAGGCCGGGGCCGCTCACCTGGATCAGCTCCGTGTGCCCGCCGCTGACCAGCAGCACCAGGTAGGGCCCTGGCGGCAGCGGATCGCCGAGCTGCACCGAGCAGAGATGACCCTCCAGGTGATGGATGCCCAGGAAGGGCCGGCCATGGAGCCGGGCCAGGGTGCGGCCGGTGAGCGAGGCCACCAGCAGGGCCCCCAGCAGTCCAGGGGTGGCAGTGGCGGCGATGGCATCCATGGCGGCGGGGCCGAGGCCGGCCTGGCGGCAGACGCGATCGATCAGGGCCGGCAGCGCCTCGACATGGCGTCGGGAGGCAATTTCGGGCACCACGCCACCCCAGCGGGCATGCTCCTCCACCTGGGAGGCCACGGCGCTGGCCAGCACCGTGCGATCGCGCACAATCGCAGCCGCTGACTCGTCACAACTTGTTTCGAGGGCCAGAACCGTTGGCATGGCACCCGGGGAGCTCCCCTACTGTCCGCGAGTGACATCCTGCCCTGCGGCCCCACGCCGATGCAGGGCTCCGCAGGGCACTCTTCCCGGCTTCTACCCAGGCTTTCCATGCGACGTCTTCTCCCCCGCCTGTGTGCGGTTCTGCTTTCGGCCTTTCTGCTCATCGGCTTTGCGCCCGTGGCTTCGGCCTCGGACTCGGTGGCCGGCCTGACCCCCTGTGCCGAGAGCTCCCGCTTCCAGCAGCGGGCCTCAGCCGCCCAGACCGACCAGGCCAAGTCACGGTTCAACGCCTACAGCCAGGCTCTCTGCGGTGATGATGGCCTGCCCCGCCTGATCGTGGACGGCCGCTTCAGCCATGCCGGTGATTTCCTGATCCCAGGCCTGCTCTTCCTCTACATCGCAGGCACGATCGGCTGGGCAGGCCGCTCCTACCTGATCGCGATCCGGGGCAGCAAGGACGCCACGATGCGTGAAATCCAGATCGACATCCCTCTGGCGTTCAAATCCACTCTCGCGGCTGCCGTCTGGCCCCTGGCGGCCTTCGGCGAGTTCGCCGGCGGAAAGATGATTGAAGCCGATTCCAAAGTGACCGTTTCCCCCCGCTGATTCCTGGAACCATGAAGAAATTCCTCTCCACCGCCCCCGTCGTTGCCGCGATCTGGTTCACCTTCACGGCCGGCCTCACCATTGAGATCTTTCGCGCCTTCCCCGACCTGATCCTTCATCCCCTCTGAAGCGACCCGTCAGCCGTCAGCCCCTCCTGGACTGACCCTCAGATCCATCAACGGCCCCCGGGGGCCGTTTTTCATGACAGCGGCACTCGTTGGGTGACGGGCCTGTGCCTTGGTGCTCCTGGGGTGTACCGACCATCGCCGCATCAACCCATCGCCGCATCAACCGGTGGCCAGGCCAAGGGCCGCTTCCAGTTCGCCCACGGCCGCTTCCAGCTCGCCGTTGACCAGCACCCCATCGAACTCCTGCTCAGCGGCCAGTTCCACCGTGGCCCGCTGCAGCCGGCGGACGATTGCCTCCTCGCTGTCGGTGCCCCTCCCACGGATGCGGCGCTCCAGCTCCTCCAGAGAAGGGGGCTTGATGAACAGCTGGTAGCCAGCCCGGAAGGTCTGGCGCACCTGGCGGGCCCCCTCCAGTTCGATCTCCAGCAGCACGGATCGCCCTGCCGCCAGGTGCTCCTCCACCGGACGCCGCGGCGTGCCATAGAGGTTGCCGGCAAATTCGGCCCACTCCAGAAATCCCCCCTCCTGCACCAGCTGCTCGAAGCGCTCGCGGCTGAGGAAGAAGTAGCTGCGGCCCTCTACCTCCCCCGGCCTGGGGGGCCTGGTGGTGGCCGACACCGACAGCCAGAGGTGGGGATGACGCCGCAACAGCTCGGCCACCAGCGTGCCCTTGCCCACCCCGCTCGGACCGGTGATCACGGTGAGTCGGGCCATGGAAGTCGCGGAGGCAGGGCTGCAGAGTAGAAGCCACACGCGGAAGGGCTGGAGCGCAGCCATGGCAAGCCTCCAGGCCCAGGACGTGACCAGCCTCAAGGCGGTGCTGGCCGAATGGCGGCGCCTGCTGCTGCCCAGCCGCCTGGAAAAGGCCCAGCAGGCGGGCCCTGGCACGATTCAGCTGGGCCTGCGCCACCTGCAGGGGATGCAGTGGCTGGAGCTGAGCTGGCAGGCCGAGGCGGCCCGGGCCCATGCCATCGCGCCGCCACCGCGCCAGGGGGAGGGGAGCACCCTGGCCCAGCAGCTGCAGCACGGTCTCGGTGGACTGGCCCTGGTCAGCCTCCAGCAGGCTGGCTGGGAGCGGGTGCTGGAACTGGGCTTTGCCCGCCGCCCCGGCGAGGCTCCGCAGCGCTGGCTGGTGGCTGAGCTGATGGGCCGGCACAGCAACCTGCTGCTGCTGGAGCCCGATGGCGATGGACGGCAGGTGGTGGCTCTGGGGCGCCAGGTGAAGGCGTCCCAGTCGCGGCTGCGGCCGATCGGCACCGGCGACCCCTACCAGCCGCCCCCACCCCTGGATGGCGCTCCGCCGAGCCGCGCCGAGAGCTTCGAGCGCTGGCGTCAGCGGGTGGCCCTGCTCCCCCTGCCCCTGGAGCGGGCCCTGCGCAGCGCCTACCAGGGCATCAGCCCGGCCCTGGCCCGCCAGCTGGCCCCACCCGAGTGGCTGCAGCAGACTGTCGCCGAGCTGCAGCCCCATCAGTGGGAGCTGGTCTGGCAGCGCTGGCAAGCCTGGCTGGGGGCGGTGCAGGCCGAGCGCTTCTTCTGGCACGGCGACGCCGAGGGCTACCGCTGCTGGAGCCCCGAGCCGCCTTCGCAGCACCCGCCGGCACCAGAGCCCCCGGCAGCGGTTCAACCGCCGACCGCCGCCCCGGCGATGCCGATCAACCATGGCCTGGCTGAGTTCTACGGCCGCGCCCTGGCCCAGCAGCGCCTGGCCCAGCAGCGCCGGCAGCTGCAGCAGCAGTTCGAGCGGCTGCTGCAGCGAGAACAGCAGCAGGCCGGCAGCCAGCAGGCCCTGCTCGATGCCGTGCCGGAGAGCGAGGCCCTGCAGCTGCAGGCCGATGCCCTGCTGAGCCAGTTCCAGCCCAGCCGCAGCTGCATCGACAACGCCCAGAAGCTCTACCGCCAGGCCCGCAGGCGACGCCGCTCCGTGGCGGCCATCCAGGAACGGCTGGCCTGGCACGGGCAGCGTCTGGCCTGGCTGGAGGCCAGCCTCACCTACCTCGACCAGGCGGAGGATCTTGAGGCGCTCCTGGGCCTGGGCCGGGATCTGGAGGAGCATCTCCACCCCGGCGGCAGGCCAGCCCGGCAGTCCCGGCGGGGCGGCGGCCAGGGTCGGGAGGGCCAGCCCCAGCCCCTCGAGCTGATCAGCCCGGGGGGGCTCACGCTCCAGGTGGGCCGCAACCACCGCCAGAACGAGTGGATCGCCTTTCGCCAGGCCCGGCGCGGCGACCTCTGGTTCCATGCCCAGGAGCTACCGGGCAGCCACGTGGTGCTGCGCAGTTCGGCGGCAGCGGCGGGGGAGGACGATCTGCAGGCCGCGGCCGATCTGGCAGCCCACTTCAGCCGCGGGCGGGGCAACCGCCGCGTGCCTGTGCTGATGGTGCCCACGGCAGAGCTGCAGCGGATTCCGGGCGCCGCCCCCGGCACGGTGCGGCATCGCGGCGGCAGCCTGCTCTGGGGGGAACCGGAGCGGGCTCTTAGCCTGCTGGCAGCACGGCAACCATGACGGACACCTCCCCCCAGGATCCCGGCCGTGCCGGGCCACCGCCCCCGATCCGGATCGAGGTCGGTCGGTGTGAGCGGGAACCCCGTCCCGCCACCCCCAGCGGCGCGCTGGCTGGCGAGGAGTTCCCAGGCGAAGTGGAGATGAGCCTTGTGGATCATCTCGAGGAGCTGCGGCGCCGCATCCTGAGGGCCCTGCTGGCCCTGCTGGCGGGGGCGGCCCTGTGTCTGGTGTTCGTCAAACCCCTCGTGCGGCTGCTGGAGATGCCGGCCGATGGCATCCGCTTCCTGCAGCTGGCGCCGGGCGAGTTTCTGTTCGTGTCCCTGAAGGTGGCGGGCTACGCCGGGCTCACCCTGGCCCTCCCCTACGTGCTCTACGAGGGCCTGGCCTTCGTGCTGCCGGGCTTGAACCGCCGGGAACGGCGCCTGGTGGCGCCGGCGGTGGCGGGCTCGGCGGTGCTGTTCGCCGCAGGACTGGCCTTCGCCTGGTGGGCCCTGGTGCCGGCCGCCCTGCGATTTCTGGTGAGCTATGGCGCCGATGTGGTGGAGCCCAGCTGGTCGATCGAGCGCTATCTCGACTTCGTGCTGCTGCTGATGGTGGCCACGGCCCTGGCCTTCCAGCTGCCGGTGCTGCAGCTGCTGCTGGGTGCCCTGGGGCTGGTGCGCTCCCGCGCCATGCTCTCGGGGTGGCGCTGGGTGGTGCTGCTGGCGGCCCTGGCTGGAGCGGTGCTCACCCCCTCCACCGATCCGGTGACGATGCTGCTGCTCACCGGCGCGATCAGCGCCCTCTACCTCGTGGGGGTGGGCCTGGTGGCCTTCACTGAGCGGCTGCGCGCCTGGCCGGCCGGGGCCCAGCCCCTGGGCTCGGAGGAGGCCTGAGCCACATCGCCGGCCCGCGCCGCTCAGAGAAAGAACTCGCTGGCCCGCTCCGGCGGCAGCTCCAGGGCCAGGCCCAGAGCCCTGCCCAGTCTGGGCTTGTCGGAGGTGGTCTCCAGCCAGGCCCGCACCTGGGCCGCCACGCCCAGCCCATTCAGCAGGCCCGTGAGCTCCTCCAGCTTGGCCCCGTAGGCCTCGGCGGAGAGCGGGAACGACTGCTGTTCCAGATAGGCCCACATCACCTGCAGGTAGAGGCGGCCGCGGCGCTGCACCAGCTGCAGGTCGTAGCTGGCCTGCCAGCGCCGGCGCAGCAGGCCCAGCAGCTCCTCGGCACTGAGGGGAGAAGAGGGATCCACAACCACAGACGCTCAGGCCCCTATGCCAGTACCAGGGAATCCAGGGCGAGACCGAAATCCGCAACGGGTTGTTGCAGAGCCCCCGCCAGGCCCCGTTGGCAGCCTGGCTCAGGTGGAGTCAGGTCTTAGGGTGGCCGCCACGTTGCTGTGGCTTCCAGGCCGCCCTGTATGACCCAGATGCCAGCGAGTGCTTCGAGCGGTGATGTGCCCGGAATGGGCCGTCGGCAGTTCATGAACCTGCTGACCTTCGGCTCCCTCACGGGCGTGGCCCTCGGGGCGCTCTACCCGGTGGTCAACTACTTCATTCCGCCCAAGGCCGCCGGCAGTGGTGGGGGCACCTCCGCCAAGGACGAACTCGGCAATCCCGTCACCGGCAGCGGCTGGCTGAGCACCCACAAGGAAGGGGACCGCAGCCTGGTGCAGGGCCTCAAGGGCGATCCCACCTACCTGATCGTCGAGGGCGACGACGCCATCGGCAGCTACGGCATCAATGCCATCTGCACCCACCTGGGCTGCGTGGTGCCCTGGAACGGCGGCCAGAACAAGTTCATCTGCCCCTGCCACGGCTCCCAGTACGACGCCACCGGCAAGGTGGTGCGGGGGCCGGCTCCCCTCTCCCTGGCCCTGGCCCACGTGTCCGTCGAAGACGACAACGTGTTCCTCAGCCAGTGGACTGAAACCGACTTCCGAAACGGCGACAAGCCCTGGTGGGCCTGATCCGCTTCCCCCGTTCGCCCCTGTCGCCCCACCTCTGATGCGTCGCTCCCTCTCCCTGCTGCTCGGTTGCCTGCTGAGCGTCACCGTGCTGCTCGGTGCCGCCTCCCCCAGCTGGGCCTACCCCTTCTGGGCCCAACAGAACTACGACAGCCCCCGTGAAGCCACGGGCAAGCTGGTCTGCGCCAACTGCCACCTGGCCAAGAAGGCCACCCGCATTGAAGTGCCCCAGGCCGTCTTCCCCGACACGGTGTTCAAGGCCGTGGTGGAGATTCCCTACGACACCTCGGTGCAACAGCTGTCCGGCGATGGCAGCGGCACCGGCCTGAATGTGGGCGCCGTGGTGATGCTGCCCGATGGTTTCACCCTGGCACCCCAGGATCGCCTCAGTGAGGAGCTCAAGGAGGAAACGGCGGGGATCTACTACACCCAGTACTCCGACGACCAGCCCAACATCCTCCTTGTGGGTCCCCTGCCCGGTGACCAGCACCAGGAAATCGTGTTCCCGCTGCTCTCCCCCGATCCGGCCCAGGACAGCAGCATCCACTTCGGCAAATACCAGCTGCACGTGGGTGGCAACCGTGGCCGCGGCCAGGTGTATCCCACCGGTGAGAAGTCGAACAACACGATCTTCAACGCCACGGCCGCCGGTACCGTCTCTGCTGTCACTCCCGCCGATGGCGGCGCCACCGTGGTGGAGATCACCACGACAGACGGCTCCGTGATCAGCGAAACCATTCCAGCCGGTCCGACCGTGACCGCCGCCGTCGGTGAGACCGTCGCGGCCGGGGCTGCCCTCACCAACGACCCCAACGTGGGTGGCTTCGGCCAGATCGACACCGAAGTGGTACTTCAGGATCCTGTGCGGATCTACGGGATGCTGGCGTTCTTCGCAGCCATTGCCGTGGCCCAGATCTTCCTGGTGCTGAAGAAGCGCCAGGTGGAGCGAGTGCAGGCCGCCGAAGGCATTGTCTGAGCTGGTCGGCCCCGAGCTCTCTCTCAGGCCCTTGAACGTGCTTCTTGTGTTCACCTCCCCGGGGCCCCTGGTGTTCCAGCTGGGCCCCCTTTCCGTGCGCTGGTACGGCCTGCTGATTGCCGCAGCGGTGCTGGCGGGCCTCAGCCTGGCCACCCGGCTGGGCCGGCAGCGGGGCATCGAGCCCACCCTGATCGCCGACCTGCTGCCCCTGCTGGTGCTGGGAGCCGTGATCGGCGCCAGGATCTATTACGTGCTGCTCGAATGGCGCCAGTACGAGGACAACTGGGTTGAGGCCCTGGCGATCTGGCGGGGGGGCATCGCCATCCACGGCGCCTTGATCGGCGGCAGCCTCACCACCGTGCTCTATTGCCGCTGGCGTCGCCAGCCCTTCTGGCCCCTGCTCGACGTGCTGATGCCGGCCGTGGCCCTGGGCCAGGCGATCGGTCGCTGGGGCAACTTCTTCAACTCCGAGGCCTTCGGCCTGCCCACCGACCTGCCCTGGAAGCTGCAGATCCCCCTCGCCAACCGGCCCACGGAATTCCTGGATCAGGTGGATTTCCATCCCACCTTCCTGTACGAATCGCTCTGGAACGTGGGCGTGTGTGTGCTGCTGCTGGTGCTGTTCCGCCAGGGCCAGAAGGGCCGCATCTCCCTGCCGGCCGGCAGCCTCAGCTGCATCTACCTGATGGCCTACAGCGCCGGCAGGGTGTGGATCGAGGGCCTGCGCATCGATCCGCTCTGTCTGTTCTCCCAGCCGCCCTTCTGCGAGGGGGGGCTGCGCATGGCCCAGGTGGTGAGCCTGCTGCTGATCGTGCTGGGTGGCCTGGGCCTGTGGTGGCTCTACGGCCGCCAGCGCCGCCTGCCTGACCCCAGCGGGGTGGTGCAGTGACGCCGCGCGTCTCGATCGTGGGGGCCGGCCCCGGCGCCGTGGACCTGCTCACCCTCAGGGCTTTGCGGGCCATCGAGCAGGCCGAGGTGCTGGTGTGGACTGACTCGCTGGTGAGCCCCGAGATCGCGGCCCTGGCCCCCGAAGGCTGTGAACGCATCCGCACCAGCACCCTCACCCTGGAGGAGGTGATGGCGCTGGTGCAGGAGCGGGCCGCAGCGGGCAAGCAGGTGGTGCGTCTGCACGATGGCGATCCCTGCCTCTACGGCGCCCTGCACGAGCAGATCTGTCGCCTGGCCGATGCTGAGCTGGCCGTGGAGGTGGTGCCTGGCCTCAGCGCCTATCAGGCCACAGCCGCAGCCCTGCAGCAGGAGCTCACCATTCCAGGCCTGGTGCAGACGATCGTGCTCGGTCGCGCCGGCGGGCGCACCGGCGTGCCCGAAAAGGAATCCCTGGGCCGGCTGGCGGCCCTGGGAGCCTCGCTCTGCCTTTACCTCAGTGCCCGCCACGTTCAGGAGGTGCAGCAGGAGCTGCTGCAGCACTACCCCCCGGACACCCCTGTGGCAATCGGCTACAGGGTGAGCTGGCCGGACCAGTGGCTGCAGGTGGTGCCGCTCACGGCCATGGCCCAGGCCAGTGAGGAGCGGGGCCTGATCCGCACCACGCTCTACGTGGTGAGTCCGGCCCTGGCTGCCAGTGCCGAGGCCCGCTCCAAGCTGTACTCAGCCAGCCACCACCACCTCTTCCGCGGCGGAGCCTGAGGCTGCGGCGGGGCCTGAAGCCTCGGCCGTGCCGTGCAGCTCCCGCTCCAGCCTGGCCCGATCGAAGCCGCAGCCCAGCCGCGCCACGATCTGCTCCAGGTCGCGGGCGGCATTGCCCAGGCAGCAGCTGCCGCCGGGGGAGGGCGTCACGTTGAACACCAGCCCGGGGCGGGCGGGGATGCTGGCCTCCCCGAGCAGCAGGCGGCGCTGGCGCTTGTCGATCAGCTGGGGACGCACCCCGCCGTAGCCCTCGGCAAAGCGCAGGTCCTCGAGCTGCATGCCCGGCACGATCTTGCGGGCATCGGCCAGGAACAGGCGCCGCCGCAGCCAGGGCACCTCGAACAACAGATTCCTGAGGATGTAGCGGCGGATGTCGCCCACCCGCAGCAGCTGCCAGGCCACGGCCAGCACGGCCCAGTCCAGGCGCAGCACCTTGAGGAACTCCCAGAAGGAGGCCAGGCGGTAGCGCTCCAGCAGCGGCAGCGGCAGGGCCGTGGGGCCGAAACGGGTCTTGCCCGGAGCCCGCACATCCGGATCGCCGTGGATGGCCGCGAAGGGAAGTTTGTCGTTCTGAACGGTGTAGACCTTGCCGTTGAGCAGATCTGGGGTGAAGTAAAAGCTGCCGGCCACCGGCAGGCAGGAGTACTCCAGGCCGTAGCCCATCTGCTGAGCCATCAGCAGGCTGTGGGCCCCGGCGTTCACCACCACATGGCGGGCCCACAGCTGCCGTTCCGCCTGGTCTGCCGCCGCCGCGCAGCCCGGGGTGGGGGTGAGCAGCACCCGGAAGCCCTCCCCCTCGGGCGTGATCGCCGCCACGGTGGTGCCCAGCTGGAGCTCCAGCTGGCGGTCGCTGCCCGCCACCGCAGCGCGAGCTTCGGCCACGAAGGAGGCCGAGAGGGCCTCGTAGTCGACAGCGGTGTAGCTGCCGCGAATGCCGATCGCCGCCAGCTCTTCAGGGCGCGGCTGGCCGTTCAGCAGGGCGACACGGGGCTCCCAGGCCGCGATCGCTTCGGCATCCAGCAGCTCCATAGCCGGGAAATGGGGCGAGAAGCGCTGGAAGCGCTCCCGCAACAGGGCGCACTCCTCGCTCCCCACCCCGAGCACCATCTTGGGTGTGCGGAACACGCAGCGCTCCCGGCTGGCGGGATCGAGCAGCTCGGCGTAGCGCACGATCATCTCGGCGGTGCGCTTCACCTTCAGGGCCTTCTCCAGCGTGTAGTTGGTCTCGATGTCGCCGCAGTGGATCGTCTGGCTGTTGTTGGTGGCGCGGGAGTTGACGCTGGCCAGGGCGTCGTAGCGCTCCACCAGGGCCACCCGGGCCAGGTCGGTGTAGCGGGCGAGCTCGAACAGCAGGGCCGTGCCGCACACTCCTCCGCCCACGATCAGCACATCCACGCTTGCGTCAGCGGGGAGGGAAGCCTGCTGAGCGGCCTGGGGCGCGGACATGTGCGGGAACGGAGGGGCGCTGCTCACAGGCACATCGGAACGGCCCACCATTTTGGCTGATGCCAGCAGGCACAGGATTGGCTGATGCCTGCAGGCACAGGGTTGGCTGATGCAAGCAGGCAGAGGGTTGGCTGATGCCAGCAGTCAGAGGGTTGGCCGATGTCGGCAGAGAGAGGTTCCGGCGGTGATTTAAGCTCCCTGAACGGCACCCGATCCGCAGGGTCAGGGCCGAATCAACGGGCGATTAGCACAGCGGTAGCGCACTTCCTTCACACGGAAGGGGTCACTGGTTCGAGTCCAGTATCGCCCATGTCAGCGAGCCCCCAGCCGGGGGCTTAGGACCAAAGCAGCGCCCTGGGCTGCTGCCACCCCTGGGGTTCCCCTGGTGGCAGACGAACGTGTTTCCCTGCAGAATCTGCATCATTCTGGCTCCGGGGCTGAATCGGCGCCCGTAACCGCCGCCCCACCTGGATCCCTTGCTGCCATGAGCGCAGACCCCACGTCAGATCTGCAACGGCTGGCCTCGTGCCTGCAGCAGGCCAGGCTGCGCCGGGGGCTGAGCCTCGAAGATCTGGCCGACCGTCTGCACATGGGCCGGGAGCAACTGCAGAGCCTGGAGACTGGCGATCCGAAGGCCCTGCCCGAACCGGTGTTCGTGATCGCCCAGGCCCGGCGGGTGGCCTCAGCGCTCGGCGTCTCGATCGATCCCGAAATCCAGGCACTGCGGGCCAGCCTTCAGGGCCGACAAGCAGGGACGCCCCTGGCCGAAACCTCCAGCAGCCCAGCCCAATCACAGGCGGCGGCCCCAGCCTCAGGGCGGGCCACCCCGGCGGCTCGATGGCCCCTGCCCCTCGCCGCGGCGGGACTGCTGGCCGCGCTCTCCGCCGCAGGCTTTGTCGGCTACCAGAGGCTGGTGGCGCCTGACGGCGGCAGCGGAAGCAACGCCCAGGCCCCAGCCAACACGCCGCAACCAGCAGCCGCCCCCTCAGCCCCAGCAAGCGCCGTCAGCGGACCAGCTCAGGCCCAGGAACCGGCGGGCTCCGGCGGTGCTGCATCCGGCCAACTGCTGCTGAGGGCCCAGCAACCGAGCTGGCTGGAAGTGCGCAGCGCCGATGGAACCACCCTGTTCCGCGGCACGCTGCAGGGGGAGCAGTCCTTCCCGCTCCAGGCCGAATTACAGGTGCTGGCGGGCCGGCCAGACCTGGTGGAAGTGGAACCGCCGGGGCAACCCAGGCGCCGGCTCGGCACGATCGAGCAGGTGCGCTGGCAGCTGTTCAGGGCTCCCGCACCCTGAGTTCCAGCCCACAGGCTTCCGCCACCACCTCGCCGCAGGAACGGAGACTCCAACGCTCCAGGCTCAGGTCAATGGCCGGCTCCCGGGGGCCTGGATCGTGGGCCACCAGCTCCAAGTCGAGCACCCCTTCGGCGGCGCAATGCACGCGGATGGCGGCAATGCCGGCCGCCGGCCGGCGATCGAGGGCAGCCGCCAGCCTCAGCAACAGGGCCATGGAGAACACTCTGCTGCGCTGGTCGCGCTCCTCAATCAGCTGCCACGACTCGTGGCGCTTCTTGGGCAGGCTGCGGCGGTGGTAGCGGGCCATGGCCGCCACCATCAGGTGTTCCGCCTGGGAGAACCCCAGCAGTTCGCCGTGGCGGATCAGATACCAGGTGTGCTTGTGATAAGCGGAGATGTTGATGCTCTTGCCGCAGGTGTGCAGCTGGGCCGCAGCCCAGAGCAGCTCCCGCCCCTCGCCGCTGTCGTGATGGAGGAGGCCCTTGCTCTGGTCGTAGAGGCTTAGGGCGTGGCCCGCCACCTGATCGGCCCGCTCCCGGTCGATGCCGTAGCTCTGGGCCAGATGCAGCACGGTGCGCTCGCGGATCGTGCTCTGGAAGCTGAAGCGATCGCCCAGGATCTGGTTGCGCAGCATCCAGTCCACGATCAGCCCCTCCCGCAGGGCCCGGTCGCACACCACCAGCTCGGGTGCCCCGAGCATCTGCATGGCGGTCTGCAGGATCAGGGCCCCGGGCACGATGATTTCGGCGCGGCGCTCATTGATGGCCGAGAGCTCCCGGCGCTGCTCCGGGGTCATGGCCACCAGGCCCTCCACGAGCTCATCGATGCGCTGCTTGGGCAGCGTGTAGCCCTGCAGCTTGAGGGGCGGCTTGGCTTCTGCCGCCGCCGCCAGGGAGGCCAGGGCCATCGCCGTGCCACTGGTGCCCACCAGCCTGGGCTGCTCGCCAGGCTGCAGGGCCCGCTTCAATTCGGACACGGCCGGGTCCAGCGCCCCCTGGATGTAGGCCTTCAGGAAGCGCTGCCGCTCCAGGGGAAGGGGCTCCTGCTGGCAGAACTCCCGCTGCAGCCGCACGGCGCCGATGCGGGTGCTGGTGAGCACCCGGGCGTCGCGGCCGTCACCGAGCACCAGTTCGGTGGAGCCACCGCCGATGTCGAGGATCATGTGGGGCTGCTCGCCGAAGCCCATCCCCGAGAGCACCCCCAGGTAGATCAGACGGGCCTCCTCAGGGCCGCTCACCAGATCCACCGACAGGCCCAGCTGGTCGTAGAGGGCCTGCACGAAGTCGCGGCCATTGGGCGCTTCGCGCACGGCACTGGTGGCCGCTGTGACGATCTGCTCCACCCCGTGGCTCTCGGCCAGCTCCTTGTCGTGGCGCAGGGTGCGGAAAGCCCGCTCAATCGCGGTGGGGCTGAGATCACCGGAGTCAGGGTCGCGCTCGCCCAGGCGGGTGGTGGCCTTTTCCGCCAGCAGCACCGAGAAGCTGCGCAGCTCCTCATCCACCTCGGCGATCAGCAGATGGATCGAGTTGGTGCCGATGTCGATGGCCGCGACCCGGCGTCGATCGGGGCGCTGGGAGGGAGGGCTCTGGGCCATCGAACCGGGGCAGCCAGGGCGCAGCCAGTTTGCCACTGACCCCGGGGCCCCTGGTCGCAGACGCCTAGCGTTCCTGGCTGGACACGGTTGGATCGGCAAGGGAGGCGCATGGCAGGCTCGGCGACGGGCAAGAAAGGCGACGCGCCGGCAGGCCCCGCAGCGATGGGCGCCGACCTGGGCGCCTGGCTGCAGCTGCTGCGCTGGGACAAGCCGAGCGGCCGCCTGATCCTGCTGATCCCGGCGGGCTGGAGCCTGTGGTTGCTCCCGTCAACCCCGCCGCCGGCCTCGCTGCTGCTGGCCCTGGCGCTGGGGGGCCTGGCCGTGAGTGGGGCCGGCTGCATCGCCAACGACCTCTGGGATCGCCGCATCGATCCCCAGGTGGAACGCACCCGCCAGCGTCCGCTGGCCTGCGGCCGGATGGGCGTGGGCACGGCCCTGGCGCTGCTCACGGCCTGCCTGAGCCTGGCCCTGGGGGTGGTGCTGTGGGGCCTGCCCGCCGCCAGCCGGGGTCTCTGCCTGCTGCTGGCCCTCGCCACCCTTCCCCTGGTGCTGCTCTACCCCTCGGCCAAGCGCTGGTTCGGCTACCCCCAGCTGGTGCTGGCCCTCTGCTGGGGTTTTGCGGTGCTAATCCCCTGGGCCGCCGCCACGGGCAACCTGGCCGGGGGCTGGCCGCTCGCCCTGGTCTGGCTGGCCACGCTGCTGTGGACCTTCGGCTTCGACACCGTGTACGCCATGGCCGACCGGGATGATGACCGGGCGATCGGCGTGCGCAGCAGCGCCCTGAGCCTGGGGCGCCGGGCGCCGCAGGTGGTGACGCTCTGCTACGCCGCCGCGGCCCTCTGCCTGGGTGCGGCGGTGTGGACCCTGGCGGCAGGGTGGAATGGCCTCAATCTGCTGGGCTGGGGGCTGGCCGCAGGGGCGAGCCTCGGCATGGTGCGTGCCGGGGTTCTGCTGCAACGGCCAGGTCAGTCCCGGGGGGCCTTCGGGCGCCATTTCCGCCAGCAGGTGTGGCTGGGCGGGCTGTGGTGGCTGGCCCTGGTGCTGGGGCGACTGGCGTGACCCTCCCGCCCCGGCAACCTCCTCCCCTGCGTCCAGGAGCCCGGGTGGCCCTGGTGGCGGCCAGCTCCGCGCTGGCGGCCAGCGATCACCTGGAGCGCCTGGAAGCCGGCATCGCCGTGCTCGAGAGCTGGGGCTTGGAGGTGGAGCGCCGCGCCCTGCACGAGCGGCGCTGGGGCTATCTGGCCGGCCGCGACGCCGAGCGCCGCGATGATCTGCTGCGGGCTGAACACGTGGGGGCCGAGCTGCTGGCCTGCCTGCGCGGGGGCTGGGGGGCGGCCCGGCTGCTGGAGCAGTCCCTCACCAGCCTGTCTCCCCGCTGGCTGCTGGGCTTCAGCGATGTCACGGCCCTGCTCTGGGCCCAGCTGGCCCAGGGGCACGGTGGTGGCGTGCACGGCCCCCTGCTCACCAGCCTGGCGGCGGAGCCGTCCTGGAGCCAGGAGCGGCTGCGGGCCCTGTTGTTCGGGGAGCCGGTGGCCGACCTGCCGGGCACCCCATGGCGGGGTGGCGTGGCCGAAGGCCCCCTGCTGGTGGCGAATCTCACCGTGGCCACCCACCTGCTCGGAACTCCCCACCTGCCCGACCTGCGCGGCGCCATCCTGGTGATCGAAGACGTGGGCGAAGCTCCCTACCGGATCGATCGGATGCTCACCCACTGGCGGCTGAGTGGCGCCCTGGGTCAGTTGGCCGGCATCGGCCTGGGCCAGTTCAGCGGCTGCGACGACCACCCCCCTGGAGAGTCCGGAGCCGACCCCATCGCGATGGCGGCGCGGTTCAGCCTGGAGCAGGTGTTGCACGATCGCACCGGGGATCTGGGCATTCCGGTGCTCGCCGGGCTGCCGGTGGGCCACGAAGCCGGCAATGGGGCCCTGCCGCTGGGTGTCTGGGCCCGGCTGGACGCTGAGGCCGGCCGCCTTCAGCTGCTGCCCGCCCCTGGGGCCTGAGGTCAGCCGGAAGAACCGACCCCGGCGGAGGCCAGCAGGGCCGCCGCCACCGTGAGGTCAAACGGTGTTGTGAGCTTGATGTTGGAGGGCGGCGCCTCCAGCACGGCCACCGGCAGGCCGAGCCGCTCGAACAGGGCCGCGTCATCGGTGACGCTCCAGCCTTCGCGCCGGGCGCGGGCATGGGCCGAGCGCAACTGGTCCACCGGGAACCCCTGGGGGGTCTGAGCCGCCCAGAGTCCCGCCCGATCGGGGGTGGCCAGGATCGCCCCGGCAGCATCCACCTGCTTGATCGTGTCGGTGACGGGGGTGGCGGCAATCACCGCCAGGCCCTGCTCCACCGCCGCAGCGCAGCGCGCCAGCAACTCCGGCTCCACCAGGCAGCGGGCGCCGTCGTGGATCAGCACCCCGGAGGCCTCGGCAGGCAGGGCCTCCAGGCCCCGGCTCACCGACTCCTGGCGGCTGTCGCCCCCCAGGATCCACTGCACCGGGCGATCCGGCCTGGCGGCCTCGATGATCGCCGCCACCGCTTCGGCATCCATGGGCTGGCCGACGATGCCGATCCAGCGGATCGCCGCACAGGCCAGGGCGGCCTCCAGTGTCCAGGCCAACACAGGGCGCCCGGCCACCTGCAGCAGCAACTTGTTGCCGGCGGCGCCCATGCGGCGGCCACTGCCGGCGGCGGCGATCAACAGATGCACAGGCGTCTCCCGCGGCCAGGCGCGTCCGGAACCGCTCCATACAATCAGTCCGCCGTGACTGCCCCTCGATGCGCGCCCTGTTCCTGCTGCCCGGCGACAGCAGCCGGCAGCTCCAGGCCTTCCCTGCCGTGGCCGCCGTGGCGGACCAGCTCAAGGCGGTGGTGCAGGTTGTCTGCCCCGCTGAAGCGGTTGGTCTCTGGCGCCTGCACCCCGGCGTAAGCCGCGCCCTGCCCTTCAGCTTCGCCAACGCCACCCTCGCCGACTGGGCCAACCTGCTGGGCTCGGTGCGGGAGCCCGATTTCCAGCTCTGCATCAACCGCGCTCCCAGTCGGGCCATGGATCTGATGCTGTCCATGAGCCACATCCCCACCCGGGTGGCCAGCCAGGGCTTCTCGGCCACCGCGCTGGTGCAGGAGCCTGCAGGGGGCTGGCCTTCCCAGGCCTGGGAAACCTGGCTGCGCCCCCTGGGACTGAGCCTGAACGCCGAGGCCTTCCGCCTGCCGATCCCCCCGGCCGATCTCCAGGCCGCCGCCGCCGCCCTGCCCGCCGGCGATGGGCCCCTGCTGCTGCAGGCCCCGGCGGGGGGCGTTGGCGACTGGCCACCCGAACGTTGGCAGGAGCTGCCGGCCCTGATCGCCGCCCAGCTGCCCGGGCTGCGCAGCGCCAGAGCCGGAGAGGGTTCCTGGAGCCAGCGGGCCGCACGCCTGGCCTGCGCCGATGTGGTGCTGGCCAGCGATCCGGCCAGCGTGGAGCTGGCCCTGCTGCTGGGCCTGCCGCTGGTGGCCCTCGGGGCTGCAGCCGGCGACCTCCCCCAGCGCGAGGGAGTCAAGGCCCTGGGCAACCCAGACGAGCTGTCCCAGCTCGGCAGCGCCGCCGTGCTGAGCGCCCTGGGGCTGGCCTGAGCGGCCCCCAGCCCAGCGGGTGATGGGTCTCGCCATACGATCGGCGCCACTCACCCCTCCCCCTCGATGGCCGTCGCCGCTCCCCTCACCGGTCAGGTCGCCCTGGTCACCGGCGCCAGCCGCGGCATCGGCGCGGCGATCGCCCTGGAACTGGCCGCCAACGGCGCCACCGTGGTGGTGAACTACGCCAGCTCCGAACAGGCCGCGGCCGATGTCGTGGGTGCCATCGAGGCCGCCGGTGGCAGGTCCTGGGCCCACCGGGCCAACGTGGCCGAGGAGGCCGAGGTGGAGGCGATGGTGAAGGCGGTGCTGGAGCGCGAGGGCCGCCTCGACGTGCTGGTCAACAACGCCGGCATCACCCGCGACGGGCTGCTGATGCGCATGAAGACCGCCGACTGGCAGAGCGTCATCGACCTCAACCTCACCGGCGTGTTCCTCTGCACCAGGGCCGTGAGCCGGCCGATGCTGAAGGCCAGGAGCGGCCGCATCATCAACATCACCTCGGTGGTGGGGCTGTGCGGCAATGCCGGCCAGGCCAACTACAGCGCCGCCAAGGCCGGGGTGATCGGCCTCACCCGCAGCAACGCGGCCGAGTTCGCCGCCCGGGGCGTCACGGTGAATGCCGTGGCCCCCGGCTTCATCGAGAGCGACATGACCGCCTCCCTCGACAAGGAGCCGATCCTCAAGGCCATCCCCCTGGGCCGCATGGGCAGCGCCGCCGAAGTGGCCGGGGCGGTGCGCTTCCTGGCCGCCGATCCCAGCGCCGCCTACATGACCGGCCAGGTGCTTCAGGTGGATGGCGGCATGGTGATGCGCTGAGCGCCGCGGCACAACCCACCGCGCCATCCGCCGGGCTCAGCCGCCGATCGGTTGGCCCAGCTCCTCCCGTAGCCGGCGGATCCGCTGCAGCAGCCGCAGCCGCCGGCTGCGCGCCGTGAGCGTGAGGTAGAGCCGCAGCGGCACATAGATCAGTGCCATGAGCAGCCCGAGCGCCGTGACCAGCACGAACACCATGGCGTTGGCGCCGCTGGCGGTGCTCAGGGGCATGGCTTCGGCTGAAGCCGTGTCAAGGGCGCTCTGAAGCAACTCGTCCAAGACCTCTGTGCGGCTCCAGGCCCCCTCACCAGACCTTATCGGTCCGTCAGGACAGCCCGACAGTCTTTTCGGCTTTCCCTACCGGACCAGGCCCCAGGCCGCGTGGGAACCTGAAGCATTGGTACTCCTGTGAGCCGATGACCAAGCTGGTCAGCTTTTCCGACGCCTCCCGCGCCGCCCTGGAGCGGGGTGTCAACGCCCTCGCCGATGCCGTGCGGGTGACCATCGGTCCGAAGGGACGCAATGTGGTGCTCGAGAAGAAGTTCGGCGCCCCCGACATCGTCAACGACGGCGTGACGATCGCCAAGGAAATCGAACTGGAGGATCCCTTCGAAAATCTCGGCGCCAAGCTGATGCAGCAGGTGGCGAGCAAGACCAAGGACGAGGCCGGTGACGGCACCACCACCGCCACCGTGCTGGCCCAGGCCCTGGTGCGGGAGGGCATGCGCAACGTGGCCGCCGGCGCCAGCCCCGTGAACCTGCGCCGCGGCATGGAGCGGGCTGCCGCCCTGGTGGTGGAGGGCATCGCCGCCCGGGCCGTGCCCGTGGAGGGCGACGCGATCCGCCAGGTGGCCAGCGTCAGCGCCGGCAACGACGACGAGATCGGCGCCATGATCGCCCAGGCGATGGACAAGGTGAGCGTCGATGGCGTGATCACGGTGGAGGAGTCCAACTCCCTGGCCACCGAGCTCGAGATCACCGAAGGCATGGCCTTCGACCGCGGCTACAGCTCCCCCTATTTCGTGACCGATCCGGAGCGCCGGGAGTGCGTGTTTGAGGGTGCTCTGATCCTGATCACCGATCGCAAGATCAGCAGCATCGCCGATCTGGTGCCGGTGCTGGAAGCCGTGTCCAAGAGCGGCCGCCCGCTGCTGATCCTGGCCGAGGAGGTGGAGGGTGAAGCCCTGGCCACCCTGGTGGTGAACAAGAACCGCGGCGTGCTCCAGGTGGCCGCCGTGCGCGCCCCTTCCTTCGGGGATCGCCGCAAGGCCTACCTGCAGGACATCGCCACCCTCACCGGCGCCACGGTGGTGAGCGAAGACCAGGCCATGACCCTGGAGAAGGCCACCCTGGCCGACCTGGGCCAGGCGCGCCGCATCACCATCACCAAGGACAGCACCACGATCGTGGCCAGCGAGGAGCATCAGGCCGCCGTGGCCGACCGCATCGCCTCGATCCGTCGCCAGCTGGCCGCCACCGACTCCGACTACGACCGCGAGAAGCTGCAGGAGCGGATCGCCAAGCTGGCCGGCGGTGTGGCCGTGATCAAGGTGGGGGCCCCCACCGAAACCGAGCTGCGCAACCGCAAGCTGCGCATCGAAGACGCCCTCAACGCCACCCGGGCCGCCGTCGAGGAGGGCATCGTGGCCGGTGGCGGCACCACCCTGCTGGAACTGGCTGAAACCCTCTCTGAGCTGGCTGGCCGCTGCCAGGGCGATGAGCGCACGGGAGTGGAGATCGTCAAGCGGGCCCTGGCTGAGCCGGTGCGCCAGATCGCCGTGAACGCGGGCATCGACGGCTCCGTGGTGAGCGCCGAAATCCTGCGCGGCGGCAAGGGCTACAACGCCTTCAGCGGTGAATACGAAGACCTGCTGGCCGCCGGCATTCTCGATGCCGCCAAGGTCACCCGGCTGGCGCTCCAGGACGCTGTGTCGATCGCGGCCCTGTTGATCACCACCGAAGCCGTGATCGCCGACAAGCCCGAACCGCCCGCGGCCGCAGGCCCCGGCGACGACATGGGCGGCATGGGAGGTATGGGCGGCATGGGTGGTATGGGAGGCATGGGCGGCATGGGGATGCCCGGCATGATGTGAGCCGGGCTGCGCTCCCCGCCCCCCCTCAGGGCTGGGCGAGCGCCCGCAGGTAGGCCGCCACCTGCAGATCGATCCCCGTGATCGCCGTGCCCACCACCACCGCATCGGCCCCGTGCGCCAGCGCCGCGCGGGCCTGGGCTGCCGAGTGAATCCCTCCCTCACAGATGAGGGCCACCTCGTTGGGGAGAGAGGCCCGCAAGGGCGCCAGCAGGTCCATGGCAGGAGGGGGGCAGCTGGCGGTGTCCTCGGTGTAGCCGAACAGGGTGGTCCCCACCCAGCCGCAACCCAGCTCGGCGGCCCGCAGGCCGTGGGCCACGGAATCCACATCGGCCATCAGGGGCGCCCCCAGCTCCTGGGCGGCCCGCTGGATCAGCTCCGCCAGATCTTGGCCGCAGGGCCGCAGTCGGCTCGTGGCATCGATGGCCACCACATCGGCCCCAGCCGCCCACACGGCCTGGATGTCCGTCCAGGTGGGGGTGATATACACCGCACTGCCGGGGTAGGTGCGCTTCCAGAGCCCCACGATCAGGGCCTCCGGGCAGCGCCGACGCACCGCACCGATGTGTTCGGGACTCTCCAGCCGCACCCCGCTGGCGCCCTGGTTGAGGCTGGCCTCCGCCATGGCCGCGATCACCTCGGGGTGACGCATGGGTGATCCCTCCGGGGCCTGCACCGACACGATCAGCCCCCGGGGCCACGGCGCGGTGGCCATGCTCAGCTCGCCTCCGGCAGCTGATCGTCATGGAGCCACGAGCGCAGGCGTGCCAGCGAGGCCGGCACTGGAGCCAGCTGCGCAGGTCTGGTGGTCTGGCCGCCGGAGGTGGCCACCGCCTGAAGGCGGCGCAGCACAGGCTCAGGGTCCGGCTGCTGAGCCGGCAGCGGGGGCGTGAGAGAGGGGGTCAGTGAGGGCACCCGGGTGATCTGCTCGGGCTGGGGCAGGGCGATGGAACCGGCCTCAAAGGGGTTGTCAAAGCTGCTCTCAGCCAGGGAGAGGGCAGCTGGGCTGCTGGCTGGATGTGATACCGAGGCACCGCCCCCTCCAAACACCATCAGGTCGGCTTGCAGGAGCTCGGGAGCAGCTCCTGTTGCCTCGGCCAACTGGGGCTCGGGTGCCTGTGACTCAGCCACCTGTGACTCAGCCACCTGTGACTCAGCGGCCGGCTTCCACACCTCGGCAAGCTGGCCCAGTTCGAGCTGTTCAAGGCTCAGATCCTCCAGCCAGGAGGCGATCAGAGCCGCCCCAGGCTCCACCGCCGTGCCCGAGGAGTCCAGGTTTGCGCCGGCGTTCTGGGCAGCAATGGTGTTGCCGATTCCCTCCAGACCGGATGCAATCGGTGCCCAGGGATCCGCGGCAGGGACCGAGACCACAACCTCCGCAGCAGGGGCCCCGGAATCCGGCATTGCTGCTGGCCCGACCGGGGTGTCCACTCCCACCAGGGAAGCAAGCCAGCTGCAGGCCTCGGCACCCTGGGTGGGCTCCAGCCTGCGCAGCAGCAGGCTCTCGAGGGCGGCCACGCCGCGGCGGTGCACGAACTGCTCAGCCAGGCGGCGGGCCAGTCCTCCATCGCGCTCCGCCACGGCGGCCAGGAGCCTCGCCTCCGGGTCGGGACGGTCCGGGGCGGGGAAGCGGGGAGAACGGGGCACGGGGACCGGGAATCAGGTGAGCTTGCGATCCAGCAGGGGCCGGATCAGGGCGAACAGTCCGGCGGCCAGGAGGGCCAGCACGGCCAGGCAGGTGCCGGCGGTGAGGTCTCCGTAGGGGGCTTCCAGCACCACGGCCGTGAGGGAGAAGTGGCCGGCGTAGGCCGCGCGGATCGGTTCAATCGCGAAGGTAAGGGGATTCAGGGCCGCAAGCCAGCCCAACCAGGCCGGCATGAAGGAAATCGGTGCCAGGGCGGTGCTGGCGAACAGCAACGGCAGGTTGGCCACGAAGATCACCGCGATCAGTTCGATGTGACCCGGCAGGGCAAAGGCCAGCCCAAGGCTCAGGGCGGTGACGGCGAACACCAGCAGGAGCAGCGTGACCAGCACCAGCAGCAGACCTGAGCCGCCTGGCCAGCCATAGCCGAGCAGGGCAGCAGCCGCCATGATCGCCAGGCTCTGCACCAGGCTCAGGGCGGTGATGAACAGCACCGAGGCCAGCACGATCGAGCTGCGGGCCCGCAGCGGCGCCACCAGCAGCCTGTTGAGGAAGCCGAACTCCCGATCGAACATCACCGGCAGACCGGCGTTGAGGGCGCCACTGAAGGCGGTGAACACGATCACGCCCGCCCCAAGAAAGCGGCCGTAGCTCATGCCGCCAGGCAGCAGACCGGCGGGGGCCTTGGCAAACAGGGCCCCGAACAGAATCAGCCAGATCAGAGGCTGCAACACCCCGGCGATCAGGGTGGAGGGACGGCGCTGCAGCTGCAGGAACAGGCGCTTGGTGAGCGCCAGGGTTTCCTGGCTGATCTCGGCCAGGGCGGAGGCCTCCGGGGCGAGGGGCAAGGGTGATGGCGGGGCAACCGTGCTCGACAGGGAGGAGGCGCCGGAAGAAGCGGCAGAAGAAGTGGTGGTCATAACGAATCAGCGCATGCTCTGTTTGCGTTCGGCCTTGGGATCCCGGCTGCCGGCCACGGCCAGCTCCGCATCCATCAATGTGCGGCCCGTGGCCTGGAGGTACACATCATCGAGGCTGGGCCGGCTCTGGGCCAGGGCGAACACCGGCAGCTGGGCCTCGGCCAGCTGGTGCCTGAGCTGCTCCACCACCCCCTGGTGCTCCACCACGAGGTTGAGGGAATAGCCCTGGGCCCGGTTCACCACCACCTGGCGCACCCCCGGGCAGCCCTTCAGGAGCTCCTGCACCTGGCTGGCCTCCGCGGCATCGCTGAACTCCCGCACCCGCAGGGTGACGCGATCGCCTCCGAGGGCATCCTTGAGCTCCGATGGGGTGCCCTCGGCGATCAGCCGACCGGCCTCGAGGATTGCCAGACGGTCCGCCAGGGCGTCCACCTCCTCCAGATAGTGACTGCTGAGCAGGATCGTGGTGCCACCATCGCGCAGCTGGCGCAGCACCGTCCAAATTGCCGCCCGGCTCTCGATGTCGAGGCCCACGGTGGGCTCATCCAGCACCAGCACCCGGGGGGCGTGCAGCAGACCGGAGGCCAGATCCAGCCGGCGGCGCATGCCACCGGAATAGGTGCCGCAGCGCCGCTCGATCCAGTCGCCCATGCCCAGCAACTCCACCAGCTCGGCGATGCGGCTGTTCCGCAAGGCCGGCTGCAGGTGGTAGAGGTCGCCCTGGAGCTGCAGCAGCTCGCGGCCGCTGAGGATCTTGTCGATCGCCACCTCCTGGGCCACATAGCCGAGCAGCCGCCGCACCTGGCGGGGGTCCTGCAGGGCATCCACGCCGGCCACCCGGACGCTGCCCCCGTCAGGGGCCAGCAGGGTGCAGAGGATCCGCAGCGCGGTGGTTTTGCCGGCGCCGTTGGGGCCCAGCAGGCCATAGAGCGTGCCAGAGGGCACGGTCAAACTGAGGCCATCCAGGGCAGCCACCCTGGAGGTGCCGCTGCCGTAGGCCTTGCTCAACCGATCGATTTCGATCACCAGCCCCTCTCTCCTTTGGCCATCAGAGCGGTTGTGCGTCGGTCAGCCGCCCAATGTAGGCAGCATCCCCAGCCCGATGGAGAAAGGCTCCGCCTGGGGGAGACGAGCCATCAGCAACAGCAGGCTCACACCGAACAGGTAGAAGATCGACCAACGGAACAGGGCCTTGGCGGCGGCAGGGTCGTTGGGGCTGCCGCTGAGGTTGCGCACCAGTTGCAGCAGCCTGCCGTTGAAGGGCAGCACCAGCAGCCCGTAGAGCAGGCCGCCGGTGGGCAGCATCCAGGCCCCCAGCAGGCTCAGCGCCACGGTCAGCCAGGCATAGCTGCTGATCGCCCGGGCTGTCACCTGCACCCCCTTCACCACCGGCAGCATCGGAATGCCCACGGAGCGGTAATCGTCCTTGAGCAACAGCGCCAGGGCCCAGAAGTGGGCCGGGGTCCACACCATCACCAGCGAGAACAGCCACCAGCTGGAGGCTCCGAGTTCGCCGCTGGCCGCCGCAGCGCCCACCAGGGGTGGGATGGCGCCCGCCACCCCGCCGATCACGATGTTCTGGGGCGTGCGGGGCTTGAGCAGGGCGGTGTACAGCAGCACATAGCTGCACAGCCCCAGCAGGGCCAGGCTGGCGGCCAGGGGGTTCACCCCCACCACCAGCACCGCCACCGACACCAGGGTGAGCACCACCGCAAGAGCGAAGGCCTGGCGCTGGGCCAGCCGCCCCGAGGGCAGGGCACGACGGCTGGTCCGCTGCATGCGGCCATCGAGCTCCTGCTCCCAGAGGCAGTTGAGCACTCCGGCGGCCGCTGAGGCCAGGGCACCGCCCAGCAGCGTGCACAGCACGACGGGCGCCGTGACGCTGGCGCCGCTCACGGCCATGCCGGCCAGCGTGGTAGCCAGCAAGAGGGGGATCAGCCGGGGTTTGGCCACCTCCAGCCAGGCCGGCAGGCGCACTGAGGGCCGGGCCGAAGGGCGCACCATGGGGGGCTGGGCCATGGTCACGGCAGAGAGGCTCACCATGGATCAGCTCCGGAGAGGGGGAAGGGTGGTCTGGGGGGCAGTCAGTTGCTGGGGCTGGGGGGCCCCACGACCGGCCAGGGCGGGCAGCTGGCCCAGCAGGGAGGCGAGGACAGCCACCAGCAGGGCGGCGCCAAGCTGGTGGGCGATCGTCACGGCGGGCACGGCGAGGGCCAGGCGCAGGGTGGCGATGCCCAGGGCCACTTGGACCACCACCAGCAAGGCGGCTCCAAGGCAGAGCAGACGGGTCGATCGCGGCAGGGTGGGAAGCAGCCCGCCGAGGGCGGCCGCTGCCAGCACGGCAATCCCTGCGGCTGGGGCGGCCTGGCGATGCAGCAGCAGCCAACGGCAGTCGTCCCCACCGGCGAGGCAGCGATCGGCTGCCCAGTGACTGGCCATCCAGGCCCCGAGCAGGCTCTGGGCCAGCACCAGTGCAAGGGCACCGAGGACAGCCAGGGCCCACAGAGCCAGCCAGCGCCTCTGCAGGACTGGAGCACTGGATAGCTGATGCAGCTTCAGGGCCTGGTGCAGCCCGCTGAGCAGGGCCAGCAGGCTGAGGGCTGCGGCCAGGTGAGCCGTCACCATCGATGAGGCCAGCAGCCGGGTCACCGTCAGCGCTCCGAGACCGCCCTGCACGGCCACCAGGGCCAGGGCCAGGGTGGCCGCCCAGGGAAGCCAGCCGGGCAGGCGGCGGCGGCCCAGCCAGCTGGCGGCGGCGAGCACCAGCAGGGCAACCCCCACCACAAAGGCATCAAGGCGGTGAAACCACTCCAGGAACACCTGCAGATTCATCTGCCGACCGGGCAGCAGCACCCCGTAACAGAGGGGCCAGTCTGGACAAGCCAGACCGGCCTGCATGACTCGGGTCGCCCCGCCGATGACCACCAGGGCCACCAGGGCCACCACCAGGTGACCGCTCAGCCGGGTGAGCTGCCCCAGCCGGGGCGATGGCCCCGTCTTGGGGTCAGCCTGGGACGTGCCGCCATCGACGGCCACGGCCTTGGCCGGGGCCCCAGAGTCGGGCATCTGGGATGGCCTCAGGCCTGTCTGCATCGGAGCAAGTGCCCCAGGGTGGCTGCACGGTAGCGATGGTGCGGGGAGCCAGGGATGAGGATTCGCTCACATCGTCGATTCACAACATGGCCAGCCAGCTGCAACACCAACACCCAGTTGAGATGGGCTGATCACAACCGTGCAGTGGCGATGGCTCGCATCGGCACGGCCCTGCCCATAGGCTGAGCCTCAGTACTTCCAATGCCGTGCAGATCCGCACAGCCCTCACCACCGCCCTGGCCACCACCGGCCTTGTGGGAACTGGGCTCCTGGTGGGCAATCGGGTGAACATGCTGCCGCTTGAGGCAAGCAGCAATGCCGCCACCTACGACTCCCTTTTTAAGGTTTTATTCAGCATTGGCACGATGCTGTTTCTCGGCATGACCATCGTGCTGGTGTACAGCCTCGTGCGCTTTCGCCGCAGCGCCGGCGACGTCAGCGACGGCGTGGCGATTGAGGGCAACCTGCCCCTTGAAATCGTCTGGACCGCGATACCGGCGGTGGTGATTCTTTTCGTTGGTATCTACAGCTACGACATCTACGAGCGCATGGGCGGCATGGCCCCCCTCATGGACCATGCCGCCATGGATCACAGCGCCATGCAGCACGACGCCATGGAGCGGGCCGCCCTGGTGAGTGACGGCTCTGGCCCCGCCCCGGAGCGGATCTGGGGAGGGATTGGTGCCACCACGAGCCCCGATTCGACCGGGCTGGTTCCGCCAACCCTGCCGGTGGAGGTGACGGCGATGCAGTTTGCGTTCATCTTCCATTACCCCCAGGGCAACATCACCAGCGGTGAGCTGCATGTGCCCCTGGGCCAGCCCGTGGAGCTGCGCATGGAGGCCCGCGATGTGATCCACGCCTTCTGGGTGCCCCAGTTCCGCCTCAAGCAGGATGTGATTCCTGGCCAGACCACCCAGCTCTCCTTCACCCCCACCCGCGCCGGCACCTACCCGATCGTCTGTGCCGAGCTCTGTGGGGCCTACCACGGTGGCATGCGCTCCAACGTCGTGGTGCATGAACGGGACAGCTTCGACGCCTGGCTGCAGAAGAACACTCCGACCACCAGCACCTGATCCGGTGATTTGACCGTGACTCTCACCCTCCCCCCTCAGCGTTCCAACCGATGACGATCGCCAGTCCAGGCACCCTGCCCCAGGAGGGCCTACAGCCCACCGGGTGGGCCCGCTACCTCAGCTTCAGCCTCGATCACAAGGTGATCGGGCTTCAGTATCTGGTGTGCGGCTTTGCCTTCTATCTGGTGGGCGGGGCGCTGGCTGGTGTGATCCGCACCGAGCTGGTCAGTCCGATGTCCGACTTTGTGAGCCGTGACACCTACAACGAGGTGCTGACGCTGCACGGCACCGTGATGATCTTTCTGTGGATCGTGCCCGTGGTCAATGGCGGATTCGGCAACTACCTGATCCCCTTCTACGTCGGCGCCCGGGACATGGCCTTTCCCAGGCTCAACGCCGTGGCCTTCTGGATGATTCCGCCGGCTGGGATCCTGCTGATCAGCAGCTATTTCCTGGCCGGCGCTGCCGCCCAGTCCGGCTGGACGGCCTACCCACCCCTCAGCCTCACCACCCCGGCCGCCGGCCAGGTGGTGTGGATCCTGAGTGTGCTGCTGCTGGGCGGCAGCTCCATCTTCGGAGCCATCAATTTCATCGCCACTGTGCTGAAGCTGCGCCGTCCTGGCCTGAAGATGATGCAGTTGCCGATGTACTGCTGGGCGATGCTGGGCACGAGCCTGCTGGTGGTGCTCTCAACTCCTGTGCTGGCGGGGGTGCTTATTTTGCTGAGTTTTGATATCATCGCCCATACCGGCTTCTTCAATCCAGCTCTGGGTGGAAATGTGGTTGTGTACCAACACCTGTTCTGGTTCTATTCTCATCCGGCGGTCTACATCATGGTACTGCCGGCTTTCGGCCTGGTCAGCGAAATCCTGCCCGTGCATGCTCGCAAGCCCCTCTTCGGTTACACCACGATGGTGTATTCCATCATGGGCATTGTGGTGCTGGGCCTGATCGTTTGGGCTCACCACATGTTCACCAGTGGCACACCCCCCTGGATGCGACTGTTTTTCACCATTGCCACCTCATTCATTGCGGTGCCAACGGGTATCAAGTTCTTCAACTGGATTGCCACGCTGTGGGGAGGCAAGATCGCCCTCAACTCGGCGATGCTGTTTTCATGCGGCTTCATTCTGAACTTTGTGTTCGGCGGCATCACAGGCATCAGCCTGGCCCAGGTGCCTTTCGACATCCATGTTCATGACACCTACTTTGTGGTGGGTCATTTTCACTACATCGTCTACGGAGGCACGGTGTTCGTGATCTTCGCCTCGCTCTACCACTGGTATCCCAAATTCACGGGCCGTCTGCTCAACGAAGATCTGGGTCGCCTCCACTTCGTGCTCACCCTGATCGGCTTCCAGCTCTGCTTCCTGCCCCAGCACTGGCTGGGCCTCAATGGCATGCCCAGGCGCGTGGCGGAGTACGACCCGGCCTTCACCACCCTCAACCAGGTGAGCAGCGTGGGGGCCCTGATCATGGCGATCAGCATCCTGCCGCTGCTGATCAACGTGGTGATCACGGCCAGGAGCGGTGAACCGGCGGGCGACAATCCCTGGAACGCCCTGACACCGGAATGGCTCACCTCCTCGCCTCCTCCTGTGGAGAACTGGAAGGGGGAGGCTCCCCTTGTCACCGAGCCCTACGGCTACGGCACCCGTCCTGAGGCCCAGTCATGACCACCACCAACTCCTCCGACAGCACGCTGCTGAGCAGCCCTGCAGCGGCGGCCACCTCCGTTGAGGCCAGCGCCGAGACCGACCTGCATGCCGATGTGCGCATGTTCGGCCTCACCACCTTCCTGGTGGCCGACGGCATGACCTTTGCGGGCTTCTTCGCCGCCTACCTCACCTTCAAAGCGGTCAATCCGCTGCCCGAGGGCAGCATCTACGAGCTGGAGCTGCTGCTGCCCACCATCAACACCGTGCTGCTGGTGCTGAGCAGCTTCACCTTCCACCGCGCCGGCCGCGAGATCCGCGCCGATCGCCTGGCCGCCTGCCGCACCTGGCTGCTGGTGTCGGCCGGCCTCGGGGCCACCTTTCTGGCCGGCCAGATGGTGGAGTACTTCACCCTGCCCTTCGGACTCACTGACAACCTCTTTGCCAGCACCTTCTATGCCCTCACGGGCTTCCACGGCCTGCACGTGACCCTGGGGGTGATCTGCATCCTGATCGTGGCCCTGCAGACCCGCAGCGGTGGTCGGATCAGCGCCGAGAAGCACTTCGGCCTGGAAGCCGCAGAGCTTTACTGGCACTTCGTGGACGGCATCTGGATAGTGCTCTACGGGATCCTTTACGTGCTCTGAGCCCCATTCCGACCCAGGATTGTTGCCGATCAGCCTGCGGACTGGGCACAATCCCAGTATTGACCTGTTGCCAGGATCTCCAGCCATGAGTCCCAGCAGTGGCGGTGGTCCGGGCGGGATGCTCGAAGGCAAGGCCCTGCTCGACAGGGCCAGGGCCCTCAGCGACCAGCCTGAAGACCTGATTGCCCGTGCCTGTGGGTACGTGGGCCCCAGTGGCCGCGTGCTCAAGAAGAGTTTCCACAAGGCCCTGGTGGCCGCCAAGGCCTATCCCGTGCCCGAGGGCAGCACCGGTCGTAGCCCCGCCGTGCCTGGCCCGGGCAAGGGGCGGCAGGCCGAGTTCCGCACCCGCGTGCACGGCAACGGCAATCTGCTGATCGGCAACGCCTACACCCGCCGGCTGGGGCTGCAGCCCGGGCAGGAATTCAGGATCGAACTGCACCGGGACAGCCGCTCCATCCGGCTGCTGCCCCTCGATGGCTCCGAGCTGCCTGAGGCTGAGGCCAGCGAAGAAGCCACCTGAGCAGGCTCCGCCTGAGACCGATCCGCCTGGGATCGATCCAGCGTTTCAGGACCTCAGCGGACGGGGGGTTCGGGCTGGCCGGTTGTGGTCTCATCGGGGCCGTGGAAGCTGGCGCTGAAACTGAGCAGGTCGAGGCCGCTGAACACGAAGCTGATGCCCACCAGCAGACCCAGCACCTGCAACAGCACGGGGCCTGGCAGCAGCAGGATCGTCACGCCCAGGGCCAGGGTGACCAGCCCGTTGAGCAGGCCCCAACCCCAGCCCCGGATGCGCCGGTGGGCCAGGGACACCCCCAGGGCCACCAACCCCTCCACCACGAACACCACCCCGATGGCCAGGGCCAGGGTGGCGATCGGGGCAGCGGCCTGGGCCGGACCTGAACCGAGCTGCAGCAGCATCGACAGCCCCGCAGCCAGCAGCAGGGTGGACACCACCAGGCGCCAGAAAGCCACCCAGCGGCCCAGCAAACGGGCCCGCATCAGGTTGTTGATCCAGCCCAGCAGTCCTCCCACCAGAAAGATCAGCGCCACCAGCACCGTCACCCAGAGGGAGGCGGCCAGGGGAAAGATCATCGCCAGCAGGCCGAGCACCAGCATCAGCACCCCCTCGCCGAGGGTGAAGGCTCTCAGGGCCGCCGCATCCCGGGCAGGGCTGAGCTGGGCCATGGTGACGCCTCTCACACAGGCTGGACCCTAGGCCTGCCAGCCGTGCTCGGCCAGCCAGGCGCGATCGAGGTCCGGCTGGGCGCCGCCGCCGAGCAGACGCTCGGTGTACTTGGCCAGCAGGTCGGCCTCCAGGTTCACCGCATCGCCCTGGCGCAGGCCCTGCAGGGTGGTGCCCTTCCAGGTGTGAGGAATCACGGCGATCCAGAAGCTGACGCCGTCGGAGCTGCAGCCCGCCACGGTGAGGCTGATGCCGTTCACGCACACACTGGCCTTGTCGCACACGTAGCGGCCGTAGGCGGGATCCTGCCAGGCCAGATCCAGGCGCCACGACTCCCCCTCGGCCCCCACCGCCAGCACGGTGCCCAGCCCATCCACGTGGCCGCTCACCAGGTGGCCGCCGAGGCGATCGGCCAGCCGCAGCGCCGGCTCCAGATTCACGGCGGCCCGCCGTTCGGCCCGGGCCGCCAGGGTGCTGCGCCGCAGCGTCTCGTCACTGACATCGGCGCGAAAGCCATCGCTGAAGCGCTCCGCCACCGTGAGGCACACCCCATCCACCGCCACGCTCTCGCCCAGGGCCAGATCATGGGCCGACCAGCCGCCCTCGCCGGCGGCCCAGCGCAGCCGCACGCCGCCCTGAGCCCGTTCGATCGTGCCCGTGGCCTGGACCAGTCCGGTGAACATCGGCGTGGGCTCCAGTCCTCCTGGCCATAATCAGGCACGGGTTCATCGCTGCCTAGCGGCACAGCCGGCCATGGTCGAAATGCGCGTCGCCGGCATCGCCCTGGATGCGGCCAGCCGCAGCCCGATCGTGCTGCTGCGGGACCCGGCGGGCCGGCGCCAGGTGCCGATCTGGATCGACCAGGCCCAGGCCCAGAACATCCTGGTGGGGCTCGGCCATGACCGCCCCCCCCGGCCCCTCAGCCACGACCTGATGGTGGCCCTGCTGGAAGCCGGCGGGCTCAGCCTGGAGCGGGTGATCATCCACGCCATCGAGGAGAGCACCTTCCGCGCCGTGCTCAAACTGCGCAGCCAAGACAGCCCTGGCCCCGAAGGCCTGAGCGAAGTCGATGCCCGGCCCAGCGATGCCATCGCCCTGGCGGTGCGCACCGGCACGCCGATCTGGATGCTGGAGGAGGTGGTGGCGGATGCCTCGATTCCGGTGGACGCCGAGGCCGACGCCGCCGACCAGGCCCATTTCCGCCGCTTCCTCGACTCGGTGAGCCCCGCCGAGCTGGTGCGGCAGCTGGGCCGGGCCCAGCCCGAGAACGACCCCAGTCCCAGCGACCCCGGCGAACCGGACACCCCGGATCAGCCGCGTGAACCCAGCTAGACGGCCGTTCGGGCGGGGGCCGGCGGTGTCGGCCTTCAGCCTGGGCACAATGCGCGCCCTGGGCAGCCCCGGCCAGATGGAGGCGGTGCTGGGCGCGGCCCTGGCTGCCGGCATCAACCATCTGGAAACCGCCCCTGCCTACGGGCCGGCGGAGCGCTTTCTGGGGGAGGCCATCGCCGCCCTGGCGCGGCGGGGCCTGGCGCCCCAGGGGGGCTGGCTGATCACCAGCAAGCTGCTGCCGGGCGGCGATCTGGCCAGCAGCCAGCAGCAGCTGCAGGGCATCCTCAAGCGCCTGGGGGTGCCGCGGCTGCACGGCCTCGCCGTGCACGGGCTGAACACGCCCGAGCACCTGGCCTGGGCCTGCCAGGGGCCGGGCGCCGAACTGCTCGCCTGGGCCCTGGAACAAGGGCTGGTGGGCCAGGTGGGCTTCAGCAGCCACGGCAGCCAGGCCGTGATCGAGCAGGCCCTGGCCAGCGGTCGCTTCAGCTTCTGCGCCCTGCACGTGCACCTGTTCGACCAGAGCCGCCTGCCCCTGGCGCGGGCCGCCCTGGCGGCAGGCCTGGGGGTGCTGGCCATCTCCCCCGCCGACAAGGGCGGCCAGCTCTATGCCCCCTCGACCGAGCTGCTGGCCGACTGCGCGCCGTTCCAGCCCCTGGAGCTGGCCTACCGCTTTCTGCTGGAGCAGGGGATCTCCACCCTCAGCCTGGGGGCGGCCCAGCCCGGGGATCTGATCTGGGCCGAGCGCTGGCAGGCGGGTGAACTGGGGGGCGGCGGCCCGCTCGGCCAGGCCAGCCCCGAGGGTCTCAGCCATGAGGTCAGGGCGGCTCTGGCCCGGCTGAGCGAGGGGGCGGCGGAGCGGCTAGGCGCCGAGCGCTGCGGCCAGTGCCGGGCCTGCCTGCCCTGCCCCAGTGCCGTGCCGATTCCCGAGCTGCTGCGGCTGCGCAACGTGGCCGTGGGCCATGGCATGGAGAGCTTTGCCCGGGAGCGCTACAACCTGATCGGCCGGGCGGGCCACTGGTGGGAGAGCCTCAATGCCGAGGCCTGCCGGGAGTGCGGCGCCTGCCTGCCCCGCTGCCCCCATGGGCTGGCGATCCCCGAGCTGCTGGCCGACACCCACCGCCGCCTGGCGGCCGCGCCGCGGCGGCGGCTCTGGGGTTGAGCGGGCCGCCGGGTGTTCAGGGGCTGGGCTTCAGGTTCCGGGCAGCGGCGCCGCGGCGTCCCAGCGGCTCTGCAGGGCCAGGCGCTCGGCAGTGTCGAGGGGGGGCAGGCTCCAGCAGCGCTCGAGCAGACCCGCTGGCGGCAGCAGCAGATTGGCGGTGGCCGCCGGGAAGCGGCTCACCAGCGGCTCCAGCTGCTCTCGCGGCAGGGGCGGCACCCAGCCGGCCGCCAGCAGGGAGGCCAGCAGCGGCCCCTCCAGCAGCTCCGCCAGCCAGGCCAGGGGCACGGGCTGCTCCACGCCGGTGGGCCTCAGCAGCAGCTGCCAGCTGAGCGGCGCCCCGCTGGCGGGCCACAGCACGGCCAGGCGCAGGTCGCGGCGCAGCAGCGGCACCAACCGGCGCAGCGGCAGCACGGCGGCCTCGGCCTCGCCGCTGAGCACCAGGTTGAGGCCATCGCGTTCGTCGTAGGCCAGGGCCTGGCGCCGCAGCTGTTTCAGCTGCTCCGGCTCGGAGCCCACCAGGGCCATGCACACCCTGGGGCTGGAGGGCAGCACCAGCCGCCCGCGCAGGCTCGGATCCAGCAGCAGCGACCAGCCCTGCTCAGCCCGTTCCTGCAGGTCGGGACGGGAGCGCAGCAGGATCACCCAGGGCGTGAACGACCACGGGTAGGCCAGCGCCGGCTGCCCCTCGGGCGCGAACAACCTGCTGGCCGACGCCGCCAGGGGGGTGAGGCGGGCCAGCAGCTCCGGGGCCCCGAAGGGCTGCCAGCTGGAGGATGCCACCGAGCCGGCCCAGCCATCACTGAGGGCCAGCAGGGCGGCGACGGGGTCGCGCCGGCCCTGCTCCAGCACGGCCTGGGGCGCCTCGAGCTGGCGAGCCCGCCAACCGTCGGGCAGGCCCTTGAGCCAGGCAGCCGGCAACTCCTGGGCCGTGAGCGCCAGCACCGCTGCCTGGGGTGCAGCCCGGCAGCCGCCGAGCAGCCAGGGGGCTCCCACCGCCGCCGCCCCCACTCCCAGGCGCAGCAGCTCTCGGCGGGAGAGGAACTCCGGTGAACAGGCCATGGACCGACCGTAGGAGCCGGCCCAACCCGGCCCATGGGGCCGGTCAGCCCCCGAGCAGCTGGCGGCAGGCCAGGTCACAGGCCTGGGCGAGGGCCTCAGGGCTGTGGCCCAGCTGCTCCCAGAGCACGGCCAGACCACCGGCGCCCACGCCCTCCTTCACGTAGCCCCGTTCGTAGTCGCGCAGGGCAGCGCTGCGGCAGGCCGAGAAGCGCAGCCCCGCGGGCGCCAGCTGCGGCACCACCTGCCAGCGATGCCCCAGGCGTTGCAGCAACAGGGCCAGATCGCTGCCGGGCTCATCGGCCACCCAGGCGGTGGTGGCCACCGTGATGCGGGCCGCCAGACCCAGCCGCTCCCGGGGGGCGGCCAGGGCCAGCACCAGGGCCAGCACCGCCGCCATCTGGCTGCCGCCGGCCAGAAGCACGGTGCCGCCGCGGCGGGCGAAAGCCAGGGCGAGGCCCGCCGCCAGCGGCTGCATCGGATCCCCCACGGCGGCCAGCACGGCCAGCGGATCAGTCCCACTGCCAACGGCTCCTCCAACCGCTCCTCCAGCCACCCCGGCGTCCCCCAGGGCTGCCCGGGCCAGGCCCTGCCCCACCAGGCGGGCCTTGAGGGCATGGTCGCTGTGGAGCAGGCTGCCGCTCACCAGCCCATCGGCAGCCACCCCCAGCCCCCGCAGCACCCCGAGGGCCGTGGTGGTGCCGCCGGGCACACACTCCGCCAGCAGCAGAGGGCAGTCCGGCGCACTGCGCTCCCCCCAGCGGCGTCCCCGCTCCAGCAGCGCCCGCACCCGTTGCAGCGGCAGCGCCCGGCCGCTGCTGACGCAGCGCGCTGGCCCCGCTCCCTCCAGGGCCGGCAGGCGCAGGTGGGGCACGGCGGGAGCCACGGCGCAGCCCAGGTCCACCACCTGCAGGCGCTCCAGCAGCCCCAGACGCTCCAGCACCACGTGACTGATCAGGGCAGGGCTCACCCCCGCCGGCAGGGGCGGCAGGGCATGGGGGCGAGGCCCGAGCGGTCCGTGCACCACCAGCTCGGCATCGGCGGCGGCCGTGGCACGCCGGGAGGCGGGAGTGGCCCCGGCGGCGGAGATCCCCTCCACCGCCGCCGTGGCCGTGGCCGCCAGCAACAGCACCGGGCGGCTGCGACCCCAGGCGACAGCCTCCGCCGGCGGGGCCGGCATGGTCAGAGGGGATCGAGGGCCACCAGGGCCCTGAGGGCTGCGGGCGGTTCGCTGATGGGCGCCTGCAAGCGCGGAAAGATCCAGTAGGCCACGGCGTGCAGGGTGAGCACCACGATGGCGTTCTGAACCAGCACCAGCACCACCGCCGCCACCTGCACCTGGGCCAGGTCGATGGCGGACACCAGGTCCACCAGCCCAGCCAGGCGCTCCAGCAGGCCGGCCGCCGCCGTGGTGATCACCACCCAGAGATTTTCCCCCACCAGCACAGAGAGCACCGCCACCCGCACCAGGAAGCCGGCGGCGCCGATCAGGCTGCCCACCGACCAGCTGAGCCACCAGTTCAGCTTGCGCCGCCAGCACCAGCCCAGCCAGAGGGCCAGCAGGCCATAGGGGAAGAGCAGCAGCGGGCCGCGGATCGGCCCCATCAGGGCCACCGCCAGCAGGCAGGCCACCGCCTGCCCCTCCACGGCGCAGCGCCAGCCGTGGCGCAGCTGCAGCAGGGCCAGGGGCAGGGGCAGGGCCAGCCGGAACAGGGGACTGCCCACCGGCAGGTAGTAGAGCGCCAGCCAGAGCAGCCCGGTGGCTGCGGCCAGGTAGGCGGTGTCCATCAGCTGGCGGGCCTGGCGGCGGCTGAGGCTGCGGTTGACGGGCCGGGGAGCCATCAGCGGGTCGCCGGAGCCGCAGGCGGCGGGGAGGGCGCAGGGCCTGGGGCTGGGACGGGAGCGGGAGTGGTTGTGGGGGCAGGGGCGGCGGCACTGCCGGAGGAGGGCACCCGCTCGATCATCTCCACTTCAAAGGGCACTCCGGCTGCCCGCAGGGCCTCGGTGAGGGCCTCGGCGGGCGCAGCCGGATCGGCACCGGCCAGCTTCAGGGTGATCCTGTAGGGAGCGGGGGAGAGCACGGGCGCCCGGGGGGCAGGTCCCCCCCGCTGATCTTTCGACTGATCGGCTGAAGGGGCCGTGGCATCTGCGCTCGGGGCTGCGCCAGGGGATCCCGGGGTGGCCGGTGGTGCGGTTGCGTCCGTGGCCGCAGGGGCACCATCGCCGGGCGCGGCGGGGCTGGGGGCCGAGAAACTGCGCGAGAGCTGCTCCCCCAGGGGCGTCCCACTGCACCCGCCCAGCAGCATGCCGATGAAGCCGGCGCACAAAACCCGCCCCCAGCGGCGGCCATCGGGGCAGGGCCGGAGCATCAACTCTCCGCCGCTTTGATCACGCGCACGGCGCTGGCCCGCAGCCTGCCGGTCTTGGTGGTGGTCGGAGGCTTCTTGGCGGCAGGCTGCTGGCTCCTGGCCGCCTTGGCAGCGGTGGTCTTGGCTGACGCGGAGCTCCTGCCTGTGGCTGTCTTGCCCGAGGGGGCCTTGCCCTTGGCGGCCTTGCCTGTGGCGGCCTTGGCGGCCAGCAGCTCGATCGCCTGCTCCAGGGTGATGGTGTCGGCCGTGGTGCCCTCCGGCAGGGAGGCGTTCACCTTCCCCTGCTTCACGTAGAGGCCGTAGGGACCATCAAAGAGCTGCACCGCTTCCTCGCTGCCCTCGGGCTGCCCGAGCTGCTTGAGGGCGGTGCGGCCGCCGCGGCCGCGCTTGGGCATCGCCAGCAGTTCAACGGCGCGGCTAAGGGGCACCGTGAGCACGTCGTCTTCTGCCTTGAGCGAGCGGTAGTCCTTCTCGCCCTTGCCCTTGTGGTGCACCACGTAGGGCCCGAAGCGGCCCAGGCCTGCCTCCACCCGTCCACCCTCGGGGTGGTCGCCAAGGGCCCGGGGCAGGCGCAGCAGGCCCAGGGCATCGGCGAGACTGAGCTCCTCAGGCTTCTGGCCCTTCGGCAGCGAGGCGCGCTTGGGCTTGGGAACGGCCTCACTCACCTGGCCGCGCTGCACGTAGGGGCCGTACTGGCCGAACAGCAGGTACACCTGCTCACCCGTCTCGGGGTCCTCGCCCAGGGACTCGGGACCTTCCGCCTTCTGGCGCAGCAGCAGCTCGGCCTTGTCGGCGTCGAGATCGGCCGGGGTGATCTCCAGGGGCAGGGTGGCCTTGAGCAGCTCCTCGGTGCCGTCATCGGCCACCCGCTTGGTTTCCAGGTAGGCCCCGAAGCGGCCGATCCGCACCACGCAGGGCAGCCCCTCCAGTGACACGGTGCGGGAGACGCCGGGGTCGATGTCACCCTCGCGCTGCTGCACCTGGGTTTCGAGACCCTTTTCGCCTCTGTAGAAGGACTCGAGGTAGGGCAGCCAGGCCACCTGGCCATGGGAGATCTCGTCGAGGCTCTGCTCCATCCGGGCGGTGAAGCTCGTATCCACCAGGTCGGGGAAGTGCTCCTCCAGCAGGGCCGTCACCGCGAAGGCCGTGAAGCTGGGGGTGAGGGAGTTGTTCAGCAGCGTGGCGTAACCCCGGTCCACGATCGTGCCGATGATCGAGGCGTAGGTGGAGGGCCGGCCGATGCCCTCCTTCTCCAGCATCTTCACCAGGGCGGCCTCGCTGTAGCGCGCTGGAGGCTGGGTCTGGTGGCCGAGGGCCTCCACCCCCTGGCAGGCCGGAGCATCGCCCACCGCCAGGGCCGGCAACAGCACTTCCTGGCCCTCCAGGGCCGCATCGGGGTCGTCGCTGCCCTCCACGTAGGCGCGGAAGAAGCCCGGGAAATCGATCCGCTTGCCGCTGGCGCGGAAGCGCGCCGTGCCGAGGCTGCCGCCCTCCACCTCCAGATCCACGGCCAGCATCGTGAGCCGCGCCTCAGCCATCTGGCTGGCCACGGTGCGCTTCCAGATCAGTTCGTAGAGGGCCAGATCCCTGCCTTCGAGTCGGGTGTCGCCTGGATCGCGGAAACTCTCCCCCGCCGGCCGGATCGCCTCGTGGGCCTCCTGGGCGTTGCGGGCCTTGGTGGAGAACTGCCGCACAGCGGGACTCAGGTAGGTGTCGCCGTACTTGGCCGCCACGCAGCTGCGGGCCGCCTGAATCGCCTGGTCGCTGAGGTGCACCGAGTCGGTGCGCATGTAGGTGATGAAGCCCCGCTCGTAGAGCCCCTGGGCGGCGCGCATCGTCTCGCGGGCCGAGAGCCGCAGCTTGCGGTTCGCCTCCTGCTGCAGGGTGCTGGTGGTGAAGGGCGCCACTGGCTTGCGCACACTGGGTTTGGCCTCCACCTGCGCCACTGACCAGGCCCCGCTCTGCACGGCGGCCTGGAGGCTGCGGGCCTCGTCCTCGGCCAGCAGCCGCACTCGGCTGCCGGCCTTGAGAGCACCGGTGGTCTCATCGAAATCAGAGCCGCCGGCGATGCGCTCCCCCTTGAGGTGGCTGAGTTTGGCCTCGAAGCGACCGCCGGACTGCTCCAGCTGGGCCTTGAGGTCCCAGTAGCTGCCGCTGTGGAAGGCCCGGCGGGCCCGCTCGCGCTGCACCAGCAGGCGTACCGCCACCGACTGAACCCGGCCGGCCGACAGGCCCCAGGCCACCTTCTTCCAGAGCAGCGGCGAGAGGGTGTAACCCACCAGCCGATCGAGGATCCGGCGCGTCTCCTGGGCGTGCACGAGCTCCATGTCGAGTTCGCGGGTGTCGTCGAGGGCGCGGCCGATGGCGGCCTTGGTGATCTCGTGGAACACCATTCGCTTGACGGGAACCTTGGGCTGTAGCAGCTGCAACAGGTGCCAGCTGATGCTTTCACCCTCCCGGTCCTCGTCCGTGGCCAGCAGCAACTGGTCGGCGCCCTTGAGGGCATCCTTGAGCTCCTTCACCACTTTCTTCTTGTCCTTCGGCACCACGTAGAGCGGCTCGAAGTTGCTGGCGGTGTTCACGCCCAGGTTCGCCCACTTCTCTCCCTTGTGAGCCGCAGGGATCTCACTGGCGTTGTTCGGCAGGTCGCGCACATGCCCCATGGAGGCCTCCACGCGGAAGTCCTTCGGCAGGAATCCACGGATGGTGCGGGCCTTGGTGGGGCTCTCAACGATGACCAGGGTATGACCCACAGACAGGCGAACGACCTCTCCCCTCTTTATCGCATCGGCGGCCGCCACCGCATCAAGCCGCTGAGCGAACCGGTTCAACGCCGCTACAGTTCCGGCACCAAATCTGGCCGTATCACCCCCGTGATCTCCCTGCTCGGTGTTCTCCCAGCCGTGGTTCCGACCACAGTCGAAGCGGCGGTGCCTGCCACAGCTGCAGCGGTGCTGACCGCCACCGCCGCAGCCGTGGCTCAGCCCGTTGCCCAGACCATCGGAGGGGGCCTCGGCAGTGCCGGGCTGAACCTCCAGCTCAATGCCGGCGCCATCGCCCCCGAGGTGGCCGTGCTGCTGGCCCTGATCGCCTGCCTGCTGGTGGATCTGGCCGGCGAGAAGGCCGCCAGCCGCTGGGTGCCGCCCCTCTGTTACGCCGGCCTCGGCAGCGCCCTGGTGCTGCTTGCCCTGCAGTGGAACACCCCGCTGCTGGAGCCGTCCTTCCTGGGCTCCTTCCTCGCCGACAATCTGGCCATCGCCTTCCGGGGTGTGGTGGCGGCCTCCACCTTCATCTCGCTGTTGTTGAGCTGGCGCTATGTGGAGCGCAGCGGCACTCCTGTGGGCGAGTACGCGGCCATCCTGCTGGCCGCCACTCTGGGCGCGATGTTCCTCTGTGGGGCCACCGACCTGGTGAGCATCTTCATCTCGCTGGAAACGCTCTCGGTGTCGAGCTATCTGCTGGCGGGTTACATGAAGCGGGACGCCCGCAGTTCGGAAGCGGCGCTCAAATATCTGTTAGTGGGCTCCGCTGCGGCGGCGGTGTTCCTCTATGGGGCCTCCCTGCTCTACGGCCTCACCGGTGGCGCCACCGGGCTCGACGCGGTGGCCCTGGCCCTGCAGACCAGCGCCTCGCCGGTCACCGCCCTGGCCCTGGTGTTCGTGCTGGCCACCGTGGCCTTCAAGATCGCCGCCGTGCCCTTCCACCAATGGACGCCAGATGTCTACGAGGGTTCTCCCACCCCTGTGGTGGCCTTCCTCTCGGTGGGTTCCAAGGCGGCAGGATTCGCGCTGGCCGTCCGCATCCTGGTGGGCTGCTTCGAGAGCTTTGATGCCCAGTGGAAGCTGCTCTTCACCGTGCTGGCCATCCTCAGCATGGTGCTGGGCAATGTGGTGGCCCTGGCCCAGACTTCCATGAAGCGAATGCTGGCCTACAGCTCGATCGGTCAGGCCGGCTTCGTGATGATCGGGCTGGTCTGCGGCACCGAGGATGGCTTCGCCGCCATGGTGCTGTACATGGCCGCCTACCTGTTCATGAACCTGGGGGCATTCGCCTGCATCATCCTGTTCTCCCTGCGCACCGGCAGTGACCGTATTTCTGACTACGCAGGGCTGTATCAGAAGGACCCCCTGATCACACTTGGGCTCAGCCTTTGCCTGCTCTCTCTGGGCGGCATTCCGCCGATGCTGGGATTCTTCGGCAAGATCTATCTCTTCTTCGCGGGTTGGGCTGATCAGCAATATCTGCTGGTGGTGGTGGGCCTGGTCACCTCTGTTGTTTCGATCTACTACTACATCTCCGTGATCAAGATGATGGTCGTGAAAGAACCCCAGGAAGCCTCTGATGTGGTGAAGGCCTACCCGGAAATCTCCTGGTCCATTGCCGGCATGCCTGAGCTGCGCACAGCGCTGGTGGGCTGTGTGATCGTCACGGCGGTGGGGGGCGTGCTCTCCAGCCCGCTGTTCACCTGGGCCAGCGAGGCCGTGGTTGGCACGCCGATCCTGCAGCAGGCCATCGCCAGCGCCACGGCTCCGCCGATCGGTTGATTTGGCCCCACCCACAGGCTTGATCCAGCCCCGCAGATGCAGCGTCTCCCCTCCAGCCCATGTCTTCAAACCAGCCCGTAGCCCAATTGGAGGCTGTGGAGAAGATCTACGGCTCCGGGGATATGGAGGTGCGGGCCCTTGATGGTCTGAGCCTCACCGTCAACCGGGGCGACTATCTGGCCGTGATGGGGGCGTCGGGTTCGGGCAAGAGCACGGCGATGAACATCCTGGGCTGTCTGGATCGGCCCAGTGCCGGCAGCTACCGGCTCAACGGCACTCTGGTGAATCAGCTCAACGACGACCAGCTGGCCGATCTGCGCAACCGCGATCTGGGATTCGTGTTCCAGCAGTTCCACCTGCTGCCCCAGCTCTCGGCCCTGGACAACGTGATGCTGCCGATGGTCTACGCCGGGGTGTCGGCCCCCGAACGGCGGCGGCGCTCCGCAGAGGCCCTGGGGCGGGTGGGGTTGACCGATCGCCTGCAGAACAAGCCCAACCAGCTCTCCGGCGGCCAGCAGCAGCGGGTGGCGATCGCCCGGGCGATCATCAACCAACCCGCCCTGCTGCTGGCCGACGAACCCACGGGCGCCCTGGATTCCCGCACCACCGAGGAGGTGCTGGCCATCTTCGATGAACTGCACCGCGGCGGCATGACCGTGGTGATGGTGACCCATGAAGACGATGTGGCCGCCCGCGCCGACCGGGTGGTCCATTTCCGCGATGGCCGAATCACCGAGACGACCAGCCAGGCGCCGGCCCTGGCCGCCCCCTAGCCCGCTGGAGGGGCAGGGCTCAGGGGCGCGATCGGCCGCTCCAGGCTCTGCAGCAGCTGGCCCATCAGCAGGGCGATGGCATCGCTGCCGCCGGCCGCCTGGCCGGGGTCGAGATCGCCGGGATCAACCGCCATCCAGCCGCCATCGCCGGGCAGCCGCAGCTCGAAATGCAGGTGGGGGCCTGTGCTGAGGCCCGTGCTGCCCACCCGGCCGATCACCTCCCCCTGGCGCACCCGGTCGCCGGCCTTCACGTAGAGCTCGCTGAGGTGGCCGTAGAGCGTGCGCCGCCTGGGGCGCTCGTGCTCGATCTCGATGGCCAGCCCGTAGCCGCCCGCCACGCCGCTGCTGATCACCCGGCCGCTGAGGGAGGCCACCACCGGGGTGCCCTCCGGTGCCGCCAGGTCGCGGCCGGCATGCATGAGCCAGCTGCCGAGCACGGGGTGCATGCGGAAGCCGAAGCCACTGCTGGTCACGGCCGAGCCGATCAGGGGAAAGAGCAGCCTGCGGTTGCCGTTGCCACCGATCGGCGAGGGGCGAGGCGTGACCGCGAAGACATCGGCGAGCCGGAAGCCGCCTCCGCCTCCGGCCAGCAGGGCCGCCACGGGAACCGTGAGCGGGGTGGAGAGCGGGGCCCCGCCGATCAGCTGCTGTCCAGGGCCAGCCAGGCCGTTCTCGGCGCCGCCAAGCAGGCCACCAGAGCCCGAGAAGGCATGGCCAGGGCGGCCCCAGCCCCGCACCACCACGCCCCTGCGGCACTCCTGAGCCGAGAGGGCGCCGCTGCTGCAGGCCTGAACATTCGCCGGGCTGCTGAAGGGAATGGCACGGCTGCCGGAGCGCAAGCGCTCCCGTTCCGCCGGGGTGACAACACCCTCTCGCACCAGGGCGTCGAGGGAGGAATCAAAGCTGGCTGGTGGCCGGGAATCTTGGGCTGTGGCTGGTGGCGCCGAGCGGGGGGCCGGGGCCGTGGCGGCTGGCGTGCGCTCCGGGCGCAGCGGTTGGGCCGGGCGCAGCGGTTGGGCCGGGCGGGGGTTCACCCGGACACCGCCGCTGCTGGCCTCAGGTGCGGGGTCGTCGCCGCCGCCAGCAGGGAGGCCAGAAGCCTCGGCCGGCGCCGAGGGCTGAAGCGGCGGCGACGCTGCCGTGCTGGCCGGTGGGCGCTCCTGGGCGAGCCCTAGGCCCGCCAGGCCGAGCAAAGCCCCACCCGTCACCAGGACGGCAGGCAGAAAGTGGTGAGGGTACAAACGCGCCATGGAGCGGATCGAGCAGGCAGTGGGGCGAGCGTCGGTGCAGGCGAGAGCGGATCCCAGCAGCCCCTGGGAGCGCCCATTCTCACCCGTCAGCCGTCCTGGTGCCGCTGTGGGGTGTCGCCTGGAAGACGCGTTCAGAAGCTGCGGCTCAGCCAGGTAAGCGCCGAGCCCCGCTGCAGCCGCAGGCGACCATCGGGCTCCAGGCCGGCCACCTGCCAGGACTCCGCCCCCAGCAGCACCCCCTCGGCCGGTCGCCAGAGCCGCTGTTCGGCCTCGGCCCGCACCAGCTCAGCAGCAGCGGCCTGGGCCATCGCCCAGCCGAGTGCCCGCCGCACCCTGGCCTCCAGACGCCGGGGAGAGGCCTGGGGATGCCAGCGGCCCCTGCCGGGGAGGGGCCGCCGCCCGGGACGGGCCAGGGCCTGAGCCACGGAGATCGCGCCCGGCGGCACCCGGTTGGTGCCATTCAGACCGATGCCGGCCTGGGCCCAGAGCAGCCTGTCGCCGCGCCAGCGCAGGCGCGGCAGCAGGCCCGCCAGCTTGCGGCCATGCAGCAGCAGATCGTTCGGCCACTTGATCCGCACCGGCAGATCCAGGGCTTCCAATTCCCTGGCCAGCCCCACGGCCACGGCCAGGGCCAGGCTGGCCTGGGACTCCGCCGGCCAGGGGAAGGCGCAGCTGAGCCACACCCCACCGGGGGGCGCACTCCAGGGCCGCCCCCTCTGACCCCGGCCGTGGCGCTGCCGCCTGGCCACCACGGCCCGGCATGGATCGGGGCCCTGGGGGCCGGGAGGGATGTGGCGCAGCCAGCGATCGAGCTCCCACTCGGTGCTGGCGCACACGGGCAACCGCCGGATCTGCCAGCCGCTCACCGGGGCGCCCCGGCGGCCAGCCAGGTGCCGATGCGGGCGGCTCCCTGCTGCAGCCGCTCGGTGGGGTGGACCAGGGCCAGGCGGGCCCAGCCCTCGCCGCCGGGACCAAAGCCGTTGCCGGGAGTGAGAGCCACCCCGGTGGCCTGCAGCAGGGCGGCGCAGAAAGCTTCGGAGCCCTCGCCCTGCTGGCCCTGCCATTGGGGTGGGAGAGCCAGCCACAGATACAGCGCCATGCTGGGGCGCCGCACCGGCCAGCCCACCGCCTCCAGGGCCACGGTCATGTGGTCGCGCCGCTGCCGATAGGTCTGGCCCAGCTGAGCCGGCCAGTGGGAAGCCTGCTCCAGGGCCGCGATCGCCCCGGCCTGGAGGGCGAGGGACTGGTTGAAATCGACCACCCCCTTGAGCTGCCTCAGGGCGGTGATCAACCACTCAGCGCCGATGGCGAAGGCCAGCCTGAAGCCACCGAGGCACCAGCTCTTGGAGAGGGAAAAGAACTCGATGCCGTGGCTGCGCCAACCCGGGTGGCGCAGCAGGGCCGGGGCCTCGCCCTCCAGGGCCAGGTCCACGTAGGGATTGTCGTGGGCCAGCACCAGGTCGTGGCGCAGGGCCTTGTGCATGGCCGCATCCACCCAGGCCTGCTCGCCGGTGGTGGCGGTGGGGTTGTGGGGGAAGCCCAGCACCATCAGCTTGAGGGCCTCCCACTCGGCGGTGGACACCCGCTCGAAATCCGGCCGCCAGCCGCTTGCCGCATCGAGGCGCAACAGCTGGGGCCGGGCCGAGGCGAGCTGCAGGCCCCCCAGGTGGGAGGGGTAGTAGGGGTCGAGCAGCAGGGCGGCATCGCCGGGATTCAGCACCGCCAGCGGCAGGTGGGCCGTGCCCTCCTGAGAGCCCACCAGCAGCAGCACTTCGCGCTGCGGATCAACGGCCACCCCGAAGCGCCGCTGGGCCCAGGCCGCCGCGGCCTCCCGGAAGGGCAGCGTGGCGTTGTGGAGGCAGTAGGCCGCACTCGCGGGGGCAGGGAGGGCGCGCGCCATCGCCGCGATCGCCTCGGGCGGCGGCAGAAGATCGGTGGAGCCCAGGGAGAGATCGAGCAGGGGGTCCAGGCCGCTGTCGGCACCAGCGGCGCGCAGGCTGTAGGCGCTCTTGCGGCGATCGTTGCGGGCAAAGACGCCGCTGCCCAACTGGGCCAGGCGCTCAGAGATGGGCATCCAAAATGGCCTTGAGCTGGGCCTTGGCCATGGCGCCCTCGTGGCGAGCCACCGGGGCTCCGGCCTTGAAGAGCACCAGGGTGGGGAGGCCCTGCACCTGGAGGCGGTCGCGGCTGACAGGATTGGGATCGGCCTCGAGCTTGCCCACCTTGAGGCGGCCGGCGTAATCGCTGGCGGCCCAGTCCATCAGCGGTGCCATCAGTCGGCAGGGGCCACACCACTCAGCCCAGACATCCACCAGCACGGCTTCGCTGCAGGCGATCACCTCAGCCTCGAAGTTGGCATCGGTGAGATGGACGACGGACACAGCAGCAGCCACGGGAACAGCAGGAGGGGGAACGGGGGAAGTTGGGGGGCGGGCAACGCCCTGGAACCAGGGCTTCAAGCTAAGGGCACGCCTGCTCCCGACCGGGAACGGAACGCTGAGGGCATGGGAGCCGGGTGGGCCTGGCCCATGGCCCATCGCCCACAGGGCCCCGCTCAGAGCTTGTCGATTGAGCGCTTGAGCTCTTCGAGTTCGGCATCCACCTCGGCCACCTTCACCGGCTCCAACTGGGGCACGGGGTCGCTGTCTTTCGGCAGGGCCACCGGAGCGGGGCCGGCGGCGCCGGAGAGCCGGTTCTTGAGGGCGGCGAGCTCATCGTCCACATCGCTGCTCTCGAGGGCGGCGAACTGGCTCTCCAGGTCGGCACCGGCCAACTCGGCAGCGGCCTGGCTGCGGGCCTCCAGGTTCTGCACCTTTTCTTCCATGCGCTCAAAGGCCGCCATCGAGGAGTTGGTGCCGAGGTTGCCCACGGCGCTCTGCAGCTGCTCCTGGGCCTGGGCGGCCTGGGCCCGGGCCTTGAGCATGTCCTTCTTGGTCTTGGCCTCGGCGATCTTGGCCTCCAGGGACACCAGGGTCTTCTTGAGCGCGTCCACCTGGCCGGCCTGGCTCTTGAGCTGGGTGTTGAGGGCGGTGGCGGTGTCGTCGTAGGTCTTGCGGCGGGTGAGGGCCTCGCGGGCGAGGTCGTCCTCCCCCTTCTGCAGGGCCAGTTCGGCGCGCTGATACCAGGTCTTGGACTGGCTCTCAGCCTGTTCGGCCTGGTTGGCGATCCGCTTCTGACTGGCAATGGCCGTGGCCACAGCCTGGCGGAGCTTGATCAGGTCGGACTGCATGTCCGCGACGGACTGGTCAAGGATCTTGGAGGGATCCTCCATGCTGCCGATCGCCGCATTGGCGTTGGCACGGAGCAGTCGGCTGAGGCGGTCAAAAAAGCCCATGGCGCAGCTGGGGGCAAGGCCAGAGGCTAACCATGAACGCCACCAGCGTCTGATCGGCCCAGCACCAAGGCGCTCTGCATCGCCCGGGCGGCTCACGGCGTGAGGGCACTGGGGACCACCACTGAGGTGCTCCGGGACCAGGGGCGGCGGCGCGGAGCTGGTGGCAAGGGCGGTTGGTCAGCGGGATCTGGTTGCTGGCACGGTCAAGCGGGTGCCAGGTTCAGAGTGGTCAAGCGCTCCGGCTGATGGCAGGTTCAGGCTGATGGCACAAGAAGGCTCGAAGCGGAACCGGAACCGCAGCAGCGGCCAGGCCATGGGGCAGCGCCGCATTGGCAGCATCACGGTGATGGTGCCGGCCAGCCAGCCGCCGGCCACGGCCCTGGGCCAGTGCCTCGCTTCCCTCCAGCAGCAGTGGCAACGCCAGGGCAACCTGGGTGCGCTGTGGCAGCGCTGGCCCAGCCTGGCCGGCCCCCAGCTGGCCCCCCACTGCCGCCCCCTGCGCCTGCAGGGCTCCGTGCTCACGGTGGGGGCCGCCCCCGGCCCCTGGCTCCAGGCCCTGCAGTACAACCGCCACCAGCTGCTCGGCAGCCTGCGGGCCGCCGGCTTTGCCGTGCGGGAGGTACGCCTCACCCAGCACCATCCGGCCACCAAACCGGAGCTGGCCGGCGAGGAGACAGCGGGCAGCTGGGCCCGCCACCCCAGTCGGGTGGACGTGCATGGCATGGCCACCTGCCCGGCCTGCCACTGCCCTGCCCCAGCCGGCGAGATGGCCCGCTGGGGCAGCTGCAGCTTCTGCCGCCGTCGGATCCTCGCCGACAGCCCTGACGCCGACAGCCCCGACAGCGTCAGCTCTCAGTAGCGCTCGGGCCGCGGATCCTGCCAGTCGGGCCCCACGCCGGCGGCACGCAGCTGCGCAGCCCTGCGCTCCAGCCGCTGGCGATCCAGGCGCCAGAGCCGATAGATCCCGGCGGAGGCCAGCAGCTCGGGCTGCAGATCGCGCCAGTGGGGCCGCTGAGCCGTTTCGGCATCGATCACCAGCAACAGCGTGGGCTGCTCCTCCACTCCGCTTGGCTCCTGGCTGCGGCGTCGCTCCCGGGCCAGGCGATCGGCCAGGTTCACCAGCCCCGTGGCCGGTGCCCCCTCGTAGATCACCACGCGGCGGCTGTAGTAGTGAAGCGAGGGCTTCAACATGCCCACCATCGCCAGGGGCTGGGCTGGCGTCTGGTGCTGCCGCACGGCGCTGGCCATGGCCCGCACCGGCAGGCCCCGCAGCCGATCCCCCAGCTGCCAGCTGGGCAGCAGCACCAGCGGCACGAACAGCAGCAGCGGAACCTGCAGCGCCGCCAGCCCCGGTAGCGGGTTCAGCTGACGCCTCCACCACAACAGCGCCCCCACCAGGGCCGCCAGGCCATAGCAGGCGGCGGCGAGGGCCAGCAGGCCCGACGCCAGCAGCTCCTGGGGCAGCGAAGGCATCTCCGGCGTGATCACCAGGGGCAGCCACAGGGGGGCGGCGGCGAAAGCAAGGGCCATCGCCAGGCTCAGCAGCACTGTGGTGGCTGCAGCCCAAGTCCAGGCCCGGCGCTGGGGCTGGGCCCGCTGGGCCGCCAGGGCCACCAGCACCCCCGCCGCAGGCGTGGCGGGCAGCCAGTAACTGGGCAGTTTGGTGGCCGCCAGGGTGAAGAACAGCAGCACCGCCAGCAGCCAGCAGGCGCTGTAGCGCTGCAGCGACAGGGCCGGTGCCAACGGCGCCACCGGAACCCAGTGCCGGCGCCAGGGCCTGGGGCCCCTGAGGCCCTGCAGCAGGCCCAGCAGCAACACGGGGCTCCAGGGCAGGCTGGCCAGCAGCAGCACCGGCCCGAAAAACCACCAGGGCTGGGAGTGGTTGTTCACCGCAGCCGTGAAGCGCTGCAGGTTGTGGTAACCGAAGAAGCTGCGCCAGAACGGCTCCCCTTCCACCGCCAGGGCCAGGCCGTACCAGGGCAGGCTCAGGGCTGCCGTGATCGCCAGGCCCGGCAGCGGCCTCAGCCGGCACCAGAGCCGCGCCAGGTCACCCTGCAGCCAGCCGAACAGCAGCTGGGTGAGGCCGAGCAACAGCACCGCCACCGGCCCCTTGGTGAGCACCGCCAGGCCCAGCCAGAGCCAGCCCCACCACCAGCCGCGGCCGCCCGCGGCGTAGCAGCGCCAGCAGAGCAGCAGGCTGAGGCCCAGGCAACCGGTAAAGAGGCCGTCGCTCACCGCGATCCGTCCCCACAGCAGCACCAGGGGCGAGAGGGCGAAGGCCACGGCTGCCGTCAGGGCAGCCAGGGCGGCACGGCGGCCGTGCTGGGGCCAGCGCAGCAGGGTGTCGGCCAGGGCCAGCATCAGCCCGATCGAGGCCAGGGCTGAGGGCAGCCGGGCCGCCCAGGTGCCCAGGGGGTTCCACCACCCCTGGCCGGGAAGGGCATAGACCAGGCCCATCCCCCAGTACACCAGGGGCGGCTTGTCGTAGCGCGGCAGGCCGTTGACCCACGGAATCAGCCAGTCGCCGGCCTCGGCCATCGCCCGGGCCGAGGCGGCGAACAGCGGCGGCGTCTCGTCCACCAGGCCGCTGACCCCCAGCTGCCACAGAAACAGCACCACCCCCAGGCCAAGACAGAGCAGCAGCACCCGGCGACGCTGGCAGGTGGGAACTGGAGCAGGGGTCACAGGGCCCAGGGAACTGGGGCGACCCTATCTGCGCCGGCCGGGGCCACCCGCCGCTGCAGCACCTCCCCCCTGCAGCCCTGCCTCCCGCCACACCTCCTCCAGCCAGCCCTCGATCCGCTCGGCGAACACCGCCCGGGAGCAGTGGCGCTCCGCCCAGCGTCGGCAGGCCGCCCGCTCCACCCCCAGCGCCCGCTCGGTGGCCAGCGCCAGGGCCGCCCGGTCATCGGCAGCGGCCAGGGCGCCGTTGAGCCCCTCCTGCACCAATTCCCCCGGGCCACCTCGGGCATAGGCCGCCACCGGCACACCACAGGCCATGGCCTCCACCACCACGTTGCCGAAGGCCTCGTTCCACTTCGGGGTGTTGAGCAGCACCGCACAGCGCCCCAGCTCGCGCTGCAACTGCTCGGTGGGCAGAAACCCCCGCCACTGCAGTGTGCCGGGGGGCACGGAGCTCTCCACCCAGCGGGCATAGGCCGGATCCTGGGGCAGACCCCACACCGCCAGGGGAATCTGCAGCTGGGCCGCCACGGCCGCCGCATCCTCCAGGCCCTTCTCGGGGGCGATGCGGCCGGCCCAGCCCAGCAGCCGCTCCGGCTGGGAATTGAAGCCGTACTGATCCAGATCGAAACCGTTGCCCACCAGCCGCGGCGCTGCCGGCAGGCTGAAATCGGCGGCCTGGGCGGCGGTGTGAAAGGCCAGGCGCCCCGGCTGGCGGGCCGCCACCTCGGCGATCACCGCATCCATCGCCTCGCCCACCGATCCCATGCTGATCAGGTGGGCCAGGGGCGTGGACAGGTGGGGCGTGAGCCAGAGCGGCAGCCAGTCGTAGGCGAGGTTCAGGATCACATCGGCGCGATGCTGCTCGCTCAGGGCCCGTCGCCAGAGCCGGGGCAGCAGGCCATCGGCCGGGATCAGCACCGGGCTGTGGCGCTCCTGGTGCTGGCAGCTGGGCTGGGCCTCGCCCCGCTCCAGCCAGAGCTCAGCGCCGCCGCAGCTGGACGGCAGCCGGGAGCCCTCGGCGGCCAGCACCATCAGCTGGTGGCCGCGCTGCAGCAGCCCCGCCACCAGGGAGAGGGCCGTGAGCTCCACACCGCCACCGGCGCCGCTGCCCAGGGGGCCCATCGGGGTGTTCACCACCAGGATGCGCATCAGAGCGGTCCTCCCCAGAGCTGCTGGCGGCGGTTGATCAGCAGCACCGACACCATCGCCAGGCCGGCCCCCAGCCACTGCAGCGGCGAGAGCCGCTCCTGCAGCCACACCACCCCACAGAGCACGGCAAACACGGGAGTCAGGAAGGTGAGAGCGGTGAAGCCGGTGAGATCACCGCTGCTGGCAAACCAGAAGAACAACCCGTAGGCCAGGGCGCTGCCCAGCAGGCTGGCGTAGGCCATCAGGCCCCACTGCAGCGACGACCAGCCCGGCAGCCAGGGGCCACCCGAGGCCAGCAGCGGCGCCCCGTGGAGCGCCAGCAGCGGCACCCCTCCCAACAGCATGTGCCAGCCGGTGACCGCCACCGGGTCGCTGTGGCGCACGGCATAGCGGCAGAGCACCGTGCCCACCGCCATCGCCACCGCCGCAGCCAGCATCCAGAGCTCGCCATGGCTCCAGGCCCGCTCATCCAGCACCGGGGGGCCCTCCAGCCACCAGTGCCGCAGCACGGCGGCCGGCAGGCCCAGGCAGAGGATGCCCAGCAACCCCAGCACCAGCCCCAGCCAGCCCACCGGGTTGATCGCCTCGCCGAACAGGCTGCGGGCCATCAGGGCCACCAACAGGGGCTGCGAGTCGATCAGCACCGAGCCCAGGCCAGCCCCGGTCTGCACCAGGCCCCGGGCCAGCAAGCCCTGGAACAGGGCCCCGTCCACCAGGGCGAAGGCGAGCAGCCAGGGCCAGTCGGCGCGGTGAATGGCGAGGGGACGGCCCAGCAGCCGGGCCGCCAGCAGCAGCAGCAGGCCCGCCGGCAGCAGCCGCAGGGTGGCCACCAGCAGGGGGCTGCCGTCGCTGAGCAGGGGTCGCATCGCCGCCATGGCCGTGCCCCAGAGGGCAAACGGCAACAGCATCAGCAGCCAGCGCAGGGCCTGGGGCATGGGGGCAGTTTTCAAGGCCGGTGGGGGCTTCTTTTTAAGATCCGGCAACCACACAAGAGTTCCATGGTCTGGCCCTGGCGCCGCAAGACACGCCGCACCATGGCGCGAATCGCCATCGAAGGCCCCATCGGCGGGGGCACACGCACCAGGGTGCTCAAGGCCCTGCGCCAGGTGGAGCAACGGGAGTGCCCGGCCCTGCTGCTGCGGATCGACAGTCCCGGCGGCACGGTGGGCGACAGCCAGGAGATCCATGCCGCCCTGCTGCGGCTGCGTCAGAAGGGCTGCCGGGTGGTGGCCAGTTTCGGCAACATCTCCGCCTCCGGAGGCGTGTACGTCGGCGTGGCGGCGGAGAAGATCGTGGCCAACCCCGGCAGCATCACCGGCTCGATCGGCGTGATCCTGCGGGGCAACAACCTCTCGAAGCTGCTCAAGCGGATCGGCGTGAGCTTCGAAACGGTGAAGAGCGGCCTCTACAAGGACATCCTCTCGCCGGATCGGGCCCTCAGCGAGGCGGAACGGGAGCTGCTGCAGAGCCTGATCGACTCCAGCTACCAGCAATTCGTGGATGCCGTGGCCGCAGGGCGCCAGCTCGAGACCAAGGCGGTGCGGGCCTTCGCCGATGGGCGCGTGTTCAGTGGGGCCCAGGCCCTGGAGCTGGGTCTGGTGGATGTTCTCGGGGACGAGGAGGCGGCCCGCCGCCTGGCGGCCGACCTGGCCGGGCTGGATGCGGACAAGACCCGGCCGGTCCCCTTCGGCACCCCGCCCAAGCGCTTCGGCGGCCTGATCCCCGGCCGCGGCCAGGTGGAGCGCGTGCAGCAGCTGCTCAGCCTCGAACTGGGCTGGTGCGGCCAGCCCCTGTGGCTGTTCCGCCCATGAGCGGCGGGCTGCAGCTGAGGGCCCTGCGAGGGGCCACCACCAGCGAGGCGAACACGGTGGCCGCGATCGATGAGGCCGTGGCTGAACTGATGCAGGCGCTGGTGGAGCGCAACGGTCTGGAGGGAGATCAGGTGCTCTCGGTGACCTTCTCGGTGACCACCGATCTCGACGCCTGCTTCCCGGCCGCGATCGCCCGGCGCAGGCCTGGCTGGGAGCGCGTAGCTCTGCTCGACTGCCAGCAGATGGCGGTGGCGGGTGATCTGGAGCACTGCATCCGCCTGCTGGCCCACGCCTGGATGGATCCCGATCGCCAGCCCTGCCATCCCTATCTGCGGGGCGCGAGCCGGCTGCGTCCCGACCGCGCCAGCTAGCCCGCCGACCACCCCACCCCGCAGCACCGCGTCTGCTCTGCTGGGATGAAGAGATTGATCGGAGCAGGCCCCATGGGTTTCCACCCACCACGCCGCCCCCTGGCCCTCGCCCTGGCAGCGGGTCTCGGTACCGCCGCCCTCAGCGCCCTGAGCCTGCTGAGCCCAGCAGCCCTGCAGCCAGCGGCCCTGGCCCAGGGCACCCCTGGCCTGCTGGAGTTCCGCTGGGAGAACAACCGCGACTACCGCAAGCTCTACTTTTTCATGACCAACACCCAGCGCCTGCAGCGCTCGGAGTACTACCTGGTCTTGCGCCCGAAGGACCGCAAGACCGCCATCCTCAAGCTGAGCATCACGATCCCCGATCACTTTGACGCCAAGATCGATCCCAGCCGGGTGGAACTCTGCAGGATGAGCAAGGGCGGCATGCTGTCGCGCACGCGCTGCCTGGAGACCATCCCGGCCACGATCGAGATCGCCGAAAACGGCGGTGCCATCGAGATTTTTCCTGACACGCCGGTGTCCGACACCGACACCATTGGTGTGTACATGCGGCTGTTCAACCCCTTTGATGTGGGGATGTACCAGTTCAATGCCCTGGCCCAGGCCCCCGGCGAGGTGCCGATCTCGGGCTACCTGGGCAGCTGGCTGATCCAGATCGATCCCCCCAGCAACTGAGCTGCGGTCAGGCACCGCAGGGTGGCCTGATAACTTGATCCATCACCAGTAACCACGCGACGGAAGGAGCGATCAGAGAGCCATGACCAAGCGAACCCTGGGAGGCACGAGCCGCAAGCGCAAGCGAGTGTCGGGTTTCCGAGTGCGCATGCGCAGCCACACCGGCCGCCGTGTGATCCGCACCCGTCGTCGTCGCGGCCGCTCACGCCTGGCCGTCTGAGCCCATGGCCCTGCCCCGCCGCCACAGGCTCAAGGGGCAGCGGGTCTTTGACGCCCTCTACCGCCGGGGCCGCCAGCTGCACAGCCCCCACCTCTCGCTGCGTTGGCATCCGGCCAAGGCCCCGCTGGAGACCAAGGCCGACCGCGGCCACGCCCCGAGTTCCTGGCGCTGCGGCGTGGTGATCAGCTCCAAGGTGCACAAGCGGGCGGTGCGGCGCAACCGCCTGCGACGCCTGTTGCACAACCACCTGATCGGTGAGCAGATCGCCTCGCCCCAGGGGCCGGTGTGGCTGCTGCTCAGCCTCAAGCCCGGCAGTGCCGATCGCGGCGACGACGCCCTGCTGGAAGAATGTGAGCAGCTTCTGCAACGGGCAGGTCTGAGACGATGAGCAAGCAGAGCCCCACCGAGATCCAGGAAACGGTGTTCTACGAAGGGGGCCCGGCCAAGGGCGACCTGATCACCAACCTGCTCTTCGGCCTCACCGTGATTGGCCTGCCCTTTGCCGTGGGGGCCCTGGTGCGCGCCCTGTGGCTGCGCTTTCGCATCACCAGCCGCCGCATCGAGATCAATGGCGGCTGGCTGGGCCGCGACCGCACCCAGGTGGTGTACAGCCAGATCCGGGAGGTGCGCAGCGTGCCCCGGGGCTTCGGCGCCTGGGGCGACATGGTGCTGGTGCTCAACGACGGCGCCAAGCTCGAAATGCGCTCCATGCCCCGTTTTCGCGAGCTGGAGGCCTACATCGAGGAACGCCGTCAGGCCAGGCGTCCGGCAGCTCCCAAGGGCATGGCCGCCTGAACCCCCGCCTGCTCAGGCACACTGAGCCACGCCCTCCCTCCACCCCCAGGCCCCCTCCGCTGTGATCGGCTACATCTCCGACAACCTGCTCCTCCCGATCCTCGATTTCTTCTACGGATTGGTGCCGAGCTACGGGCTGGCGATCATTGCCCTCACGGTGGTGATCCGGCTCGCCCTGTTTCCGCTCAGCGCCGGCTCGATCCGCAACGCCCGCCGCATGCGCATCGCCCAGCCGGTGATGCAGAAGCGCCAGGCCGAGATCAAGGCCCGCCACGCCAGCAACCCCCAGAAGCAACAGGAAGAGCTGGGCAAGTTGATGAAGGAGTTCGGCAGCCCCCTGGCGGGCTGTCTGCCCCTGCTGGTGCAGATGCCGATCCTGTTCGCCCTGTTCGCCACCCTGCGGGGCTCACCCTTCGCGGATGTGCCCTACACCGTGAACCTCAAAGTGCTGCCCGCAGACCAGGTGGCCGCCATCGAGACCAAGCCCTTCAACACCGCCAGCCACTCGATCTTCGTCACCAGCACCAGCCATGTGCCCGTGATCGCCAGCCTCGAGGCCGGCAACAAGCTGGCGGTGGGCAGCAGCGAAACCGTGACGCTGCACACCAAGACCAACGAGAGCTTTGCCTCGGTACTGGCCGGGGTGGAGAACGGCGACGCCTTCCGGCCCACCTGGAGCGTCTCCAAGGGGGACGAGGTGGTGCGGGTGGATCAGAACGGCACCATCACCGCCCTGGCCCCAGGTGACGCCACGGTGGAGGCCAAGATCCCCGGCCTGGCGGCCCGCAGCGGCTTCCTGTTCATCAAGGCCCTGGGCCAGGTGGGCTTCATGAGCGACGGCCAGGTGAACTGGGACATCGCCGGCCTGGTGGCCGGCTTCGGCGCCACCCTGTTCATCTCCCAGATCCTCTCGGGGATGGGCATGCCGGCCAATCCGCAGCAGTCCACGGCCAACAAGATCACGCCGGTGATGATCACGGCCATGTTCCTGTTCTTCCCGCTGCCGGCAGGGGTGCTGCTCTACATGGTGGTGGCCAACATCTTCCAGGCGCTGCAGACCTTCCTGCTCAGCCGCGAGGCCCTGCCCGACAACCTGCAGGCCATCCTCGATCAGCAGAGGTCCCAGCAGGCCGTCACCGTGACGGCCGGCGGCATCGGCGAGCGGGGCGGCCGGCTTCCGTTCGAGCCCAAGGGCAAGAAATGATCCCGCGCCGGTGATGCCAGCGGGTCCCCTGCAGCGGCATGGGTGGCTGCGGCCGCCGGTGCTCCCCGCCCCACCACCCCCCATGGACTCTCCCCACACCATCCCCCCAGCCCCGGCACGGCTGCGGCCCGTGCCGATCCGTGAGCTCCAGGCCGTCAAGGGCGGCCTGGAATGGCGTCTGGAGCAGCATCTCGAGGGCTTGGACAGCCTCACGCCGGTGAGGGGCCTGGTGAGGGCCGTGCACCGGGGCGAAGCCCTGGAGGTGGAGGGGGAGGCCAGCACGATCGTGACCCTCTGCTGCGACCGCTGCCTGGGCCACTACAACCACGGACTGGAGGCCCAGGCCAGGGAGCTGATCTGGCTCGGGTCGGCAGACCCCCAGAGCCTGGAAGCGACCCTGGCCATGGCGCAGGAGGTGAATCAGCGCCTCGATCTCGACACCGACAGCCTCGGCGAATCGCTTGATCCCCGTGGCGATTTCGACCCGGCCCACTGGATCTTCGAGCAGCTGAGTCTGCAGCTGCCGCTGGTGAACCGCTGCGGTGCCGACTGCCGGGGCCCGGCCCACTGGGGCAGCAGCCCACCCCTGGGGGAGCCAGGTGGCGAAGTGGCTGGCGAGCCAGCAGGCGGCGACCCCCGCTGGGCGGCCCTGGCCGCCCTGCGCCAGAACCCCGCCCAGGCATCCAGCGCAGCCGAGCCCCAGCCATGAGCGAAACCAGCTGGGCTGACCACCTCGACCTGATGATCCGGGCCCGCACCCCGATCCTCTGGATCCGCAGCCTTGAGGAGCAGCGGGTCGAGGCCCTGCTGGAGCAGGCGGCGCGGCGGCTGGGCAACCGCACCCTGCTGCGCTGGGACTTCGTGGACGGCCTGCGCGGTGCCCCGAACCGGGAGGGCGAGGCCAGCCGCAATCCGATGGCGGCCCTGAGCTGCCTGGATTCCCTGCCCGCTGAGCAGGGCGCGATCCTGCTGCTGCGCGACTTCCACCGCTATGGCGAGGATGCCGGCATCTGCCGCCGCCTGCGCAACCTGGCCGGCAGCCTGCGCCAGACCCCCCGCACGCTGATCATCACGGCGCCGGAGTGGAAGGTGCCGCTGGACCTCGATGACTGCATCACCCTGCTGGATCTGCCCCTGCCGGACGCCGACGAGATCGGCCAGCTGCTGAGCTCGATCGCCGCCGCCAGTGGCCGGGCGCTCGATCCGCCGGTACTGCGCCAGCTCACGGCAGCCTGCCATGGGCTCAGCGAACAGCGGGTGCGCCAGCTGGCAGCCCGGGCTCTGGCCCGCCGCGGCCAGCTGGGGGCTGACGACCTGGCCGAGGTACTGGAGGAAAAGCGCCAGGCGATCGCCAAGAGCGACCTGCTGGAGTACTGCCCCAGCAGCTCGAGCCCCGCCGACATCGGCGGACTCGAATCGCTCAAGCACTGGCTGGAGCAGCGGCGCCGGGCCTTCAGCGAGGAGGCGCGGGCCTATGGGTTGCCCCTGCCCCGCGGGGTGCTTCTGGTGGGACCTCAGGGAACGGGCAAGTCGCTCACGGCCAAGGCCATTGCCCACAGCTGGTCCATGCCCCTGCTGCGGCTGGATGTGGGGCGGCTGTTCGCCGGGCTGGTGGGCGCCTCGGAGGCCCGCACCCGCGACATGATCCAGAGGGTGGAGGCGATGGCCCCCTGCGTGCTCTGGATCGACGAGGTGGACAAGGGCTTCGGCCTCGGGGCCAGCAGCGACGGCCGCAGTGATGGCGGCACCAGCCAGCGGGTGCTGGGGACCGTGCTCACCTGGATGGCGGAGAAGACCAGCCCGGTGTTCGTGGTGGCCACGGCCAACGCGGCCGAGCGGCTGCCCCCGGAATTGCTGCGCAAGGGACGCTTCGATGAGATTTTTCTGCTGGCACTGCCGGGGCCGGAGGAACGGCGCGCCATCCTCGACCTGCAATTGCGCCAGCGCCGGCCCGGCCACAGCCTGCCGCTGGAGGTGCTGGTGGATCGAACCGCGGGCTTCTCCGGGGCTGAACTGGAGCAGACGGTGATCGAGGCGATGCACCTGGCCTTTGCCGAGCAGCGGGAGTTCGGCGAGGCCGACCTGATCGCCGCCGCCAGCCAGGTGGTTCCCCTCAGCCGCACGGCCCGGGAGCAGCTGGAAGCCCTGGAACAGTGGGCCAGCACGGGGCGAGCCCGCCTCGCCTCCAGGTTGCGGGGCGTAACGAACTCCGACGCCAGGTAACAAGCCCGTGGCCACGGCTGGGTGGGCCAGTCCACCCCCCCTACGGTCTGCTCACGACCTAGGCACCGCCATGACCCCCAGCCCCACGCCTCGTGACCGCGGTGAACTGTTCACCCAGCTGGCCGTGGCTTGCATCGGTGCAGGGGTGGTGACCACGGTGGCGGTGGCCCAGGGCCAGAACCCGATCACCGCCCTGGGCATCACCCTGTTCTCGGCCATCGCGGCCGTGGCCCTCGGCCAGGTGCTCTGAGGCCGAACGCCGCTGAGTGGTGGGCCTCTGCGGCTGCCACGCAGCAGCGTTACTTCAGGACACAATCAGCACCACCTTGAGAACTGGAAAGCCGCGGTTGTCAAGCCCTCACCAGGCTGTCCATAGTGACTTCATCGCCAATTGGACCTTGGCATGACACTCCGCTCAAAACACAGGACTGGTCTCAGCCTGCCCGCCATCAGCATGGCGTTGGTAATGGCCTGCGGCACCGCCCTGCCCTCCATGGCTGCACTGCGGCAGTCCCAACAGCAACCCGCTGCCCAACGGGCCAACCCTGCCATGGTGGCTGGTGGCGATAGCGGACCAGTGCTGATCGCCAAGGAGAAAGACAAGGACAAAGACCGAGACAAGAAAAAGAAGAAGAACCGCGATCAGAAGTCTGAGAAGCGCCAGAAGAACGACCGCAAGACAAGCGACAGGAATCAGAAAAACAACGGCAATCGAAAGACCAGCAACAACCAAAAGAACGATCGCAAGGAGCGAGCCGAGCGCAAAGAGCGAGCCGAGCGCAAGGAGCGAGCCGAACGGAAGCAGAAAAACGATCGAGCCAGGGATCGGAACGCCCAAAACAACAACAACGGCAACAACAAAAAAGACAGAACCCCAAGATCTGATCGCACCCTCACCAAGGCGGAACGGGATCGCATTTATCGCCAGGGTCTGCGCGAAGGCAAGGACCGTGGCTACAACAAGGGCGTCAAGACCGGCTACCGCGAGGGGGTCGACAAGGGCCGCAAGCGCGGCTACGACCGGGGCTATGACCGCGGCTACCGCAAGGCCGAAAACCGCTACAGGGACTGGGACAGCAACCGCTGGCGCAGCTACAACCGCAGCAGGCGGAACCAATGGAGCCGCCCGGTGGTGGTCAACAACTACTACGGACGCGGCGGCTGGGCCCGTAACCGCAGCTGGTACAACTACCGCCCCTGGGGCGGTGGCTGGTACGGCGGCTGGTCCAGTTCCCCACCGTGGGGCTGGTGGGTTGGTCAATCCGTGGTATGGGGCGTTACTGCCCTCACCACTGCGGCGATCATCAACAACTCCATTGATCGGGCCATCGAGCGCCGTCAGCCCACCGTGCTTGTGCCCGATACCAATTGGCAGCTCTATTACGGCAGCGTTGAACCTGTGGAAGACACGGGAGTCACGTTTGCCGTCTACAACGGTTCGGGCACCTATGAGATGGAGGCCGACTGCGAAGAGGGGCTGCTGAACGGCGAGGTGCCCACCACACCGGCGGAAGCCCAGCTGATCAATGCGGCCTGCCAGGTGACCTTCGGCACCCAGGCCTGAATGGGCAGCGGGTTTCGCGACCAGCTGCCGGCCCTGGCCAACAAGACCTACTTCAACTACGGCGGCCAGGGCCCCCTGCCGACCGCGAGTCTGGAGGCCATGGTGGCGGCCTGGGCCCGGCTGCAGGAGCTGGGGCCGTTCACCGGGGATGTGTGGCCCTTCGTGGAGGCCACGGTGACGGGCCTGCGCAGGCGCCTGGGCCGCTGGCTCGGGGTGGCGCCGCAGCGCCTGGCCTTCACCGAGAACGTGACCAGCGGCTGCGTGCTGCCCCTCTGGGGCTTGCCCTGGCAGCCCGGGGATGTGCTGCTGCTGAGCGATTGCGAACACCCCGGGGTGGTGGCGGCCTGCCAGGAGCTGGCCCGACGCCAGCAACTCACGATTGAGCGCTTCAAGGTTGCTGACCTGCGGCAGGCCCCGGCGGCCACCGACGCCGCAGTGCTGCAGCGGCTGGAGAACGCCCTCCGCCCCCGCACGCGGCTGGTGGTGCTCTCCCACCTGCTCTGGAATACTGGACAGGTGATGCCGATCGCTGCCGTGGCCAGCCGGCTAGGCCAGCACCCACAGCAGCCTTGGCTGCTGGTGGATGCGGCCCAGTCGCTCGGCAGCATCCCGGTGGAGGAGGCGGCCCAGGCGGCCGACATCTACGCCTGCACGGGTCACAAGTGGTGCTGCGGGCCGGAGGGCCTGGGCGTGGTGGCCCTCTCTGAGCGGCTGCTGGCGGAAGCCCAGCCCACCCTGATCGGCTGGCGCAGCCTCAGCCATGAGGGCAGCGCCACCAGTGGCTTTCACACCGACGGGCGCCGCTTTGAGGTGGCCACCTCCTGCATCCCCCTGTTCGCCGGCCTGGATCGCTCCCTGGAACTGCTGGAGGCGGAGGGGTCGCCGGAGCAGCGGCTGCAGCGGATCGGCCTGCAGGCTCGCCGCCTCTGGGAGTCCCTGGCCGCCCTGCCAAACCTGAAGACCGCCCTGCAGACACCGCCTCCTGCCGGCATTGTGAGCTTCACGCTGGAAGGGGAACAGCCTGGCGATGTGGTGCGATGGCTGGGGGAGCGGAGCCTCTGGATCCGCAGCCTCGATCAACCGGCTTGCCTGCGGGCTTGCACCCACGTCTGCACCCTTGAACAGGACGGCGACAGGCTGGTCGCCGCCCTGAGAGAACGGTGATCAGTCGGCAGCTGGGTCGCTGAGCATGGTGCTGTAGACCCAGCCGGCGAGCAGGGCACCGACGATCGGGGCCACCCAGAACAGCCAGAGCTGACCAACGGCGGCTCCGCCCACCCAAACGGCAACGCCAGTGCTGCGGGCCGGGTTCACCGAGGTGTTGGTGACCGGGATGCTGATGAGGTGAATCAGGGTGAGTGCCAGGCCGATGGGCACCCCGGCAAAGCCGGCGGGGGACAGCTTGTCGGTGGCACCGAGGATCACGAGCAGGAAGAAGAAGGTGAGCACCACTTCCACCACCAGGGCGGCGAAGAAGCTGTAGCCACCTGGGGAGTTGGCGCCGAAACCGTTGGTCGCAAGGGCGTTGGCACCCTCCACCACGAAGCCGGCGCGGCCGCTCGCCACCAGCTTGATGACGCCGCCGGCAATGACGGCACCGACCACTTGGGCCGCGATGTAGGGGAGGAGTTCAGCCTGCTTGAAGCGCCCGCCGGCCCAGAGGCCGAAGCTCACCGCGGGGTTGATGTGACAGCCCGAGATATGACCAATGGTGTAGACCATGGTCAGCAAGGTGAGTCCGAAGGCCAGGGACACCCCCAGGAAGCCCAGTCCCAGTGGGTTCGCTGCAGCGTTGTCATAGGGGAAGTTGGCCGCCAGCACGGCACTGCCGCATCCGCCCAGCACAAGCCAGAACGTGCCGAACATCTCGGCGAGACATTTTCTAGACAGTGGAATGGCTCGGGCCATTGCATCAAAAGTTACAACTCTGAAAACTTACCGGTCCATGGGTCATTTGCGCTCACTCTGTGATCAATCAACGATCAATCAACACCATGCCGTAACAGGCACCCCGACCTAAGCCTCAGCAAGATGCTCCGCCGCCAGCCTGGAGCCAAGGGCCTTCTGGGCCTCCTCCCTGTCATCGAAGTGGATCTTGGTGGTGCCCAGAATCTGGTAATCCTCATGGCCCTTGCCAGCGATCAGCACCAGATCCTCGGGCTGCGCTGCCCTGACCGCCGCGGCGATCGCCCGGGCCCGGTCGCCTTCCACCTCCAGGTCGGTGCCTGCGGGGATGCCGGCCACCACGTCGTCGAGGATGGCCTGGGGATCCTCCGTGCGCGGATTGTCGGAGGTCACCACGACGCGATCGGCCAGGCGAGCGGCGATGGCGCCCATCTGGGGCCGCTTGCTGCGGTCGCGGTCACCACCGCAGCCGAACACGCAGATCAGCTGCCCCCTGGTAAAGGGGCGGCTGGCCTGCAGGGCATTGTCCAGGCCATCGGGCGTATGGGCATAGTCCACCAACACCACCGGCTGGGGCTGGCTGCCGGCGGCGCTCACCCGCTCCATGCGTCCGGGCACCCCGCGGAAACTGGCCAGTCCAGGCAGCAGCAGGTCGAGGGGGATCCCCTGCTGCACCAGGGCTCCCACGGCCTGCAACAGGTTCATCAGGTTGAAGCGGCCCAGCAGCGGCGACTGGAAGCGGCCCTCCCCCAGGGGCGTCACCAGCCGGCCGCGCACGCCGCTGCTCTCCATCTCGAGGGAATCGATGAACAGCTCGGCGCCGGGGTCGAGCAGGGAGCTGCGCCAGCAGCGCTGCCCCAGCTGGCGGGCCAGCTGGGCGCCCCAGGGGTCGTCGCCATTGACCACCACCGTGGGGCTGGCACTGGCCTTGAGCAGGGGGGAGGCGAACAGCAGCGCCTTGGCGGCGAAGTAGGCCTCCATCGAGGCGTGGTAGTCGAGGTGGTCCTGGGTGAGGTTGGTGAACACCGCCCCGGCGAACTGGCAGCCGGCCACCCGCTGCTGATCGAGGGCGTGGGAGCTCACCTCCATGGCACCGATCCGGGCGCCGGCCTCGACTGCGCGGGCCAGCTGGGCCTGCAGCAGATCCGCGAAGGCGGTGGTGTGCTGGGCCGTGACGCTGTAACCGGGCCAGCGGTTCTCCAGGGTGCCGAACAGGGCGGTCGGCAGACCCGCCGCCCCCGCCAGGTGCTCGATCAGATGGGTGGTGGTGGTCTTGCCATTGGTGCCGGTGACCCCGATCAGGCCCAGGCGGGCGCTGGGCTGCCCCCAATAGGCGGCCGCCAGGGCTCCGGCCCAGCGGGCCACGGGTTCCTCCACCACCAGCACCGGATCGCCGTCGCCGGGGCGGTCGTCGAGGATCGCCCCGGGGCCCACCACCGCCAGACAGGCCCCCGCTTCCAGGGCGGCGCGCCAGTAGCGGCCACCATCCACCTGGGTGCCGGGCAGACCGATGAACAGGGTGGCGGCACCCACCCGGCGCGAGTCACAGCTGATCGAGCGCACGCTGGCGTCGGGAAGCCCCTCGGGCACCTGCAGTCCCACTTCGCTCAGCAGGGGGTGAAGCAGGGTGGGCATGGCGGGGCAACGGGTGGGGTGGCGCCGTTCTAGACGCTTCCCCCAGGAAAACCGTTCTTGCCCAACCAAACCAGCAGGGCCGTGTCCACCAGCCGAGGCGGCACCCGGGGCAGCAGCTGCTCGCCCGTGGCCGTGCGCCAGCCCAGCACCGGCACCTCCAGCCCGAAGCGGGCCTGCAGGGAAGGATCGTCGTCCACATTCACCACCGCCAGGGGTGGTGGCGGCGTCAGCCGGCGCAGCTTCTCCTCCAACCCCTCACACAGGCAGCAGCCCGGGCGGGAGTAGAGCACCAGGAGATCGGCCATGGGGGACGCAGGGCGAGACAGGAAGGGCGAAACAGGAAGGGGAGAGCAGGGTTGGGAGGAGCCCTCGGGCCGGTTCAGTCGGGTACCGGATCACAGCCGCAGGGCGTGAACGGGTGGCAGCGCAGCAGCCGCCGCAGGGTGAGCCAGCCGCCGCGCCAGGGCCCATGGCGGCTGATCGCCTCCAGGCCATAGGCACTGCAGCTGGGAATGAAGCGGCAACGGGGGCCCAGCAGGGGGGAGAGAAAGCGGCGGTAGAGGCCGATCAGCCCCAGCAGCAGCCAGGCCAGCCAGCGGGAGGGGCCCGCAGGCGCAGGCAGCTCAGGGGATGGGTCCAGTCCGAGGGCCACGGGGCCAACCGATAGGATCGATCGTTGGCGCGTCAAGGCGCGGGCAGCGGACTTGATCCAGCATGCCCGAGCTGCGGCCGCCATGGGCCCCACCTGGGTTCCCGTTCCGTCCCACCACCTTGTTTTCATGTCTCGTTACCGCGGCCCTCGTCTGAGGATCACGCGGCGCTTGGGAGACCTTCCCGGTCTCACCCGTAAGTCCGCCAAGCGGTCTTATCCCCCCGGTCAGCACGGCCAAGCCCGTCGCAAGCGCTCCGAATACGCCATCCGCCTGGAAGAGAAGCAGAAGCTTCGCTTCAACTACGGCATCTCCGAGCGCCAGCTGGTGCGCTACGTCAAGAAAGCGCGAGCCCAGGGAGGCTCCAGCGGCACCAACCTGCTCAAGCTGCTCGAGAGCCGTCTCGACAACATCTGTTTCCGCCTCGGCTTCGGGCCCACCGTGCCCGGCGCCCGCCAGTTCGTGAACCATGGCCACGTGACCGTCAACGGCCGGGTCGTGGACATTGCCAGCTTCCAGTGCAAGCCCGGCGACGTGGTCGCCGTGCGCGAGCGCAAGCAGAGCCGCAAGCTGGCGGAGGGCAACCTGGAATTCCCGGGCCTGGCCAACATCCCGCCCCACCTGGAACTCGACAAGGGCAAGTTCACCGCCAAGGTGATCAGCCGCTGCGAGCGTGAGTGGGTCGCCCTTGAAATCAACGAACTGCTGGTGGTTGAGTTCTATTCCCGCAAGGTGTAAGGCTCTCCCAGTCCCAGTCACTGAAAGGGTTCTGGGAGCTGTGGTCAGCCTGCTCATCGGGCAGCGCTGACCATGGCTCCTCGGCCCTGTCGCATGGATCAGGTGCCAGTTTCTCCACAGAACCACTGCATCGACCGAGGCGTGAGCAAGTCCGGCTGGTTCTTCTCCTGACCTCGAGAGCAGACAACCCTGCGGCCACCAGCGCCAAGGCACTGCTTAGGAGTTGCCTCCCGCTTGTTGCCCTCTGCAGCCGGGCGAGCTGCAGTTGGGGTTGAGGTGGATCTCCAGATCACCACTTCCAATAATCCTTTGGCTTACCGATGTAGGGGAGAAAGGCTTCCGCATCAGGACGGAGCCGTTGAATCACTGATGCACGCATCGGGCTCGGCCAGTCGGGCTCCGATACATGGGCACGGCCCTTTTGTCCCACCTTGTTGAGCTTGGGCAACTCTCCTGCTTCCAGAATGCTGTGCGTCTGAGGCGGAAGCCCCAGAAAAACCAGCAGCTGCCCGAGCACGGCAGCAGGATCAGCGATCAGATCCTCAAACGTCAAGCAATGGATCTGCTGATCCGGGAAATATTTTCGATAGGCGTTGATTCTTTCGTAGTAACTGGAACAACCGATCAACAGGCGGGCGGCTCGACGATCGGAAAGAATTCGCTCAAATGCCACATAGTCAGGGCATCGTCCTTTGACGTGGCGCCACTGAGACACGAGCCGATCAAGCGGATGACGCACGACATAGACGATTTTCATTCCTGGAAAGTATCGATGCATCAGCCCAGGAGCATCCCGAAATTCCCTCAGCGGGCTGGCATACATTGTGCTCGCCTCACCGCGCCAGGCAAAGCCCGATCCGGCCCTGAAGAGGCCCCGATACCACGACCAGCCCTTACCGTAATGGCGCCCAAAAAACTTCGGCTCTTTTGGCCTGCTGATGAAAATATCGGCATGGCTGGAGAGCACGGCTGCAAGTGTCGTCGTGGCCGACTTGGCGGCACCGATGATGATGAAATTAGGCAAGTATCTCCTGCCCATTCTCACCTGTCTGGCGTGTAACCCAGCAAGACCATCTGCAATTTCGGCGTAAGGCTTCCCATCAAGTCTTAATCCCATAAGGCCCCCCGACGACTCATTGCCACAATGGCACTCCAGCCAGGACTCTCAAGCGTGGAATTTTATTCCCGCAAGGTCTGATCTCCGGGATCAATCCGAGCCTGTCTTGTTTCACCTCGCCCCGCCTCCGGCGGCTTTTTTCATGGGCGAGCAGCCAACACCTGTTCAAGCCCCGGCCTCTCATCCCAGGCGCAGGACGCGCCGCGCATTGGTACAGCACACCCTGATCCGCTGGTCTTCTGTGATGGCAGCCTGCTCGATCCAGTCAGCCGCCAACTGAATGTCTTCATAGGGATAATCGGTGGAAAACATCACCGCGTGGTCGCCCATGGCTTCAAGGGCGCAACGCAGGGGGGCATCCGCACAGACTCCAGATGTCGTCACCGTGAGATGACGCTTGAGGGTCTCTGATGGGGGGCGGATCAAGGCGCGACCGACGGTTGTCACCGCAGCCCGGCTGTCCAAGCGCCAGAGCATGTAGGGAAGGGTTTCCCCCATATGACCCAGGATCAGCCTTGCCCGAGGGTGGCGATCCAGCAGCTGAGCAAACACCAGACGGAGTAAGTGGGTGGCGGTGTCACAGGTCCAGCTCCACACGGCACCTTCGAGCTCTGGATGGCCGCGGAAAGCCGCATCGTGCTCACTCAGCAGGCCAGGGTGGAGATAAAGCGGTACATCAAGCTGCTCCAAGGTATGCCAGAAAGGAGCAAAATGGGGCTCGTCCAAGTAGACGCCATTAGTGGCACCGTTCACAAGCACGCCGACAAATCCAAGTTCCTGAATACAACGTTTGAGCTCGTTGCAGGCGGCATCCACATCCTGTAAAGCCACACACGCGAAGCCACGAAACCGCGCCGGGGCCAGCGCCATGCGTGTGTGCAGGAAATCATTCACCCGTTGGGCAAGCTCCACCGCCAGGGCTTTATCCCTGATGGACTGCACACCCGGTGCCGTCTGGGACAGCACGGCGATCGCGATGCCTGCCCTGTCCATGGCGAGGAGGCGCTGTTCGGCCAGCTCCGGCAAAGCCGCCTCAATGCCCGCAAGCACCCCGGGATCAAAGAAGGCCACCTCGTTGATCGTTGGCTCAAGGCCCGGGGCGCTGAAGTGTTCCTCCAGAGCAATCTTGTTGAGGATCCTTGGCATGGGGTGCAGTGCAGCAGAGACCTGAACAGGCCGCCTTCAGCCGCCGATCAGGGCCTCCAGCGCGGCGGTCACATCGTCCTGGCGCATCAGCGCTTCGCCCACCAGCACCGCGTCCGCCCCGGCGCTCTGCACCCGATCGAGGTCATCGCGGCTGAACAGGCCCGATTCGCTCACCAGCAGGGCGCCCTTGGCGCGCAGCGCCGCGCCGTGGCGCGCCATCAGCTGCTCGGTGGTGGCCAGGTCGGTGTGGAAGCTGGCGAGATCCCGGTTGTTGATCCCGATCAGCCGCACCCCCTCCAGGGCCAGCACCCGCTCCAGCTCGGCCTTGTCATGCACCTCCACCAGCGTGGCCAGGCCGAGGCCGCGGGCCGCCTTGAGCAGGTAGGTCAGATCCTGATCCGTGAGGATGGCGGCGATCAGCAGGGCGGCATCGGCGCCGGCGGCGCGGGCCTGGTAGAGCTGGTAGGGGCTGAGGATGAAGTCCTTGCAGAGCAGGGGCAGCTCCACCACCTGGCGCACCTGCACCAGCACATCAAAGCCTCCCTGGAAGAAGGCTTTGTCGGTGAGCACCGACAGACAGCTGGCCCCTCCGGCGGCGTAGCCGCGGGCAAGGGCCTCGGGGTCGAAGTGCTCGCGGATCACGCCCTTGCTGGGGCTGGCCTTCTTGATCTCGGCGATCACGGCCGGCTTGCGGCAGCTGGCCCGCAGGGCGGCCTCGAAGTCGCGGGTGGGGGGCAGATCGGCCACCTGGCGGGCCAGTTTCTGCAGGGGCACCCGCTCGCGGGCCGTGGCCACCTCCCGGTCCTTCTCCCACACGATCTCCTCGAGGATGTGGCGCGGCGCCGCCTCGGCGTGGGGCACGCCGTACTCCAGGAAGGCCACCTTCACCTTGGGGTTCGGGGGGCGGCGACGAATCTGCATCGATCAGCGGACGAGGGGAAGGGACAGAAGGGAGCGGCCCTCAGGCCACGGCCATGGCGGCCTGCTTGTAGGCCACCTCCACCACCTCACTGAGGGTGGGATGGGTGTGCACCTCGTTCACCAGTTGCAACACACTCTGGCGACGCGCCACCGCGTTGGCGATCTCCTGGATCAGGTCGGCGGCGTGCAGCCCGTAGATGTGGGCGCCGAGCACCTCGCCGGTGCTCTTGTTGAACAGCAGCTTCATCAGCCCGTCGCTCTCCAGCTCCGCCAGGGCCTTGGAGTTGGCCTTGAAGTAGCTGCGCACGCTGCCCAGCGCGAAGCCCTCAGCGGCCGCCAGCTCCTTGGCCTCAACCTCACTCAGCCCCACCGAACTGATCTCCGGATGGGTGAAGGTGGCCGCGGGAATCGAGCGGTAATCGATACGGCGGACATGGCCCAGGATGTTGTCCACCGCCACGCTGCCCTGGGCTGCGGCGGTGTGGGCCAGCATCATCTTGCCGGTCACATCCCCCACGGCCCAGAGGTGGGGCACGGGCTCGCCGTTCAGCAGCACCTGCATCCGCTCATCCACGGGGATGAAGCCCCGGTTGGTCTCCACCCCTACGGAGGCCAGGTTGAGCTGCTTGCTGCTGGGCACCCGGCCAGTGGCCACCAGCACCGCATCCACCTCCAGGGTTTCCACCAGCTCGCGGCTCTGCATGTCGGCCAGCTCGATCGTCACCGGGCAGCCCGGCGTCACCTTGCGGGCCAGCAGGCCGGCGCGGGCATCGATGTCGCGGCCGTCGATCAGATGGCGGGCGGCGATCTTGGCGATGTCGGGATCGAAGGTGGGCATCACCCGATCCAGGGCCTCGATCATGGTGACCTCACAGCCCAGGGCGGTGTAGACGTCGGCGAACTCCAGGCCGATGTAGCCGCTGCCCACGATCGCCAGCCAGCGCGGCAGCCACTCCAGGCTCACCGCCTCGTCGCTGGTGAACACGGTGCGGCCGTCGGTCTCGATGCCGGGGGGCACGAAGGGCTCCGACCCGGTGGCCAGGATCACGTCGCGGGCGCTGTAGGTGCGCTCCACGCCGCCACCGCTGGCCCGCACGGTCACCTGCTGGCTGCCGGCGAGGCGGCCCTGGCCCCGCAGGATCGTGGCGCCGGCGCGCTCCAGGGTCTTGGTGAGGTTGGTGCGGATCGTGGCCACCAGCTGGTTGGCGTGGTCGGCGATCTTCTGGCGCTCGAAGCGCACCGGCGCGGCGTGGATGCCGAAGCCGGCCAGGTGCTCGGCATCGGCCAGTTCCCGCACCCGGCCGCTGGCGGCGAGCAGGGCCTTGCTGGGCACGCAGCCGCGGTTCACGCAGGTGCCGCCCATCTCCGCCGCTTCCACGATCGCCACCGCGAGGCCATGCTCGGCGGCGTGCTTGGCCGCATCGAAGCCGCCGTAGCCGGCGCCGATCACGATCAGGTCGAAGTCGAAGCTGAGGTCGTCAGGGGCGTCGCTCACCAGGGGCCGTGCACAGATGGCGGCATTCTCCCTCGCCAGTGGCCGCCTGTCTGCCGCTCGGGCCTCAGGCCGTGAGCCGCTGGCGCCCACGTTCCAGCAGCAACGGCGCCGCCGCCACAGCCACGTTCAGCGACTCCACCGCCGGGCTGTGGGGAATCGTGACGCAGATGCTGGCGCAGGCCAGCAGCTCCGGCGCCAGGCCCGAGCCCTCCTGGCCCAGCAGCAGCACGGTGGGGCGTTGCCAGTCGAGCTGCCAGTAGGGCAGGGCGGCGGGGCCGGGGGGCACAGCGGCCACCACCTGGGGTGCCTGCTGGCCTGGATGGTCGGCAGCGACGGCACCGAGCTCCTGCAGGCGAGCCAGCAACTGATCGCGGCTGCAGCGCTGCAGCGGCAGGGCCAGGGCGGCGCCGGCCGAGGCGCGCAACACCTTGGGCTGGAACGGGTCGGCCCCCTCCACCAGCCACAGCGCCTCCACGCCGCTGGCCAGGGCGGTGCGCATCAAGGTGCCGAGGTTGCCGGGATCCTGAAGCCGATCCAGGGCCAGCACCAGCGACGGGACGGGCGGCCCCCAGCCGAGCCCTGGCATGGACAGGCTGAGCACCACGCCATCGGGGTGCTCCGTGGTGGCCACCGCCGCCAGCACCTCCGGCGTCACCGGCACGGGCTGCAGGGGCAGCGGCAGGCTGTCGAGCCAGCGCCGGTGAATCTCAATCCAGGCTTGCGTGGCCAGCAGGTCGATGGGCTGCAGGCTGAGGCGCACGGCCTCCTGGAACAGGTGGGTGCCCTCCAGCAGCAATAACTGCTGCTCCCTGCGGCCCTTGCCAGCGTGCAGCTGGCGCAGACGGCGCACCAGGGGATTGCGGCGGCTGCTGATCAGCTCCGGGGGCAAGCGGCCGGCCTCAGAAGCGCTCGTGGCGCCGCACCCGCATGGCGTCCTGCATCACGATCTCGGCCTCCTCCAGCTCCATCCCCTTCACCGCCGCCACTTCACCCTTGATACCCTCAGCCCTCAGGTTTTCAATCAGCTTGCCCATCACGATGTCCTCCACCGTGGTCTGATCCATGCTGTCTGGCGTGAGACTCTCTAGAAACTTACCGACCTTCGAAGCAACAACTTCTGAGGAATTGGTGATTTTGAGAAGAATCATGGAATCTGAAATGCGGATGGGGAGACTTGAACTCCCACGACATTGCTGCCACTAGTACCTGAAACTAGCGCGTCTACCAATTCCGCCACATCCGCGTGGCCGCCGCTCTGCGACTTGGGAACCATACGGCATCGCCGCCACAGCCCAGCCCCCGGGCCGCCGCGCCAGGACCTGCCCACACCCCAGTGTGCGAAGGCGCACCACCACTGGGCCAGGGCCGGGCAGCCCAGTCCGCCGGCAGCGGCAGCCCGGAGGGCCAGCAAGCCTGATGGGGGAAGGCTTGCACCGGATCAGCCCCTAGCCAGGCTGCTCTCCTGTTGGCTATGAACCTGGTGCAGTTCCGGCAGCGGCCACCTAGACGATCTGACTTTTTGTTGTCAACATGCCCAGACAAAAAGGCCGGGGACGTCCGGGAACCCATGACCGCCCCAGCCGTGCCGCCCCTCCCCACCGAGCTCACCAAGGCCGAACCCCAGCTCCAGATCACCGGTGGCCGGCGCCTCACCGGCGAGTTGCGCGTGGATGGTGCCAAGAATTCGGCCCTGGTGCTGATGGCGGCCTGTCTGCTGACCAGGGATCAGATTCGGCTGCGCAACGTGCCGCCGCTCACCGACATCGTGGGCATGGGCGAGATGCTTCAGAGCCTGGGCGGCCGCGTGAGCCGTGAGGCTGACAGCCTTGTGCTGGATGGTTCCCGCATCCACAGCACCACAGCTCCCTACGAGCTGGTGAACAGCCTGCGGGCCAGCTTCTTCTGCATCGGCCCGCTGCTGGCCCGTATGGGCATGGCCAAGGTGCCCCTGCCCGGCGGCTGCAAGATCGGCACCCGGCCGGTGGAAGAGCACGTCAAGGGGCTCAAGGCTCTGGGAGCCCAGGTGACCATTGAGCATGGCGTGGTCACAGCGGTCGTGCCGGGCCGCGGCCAACGGCTCACCGGTGGACGCATCTATTTCGACTGCCCCAGCGTGGGCGCCACAGAGACGCTGATGATGGCTGCGGTGCTCGCCGAGGGCGAGACGGTGATGGCCAACGCCGCCCAGGAGCCCGAGGTGGCCGATCTGGCCGGCCTGTTGATCGCCATGGGCGCCCGCATCCGTGGCGCCGGCACCCAGACGATCACCATCACAGGGGTGGAGCGCCTGCACGGCGCTGACTACGCCGTGATTCCCGATCGCATCGAAGCGGGCACTCTGCTCCTGGCCGCTGCGATCACCCGCTCCCGCCTGCGGGTCACGCCGGTGATTCCGGACCATCTCGGAGCCGTGCTCACCAAGCTGGAGGCGGCAGGCTGCCGCCTGGAGCACGACGGCGTCGGACTGACGATCGAGGCCAGCGACATCCAGGCCGTGGATCTGCGCACCCAGCCCTTCCCCGCCTTCCCCACCGATCTCCAGGCCCCCTTCATGAGCCTGCTGGCCACGGCCCGCGGCACCAGTGTCGTCACGGAAAACATCTTCGAGAATCGGATGCAGCACGTGGCCGAGCTGCAGCGCATGGGGGCCGCCATCCGCCTCCAGAGCAACATCGCCTTTGTGGAGGGGGTGGCCCAGCTCAGCGGCGCCCCTGTGCAGGGCACCGACCTCAGGGCTTCAGCCGCCATGGTGCTGGCCGGCCTGGCGGCTGAGGGGGTCACCAGCGTGCGCGGCCTGGAGTACCTCGATCGCGGCTACGCCGGCCTGGAGCACAAGCTGGCCTCCGTGGGCGCCTGCATCCAGCGGATCGGCGGGCTGCCTGCGCCGACCGGGCTCCATCTCCAGACCCAGGGGAGCAGCGCCGCCTAAGCTCCTCGCCAGGGGAGCGTGCCGGAATTGGTAGACGGACTCGACTCAAAATCGAGCGCCTTCGGGCATGTGGGTTCAAGTCCCACCGCTCCTATTGCCACGGCCACCGACCCTGGGTCGCCGTTGATGGAGACCTACGCCCGCCTGCCGGTGAGCCTCTGCCGCGGCCGGGGTGTGTGGGTGTGGGACAGCGAGGGCAGGCGCTATCTCGATTGCGTCGCCGGCATCGCGGTCTGCACCCTGGGCCACAGCAACGGGCGTCTGCGGCGGGCTCTGGCCCGCCAGCTGGGCCGGCTGCAGCACGTGTCCAACCTCTACCGGATTCCGGAACAGGAGCAGCTCGCCGCCTCAATCACGGCCCGCAGCTGTTTCGATCGGGTCTTCTTCTGCAACTCCGGTGCCGAGGCCAACGAGGCCGCCATCAAGCTGGCCCGCAAGCACGCCCAGGTGGTCCGGGGCCTGGTGGGCACGGTGGAGCGGCCGCCGCTGATCCTCACGGCAGAGGCCAGTTTTCACGGCCGCACCCTGGCCACCGTGACCGCCACCGGCCAGCCCAAATACCACCAGGGGTTCACCCCGATGGTGCAGGGCTTCCGCTACTTCCCCTACAACGACACCGCCGCCTTCGAGGCCCTGCTTGAGGCCTCCGAGGCCGAGGGACCAAGGGTGGCGGCCGTGCTGCTGGAGCCCCTGCAGGGGGAAGGGGGCGTGCACCCTGGTGAGCGGGCCTTCTTCCAGCGGGTGCGCCAGCTCTGCGACGCCCATCAGATCATGCTGATCTTCGATGAGGTGCAGATCGGCGTGGGCCGCAGCGGCCACCTCTGGGGCTACGAGCGCCTGGGGGTGGAGCCCGATGCGGTCACCCTGGCCAAGGGCCTGGGGGGCGGCATCCCCATCGGTGCCCTGGCCGTGAAACGGGCCGTGGATCATTTCCGCCCCGGCGACCACGCCAGCACCTTCGGGGGCAACCCCTTCGCCTGCCGGGCCGGCCTCACGGTGCTGGCCGAAATCGAGCGGCGGCAACTGCTGCAGCACGTGCAGGCGATGGAGGCGCTGCTGTGCCAGGAACTCTCCGCCCTGGTGCAGCGCCACCCACACCAGCTGACGGGCGTGCGCGGCTGGGGCCTGCTGCAGGGACTGGTGCTCAGCGGGGCAGGGCCCAGCGCTCCGGAACTGGTGAAGGCCTCCCTGGCCCAGGGGCTGCTGGTGGTGGCGGCGGGCCCAGGCGTGGTGCGCTTCGTGCCGCCGCTCACCATCCGCCCCCGGGAGCTGCGACAGGCCGTGGCACGGCTGGAGCGGGCCCTGCTCAGCCTTGCCTGACGCCCCTCGAGCCGGGTCCGCCGGGACCCTGCCCGGCTCCGATCCGTTCGCCGACCTGATCCAGCCCTTCAGCCACCGGGGCGTGGACCTCGGCCTGGAGCGCCTGCAGGCGGCCCTGGCCGATCTGGGCCACCCGGAGCGCCGCTTCGCCGCCGTTCAGGTGGCGGGCACCAACGGCAAGGGGTCGATCTGCACCCTCGTGTACGCCGCCCTGCTCGCCGCAGGCATCCGCGCCGGCCTCTACACCTCGCCCCACCTGAGCAGCTGGACGGAGCGGATCCAGCTGGGCGGCGCACCGATCTCAGGCACCCAGCTGCGGACCCAGCTGCAGGCGGCGCGGCCCGTGGCCGAGCGCCACCGGCTCACCCCTTTCGAACTGGTGACGGCCGCCGCCTTCCTGGCCTTCGCTGAGGCGGACCTGGAGCTGGTGGTGCTGGAGGTGGGCCTGGGGGGCCGGCTCGATGCCACCAGCTGCCATCCGGATCGGCGCGTGGTGGGCTTCGCCAGCATCGGCCTCGATCACCTGGAGGTGCTGGGCCCGGATGCGGCCAGCATCGCCCTGGAGAAGGCGGGCGCCCTGGGGGCGGGGGTGGAAGCCGTCAGCGGCCCCCAGATGCCGGCGGTGGAGGCGGTGCTGCGGCAGCAGGCGGCCCGGCTGGGCGTGCGCCTCAGGTGGGTGACGCCCCTCGATGACAACCCCTGGAGGCTGGGGCTGCCGGGGCAGGTGCAGCAGCTCAATGGCGCCGTCGCCCTGGGGATGCTGCAGGCCCTGGGCCGGCAGGGCTGGGATCTGCCCGAGGCGGCGATCCGGGAGGGCTTTGCCGCGGCCCGCTGGCCCGGACGGTTGCAGCGGCTCCAGTGGCAGGGCCTGCCGCTGCTGATCGACGGCGCCCATAACGCACCGGCGGCCGAGCGGCTGAGGGCAGAGCTCGATCAGCACGGCCCTCGCCACGGCCTGCCCCCCGGTCCCCGCCGCTGGGTGCTGGGGATGCTGGCCAACAAGCAGGGGCCGGAGATCCTCCAGGCCCTGCTCGGCCCGGGGGATCAGGCCTGGATCGTGCCGGTGCCCGGCCATGCCGCGTGGCGCCAGAGCGAACTGCTGGGCGGTCTGGGCCCAGGCCAGGCCGCCAGGCTGCACAGCGCCCCAGACCTGCCCACCGCGCTGCGGGCCGCCGCCCGGCAGGGCCGGGGGCCGGTGCTGGTGGCGGGATCCCTCTACCTGCTGGGCCACCTGCTCGTCAGCGCGGCAGCGCCAGGGTGACGGCAACGTCCCGTGGGCCCAGAGTGAAGACCACCGCCCCGCTCGCCATGGCCCCCCGCCTCCTGACAATTTCACCGGCAGGGCTGTGGGACCAGGGGCTGAGCCAGCTGCTGAGCCGTTGCCACCAGCTGCTGCAGCCATGGCGGCGGTGGCCGTTGCTGCGCATGGCCCTGGGGCTCGGCCTGATGCTGGGCCTGCTGGCCGGCGGACTCACGGCCGGGGCAGGGCCAGCAGCAGCAGAATTCTCCGGGGTGGATTACACCCTCACCAACCAGAGCGGCAAGGACTTCAGCGGCCAGGACCTGGCCAACACCTCCTTCGCGGGCGCCTCCGGCCGCCAGGCCGACTTCTCCGGCGCCAACCTGCACGGCGCCATCCTCACCCAGGCCGCCTTCCCCGAGGCCAGCTTCGCCGGGGCCGACCTCAGTGGCGTGCTGATGGACAAGGTGGACTTCAGCGGCGCCGATTTCAGTGGCGCCAACCTCAGCGACGTGATCGCCGCCGGCAGCAATTTCAGCGGCGCCACGGTGACCGATGCCGACTTCAGCGGCGCCCTGCTCGACCGGGTCGACCAGCGCCTGCTCTGCCGCGACGCCGAGGGCACCCACCCCGTGACCGGCGCCGACACCCGGCTCAGCCTGGGCTGCTAGGGCTGGGGCTGCTGGCGCTGACGCTCCAGCCAGCCCCTGAGCTTGCCGGGGTTGAGCAGGCCGCCCGGGTCATAGGCCGCCTTGGCGGCCACCTGGTCGGCGTCGATGGCGCCCAGGCCGCCGTCCTCCACCGTGATCGCATGGGGGTTGAAGATCACCGCCCCCAGCTGCCGCGCCTGCTGCATCAGGGCCGCCAGGGGTGCTTCCCCCTGCCAGCGCAGCAGGGGCAGAGCCGCCAGCCGGGCCCGTCCCTGCTGGCGCACCGCCTCCAGATGCCAGAGCAGGTCGTCGCCCCAGCGCTCGCTGAGGGCCGCCAGGCAGGCCACTTCTGGCTGGGGCAACAGCATCTGCAGGTAGGTCCAGCCCTGCTGCTGGGCGCGCCAGTGCAGGGTGGTGTGGTTCCAGCTGAGCTCGCGCAGGGGCAGGCCCCGGCTCTCCCCCTGGGGGGCCTGCCAGCGCAGGCAGCCGCCCCTGGCCTGCAGCCAGCCCGGCAGCAGCTCCAGGCTGTCGGGCGCGGCCAGCAGCAGCAAGCGGTGTTCCCCGGGCGCCGCGGCCGGGCAGCCCGCCGGCCAGGGGGAGCGGGCCGCAATCGGTGCCTCCAGCAGGGTGATGGCCTGGAGCAGCAGGGCGGTGCCGGCCAGAGCGGACGCCGCCGCCACGGCCTGCTGCCAGGACTCGAAGCCCACCACGAGCTGCTGCCAGGCCAGAGCTTCGGTGGTGGGCAGCCGCAGGGCCGTGAGGATGCCGTTGGTGCCATAGGCGTGGTTGAGCGGCTCGCTGGCCGCCGCATCCAGGCGCAGCAGCCGCGGTTCAGGCTCCACCGTCACCACCTCCAGGCCCAGCAGGTTGCCCGGATCCCGCAGGAAGCCCCAGCGCAGCGAGCCGATCCCGCCGGATCCCCCCGCCACGAAGCCGCCGATGCTGGCGCTGCGGGCGGTGCTGGGCTGCAGCCGCAGGGCCCGGCCATGGGGAGCCAGCTGCTGCTCGAGGGTCGCCATCACCAGGCCCGCCTCCACCTCGATCACGCCGCTGCGGGGGTCCAGGCTGCGCAGGCGATTCAGCCCCATCAGCTCCAGCACCACGCCACCGGCCAGGGGCACGCACTGGCCGTAGTTGCCGGTGCCGGCCCCCCGCACGGTGAGGGGGACTCCCAGGCGAGCGCAGCCGGCTGCCACGGCCCGCACCTGCTCCACCGAGGAAGCCCGCACGGCGAGCTGGGCCCGCTGACCCTGGAACACCGGCACCAGCAGGGGGGAGTAGTCGAAGAAATCGCGCGAGAGGCGCTCGAGCTCAGCCGGCTGACCGTCCCCCACCAGCTCCAGGGGGGAGCCAGCAACGGCCTGCTCCGGGGCCAGTGCAGCAGCCAGCTCCTCAGCCAGCTGGGCGATCACCGTCGGTTCCGGCCGCGGCGGCAGGTCCCCGACGCACAGGGCCGATCCAGCATCCAGGGAAGGTGATGACATCACAACGCAACCGAGGGAAACACACAGGCCCTGACCTCAGCATCATCGGCGCTGCGGCAGCCCCAGCGCGCGGAGCAGGGGGGAAGGCTGCTCCCTGGACGGCGGCTCCAGCCACACGCCAGCCCGCAGCACCCGGCGCTGGGGGCTGCGGGCCAGCACCTCGCTCCAGCTGCGCGCCGCCAGCACCACCAGGTCGGCCGGTGCCCCGGGCCGCAGCACCCCATCCCACTCCAGCCCCAGCAATGCAGCGGCCCCGGTACTGAAAGGCGCCAGGCCCTGGCGGCGGGTAGGCACCACGTGGCTGGTGAGAGCAACCAGGCGCAGCAGCTCGATCGGATCGAAGTCGCCGCCTGGGAACCAGGGGTCCTGGACGTTGTCGGCTCCGATCGCCACCTGCACCCCGGCCCGCTGCAGGGTGGCGATCGGAGCCTGCACCCTTCGGTGCGGCGTTCTACCAGGGCGCCGGCCCAGCAACCAGAGGTTGGTGAGCGGCAGGGCCACCACGCCGATGCCTGCCTGGGCCAGCTGCTCGGCCAGCCGGTCGGCGCGGCGATCCGACAGCAGGGCCAGGCTGGCGGCGTGGCTGCAGACGATCGGCACCTCACAGCGCTGCTCCAGGGCCTGGCGCACCACCAGCTCCACCCCCCGGGCGGGCTCCGTGTCCGCCTCGTCCACGTGCAGATCCACCGCCGCCCCATGGCGCTCGGCCAGGGCCAGCAGGGCGGCCAGGGCCTCGCGGTCGGAGAGGCTGGCGCCATAGGGCGGGCCCAGCACGCCGCCGAGCACCCCGCCCCGCTCGGCCACCCAGCGGGCCAGCTCCTCGCCCTGGGGGGTGAGCCAGTGGAGCAGGGGCGTCAGGGCCACCAGCTGCAGTTCCACCCGATCGGCCCAGCGGCGGCGGATCTCGAGCAGGGCCTCCCAGCTCGCCTCGGCCCCCGGACCGACGCTGTCCACATGGCTGCGCAGGGCCCGTATCCCCTGGCGCCAGGCCCGTTGCAGGGCGGACTCGGCCCGCTCCAGCACCTGGGCCTCGCTGCGCTGGCCGTACTCCCTCTGGTTCTGAGCCAGGGCGCCGGCCATGGTGCCGTCCCAGTTCGGGAAGCGCTGGGCCGAAAAGGCCTTGTCGAGGTGGGCGTGGGGCTCCACCAGGGGTGGCAGACCCAGGGGCAGCGGCTGGGCAGCGGCCTCGGCCCCCAGGGGGCGCAGGCCACTGACCCATCCCTGCCGCCAGCTGAACTCCACGGCCACCAGGCCCTCGTCATCCACGGGGCCGAGATCCTGCAGCCGGGCCTCCACCAGTGCCCGGGGCAGGCGCAACTCCAGCCGGCCGGCAGCGGGCTGCTGGGCGCTCATGGACCCGGCTCCCGCGCCTTCACGATCACGAACTGGCCGGCCACACCCACGGTCGTGGCCTCAAAGCGTGGCACCCGCCAGCGCAACACCTGCTGGCCCCCCAACTGGCTGTGATAGATGCTCAGAACTCCGAGATTGGTGCGGCGGGTCTGCCGCTGCACCGCCGCGCCCAGGGCCGTCCGCTGGGAGGCCACCAGGGCGGCGCAGTCGGCCAGCGCCAGCCCCAGCACGGTGGGCAGGCCGCTGCTCTCACACACCCGGCCGGAGAGCTCCTCCACCAAGCGGTCTCCAGCGAAGTCGGCGAACTCTGCGGGGCCGGGGTTGGTCCAGGCCAGCATGCCCCCGGCCGTGGCAAGCAGGACCGCCCCCCCCACCAGGGGGACGTACCAGGCGGAGCGGCACAGGGCAGGCAGGGCAGAAGGAGCTGAGCTGCCGCCAGCCTGGCATCAGGGCGCAGCAGCCGGCGGGCCCCGCAGGGCCCTGTCCAGCCCTGGAGAGCCGCCCACGACTTGGTACATTGGCGCCGACCATGGCGGGCGTCGCCAAGTGGTTAAGGCAGCGGCTTGTGGCGCCGCCATTCGGGGGTTCGAATCCCCTCGCTCGCCCTTCCATCCCCGCTCAGGGGGGCCATCAGGAGGCCAGGAGATCAGCCCCGGCTGACCCCATCGAGCGCCTCCAGAAGCATCCCGGCGCCCTGGCGCACGGGATCGGCGCAGGGAAGCCCCAGTTGCTCCGCCGTGCGGGCGGTGGCCTCAACGGCCTCCTGCGCCGACAGCTGCGCAGTGTTGAGGGCCACCGCCCGCACCCTGGGACGCAGGCCATCGCCGCGGCCCAGGGCCGCCAGGCCCTCCACCACGGCGATCAGCTCCTGCAGCGGTGGGATCGCCTGGTGGGGCAGACCCTTGATGTGGCGCTGGCCGGCCCGGTGCACCAACAGCAGCTCGGTGGGCTGGCTGCCCCGCAGCAGGGGCAGGGTGGCGGTGGAGCCCGGGTGGCAGAGGGAGCCCTGGCCCTCCACCAGCAGCAGACCGTCCGGGCCCAGCCCAGCGCCCGCCTCCAGCACGGCGGCCTCCACGGCACCGGCGGCATAGTCCACCCGCACTGCGTCCAGGGGCACACCGCCACCGGCGATCAGGATGCCGGCCTGGCCGGTGCCCACGAAGCGCGCCGCGCGGCCGCGCCGCCGGGCTGCCGCCAGCAGCTCCAGGCAGGCGCTCATCTTGCCCACGGCCATGTCGCTGCCCACGGCCAGCAGGCGCCGGCAGGGCAACGCCGCCGCCCTGGCGCTCGCCACCACCAGCCCTGGCGGCTCCTGGCGCAGATCCCAGATCCACGCCCCCGGGGCCCGCAGGGCCGCCAGCCCGGGGTCGTCGCCGATGCGGCTGTGCAGCCCGCTCGCCACCGACCAGCCCGCCCCCAGGGCCGTGGCCAGGTCGGCCCGCAGCGCCGGCGGCAGCTGCCCCCCGGAGGGCGCCAGCCCCACCACCGCCACCGCGGGCCCCAGGGGCAGGGCCGCCGCCACGCTCTCCAGCACCGGCACGGCGCGATCGATGCCGGTCACCTCCTTCAGGCAGCGGCCGGCGTGGGCCGGATCCACCACGGCCAGCAGCGGCCCCTGCCGGTAGCGCAGCATCGCCAGACCGGTCTTGCCGGAGAGGTTGTCGAGACCGTCGTGGAGCAGCAGCACCACCGGATCCTCGGGCTGCAGGGTGGCGGCGGCGGGCTGCGCTGCCGACCAGGCCGCCGGCACGCCGATGCCCAGCCCCGGGCCGCTGGACAGCACCAGCTGATCGCCGCGGCAGTCGAGGCCCGTGAAGGGGTCGTCCACCAGGTTGAGGTGGCTGTCGAGATCGGGCCAGCGCACCAGGGGAAGCAGCTGGGCCGCGGCGCCGTTCAGCAGGGCGCCGTCGGAGTAGCAGCCCAGCATCACCCCCAGCCCCAGGCGCCGCGCCGTCTGGGCCATCAGCAGGGCCTCCGTGAGCCCGCCGCTCTTGAGCAGCTTGATGTTGATCCCATCGGTGTGGGGTGCCAGCCGCAGCAGATCCTCGAGGTTCCAGCAGCTCTCATCGGCCACCAGGGGCATGGGGCAGTGGGGATGCAGGGCCGCGAAGCCGGCCGTGTCGCGCTCCGGGTCCAGCTGCGGCGCCAGCGGCTGCTCCAGCAGCACCACCCCATGGGCCTGGAGCTCGGGCAGCAGGCGCAGGGCGTCCTCCAGGCTCCAGCCCCCGTTGGCATCCACCTGCAGCTCACAGGCCGCGCCAGCCTGCTGCCGTTTGCGCTCCAGGGCCTCCGCCACCGCCTGCAGCAGGGCGCGGTCGTGATCGAGGCCCTCCGGGCTGCCCAGCTTGAGCTTGATGCGGCTGGCGGGCAGCTGCTGCCACCAGCGCTCGAGCCGCGCCAGCACCGCCGTGGGGGTGCCCAGCCCCAGGGTGACGCTGGTGGCGACACAGGCGCCTGGATCCAGGCCCCAGAGCCGCCAGAGGGGCTGGCCGAGGCGCTTGCCCCGCCAGTCGTGCAGGGCCAGATCGAGGCCACAGCGGGCGGGGGGCGAGAGCTGCGCCAGCAGCGGTTCCAGGCTCTGCGACACCAGGGGTGAAGCCCCCTGCAGGTGCGGGGCCAGGGCCTCCAGTTCGGCGGCGACGGCGGCGGTGTCGTAGTGGCGGTGGCCGGTGTCGAAGCCGCCGGCTTCCCCCAGGCCCGTGAGGCCCTCGTGGCTCACCTCCACCAGCAGATGCTCCACCGCGCTGGTGCTGCCGCGGCTGATCGCCAGAGGCACGGCTTTGGTGAGGCGGAACGGGCGCAGGCGGCAGCGCATCGGTTCGAGCCCCTGGCAGGTGCGGCGTTGAAACCACGCTGGCACGGGCTCGGTCGCACCGAAGCGCCTGCGGGCCAGCGGGGGGGTGAGGCTGGGCGGCGCTCCAGACTCCTGGCGTCGGCCGGCCCCGGCATCGGCCCCTCCCCGCAACCTCGCGATGGCCCCGTCCAGCGTCAACGCCACAGCGATCCAGGAGATTCTCGAGGAGGCCCACGCCCGCTTCTCAGACCTGAGGGATGGCCAGCCGGCCCGCTACATCCCGGAGCTGGCCAAGGCCAACCCCGACCACTTCGGCATTGCCCTGGCCACCACCAACGGCCACGTGTACAGCGTCGGAGACACCGCTGAGGCCTTCACGATTCAGTCGATCTCCAAGCCGTTCTCCTACGCCCTGGCCCTGAAGCTGCTGCCGGCGGAGCAGCTGCTGCAGACGGTGGGGGTGGAGCCCTCGGGGGATGCCTTCAACGCCATCAGCCTGGATGGGGGGTCAGGCCGGCCGCGCAACCCGATGATCAATGCCGGCGCGATCGCCACCACAGCCCAGGTGATGGCCCAGGCCCCCGGCCGGGCCGAGGCCCTGCTGCTCGACTTCTATTCCAGCCTGGCCGGCCGGCCCCTGGCGGTGGATGAGGCCGTGTTCCGCTCCGAGCGGGACAGCGGCCACCGCAACCGCGCCATCGGCCATCTGCTGCGCCAGTTCGGGATCATCAGCAGCGACCCTGAGCCCAGCCTGCAGCTCTATTTCCGGCAGTGCGCCGTGTCGGTCACCTGCGTCGATCTGGCCAGCATGGCCGCCACCCTCGCCTGCCAGGGCCGCCATCCCCGCACCGGCCTCAGCGTGATCGAGCCGGAGATCACCACCAAGGTGCTGGCCGTGATGGGCAGCTGCGGCATGTACGACTACGCCGGCCAGTGGCTGCACGATGTGGGCATGCCGGCCAAGAGCGGCGTGGCCGGCGGCCTGCTGGCCGTGGTGCCCGGCCGTCTCGGGCTGGCGGTGTACTCCCCGCCCCTGGACAGCCTGGGCAACTCGGTGCGGGGCGTTGCGGTGTGTGAGTGGTTGTCCCGGCAGCTGGATCTGCACCTGTTCAACCAGCCCGCCCCGGCGGGGCGCTGCCTGCGCTCCAGCAGCGACGGCTGCCGGCGCCATTCGCGCCGCTGGCGCCACCAGGGGGAGCGCGACTGGCTCGATCGCCAGGGCGCCCGGCTGAGGCTGCTGGAGGTGCAGGGGGTGCTCGATTTCGCCGCCGGCGAGGAGCTGCTGGCGGAGATCGACCGCCAGGGCACGGCGGGATCCGTGCTGGTGCTGGACCTGGCCCGGGTCAGCAGCCTGACCCCCGTGGGCGCCAGGTTGATGCGGCAGCAGCTCGGCAGCCTCGGCCCCCGGCACAGCACCGTGTTGCTCTGCATGGGCAGGCATGGGGAGGCGCTGTGGCCGGAAGGCCTGGATGTGCCGACGCCAATCCCCTGGCTGAAGACCTTCAGCAGCCTGGATGAGGCCTTGGAGCACGCCGAAGAGCTGCTGTTGGCGGAGCGGCCCGCCCCGGCCGCGCCGCCCCTGGAGCAGCGGCCGGGGCTGCTGGAGCGCTTGCCGCAAGCGAGTCGCAAGGTGCTCGAGCCCCTGCTGCAGCGGCGGCAGTTCCAGGCCGGAGAGCTGGCCTGCCGCGGCGGGGGCCCCGGCAGTGATCTGTTTCTGATCGAATCGGGCCGCTTCAGCGTGCTGAACGCCGCGGGCTCCGACGGGCGCCAGGAGCGCCTGGCCAGCTTCGGCGCCGGCTGCTGGTTCGGAGAGGTGGCCTTCCTGGGCAGCGACGAAGGCAGCGCCGATGTGCTGGCCGAGGCCCCGGGAAGCTGCCTGGTGCTGGGCCGCGAGGGCCTCGTGCAGCTGGAGCGGCAGCATCCCGCCGCGTTGATCCAGCTGATGCGGATGCTCCATGGCGAGCTGGCCTGCAAGCTCGAGCGCACCAACCAGGAGCTGCTGCTGCTGGAGGAGGGCTGAGGCCGGCCCTGGCCGCCGAGGGTTGAGGGCGGTCGTGGCGGCCATGCGGGAAAATGGGGCGATGACGGCAACCCACTCCTCCCAACTGGCGTCCCCCCCTGCACCAAGCGCCCCGGTGCCGGGGCGGGGCAGCTACTGGATCACCACTTTCGGCTGCCAGATGAACAAGGCGGATTCCGAGCGGATGGCGGGAATCCTCGAGACCCTGGGCTACCGCCAGGCCAGCGCCGAGCTCAGCGCCGATCTGGTGCTCTACAACACCTGCACCATCCGCGACAACGCCGAGCAGAAGGTGTACAGCTACCTGGGCCGCCAGGCCCAGCGCAAGCGCCTCAACCCCCACCTCACCCTGGTGGTGGCGGGCTGTGTGGCTCAGCAGGAGGGTGAGGCGCTGCTGCGGCGCGTGCCCGAGCTGGATCTGGTGATGGGCCCCCAGCACGCCAACCGGCTCGACACCCTGCTGGCTCAGGTGGAGCAGGGCCAGCAGGTGGTGGCCACCGGCGAGCACCACATCCTTGAGGACATCACCACCGCCCGCCGCGACAGCGCCGTGTGCGCCTGGGTGAACGTGATCTACGGCTGCAACGAGCGCTGCACCTACTGCGTGGTGCCCTCGGTGCGGGGTGAGGAGCAGAGCCGCCGGCCCGAGGCCATCCGCCTGGAGATGGAAGGGCTGGCGGCCCGGGGCTTCCGCGAGATCACCCTGCTGGGGCAGAACATCGATGCCTATGGCCGCGACCTGCCCGGCATCACCCCCGAGGGCCGCCGCCAGCACACCCTCACCGACCTGCTGCACCACGTGCACGACGTGGAGGGCCTGGAGCGGATCCGCTTTGCCACCAGCCACCCCCGTTACTTCACCGAGCGGCTGATCGACGCCTGCGCCGCCCTGCCGAAGGTGTGTGAGCATTTCCATATCCCCTTTCAGAGCGGCGATGACGCCGTGCTGAAGGCGATGGCCCGGGGCTACACCGTGGAGCGCTACCGCCGCATCCTGAGCCGCATCCGTGAACGCATGCCCGATGCGGCGATCAGCGCCGATGTGATCGTGGCGTTTCCAGGCGAATCCGACGCCCAGTTCCGCCGCACCCTGGCCCTGATCGAGGAGATCGGCTTCGATCAGGTGAACACCGCCGCCTACTCGCCACGCCCCAACACCCCTGCCGCTGACTGGCCTGATCAGCTCAGCGAGCCCGTCAAGGTGGAGCGTCTGCAGGAGCTCAATGCCCTGGTGGAGCGCACGGCGCGGCGGCGCAGCGCCCGCTATCAGGGCCGCCTCGAGCAGGTGCTGGTGGAGGGCCCCAACCCCCGCCAGGCCAGCCAGTGGATGGGCCGCACCCGCACCAACCGGCTCACGTTCTTCAGCGCTGATCAGCGGGCCGGCGCCGGGCCTGGCTCAGGGGCTCCGGCCGTCCAGGCCGGCGATCTGGTGAACGTGCGCATCGAGGAGGTGCGGGCCTTCTCGCTGAGCGGCACACTGGCCTGAGTTTCAGCCTGGGATGGCTGCCCGCCGCGATGACCCCTGCCCCAAGCCAAGGCCGGATCCATGTGGGCCTGATCTTCGGCGGGGCTTCCGGGGAGCACGCCATCGCCATCCGCTCGGCCGCCACCGTGGCCGGCGCCCTGCGCACCGAAGCCAATGCCGCCCGCTATGCGCTGAGCTGCTTCTACATCGATCAGCGCGGTCGCTGGTGGGGACCGGAGCTCGCCGACCAGGTGCTGGCCCAGGGCACGCCGGCCGCCCCCAGCCAGCTGGCCGCCGGGCCGGATCGCTCTGGATTCCAGGGGTTTCCCGATACAGCCCTGGCGGTGGACGTGTGGTTCCCGGTGCTGCACGGCCCTAACGGTGAGGACGGCACAATCCAGGGGTTATTCACCCTCATGCAAGTGCCATTCGTGGGCTCAGGGGTGCTTGGCTCGGCCGTGGGCATGGACAAACTCGCCATGAAGGCCGCCTTTGCCGCCTCAGGTCTCCCCCAGGTGCCCTATGCCGCCGTGACCGCCCCTGAGCTCCAGAGCCGAGCTGGGGCCGAGGCCGTGCTCGATCGGCTGGAGGCCCAGCTCAGCTACCCCTGCTTCGTGAAGCCCGCCAACCTGGGCTCCTCCGTGGGCATCAGCAAGGCCCGGGATCGGCCCTCCCTGCTGGAGGGCCTGCGCAGCGCCGCCATCCTCGACCCCCGGGTGGTGGTGGAGCAGGGCGTCACGGCCCGGGAGTTGGAGTGCGCCGTGCGGGGCGGCGGCCCCAGGCCCTTCAGCGCCTCGGTGCTGGGGGAGATCCGCTTCGACGCCGACTGGTATGACTACCAGACCAAGTACAGCGATGGCAGGAGCCAAACCCTGATCCCTGCACCGGTGCCCGAAGCGGTGGCCTCCCAGGCCCGCAGCATGGCCGTGCAGGCCTGCGAGGCCCTGAATGCCTCGGGGCTGGCCCGGGTCGATTTCTTCTACGCGGAGGGCGAGGCGGGGGGCGGCAGCCTCTGGCTCAATGAAATCAACACCCTGCCGGGCTTCACCAGCCTCAGCATGTACCCGATGCTGTGGCAGGCCACCGGCGTCGCCCTGGACACCCTGGTGGATGAACTGATTCAGGCCGCCCAGGAGTGGCCCCAGCCTGGAGGCCCAGCTCCAGGACGGTTCGAAGGAGGTTCCACATGATTCACGGCTTGCTCTGGCTTCCGCTGCTGCTCGTCTTCCTGCTGCTCACCTCCCTGGGCTGGCTGGAGCGACGGCGGCAGCGCCTGTTCAGGGACTGGGCCGAGGGGTCCGAACTGGCCAAGCTCGACGGCTGCGGCGCCGCCAGGTTGGTGGACGGGGTGCTCAGCTGGAGCACCTTCCATGCCGGCGCCCTGGTGGAACAGGGCTGCTTCAGCATCAAGCAACTGGAGCTCGTGGAGTTGCTGGCGCTCGGATCGGGCGAGGCACCCCTCACGGAGGAATCCCAGGGGGCCTGCCGGCTGCGCCTGGTGGGGGGCGGCGAGCAGAAGGATCTCCCCTTCGCCGACGCCGAGCGGGCCCGGCGCTGGATGGATGAACTGATGGCCAGCTCCCGCTGTGAGCTGTGAGTCCGGCGCGGCCCCTTCCCCCAGGAGCTGAGCGCCGGCGCCAGCTTCGCCTTGAGCGGCGGCGCGAGCGGCTGCGCAATGCCTGGCGGCTGCTGGTGCTGCTCGGTCTGGCTGGGGGCCTGGGCTACGTGCTGCTGCGCCAGGGCTGGACCCTCAGCAGCCCGCAGCAGGTGGAAGTGGAGGGCAGCAAGCAGCTCGGCCCTGAACAGGTGATCGAGGCTGCCGGGCTGACCTTCCCCCAGCCCCTGCTCAACCTGGAGCCCAGCCGGGTCGCCGCCACCCTCGCCGAGACCCTGCCCGTGGAGGAGGTGCGAGTGACGCGGCTGATGGCACCGCCGCGGCTGCGGGTGAAACTCACCGACCGTCAGGCCGTGGCCCGGGCCCAGCGCCGCACCGCCAAGGGCAGGGAAACGGGCTTCGTGGATCGTTACGGCCACTGGATGAGCAGCCGCCAGGGCGCCCTCATGGCCAAGGAGGCGGCTTCCGGACTGCTGGTGAGCGGCTGGCAACCGCGCCATCGCCCGGTGCTGGCTGAGGTCCTGGAGAGGCGCGGCGGTCTGGGCAGCGACCTGGTGGAAATCCGTTTCTCCCCGGAAGGCGCCCTGTGGCTGCGAAGCGCCAGTCTGGGTCTGGTGCGCCTGGGTCCCGCCGACGCCCAGCTCCCCCGCCGCCTGGACGTGCTGGCCCACCTCGTCAAGACCCTGCCGCCCCAGCTCAAGGGGAAGCCGCTGAAAACTCTCGACCTCACCGATCCGGAACAGCCCGAGCTGGCCCTGCAGCAGGCTCCGAAAGCCACACCCCCCTCCCCTTAAGCGGCCCCTAAGCAGGCGTTAAGCAGGCCTTGAACCATCCTTGGCCGTCGCAGTTGCACGCCCGTTGCGTGGGCAAAAGGGCAAAGGGTCGCAATCAAACAAACCTAGAGTGGCCTCCTGCGGACATAATGCGCCCAGCTCACCGGCACCCCAGCCCCATGGCGCAAGACGACGGCCCCAATTCCGTGCCGCCGATCCAACCGGGTGATTCGATTACGCTGCCCGCCAGCCCGACGGCCAATGGTGCCTCCGCCAACCGCGACGCGATGACCCATAGCTCGACCCACGCCGCCGGCATTGTTCCCAGCCAGACGGCCCGGATCGAGGTGATCGGCGTGGGTGGAGGCGGCAGCAATGCTGTGAATCGGATGATCGCCTCGGAACTGCACGGGCTTGGCTACAGGGTGCTGAACACCGATGCCCAGGCGCTGTTGCAGTCTGCGGCCCAGAAGCGCACCCAGCTGGGGCAGAAGCTCACCCGCGGCCTGGGGGCCGGCGGCAACCCCGTGATCGGGCAGAAGGCCGCGGAGGAATCCCGGGCTGAGCTGCAGGAGTCGCTGCAGGGCGCTGATCTCATCTTCATCGCTGCCGGCATGGGCGGCGGCACCGGCACCGGCGCCGCCCCGATCCTGGCGGAGGTGGCCAAGGAGGTGGGGGCCCTCACCGTGGGCATCGTCACCAAGCCATTCGGCTTCGAGGGCCGCAAGCGCATGCGCCAGGCCGAGGAGGGCATTGCCCGGCTGGCCGAGCATGTGGACACCCTGATCGTGATCCCCAACGACCGCCTGCGGGACGAGATCGCCGGCGCTCCCCTCAATGAGGCCTTCCGCGCCGCCGATGACGTGCTGCGCATGGGCGTGAAGGGCATCAGTGACATCATCACCAAGCCGGGCCTGGTGAACGTGGACTTCGCCGACGTGCGCTCGGTGATGGCCGATGCCGGCACCGCCCTGCTGGGCATCGGCGTGGGCTCGGGTCGCAGCCGCGCCAGCGAGGCAGCCCAGGCCGCCATGAGCAGCCCGCTGCTGGAGTCGGCCCGCATCGATGGCGCCAAAGGCTGTGTGATCAACATCAGCGGCGGCAAGGACATGACCCTGGAGGACATGACCACGGCCTCGGAGGTGATCTATGACGTGGTCGACCCCGACGCCAACATCATCGTGGGCGCCGTGGTGGACGAGCGGCTGGAGGGTGAGATCCATGTGACGGTGATCGCCACCGGCTTCGAAGGTGGCACCACCTACCGCCCCGAGCGGCCGGCGGTGAGCTTCGCCACCAGCCCCCCGTTCACCCCCAGTCCCACAGCGGAAGAGCGCGGCGCCAAGATCCCTCCCTTCCTGCTGAACCGCCAGGGGCGGCCAGGTGATCACGAGAGCTGAGGCCCTAGCCGCACTCCCTGAGGATTCCAGCTGGAATCAGCTCCGGGCTGCGGTCGGCCAGCGCCGGCTGCTCGCACTGGGGATCCAGCCCTGAAGGGGGTGACCCGGATTCCACGCCTGCCCTGAGCATCCCGTGTGGCTGCTGCCTTCCGGTCCTGACCAGGTTTGGGCGTCGGGGCCGCGTGGGTCCGAGTCCTGCGGATGCTAGCAATGGGCCCCCTCCCCCTTGCCCTTGCACCCCGTGCCCCTGCGCCCCGCCGATCTGGCCCGTCGCAAGCAGGCCGGCCTGCCGATCAGCGTGCTCACCGCCTGGGATGCCCTCTCGGGTGCCCTCGTGGCCGAGGCGGGGGCTGATGCGGTGCTGGTGGGCGATTCCCTCGCCATGGTGGTGCTGGGCCACCCCACCACCCTGCCGGTGACCCTCGACGAGATGCTGCATCACTGCCGCGCCAGCGCCCGCGGCATGGCCAGCGCCTGCTCGGCGGGCCATGAACCGCTGCTGATCTGCGATCTGCCCTTCCTGAGCTACCAGTGCCACCCCGATGACGCAGTGGCGGCCGCCGGCCGGGTGCTGAAGGAGAGTCCGGCGGCGGCGGTGAAACTGGAGGGTGCTGAGCCCGAAACTCTGGCGGTGATCGACCGCCTGGTGCGCAGCGGCATTCCGGTGATGGGCCACGTGGGGCTCACGCCCCAGTCGGTGCATCGCACCGGCTACCGGCGCCAGGCCACCGATGCCGCCAGCCGTGAACGGCTGCGCGGCCAGGCCCGTGCCCTGGAGCAGGCTGGCTGCTTCGCCCTGGTGGTGGAGCATGTGCCGGCGGAGGCAGCCACGGAGCTCAGCCGTAATCTCGCCATCCCCGTGATCGGCATCGGTGCCGGCGACGGCTGCGACGGACAGGTGCGGGTGACCGCCGATCTGCTCGGGCTCACCAGCAGCCAGCCGCCCTTCAGCCCGCCGCTGCTGCAGGGTCGCTCCCTGGCGGTGGAGGCGCTGCGCCTGTGGCTCGCAGCCCAGAGTCGTCCAACCAGCACCACAGCTCCCGCAGCACCGCATTGCTGAGGGCCAGGCCCTGGGGATCGCTCAACCGCCAGCGCTCCCCTTCCAGCAGCAGCAGTCCCCGCGCCAGCCAGGGCTGCAGCCGTCGCCTGAGCCGGCCCAGCTCGGCCCTGATCGCCTCCTCCTGCCAGCCTTCTGCCCGCAGCAGCTGGGCTGGCCGCACGCCCTCCCGCCGCCGCAACCCCACCATCAGGCGCTCATCAAGGGGCATCCCCGCCGTCTGGAACGCGCTGGCCTGGCCCAGCGGCCCGACCTGAGCCAGCGTCGCGGCCTGTTCCAGCCAGCGGGCGTAGGCCTCCCGCGTGCGGGGCCTGGCCTGGCGCTCCCCCCAGGGGGCCGCCGTGGCCCCCATGCCAAAGCCCCACCAGCCCGCCCCGCTCCAGTACACGCGGTTATGGCGCGAGGCGTGGCCCGCCAGGGCGTAGTTGGACACCTCGTAGTGGCCATAGCCGGCCGCCCCCAGCGCGGCGCTGCTGAGCTCCATCAGGTCGGCGGCCAGATCGTCGTCGGGCAGGGCCAGCCGGCCCTGCTCCAGGCGCCTCGCGAACACGGTGCCGGGCTCGATCGTGAGGTCGTACACCGAGAGGTGGGGAGCGCCCGTGGCGACCGCCTGGCCCAGCTGGTCTCGCCAGCCCTCCAGGTTCTGGCCGGGCACCGCCTGGATCAGATCCAGGCTCCAGCTGGCCAGGCCGCCGTCGCGCCGGGCCTGGGCCAGCCAGCGGCAGGCCTGGCGCAGGTCGTGGCCGCTGTGGCGTCGCCCCAGCTGCTGCAGCACGGTGTCGTCAAAGCTCTGGCCACCGAGGCTCACCCGGTTCACGCCGGCGTCGAGATAGGCCAGCAGGCGGGCCCGGTCGAAACTGGCAGGATCCAGCTCCAGGCTGATCTCCGCCCCTGGCACCAGGCCGAAGCGCCGCTCCAGGGCCCGCAGCAGCGCCCCCACCTGCTGGGGCTCCAGCAGCGAGGGGGTGCCGCCGCCCAGATACACCGTGGACAGTGGCGGCGGTGGCGGGCCTACGGGCCAGGGGGCCATGGCGATCTCCCGCCGCAACAGCTCCAGGTAGGCCGCAATCGAGGCTGAACCGGGCTGGCCCCGCGCCGCCCCGGCCCGGTCGCCCAGGGGCACCACCGGGAAGTCGCAGTAGAAGCAGCGACGGTGACAGAAGGGAATGTGCAGGTAGGCGCTGCGGGGGGGCAGTGGCGGCGACCCCACAGGCCGCGCCAAAGGTGTGGAGGCGATCAAGTGCGGTTACCTCCGCAGGCCAAACCGGCGGGTTTCAGCCATGCTGCGCACTGGATCGCCCGGAGCTCGCCACACAGCGTCAATGGTGGACTCCCTCATCCTCATCCTGTTCATGATCTCCGGTGCCGCCGCCGGATGGCTGGGGGTGGACCTGCTGCCCAAGGCCATGCTGGCCGAGGTGGACAACCCCGAGGGTCTGCGCACGGTGCTGGGCGGCTTCGGGGCCTTCTTCGGGCTGATCGCCGGGGTGTTCTTCGGCCAGCTGCGCCGCAGCCTGATGCGCCAGGTGCGCAGCATGCCCACCGACCTGCTGGTCAGCCGCGCCGTGGGGCTGATTCTCGGCCTGCTGGTGGCCAACCTGCTGCTGGCGCCGATCCTGCTGCTGCCCCTGCCCTGGGAGGTGGTGTTCGTGAAGCCCCTGGCGGCGGTGCTGAGCAACGTGTTCTTCGGCGTGTCGGGCTACAACCTCGCCGAGGTGCATGGCCGCACCCTGCTGCGCCTGTTCAACCCCAGCAGCACCGAGGCCCTGCTGGTGGCCGAAGGGGTGCTGCAGCCAGCCAGCGCCAAGATCCTCGACACCAGCGTGGTGATCGATGGCCGCCTGCGCGGCCTGCTCGACTCCGGTGTGCTGGAGGGCCAGGTGATCGTGGCCCAGTGCGTGATCGACGAACTCCAGGCCCTGGCCGATTCCAGCAATGCCGAAAAGCGCGGCCGCGGCCGCCGCGGCCTGAAGCTGCTCACTGAGCTGCGCGAGCAGTACGGCCGCCGCCTGGTGGTGAACAGCACCCGCTACGAGGGCAAGGGGGTGGACGACAAGCTGCAGGCCCTCACCGCCGACACCGGCGGCACCCTGCTCACCACCGACTACAACCTGGCCAAGGTGGCCGAGCTGAAGAGCCTCAAGGTGCTCAACCTCAGTGAGCTGGTGATCGCCCTGCGGCCCGAGGTGCAGCCCGGCGATGAGTTCCAGCTCAAGATCGCCCGGGAGGGCAAGGAGGCCGACCAGGGCGTGGGCTACCTGGATGACGGCACCATGGTGGTGGTGGAGGGAGCCCGCGAGAACATCGGCGAGCGCCTGCCGGTGGTGGTCACCGGCGCCCTGCAGAACCCAACCGGCCGCATCGTCTTCGCCCGGCGCGAGCCCGTGCTCCATGCCACCGCCACCGAAGCGGGCAGCCATGGCAACGAGCGGGGGGGGGAGCGATCCACACCTCCCGCCAGCAAGCGCAAGCCGAGGGCCTCCCGCTAGGCTCCGATTCAGTGCCTGTCAGGGTCAACGGATGTCGGTGTCAGCTCCTTACTACGGCGATTCCGCCGTGATGCGCACACCGCCGCCGGACCTCCCCTCCCTGCTGCTCAAGGAGCGGATTGTGTATCTGGGCTTGCCGCTGTTCAGCGACGACGAGGCCAAGCGCCAGATGGGCATCGATGTGACCGAACTGATCATCGCCCAGCTGCTCTATCTGGAATTCGACAATCCGGACAAGCCGATTTTCTTCTATATCAATTCCACCGGCACATCCTGGTTCACCGGCGATGCCATCGGCTTTGAAACCGAGGCCTTCGCCATTGCCGACACGATCAGCTACGTGAAGCCGCCGGTGCACACGATCTGCATCGGCCAGGCGATGGGCACCGCCGCCATGATCCTCAGTGCCGGCACCAAGGGCCAGCGGGCAGCCCTGCCCCACGCCACGATCGTGCTGCACCAGCCCCGCAGCGGCGCCCGCGGCCAGGCCAGCGACATCCAGATCAGGGCCCAGGAAGTGCTGAACAACAAGCGCACCATGCTGGACATGCTGGCGGCCAACACCGGCCGCAGCGTGGAGGAGCTCTCCAAGGACTCCGACCGCATGACCTATCTCACTGCTGCCCAGGCCCTCGAGTACGGCCTGATCGACCGCGTGCTCACCAGCCAGAAGGACCTACCCAGCGGCATCCCCCTGGCCGCCCAGCGCAGCCCCGCCGGCATCGGCTGAGCCTGGCCAACCAGGTCCCCCCCCCTTTCTCTCCACCCCCACCACTCGCCGCCTCCCAGCCATGCCCATCGGCACCCCCAGCGTTCCCTACCGCCTGCCCGGCAGCCAGTACGAGCGCTGGGTTGACATCTACACCCGGCTCGGTGTGGAGCGGATTCTGTTTCTCGGCTCCGAGGTGAATGACGCGGTGGCCAATGCGCTGGTCGCCCAGATGCTCTACCTGGACTCCGACGACAACTCCAAGCCGATCTACGTCTACATCAACTCCCCGGGGGGATCGGTGACGGCGGGCCTGGCCATCTACGACACGATGCAGTACGTCAAGAGTGACGTGGTGACCATCTGTGTGGGTCTGGCTGCCTCCATGGGGGCCTTCCTGCTGGGCGCCGGCACCAAGGGCAAGCGGCTGGCCCTGCCCCACAGCCGGATCATGATCCACCAGCCCCTCGGGGGCACCAGCCAGCGCCAGGCCAGCGACATCGCCATCGAGGCGAAGGAGATCCTGCGGATCAAGGACATGCTCAACCACAGCATGGCCGACATGACCGGCCAGGACTTCGAGAAGATCCAGAAGGACACCGATCGCGACTACTTCCTCAGCGCCGCCGAGGCCAAGGAGTACGGCCTGATCGATCGGGTGATCTCCCACCCCAGCGAGGCCTGAGCCGGCCGGTCGGCGGCCCTTGCGTAAGCTCAAACCCTGCTCCCCGCCCTCAGCCCCAGCCCGGATGGCCCAGCTCTTCTACGACTCCGACGCCGATCTCAGCCTGCTGCAGGGCAAGACGGTGGCCATCATCGGCTACGGCTCCCAGGGCCATGCCCACGCCCTGAATCTGAAGGACAGCGGCGTCGCCGTGGTGGTGGGCCTCTACGAGGGCAGCCGTTCCGCCGAGAAGGCCAGGGTCGATGGCCTTGAGGTGCTGAGCGTGGCCGATGCCTGTGCCAAGGCCGACTGGATCATGGTGCTGCTGCCCGATGAGATCCAGAAGACGATCTACGAGACGGAGATTGCTCCCCACCTCAGCGCCGGCAAGGTGCTGAGCTTCGCCCACGGCTTCAACATCCGCTTCGGGCTGATCCAGCCCCCGGCCGAGGTGGACGTGGTGATGATCGCCCCCAAGGGCCCCGGCCACACCGTGCGCTGGGAATACCAGAACGGCATGGGGGTGCCGGCCCTGTTTGCGGTGCAGCAGGACGCCAGCGGCAACGCCCGTGCCCTGGCCATGGCCTACGCCAAGGGCATCGGCGGCACCCGCGCCGGCATCCTGGAGACCAACTTCAAGGAAGAGACCGAAACCGACCTGTTCGGTGAACAGGCCGTGCTCTGCGGTGGCCTGAGCGAACTGGTGAAAGCGGGCTTTGAAACCCTCGTGGAGGCGGGCTACCAGCCCGAGCTGGCCTATTTCGAGTGCCTGCACGAGGTGAAGCTGATCGTGGATCTGATGGTGAAGGGCGGCCTCACCGCCATGCGCGATTCAATCTCCAACACCGCCGAATACGGCGACTACGTGAGCGGTCCGCGCCTGATCACTGCCGCCACCAAGGCCGAGATGAAGCGCATCCTGGCTGACATCCAGGACGGCACCTTCGCCCGCAACTTCGTGGCCGAGTGCGACGCCGGCAAGCCCGAGATGACCAAGATCCGCCAGCGGGACGCTGAGCATCCGATCGAGCAGGTGGGCACGGGTCTGCGGGCCATGTTCTCCTGGCTCAAGGCAGCCTGATTCCCCCCTCCCTGCTGTGGGGCAGCGCCCAGGCGGGCGGCAGCCTCACCCTGGCCTCCACGGCCTGGCTGGTGAGCGGGCTCAGCCCCTCACCGCTGCTCAACAGCCTGCTGCCGGCCCTTGGCACCCTGCCGGCCCTGCTGCCGCTGCGGCGCCGGGCCTGGGGCTATGGGCTGCAGCTGCTGGCGGTGCTGGGGCTGCTGGCGGTGGCGGCGGCCCAGGCCCTGGGATGGCTGCCTGCGCCCTGGCTGCTGGGGGCGTCACTGCTGGGAGTTCTGCTGTTCGCCCTCGGGGCTGAGCTCTCCGAGCTGCCACTGCAGCGGCGCCTGCTGCGCCATCCCGGCAGCTCGATCGAGCAGCTGCGGCGCGGCTCGGATCTGGGCTCCCTGGTGGGCTACCTGCTCACCGCCCTGCTGTTCCCGGCAGCCCTGCAGTTCGGGCCTGCCCTGCTGCTGTTGCTGCCACTGGGGCTGCTGCTGGCCGTGCGGGGCCGGGGCCGGGCGGTCGGCGAGGCTCAGCGCCCGAAGCCTCCGGCGGCGACGCCAGCGGCCCAGGAGCCTCCTGCTGGCCTGGCTCCGGCTCAGACCATCCCCTTCAACCGGCTCTGCGCACTGCAGGGGTTGCTCTTCGGCGGACTGTTCGCCCTGTTGCCCCTGTGGGTTCGGGCCGTGGGAGAGGGCGAGTGCTTTGATTTCGCCATGCTGCTGGCGGCCTACGGGCTCGGCCGGGGCTTGACGGGACTGCTGCCGCCCCTGAGCGGGCCCCTGCGCTACGGCCTGATGGCGGCCCTGCTGGGAGCTGCCCAGCTCGTACCTGGCTGGACGGCGGTGCTGCTGTTCCTCCCCTTAGGGGGGCTGGCCGCGGCCAGTGATGCCGCCCTGGTGGGAGCCCTGGGCCCCCTGGGAGATGCCCCCTTGCGCTGGACGGTGCTGCAGCGCTCCGGGGCGGTGGGCGGCCTGGCCGGCAGCCTCGGCATGGGTCTGCTGAGCCAGCTGCTCGGCCTGACGCTGGCCCTGCCGCTGCAGATGCTGGCCTTCGCGGCGCTGGCCTGGCCCCTGGGCCGATCCCGCTGACCTTGCTGCTGCCGCTGCTGATGCCGCTGCTTCAGGTGTTGGAGGTGCTGGCAGCCGCCCTGCTCGATCGCGGCCTGGGTGATCCCCAGCACTGGCTCCATCCCGTGCAGGTGATGGGCTGGGGCATCGGCCGCCTGCGGCGGCTGGCCGAGGGCTGGGCCGCAGGTCGCCCTGGCCGGTTGCGCTGGGCCGGTGGGGGCATCACGGCGCTGGTGGTGGGGCTCAGTGGCTCTGCCGGCTGGCTGCTGGAGCATTGGGCGGCTCACAGTGCCCTGGGGGTGGCGCTGCTGGTGGTGGGACTGGCCAGCGCCCTGGCCGGCCGCAGCCTCGACAAGGCCGTGAACGGGGTGCTGGAGCTGCTGGCGGCGGCGGATCTGGAGCCCGCCCGGCGGCAGCTGGGGCGCATCGTGGGCCGCGACACCGACCAGCTCAGCCGCGAGGAGATCCTGCGCGCCCTGGCAGAAACCGCCAGCGAGAACGCCGTGGACGGCCTGTTCGCGCCGCTGTTCTGGATGCTGGCCGGCGCGGTTGTGAGCCCGTTGGCGCAGGGGCTGCCGGGCCCCCTGGCCCTGGCCTGGGGCTTCAAGGCGGCCAGCACCCTGGATTCGATGCTGGGCTACCGCCGCGGCAGCCTGGCCTGGCTGGGCACGGCCGGAGCCCGGCTCGACGACCTGCTGGTGTGGCTGCCCTGCCGCCTGGTGGCCCTGAGCCTGCCGCTCGCCGCCGGCCAGGGCCTGGCCGGGGCCTGGCGGGGGCTGGGCCTGGCCCTGCGGGATGGGGCGCCCGATCCCTCGCCGAATGCGGGGGTGTCCCAGGCGGCCTATGCCCATGCCGTGGGGGTGCAGCTGGGGGGCAGCAACCGCTATGGGGGCAAGCTGCGGCGTAAACCGCTGCTGGCGGCGGGCCTGCCGGCAGCGGATGCCGCCGCTGTCAAGCGGATGCTGCGGCTGTCGCTGCTGCTGCAAGGGCTCTGGCTGGCCGCAGCCTTCCTGGTGGCGGGGCTGTCCCCTTTCATCACGAAAGCTCTCAGCTGATTGCCCGGATGGGCGGATCTGCCGAAGCTGCGGGCACGTCCCAGGGCCCATGCCGATTCGCGACCTCCTTGAAGAAGCCCTCCAGGAGCCGGACATCGGGACCACAGCCTGCTTCCGATGGCATGCCACTCCAGTGGGTATCGCCGCGCTCTGGCACGCCGGTACCGCCCCTGCAGCCCCGCCCTATGAGGACGCCCTCAAGGAAGCCCTGCAGGTGGGGCTCGACCTCAGCCGCGAGGAACGGGAATTCCACCAGATCAGCTCAGGGCTGGTGCTGCTGTTCCATTCCTGAGGCGGCCGCGGAGGCAGGAGGCGGCACCGGGGCGGGAACGCCGAACACAGGAGCCCATTCGTGCAGGGTCCAGCTCACACACCCCTGCGCGATCAGGGGGTCGTGGCGCACCAGCCCGGAGGCCTCATCCCAGCACTCGGCCCAGAACAGCAGCATGCCGCCGGCACCCTCAGCACCACGGCGGTCGGCCCAGTAGCCACTCACGGGTCGATGGCCCTGGGCTTCGAGCTCGGCCAGCCAGGCCAGATGCAACGGCACCACCGCATCGAAGTGGGCCTTGTCCACCAGACCCTTCTCCAGCTTCACAAACCAGGGCATCGCTGCGCCCACGTGCGACTGGGGGCACTCTGCACCCCCATGTCCCAGTCCAGGCGGCGACCTTTCGAACTGCCTGATGGGGCCCGATCAGAGCTCGCCCACCTCATCGGAGCTGGCCGGATTGGCGATGGCCTGGCGGCTGGCCGGGCTGCGCAGACCCTCCAGCAGATCGGCCAGCAGGGACGTCATCTCAATGGGCAACGGCACGGCGGGCTCCGCATCGGCGGCCAGCACCACCACCGCGCAGGCATCCATCAGCCGGGAGGCCTCCTGGGCGCTGAGGGACATCAGGAACTGACCGTCGCACTTGGTGATGCGCATCGCCCTCGACGAGCAGCCTGACCATTCAGAAGCTAGGGCGTTCAGCAGGAGGGCGCCACGAGAGGGCCGATCCGCCAGGGCCCACCCCAAAGCAGCTTGCCGAGATCAGCTCCACCCTGGGGTGGGCCAGATCCTTAGAAAGCCCGTTCACGCTCTGTAATAAGATATTTGATAAAGACGTTCCTCGGGCGGGCACCCTCTTGGGTACCGCCTTTTTTCTTGCATGTTCCTTGGACGCCGTGGGGCATGCCCCACGGTCCTGGACTCAGGGGGCTGGTGGGGCTGGCTTGAACAGCAGCAGCGTGCGCCCCTGACCGTCCTGGAGCATCAGGTTGCGCTTGCCGATGCTCCAGCGGCGCACCCGTCCCAGTGCCTCCACGTAGCGCTGCTCCATGGCCATCAGCGCCGGCGGGCAGGCCATCTGGGTGCTGGCCAACTTGGCAAAGCTGAGTTGTGCGCCGTCAAGCTGGAAGCCGCCGATCAGCCGGTTGCAGCCGCCGCTGCCGCTCACCCGGTCGGCGTCGGCATCGAGCTGAAGTTCCAGCGGCCGGCCCGGGGGCTTGCTCAGCGAGGGGCTGCCCCCATCCTGCAGAGCCTGGAGCTGCCAGCGCGTGCCCTTCAGGGTGGGCCTGGGCGCAGAGGAGGCTGAAGGTTTTGCAGGGTCGTCCGTCTTCGGGCAGCCCTCCCCGGGGTGCACCCCCACGAAGCGCTCCACCACCAGGGTGCGCTGCGGTCCCCGACCCGGCTCGGCCGAGGGGCGCTGGCTGATCTGGCCCTCCAGATTCACCAGCAGCGGCTGGCCGGCCGATCCGGCTGGCTGGGCCTCCAGGTAGGCCCGCTCCAGCGGCAGGTAGTCGGCCTCCATCGCCACCGGCAGGCGCGCGCCGGTGGCGCAGAGCCGGATACTGGCGGCATCGGCCAGGTAGCGGAACATCCCCTGCAGATGGAGGCGGGGCTCGATCGGCTCCGCTGCCGGCAGTCGCAGCAGGCGATCGTTCAGGGAGGAGCGGATCGGCTCGCCCTGCAGGTCAAGCTTGCGCAGGGCGGCACCGCCCTCCACGGGTTGCAGCAGCACGGCTGCCTCCCGGCCGCCCCGCAGCACCAGGCGGGGCCCTGGCTGCTCCAGGCGCCAGCGGCCGATGTCATCAAAGCTGTTGGGGGCGGGGCGATCCAGAAAGGTCTGGCGCTGCTGGAAGCTGCCATCGCTGAACAGATCCACCTGCCAGCGGCTGCTGCCACCCGCATCGGGCAGATCGCCACGCCAACTGGCCGGCAGCCGGCCCAGGGCTCCCTGCCGGGATGGCTGGCGGCCAGCCCCCACCCGTACCAGCCGCAGGTTCAGCGGTTGGCTGGTGGTGCCGTCGAGCACCGGGGTGACGGTGTCGGTGCTGAACAGCAGCCGCTCACCCTGGCTCACGGTGGCGCGCACCGCGTAGCGGCCCTTCGGGCTCAGGTCGTCCTCGCTGTAGGGGATGGAGAAGCGAAAGGGCGGCTGGCCGGCGGGCTCCAGGCGCACCCTGCTCAGCACCGTGGCGGGGGCATCGGGCCGGGCAATGTCCACGATCACCACCTCAAACACCGCATCGGGCGGCAGGGCGATCCGTTCCCGGTAGCTCGCCGTGCCCGAGAGCGTGCCGGCCTGGGCGGGGGCCTGCAGCAACAGCGCCGCCGTGAGGATCCCTCCAGCCAGGCAGGCAGGGCTCAGATGTTTCATGGCCAGGCCAGTGAATGGCAGTCCACAGCCTGCAACATCGTCCCGCCGCTGGAGAGCGGGGCCTCGGAGAGGGGCCTCGGAGTCAGGTGGGAAACGGAGAGGGTGGGATTCGAACCCACGGAAGGTTGCCCTTCAAACGATTTCGAGTCGTTCGCTTTCGACCACTCAGCCACCTCTCCAGCCAGGAGCCCGAAGCTCCGGCCACGACTTTACGGACCGCTCAGCCCCAGCCCTGCTGCAGCCAGCCCCCCGGGCCGCTGGCGCTCCAGCCCGGCGGGACATCGGCCGGCTCGCGGCCGCTCAGCCAGATGGCTCCCCGGCTGGCGGCGGTCACGGCCTGGCGCTCGGGCCGCCGCGGCAGCACCCCCAGCCAGATGCCGTCCCAGGCCTTGGCTTCGGTGGCCCGCCAGGCCCTGAGGGCCTGGCGGTCGGGTAGCAGCAGCCAGCGCCGCTGCCCCAGCACGAGGCTGATGGCCCGGCTGTCGGCGCTGAGGGGCTCGGCCACCAGCCCTGGGCTGCCCAGCCACTGGCCGGGCTGCAGCGGCAGGCTGCCATCGGCACTGGCCAGCACCAGCCCCGCCTGGGCCTGCCAGCAGGCGGGCTCGGCCGGGGCCACGGGATCCAGCAGCAGAGCCCAGTCCAGGCGGGGGATGCCGAAACCGGTGGCGAGCTGGCGGGCCTGACGGCAACTGAAGCCATCGGCCTGGAGGCTCACCAGTGCCGCCCGGCCCTGGTGGCGGGCCAGCAGCAGGTCGCGGTGGCCCTGATGCACCAGCACGAGCTGGTCGGCCCGCAGCAGGGCCAGGTGGCCCAGGGCCGCCAGCAGCAGCAGCGCCGGCGCCAGCCGTCGGCCCAGCCGCGGCAGGCCTGCGGGGCCAGGCACACTCAGCCCCAGCACGCCTGCGGCGAGCAGCAGCACCAGCAGGGGCTCCGGCCTGCCCAGCTGCCACTGGGCCATCGGCAGCGCCGCGAAGCCCTTCACCACCAGCACCAGCAGGCCGCAGCACCAGGCCACCGGCGGCAACAGCAGGCCGAGCAGGGGAGGCACCAGCACCGCCACCAGGGCCAGGCCCATCGCCCCCAGGGTGAGGGGGGTGAGCAGCGGCGCCGCCACCAGATTGGCCGGCACGGCGTAGAGGGGCACCACGCCGAAGTGGAACAGCTGCAGCGGCAGGGTCCAGAGCGAGGCGGCGAGGGGCACGGCGCTGGCGGCGGCGAGCCAGCCCGGGCACCAGGGCGGCAGCCGGCGGCGCAGGCCCTGCTCCAGGGGAGAGGCGCAGACCACGAGGGCGGCCGTGGCCACCACGCTGAGCTGGAAGCCCACATCGGCCAGCCACTCGGGCCGCCACAGCAACAGAATCAGGGCACTGGCCATCAGGATGCCGAAGGGCCGCCCGCGGCCGCCGCTCTCCAGCACCGCCAGGGCCAGGCCGCCCATCAGCACGGCCCGCAGCACCGAGGGTTGCGGGCCGGCCAGCAGCACGAACAGCAGCATGGCCGCGCCGGCCAGACCCAGCCGCGGCCAGCGCGGCAGCCGGCGCCCCAGGGGGAGCACCGCTCCCAGCAGCACGCTGAGATGGAAGCCGGAGGCCGCCAGGGCATGGGAGAGTCCCGCGGCGCGGAAGGCCTCCTTGAGCTCCGGCGGCAAGGGCACCCGGGCGCTGCCGAGCACCAGGGCCGCCAGCACGCCGCCCCGCTCCGCTCCCGCTCCTGCCAGCAGCCGCTGGGCCAGCTGGCGGCGCAGGTCGGCCAGGGGAGTTGGGGGACGGGCCAGCACCGTGGCCTGCTCCACCTGCAGCTGGGTGGCCGCCCCCTGGCGCCGCAGCCGCTCCGCCGGCCCCGCCAGCAGCGGGTGGGGAGCCGGCTGAGGTTGTCTGAGCCGGCCACGGGCCTCGACGCGCCAGCCCTGCTGCAGGCCCCCGCAGGAGGCCAGGCGCAGCTCGGTGCGCCCCTGGGCCAGCTGCAGCAGAGCCCGGCAGGCCCCGTCCGGCCCCGCCGGCTGGGGATCACTGAGCAGGGTGCCGCGCAGGGTCACCACCAGTGGAGCGCCGCTGCCAGCTCCTGGGGCATCGAGCTGCCACACGGGATCCCCGGGGGCCGCCAGGGGCGGCATGAGCGACACCCACAACGCCCGCAGCAGCACCAGCGCCACCAGGGCCGCCCAGACGATCCGCCGCCGCCTGGGGCGCGACCGCGATAGCGGCGCTGACAGTGGCGCTGACAGTGGCGCCGACAGCGGCGGTGGCACGGGCAGTGGCACGGGCTCTCGCAGCGGGCCTGAGGGCAATCCCATGGCCCCAGCGTTGCCACAGCAGCGTCATGCCCTCTGCCGCCCCCGGGCCAACCCTCAGCCGCCGGGCAGCCGCAGCAGCAGGTCGCACAGCTGCTCGCTGGGGAGCTCCCTCTGCAGCAGGGGCTCCACCAGGGCGGCCAGGGGCCGCAGCCGGCAGGGCCAGATCTGGCGCTCGCTGCTGCGCCCCAGCTGGAAACTGCCCAGCAGCAGCACCGCCAGCAGCAGGCGCCGACGCAGGGGCGTCACGCCACGGGCTGCGGAGCCTCCTGGGCCTCGAGCCAGGCCTGGCGCCGCTCGGGGCTGAGCAGCGGAAAACCCAGGGACTGGCGCTCCGCCAGCCAGGCCTCCGCCACCTGGCGGGCCAGCAAGCGGATGCGGCCGATCGTGGCCGTGCGCTCGGTCACCGAGATCACGCCGCGGGCCTCCAGCAGGTTGAAGGTGTGGCTGCACTTGAGCACGTAATCCAGCGCCGGGGCCGGCAGGCCCCGGGCCACCAGGTCGCCGGCCTCGGCCTCGTAGAGGGCGAACAGCTGCTGCAGCCGCTCGGGGTTGGAGGCCTCGAAGTTGTAGGTGCACTGGCCCTTCTCAAAGGGCAGCCAGATGTCGCCGTAAGTGCGCACGCCGTTCCAGGCGAGATCCCAGATGCTCTCCACGTCCTGCAGATACATGGCCAGACGCTCGAGGCCATAGGTGATCTCGATCGACACCGGCCGGCAGTCGAGCCCGCCGCACTGCTGGAAGTAGGTGAACTGGGTCACCTCCATGCCATCGAGCCACACCTCCCAGCCCACGCCCCAGGCGCCGAGGGTGGGGGATTCCCAGTTGTCCTCCACGAAGCGGATGTCGTGGTCGGCGGCGCGGATGCCCAGGGTGTCCAGGGAGGCCAGGTAGGTCTCCTGGATGGCATCGGGCGACGGCTTGATCAGCACCTGGTACTGGAAGTAGTGCTGAGCCCGGTTGGGGTTGTCGCCGTAGCGGCCGTCGGTGGGGCGGCGGCAGGGCTCCGGGTAGGCCACGGCCCAGGGCTCGGGCCCGATCGCCCGCAGCACCGTGTGGGGGCTCATGGTGCCGGCGCCCTTCTCGGTGTCGTAGGGCTGCAGGATCAGACAGCCCTGCTCAGCCCAGAAGCGGTTGAGGGTGCTGATGATGTCCTGGAAGTGCATCGGCGGCCTGCTGCCCGGCGGAGGGGGCAGAGAGGGAAGGGACTTGGCCAGCGAACCGGCGCGGCACCACGGTGCCATGGCGCAGCACCCGCTGGAGGCGGCGCCAGCCGGGGCAGCGATTTGACAACGGCACGCCGGAGCTCGACAGTGACTCCAGCAGAGCCGCGCCCAGCGTTGAAGTTCGTCGTCGGCACCCACCACAAGACCGGCTCGAAATTCTTCAGCAAAACCCTCAAAACCCTGAAGCGCCTGACGGGCTTACGGGTGTGGTTCGACACCAAGCACAACCAACGCGAGTTGCGGCTGCCGGAGCGCTGGGATTGCTATTTCCAGAACAACTGCCACTGGCGCCTCGATCTCGACACTCTGGAGTTCAGGGGAATCCACAGCAGCCGCAACCCGGCCCGGTTGATTCTCTCCTCGGTGCGCTACCACCTCAGAACCGAGGAGCGCTGGGCCCATAAGCCCCAGCAGGAGTTTGCAGGCCTCACCTATGCGGAGAAACTCAGGTCCCTGAGCTGCCTGGACGACCAGATCTGCTTTGAGATCGAGCATGTGGCCGGCCGCACCATCCGCCGCATGCTGGAGATGAACGCCGATCCGCGCTTCCTGCATGTGGATCTCGATCGCATCTCCAGCGATCCCGAGATGGAGCAGCTGAAGGCCTGCCACAGCTTCTGTGGCCTGCAGCGCTGGTTTGCGCTGGACACCTGGCTGGAGGCCTGCCGGCCCCACTGCCTCTGGGCCATGCAGAGCCTGCCCAGCCATGTGACCTCCAGCCCCGCTGGCCTGGCCGAGAGCCTGGAGCAGTTCGGCCCCAGGGCCCGGGCCGGCTTCCGCAGCGCCTTCGGCGATCCGCTGTTCCAGCGGGTGTTCGACTGAGCCCTGAGGGGCAGCAACCGATTCAGCCCTCCAGCTCCAGCAAGCCCATCAACCCGCCAGCCAGGGGCCGGTGGCGTACCCGGCGGAAACCGAGCCGGCGGGCCAGGCGCTCCTGCTCGGCGCCGGTGGGCAAGCGGGCCAGGCTGGGCTCGAGATAGGCGTAGTGCTCCTCCAGGCCGGCCAGGCTGGCGGCCGGCACCACCAGGCCGCGCAGGCAGAGCCTCTGCAGGCCCGCCGTAAGCCGCCCCTGCAGGCTGGCGCCGTCGGGGCGGTTGAAATCCAGGACGGCGGCCCGCCCTCCGGGCCGCAGCAGGCGCCGCACTTCTGCGAGGCCCGCGGCGGGATCCGCCAGGTTGCGCAGCCCGTAGGCCATCGCCACGCCCGCCGCCATCCCGTTCGGCAGCCCTGTGGCCAGGGCATCGCCCTGGCGCCATTCCAGGGGCAGCCAGGGGACGCGGCAGGATCGCTGGGCCGCCAGCTGCAGCGGCGCCGCGGCGGCATCCAGGCCGATCACCCTGCCGGCCGGGCGCACCCTCGAGGCCAGCACCAGGGCCAGATCGCCCGTGCCGCAGCAGAGATCGAGCAGGATCTGGCCAGGCTGCGGCCTCAGCCAGGCCACCGCCTGGCGCTTCCACACCCGGTGCAGGCCGAGGCTGAGCAGGTCATTGAGGAGGTCGTAGCGCGGGGCAATCTGCTCGAACAGGGTCTGCACCTGCTCCGGCTGCCCCGGCTCAAAGCTGCCCATCCCACGGGAACACCAGTGAATCCGGCAGCATCTCAGGCAGCGACACGGCATCGAGGCTGACGCCACCGGGCCCCGGCGACTCCAGGCTCAGAGCCGGCAGCCGCTGGGGGGCCGTCACCATGATCACGGTCACGGTGGCCAGGCCAACGGCGGCGGAGCACACCATGCAACCGGCCAGCATCAAGGAGAACTCCTGGCGGTCGTTGGCGGCCTGCATCAGCTGCAGCGCCCAGGCCACCAGGGCGATCACCGCGGCCAGCATGACCAGCGGCAGCACGGTGGCATAGGGATGTGGCAAGGGGTGGAAGAACATCTCTGGTGCCGGCCTGGCATGGAGGGAAGCACGAGCAGCTCGCCCCACCAAGGACCTCTACCAATGTAACGAGCCATTACGTCAGTTCGTGAAGCTCCGGCTCGGAGGCTGCTGGTTCAGCCCACGGGCACACCCAGCTCCAGGGGCCGGATCGGCAGGCCCCTGGCCAGCAGATCGGCCTTGATCGCCTCCACGCTCAGCACGCCGTCGTGCAGCAGGGAGGCCAGCAGGGCCGCTGAGGCGCCCCCACCCTCCGGCCCCTGGGTCAGCGCCGCGGCGATGTGGTCGAGGCAGCCGGCCCCGCCGGAGGCGATCACCGGCACCTCCACCGCCTCGGCCACGGCGCGGGTGAGGGGCAGGTCGTAGCCGGCCTGGGTGCCATCCCCATCCATCGAGGTGAGCAGGATCTCGCCCGCCCCCAGGGCCACCACCCGCCGCGCCCAGGCCAGGACGTCAAGGCCGGTGTTCTCGCGGCCCCCCTTTACGTAGACATCCCAGCCCGGCGGCTCAGCGGCGCCGCGGCGGCGGGCATCGATCGCCACCACGATGCACTGCACCCCGAAGCGCTCGGCGCCGCGGCTCACCAGCTCGGGATCCCGCACCGCAGAGGAGTTGAGGCTCACCTTGTCGGCGCCGGCCCGCAGCAGGGCCGTGATCCCCTCCACGCTGGCGATGCCGCCGCCCACGGTGAAGGGGATCGTCACCGCCTCGGCGGTGCGCTGCACCAGATCCACCAGGGTGGAGCGGCCCTGGTGGCTGGCGGCGATGTCGAGGAACACCAGCTCATCGGCCCCGGCGGCGCTGTAGCGGCAGGCCAGCTCGACGGGGTCGCCGGCGTCGCGCAGGCCGACGAAATTGATGCCCTTCACCACCCGGCCATCGGCCACGTCAAGGCAGGGAATGATGCGCTTGGCAACCATGGCGGAGGAGCAGGCCGGAGAGTGCGCACCATGCTGGGCCAGGGCAGCCTCAGGGCAGCGGCCAAGCCACTCCTCGCTGTTAAGGTTGCGGAACTTTGACTGTCCCGACGGCGATGGTGCAGGCAGCCCCGATCACGATCGGCTCCAAGGTGCGCGTGCTGCGTGTGCGTGATCGCATCCCCGCCGTTCTGGTCGAGGCGCTCAAGAGCGACCCCACCGGCACCGTGACGGGCTTCCGCACCGTGGATGGCCAGGGCATCGGTCTTGTGGTGGATCTCGGTGCCGGCCAGAGCGCCTGGTTCTTCGACGACGAAGTCACCCTTGCCTGAACCCGGCTTTGACCAACAGCCCCAACCCTGAGGCCCCAAGGGGTTCGGCAGCGCGCCAGCTGCTGGGCATGAAGGGTGCTGGAGGCAGCAGCAGCATCTGGAAGATCCGGCTGCAGCTGATGAAGCCCGTCACCTGGATTCCCCTGATCTGGGGGGTGCTCTGCGGCGCGGCGGCCTCGGGCCAGTTCAGCTGGACCCTGCCCAATGTGGCCGCTTCGATCGCCTGCATGCTGATGAGCGGCCCCCTGCTGGCGGGCTACACCCAGACAATCAACGACTACTACGACCGCGACATCGACGCGATCAACGAGCCCTACCGCCCGATTCCCTCCGGCGCCATTCCGCTGCCCCAGGTGAAGATTCAGATCTGGGTGCTGTTGCTGGCGGGCCTGGCGGTGGCCTGGGGACTGGACCGCTGGGCCGGCCACACCACGCCGGTGCTGCTGCTGCTGGCCCTGGGCGGCTCCTTCGTGAGCTTCATCTATTCCGCCCCGCCCCTCAAGCTCAAGCAGAACGGCTGGCTCGGCAACTACGCCCTCGGGGCCAGCTACATCGCCCTGCCCTGGTGGGCCGGACAGGCCCTGTTCGGCCACCTCACCTGGACCACTGCCCTGCTCACCCTGGCCTACTCGCTGGCGGGCCTGGGCATCGCCGTGGTGAACGACTTCAAGAGTGTGGAGGGCGACAGGGCTCTGGGGCTGCAATCCCTGCCCGTGGTGTTCGGCATCACTGGCGCCAGCTGGATCAGCGCCGCCATGATTGACCTGTTTCAGCTGGCCATGGTGGCGGTGCTGATCGCCATCGGCCAGCACTTCGCCGCCGTCCTGCTGGTGCTGCTGATCGTGCCCCAGATCACCTTTCAGGATGCGTGGCTGCTGCGCGATCCGGTGGCGTTCGATGTGAAGTATCAGGCCAGCGCCCAGCCGTTCCTGGTGCTGGGCATGTTGGTCACAGCCCTGGCCATCGGCCACAGCGCTCTGGTGGCATGAGGTGAGCAGCGCCGTTCCTGCCAAAGCACCCCAGCGCCGTCGCTCCGGCGGCAGCAAGCGGAACCTGGTGATCACGGCCGTGGTGGCCACCACCCTCGGCAGCGGCGTGGCCGTGGGCCAGGCGGCGCTGGTGGCCAGCTTCGACAGCCTGCTGCCGGACGCCCGCGGCATCAACCACTTCAACCGGCCCGGCACCCTCACCATCCTCTCGGCCGATGGCCAGGTGGTGCACAAGGTGGGGCCGGTGTCACGGGAGAAGCTCTCCGCCAGCTCGATCCCGCCCCTGGTGGAACAGGCCTTCGTGGCGGCGGAAGACCGTCGCTTCTACCAGCACGACGGCATCGATCCCACTGGCATCGCCCGGGCCATGGTGCGCAACATCTCGCGCGGCTCGGTGGAGGAGGGGGCCAGCACGATCACCCAGCAGCTCGCCCGCACGGTGTTCCTGAGTCAGGACCGCACCATCGTGCGCAAGCTGAAGGAGGCGGCCCTGGCGGGCAAGCTCGAGCGCCAGCTCAGCAAGCGCCAGATCCTCACCGAGTATCTGAATCTGGTGTACCTGGGCTCCAGCGCCTACGGGGTGGCGGATGCGGCCTGGATCTACTTCTCAAAGGCCCCCAGTGACCTCAACCTGGCGGAGGCCGCCCTGATCGCCGGGCTGCCCCCCGCCCCCTCGGTGTACTCGCCGCTGGTGAACCCGGACCTGGCCCTGCAGCGCAGAGCGATTGTGCTGCGCCGCATGCGCGAGGAGGGCTACATCACCCAGGCCCAGCAGATCGAGGCCGAGGGCTCACCCCTGGCCCTCAGACCGGCCGACCCGAAATACTGGGTCAGCCGCGCCCCTTATTTCAGCAGCTGGGTGCAGCAGGAGCTCACCCAATTGCTCACCCCCGAGCAACTGGAGGTGGGAGGGGTGACGGTGCGCAGCAGCGTCAATCTCGACTGGCAGGACCAGGCCCAGAAGGCGATCACAGCCTCCACCCCCGGCGGCCTGGAGGGGGCCCTGGTGGCCATGGAGCCTGGCACCGGGCTTGTGCGCGCGCTGGTGGGGGGCCGGGATTACGAAGAGAGCCAGTTCAACCGCGCAACCCAGGCCCTGCGCTCCACGGGCTCCACCTTCAAGCTGTTCGTGTACCTCACAGCCCTCAAGGAGGGCATGCGACCGGAGCGCACGGTGGAGGACCGCAAGCGCTGTTTCGCCGGCTATTGCCCCAAGAACTTCAGCAAGGGCTTCATGGGCAAGATCACCATGGTGCGGGCCTTTCAGAACTCCGTGAACACCGTGGCGGTGGGGCTGCTGCAGGAGGTGGGCTTCGACAAGGTGATCGCCACGGCCCGCAGCCTGGGCATCACCCAGCCCCTGGGCAAGTTCTATCCCCTCGCCCTGGGCGCCGAGGAGGACACGGTGCTCGACATGACCGCCGCCTACGCCGCCGTCAACAACCGGGGCGTGTTTGTGAAGCCCACGCCATTCGAGGAGATCCTCGGCCCCGATGGTGAACTGCTCTGGAGCCGCCGCACCGATGGGGATCCGGGTCGCAGGGCCGTGGACAGCACCATCGCTGACGCCATGACCTGGATGCTGCAGCAGGTGGTGCGCGGTGGCACCGGCGGCCCCGCCTCCCTGGGGAAGCACCCGGTGGCCGGCAAGACCGGCACCTCGGAAGGGGGCCGCGACCTCTGGTTCATCGGCTCGATCCCCCAGCTCACCACCGGCGTGTGGCTCGGCTACGACAACAGCCGCGAGACCAAGAGCACCAGCGTGGTGGCCGCCTATGCCTGGCGGCGCTTCATGGCCGGGATCACCAAGGACCTGCCGGTGCAGGCGTTCCCGCCCAAACCAGCCCTCGCCGACACCTTCAAAAAGCCCGCCAAGCCGGCCCGGCCGAGCACCAGCCCGCGCCAGGCCCCCAGGCCCAGCGCGCCGGCGGAGAGCAGCCCGAGGGATGAGCCCTCGCAGGATCCCGCCACCACGGGCGAGCCCGAATCGTCCTGGACTCCGCCACCCCGTTCGGCCGAGCCACCTGACCGTCCGGCTCCCCGCCAGGAAGCAGAGCCTGCGCCAACCCCTGCTCCGGCACCAGCTCGTACCCCTGCTCCGGCACCAGCTCCTGCCCCAGCCCCTGCGCCCGCCCCTGCTCCGGCGCCCGCCCCTGCTCCCGCACCACCGCCGCCGCCGCCACCTCCGGCTCCAGCGCCGCCACCGCCGCCCTGAGCGGAGCTGCCCCTGCAGCCGATTGAGCGTCAAGGCTGGTCAGCGCTGCTGCTCGGGTGCCCGCAGCAGCGCCGCAAAGAATCCATCGCCGCCGCCGGCCTGGGGCCAGGCCTGCCACTGCTGCTGCAGCTCCCAGCCCGGATGGGCGGCCAGCAGGGCCTTCACCTGCTCGTCGTTCTCGGCCGGATGCACGGTGCAGGTGGCGTACACCAGCCGGCCGCCGGGCCGCAACAGCGGCAGCACGCCTTCCAGCAGGGCCCGCTGCAGCCTCACCAGCTCGGGGATCGCGGCGGGCTGCAGCCGCCAGCGGGCATCGGCGTGGCGGGCCAGGGTGCCCAGCCCCGAGCAGGGGGCGTCCACGAGGATGCGATCAAAGTGGCCCAGCCAGTCGGGACGCACCACCGCCAGCTCGGTTGCATCGGCCGCCAGGCTGCTGACACAGCCCAGGCCCAGCCGGGCGGCATTGCGCTCCAGGCGCTCCAGGCGGGCCGCCGAGCGGTCGATGGCCCACACCTGGCCCCGATCACCGATCCGCTCCGCCATCTGGGTGCACTTGCCGCCAGGGGCCGCGCAGGCATCCAGCAGCCGCTCGCCGGGCTGGGGATCGAGCAGCGCCACCACCTGCTGGGCGGTACGGTCCTGCACGCTCCAGTGGCCCTCCTGAAACCCCGGCAGGCGGCGCAGATCCCCCACGCGCCCTTCCAGGGCCAGGCCGCCCTCGATCCCCGGCAGCGCAGAAGCCGCCAGCCCCGCCGCCTCCAGGGCCTGCAGCAGAGCATCCCGGCTGCAGCGCAGGGGATTCGCCCGCAGGTCGAGGCCGGGAGGCTGGTTGGCGGCAAGGGCAAAGGCCTCGGCCTGCTCGGGCGGCAGCCACTGCAGCAGCAGCTCAGCCAGCCAGGCGGGCAGGGAGTGGCGCAGGGCCAGGCTGGCGGCCGCCTCGGCGGGCAGCTCCAGGCCGCTCCAGGGCTCCCGCTCCAGGCCCGGCCCTCCGGCTCCAGCAGTGCCAGCTGCAGCTCCACCAGCCCCCCCCCCGGCGGCCCCGGCCCGGCGGCGCAACAGCTGGCGCAGCATCCCGTTAACCACCGGCGCCAGGCGGGCCAGGCCGCCGCGCTTGGCCAGTTCCACCGTGGTGCTCACCGCCGCCGAAGCCGGAACCCGCCCACTGAACAGCAGCTGGTAGAGCCCCAGGTGCAGCAGCCAGCGCAGCCGCGGCGGCTGCCGCAGCGCCGGCACCCGGCCGAGGGCATCGAGCCAGGCATCCAGCAGCAGCCGCTGGCGGATGGCGCCGTAGGCCAGCTCGGTGGCCAGGGCCCGGTCGATTCCCTCCAGGCTGCTGCGCTGCAGGGCCCGCTCCAGGGCCACATCGGCATAGGCGCCACCGCCCACGGCCAGCAGCACCTCCCAGGCCAGCCGGCGCGACGCCAGACCGGCCACCGGGGCGGCGGAGTCGGCCGGGACAGCGGCGTCAGCCGGGACAGCGGAGACGGGCTCAGGCAAGCAGGGGTGGGTCGAGGGGGGGCACCCACAGATAGCGCCCCAGGGGTAGACGGCCTTCGCCATCCACCGGGATGCCCTCGGCCAGCAGCAGCTGCCGCTGGATCCAGTCGCTCCCCTCACGGCTGGGGTTGAAACTGACCCGCCCCTGGGCGTTCACCACCCGGTGCCAGGGCAGCTCGGAGGGCAGGGGCAGCCGGCGCAGGGCCCAGCCCACCTGGCGGGCGCAGCCGTAGGCACCGATCGACTCGGCGATGTGGCCGTAGGTGGCGAGGCGCCCCTCGGGGATGCGGGCCACGGCGGCGTAGACGCGCTGGTCGAAGCTGGGAGGCTCCATGCCGCCATCCTGCCCATGCCGCTGCTGCCCCGCCGCTTCGAGCGCCTCAAGGCGGTGCTGAATCACCGCATGGCCGACCTCACGGTGTTGCTGGAGCAGGTGCACAAGCCCCACAACCTCTCGGCGATCCTGCGCAGCTGCGATGCGGTGGGGGTGCTGGAGGCCCACGCGGTGTGCCTGGAGGGGCGCCTGCCCCTGTTCAACACCACGGCCCAGGGCAGCCAGAAATGGGTGCCGCTGCAGCGCCACGCCAGCGCCGCCGAGGGCCTGCAGACCCTGCGGCAGCAGGGCTTCCGCCTCTACGGCACCCACCTCAGCGCCACGGCGGTGGACTACCGCAGCTGCGACTTCAGCGGCCCCACCGCCTTCGTGCTGGGGGCCGAGAAGTGGGGGCTGAGCCCGGAGGCGATTGCCCTGGTGGACCAGGCGATCGTGATTCCGATGAGCGGCATGGTGCAGTCGCTGAATGTGAGCGTGGCCACGGCCACGCTGCTGTTCGAGGCCCTGCGCCAGCGCCAGGCCGCCGGGCTGGTGCCCAGCCAGGGCGAGGGGGTGGGGCCGGAGCGCTACGGGCGGCTGCTGTTCGAGTGGGCCTACCCGGAGGTGGCCGCCTGGTGCCGCCAGCAGGGGCGGCCCTATCCCCCCCTCGATGCCGAGGGCGCCATCAGCGAAGCCCTGCCCCGCACGGTGCGGCTGCGCTATTAGGTGTTGAGCGAACAAGTGAGCTGGCTTGTGATGGGCGCCCTGCACAGAGCTGGAAGGATTGCTCAGAGCAACTTTGCTGGCCCGCCGAGATAGCTCTGCTCACAAGCGATCTGCGCAGAATGACGAGCTCGGAAATCCACTCATCAGGCGCTGGAGTGTTGACAGGCATTGATTTTGTGTTATGTTGGAAATAACGGACGCAATGTTCGCTGCCGATTTAAAGTATCAATTCCAAACCGTCAACCTGCGCTTGCCAAAAGCTCTGGCAATGCCCCGTGGACGTTGGATTTCGGAAGTGAATCTCCCCTCTCTGCCATCACGCCTTCTGGCGCTGTTCTGGCCTTTCCATCCAGGCACTGCCAAGCAAGCGAGGCCAGGGGTGCATCCGTTGTTGCACTTCAGGAGAACCATCCATGACCCCCACCAACACCTCGATGACGACCGCCCGCAGCGAGCTGGATCAGCGCCTCGCCAATGCGCAGCTCCGCCAGGCGATCCTCGACAAGAAGCAGGCCCAGGTTGAGGCCTGGTCTGCCCAGATCGAGCAGCTGCAGCAGGGCCTGCAAAGCGCTGCCGAAAGCGTTCGCGCCGAAACCGGGCAGCGGCTTGCCGAGCTGCGCCAGGCCCGTGACCAGGCCCGCGTGCAGCTGGAGGGCCTCCAGCAAGCCACCCAGGACAGCTGGGACTCCCTGCTGCAGCAGAGCGACAGCTTCTTCCAGGATCTCGCCGGCCGTTTCCACGCATTTGTGAACAGCCAGAGCTGAGCATCCAGTGCTGTCCGCTGGCGCTGGGGTGACCCCAACCCGCCAGCGGCTGCCCTCTCGTTCTCATCAGCTTGCGTTCACCATGTCTTTTCCTTCCACAACCACCCGCTCGGCCCAGGCCGATCGACACAGCCCGCTGTTCGATCTCACCCAGGCCCTGCAAATCGGCTCAACCACCAACAGCCCAGCCGCCCTCACCGAGGCCCTGCTGCCCCAGATCCGCGCCTCCTTCTGGTTGCTGGTCTCCAGCAATGCCTTGATCGATGCCCGGCACATGCAAGCCCTGAGCATGATTCTGGAACGGGCCGTTCCCAGTGGCGTCTCGGTGGCGCTAGATCTGGACTGGCAACCCCAGCGTTGGCAGCTGCCGCCCCAGTCGCCGCCGAGCGCCGAAGTGCTGCGTCGTGTCCGGCCGCTGGCCTGGGCCGCCCAGCTCATCCGTTGCAGCAGCGAGGAGGCCGAGGCCTTCTTCGGCAGCGCTGATCCGGTGCGGGTGCACTGCCACGACACCCTCCCCCAGCGGCCCGCTGTGCTGATCCACGCTGCAAGCGGTGGCCTGGACTGGTGCATCGGCGGGCGTCGCGGCAGCCTGGAGGCCTCGTTGCTGCAGGACCACGACGTGTTTCTGACCCGGCTGCTCGGCAACCTCTCCAACCATCCCCAGCTACTGGGTCATGGCGGCCCGGGCCTCGACGCCGTCGCCGACCCGGATGGCCTGGCCGAGCAGCTGCTAGAGGCCGCCGGCGCTGCTGCCGCCCCCCTCAGCGACGGCTGACACGGGCGGCATCGCTGCTGGAGAGGCGGCGGCTGCCGGCGCTGGGGAGCCAGAGAGCCACCCCAAGGGCCAGCAGCTCCAGGAGGATCTGACGCCCGCCCAGCAGCACCACCGCCACCGACACCACCGCCAGCAGGCGCTGCAGCAGGCTCCAGACGTCATCGCGATCGGCACTGCCGCTGAACCAGAGCGTCGCGGCGAGGCTGAGCAGCACCAGATCCAACCACCAGGGCATCGGCAGCGCCCGATCCGGGCCACGCAACAGCTCAAGTCTGACGCCGGTTGGCCTCTGGCGCTGCGGGGGGGAGTGCCGCCTTGCCGGGCTGGGCTCCAGCACTCTGGATCTCAGCGCGCCGCGCGGCCGGCCTGGGCATTGCCGCTCAGCCAGCTCTCCAGGCCCTCCCCCAGGAACGACAGCCCCAGCACCAGCACGAACATGGCCAGACCGGGGTAGAGGGCGGTCCACCAGATGCCGGTGGGCAAGGCCGTGAGGGCCTGTTGCAGGTCGCCGCCCCACTCGGGAATGGTCTCCGGCAGGCCCAGCCCCAGAAAGCCCAGGCCGCCCAGCACCAGCACGGCATCAGCCGCGTTGAGGGTGAGCAGCACCGGCACCGAGGTGATCACGTTGCGGAACAGGTAACTGCGCAGAATCCAGGCCGGCCCGGCCCCCAACGAGCGGGCCGCCTCCACGTAGAGCTCGGCCTTCACCTGGGCGCTCTGGTTGCGCACCACGCGGAAGTACTGGGGGATGTACACCACGCAGAGAGCGGCGGCGGCATTGGGCAGGCCCCGGCCCAGCAGGAAGGCGAGCACCACCGAGAGCAGCAGCACCGGCAGGGTGTAGAGGGTGTCCATCAGCAGCACCAGCAGCCGGTCGACCCAGCCGCCCAGGTAGCCGCTCACCATGCCGAGGGGCACGCCCACGATCAGCGCCACCACCAGGGCCAGGGCCACCACCTGCAGGGCCACGCCGCTGGCCGAGAGGGTGCGCACGCACACGTCCCGGCCGAGCCGGTCGGTGCCGCACCAGTGGGCCGGCGAGGGCGGGGCATAGATGGGGTTCTGCAGGCCGGCGTTGGGGTCCGGCAACCAGCCGAGCTGCACCAGCAGCGGCGTGAGCACCGCCACCAGGGCATAGGTGAGCACGATCACCACCCCCCAGCGGGCCATCCGCGCCGAGAGGGTGGTGGGTTGCCAGCGGAACGGCACTCAGGCGGGGATCGGGTGGGCCCATTCAACCCCCGCCCGCCAGGAGCCCCGGGCAGAGCGCACCGCGGCCAGGCAGAGTAGGCAGGCCTTCGCGCTCCTGGCCGGCTTGAGTGGCTACCGCCTGCTGATCGTCGACGACGACCCCGCCCTGCGCCAGTTCCTGCGCTCGGAGCTGGAGATCGATGGCTACAGCTGCGGGGAGGCGGCCACGGGCCAGCAGGCCCTGCTGCAATTGCGCTCGGAAAGCTGGCAGCTGGTGCTGCTCGACTGGGCCCTGCCCGACTTCAGCGGCGTGGAGGTCTGCCGCCGCCTGCGGGCCACGGGCGACACCACGCCGGTGCTGATGGTGACGGCTCACGACGACATCCCTGAGCGGGTGGAGGCCCTCGATGCCGGCGCCGACGACTACATCACCAAGCCCTTCTCGATCGAGGAACTGCTGGCCAGGGTGCGGGCCCGGCTGAGGCGCCACCAGGCCGAGGCCCAGGAGCCAGGTCAGGAGAGCACCCTGCGCCTGGCCGATCTGGAGCTGCAACCAGCCCGCCATGAAGTGAGCCGCGGCGGCCGGGCGGTGAACCTCACCAACACCGAATACGAGCTGCTGTTGCTGCTGCTCAGCCAGCCCGAGCAGGTGCACCGCCGCAGCGACCTTCTCCATGCCGTCTGGGGGGAGACCTGGACTGGCGACGACAACGTGCTGGATGTGTACATCCGCTCGCTGCGCCGCAAGCTGGAACCCGCCGGAGCCCCCACCCTGATCCAGACGGTGCGCGGTGTGGGCTTCATGCTCAGCGAGGGGGCTCCGAAGGGCTGAACGGCGGCAGCCGCAGCTGGAATTCCGCGCCGCCGCCGGGGGCCTCCTCCACCCGCACCGCTCCGCCCATGGCCTGCATCAGCAACTGCACCACGGCCAGGCCGATGCCGCTGCCGCGCTGGTCGCTGGCGCTGGCGGCCGCACCGCGCACGAAGCGCTCGAAGATCCGCTGCCGTTCCGCAACCGGCACGCCGGGGCCATGATCCTGCACCCAGAGCACCAGCTCGCCCCCAGGGCCTGGGCTCGCCCCCACGCTCACCGGGGCCGATACGGGGCTGTAGCGCAGGGCATTGTCCACCAGGGCGGTGAGGCACTGTTGCAGCCGATCGGCATCGCCGGCCGCCACGGGCAGGGGTGCCTCATCCTGAACGGCCAGCCGCAGACGGCCGCCGCTGCTGGGGGCCATGCGCTCGTGCAGGGCCAGCAGCACGTCTTCGGCGATCAGGGGCTGGCGGCGCAGGCGCAGGCGGCCGGAATCCTGCCGGGCCAGATCAAGCAGATCCGTCACCAGGGTGCCCATGCGGCCTGATTCCTCCTGGATCAGCCGCAGGGAGGGCTTGATGGCTGGGTCGTGGCCATCCCGCAGCAGCCGCTGGGCGTGGCCCGAGACCAGGGTGATCGGGGTGCGCAGTTCATGGGCCACGGAATCCACGAAACTGCGCTGCCGCTCCCAGGAGGCGGCCAGCCGCTGCTGCAGGGCATTGAAGGCCAGGGCGATCGGGCGCAGCTCCTCCGGCTGCTGCTCCACCGGCAGCTGATCGCCGGGCAGGGGCGGCGCGTGGGTGCCGCTCAGCTGGCCAACAAGGGCCTCCAGCGGCCGGGTGAGGCCCAGATGCAGCACCAGCCGCAGCAGGCCGCTGATCAGCAGGCTGACCACCCCGGCCGCCACCACCAGCAGGGCCAGCCCGAAGCTCTGCCGCTGCACGGAGTCGGTCACGTCCTGCCCGACCAGGAAGAGAAAGATCTCGCCGTCGGCCTGGGGCAAGGCCATCGTGCTCACCAGCCAGGTGCGCTGTCCCCGCCGCTGCTGTTGCAGGCGGGGTACAGGCAAAGCGGATGAATCAGCGTAAAGGGAGCCAGCGGCGGAGTCTGCAGTGCCGCCCCCCATCGGCGTGAGGCTCAGACCCGGGATGCTGTCAAGGGTCTGCAGGCGCTGCTGCAGCTCGGAGCGGTCGCCGCTGTACTCCCCCAGATCGACCAGCACCTGGGCCGCCAGCTGGCGATGGGCCTGCTGACGCTGCAGGATGGAAAGGCTCTGGTGCAGCACCAGCAACACGCCATAGCCCGCCAGCACAGCCAGCAGGGAGGCGCTCTGGATCCAAAGCCTCAACCGATTGATCCGCATCGCCGCCCTAGCTCCGGGTTACTCTCTCAGAAGATCCTCATCGGATTTGCCGTGAGGGCGGTATTGGCAAATGCGCCGCAGCTGGCAATAATTCACGTTGTACATACTGCCCAAGGCAACCAGCTCCCATGTCCACATCCCTGCAGGCCAGGTTGCTAGCACAGCGTGCCCTGATCCACAGCCTCAACACCAAGGACAAGAGCCGTAGGGGCATGGCCGCAGGCTTCACCCTGATCGAATTGCTGATCGTTGTGATCATCATCGGCGTGTTGTCGGCGATTGCGATCCCCGCCTTCCTCAACCAGCAGGGCCGGGCGCGCATCAACGCCGCCCAGACCGCTGCCATGGACGTGGCCCGAGCCTGCGCTGCGGCCCAGGTGACCGGGGAGCAGGCTTCGTTGACCAACCCCACCAACGTCACCGGCGGCCCCTGTTCAGCCGCAGGCACCGCAGTCACGTTCACCGCATCGGCTGCAGACTTCGGCGTTACCACAGCCCCCGTTGCCACGGTGACATCCGGTGGCCAGGCCAGCCTCACCACCTGCGCCGCAGCAGCGGGCTGGACGGGTGGCACGGCTCCTTCCTGCATCCCCACCCGCAGCTGATCCCTCGCCGGTTTCACTGCATCTAGGCCTGACGCGACCGGTGGCCACCGGTCGCGTCAGGCCTTCTCGATGCCTGCTCCCCAAGCAGGGCCTGGGTCACGGCCTGCCTGGCGCTGGAACCGCCGCAAGCCGTGGCCAGGTTTCTGCTTCGATGTCCGCGCCACTTTCTCACTCCCTGGCGCCCTCACTCAGCTCGGCTTGCATCCCGATCGCTCGGATCAGCTGGCTGCCCCCGAGCCGATCCAGCCGCACCTGCACCACGCCCTGCTGCGATGCCGCCGCCAAACCCTCGCCGGGCCGCAGGGCATCGATCAGCACCCGGGGCTGGGGGGTCGCCGAGCTGAGGGCTCCCTGGCGGTCATAGGAGGGGCCGCAGCGCCACACCACCTCTCCCCGCCAGATGGGATCGGCGGCAACGCCCCGGGCATAGGTGATCGTGCCGGCGGGGGAGTGGACCTGCAGCACCAGCTGCCGCCCGGCCCTGGCGCAGCTGCCGGCCATGTCGGCCTGGATCGCTGCGCCCAGCCGCACCTCCCGGGCCTGCTGCAGTTCAGCGCGGATCAGCTGCAGGGCCCGCGTGCTGGCCTGCCGCTCCCGCAGCAGCCTGGCCAGCTTCTGGCCGCTTCTGCCCTCGCTCAGCAGCAGCTGCAGCATCAGGGCGCTGAGCAGCGAGCCCAGCAGCAGCGTCAGCGAGAGCTCCACCAGGGAGAAGCCCCGCGCCGAGCGGCGGGCGCGGTGGCTCTGGGGGCGGCGGCGGCGCACGGACATGGCTCAGGCTCAGAGGCTGGGGTCGGGCAGGCAGGCGTCACTGGCCAGGCCGCCGGGATCGCCGTGGTACCTCCCCACGCGCACGATCCCCAGGGGCGGGGACATCACCAGACAGCGGCGCAGCTCGGTGCCGGCGCTGCCGATCACCACGGTGCCGCCATCAATGGCCAGGCCGTTGGCCGTGAAGCGGAGCTGCGTGGGCAGGGTGTGGTGAAGCTGCAGGCTGGCGTCACCCGCCAGCACCTGCGCCTCGAGGCCAGCCTCACCGTGCAGGGGCAGATCCAGCGGTTGGCGGCTGCCCTCGGCCCGCTCGCGGCTGTGCTCCAGCAGGGTGCCCAGCCGCCGGGCCGCCGACTCCACCTTCACCGCTGCCAGCTGGCGGCGGCCGCTGTCGATCAGCAGCACCGCCAGCAGGCCCAGCAGGGTGAGCACCACCAACGCCTCCACCAGCGAGAAACCGGCGGCGGGGGAGCCGGAGCTGCCGAAGCGCGGCCGCCAGAGGCCCCTCATCCCAGCTGCTCCTGCTCAGCCGGGGGGGCCGCAGCGTCGTCGTCGGGGTCCACCGCGCCACAGAGGCCGTAGGCGGCGGGGTCGAGCTGGCGCTCGCGGCTGAGGCCGGAGCCCGGGGCATGGGCCTGCACCTGCAGCCTCCCCTCCTGGTCGGCGTGGCTCACCGTCACCTGCACCGCCTCACCAGCCAGAGCATCCGGCCGCGCCGCAGCGGCCATCAGCAGTGACTGGGTGGCACTGCGGCAATCCGTTTGCCGATGCGGCCCCGCCCGCTGCTGCAGGACGGCCTCCACGGCGAGCAACTGCTGATCGAGCTGCTGCTGGGCCTGCAGCTGGCGCTCAGAACCCAGGCTCCAGCGGCTGGTGGCACTCCACAGCTGCAGCGAGCAGCTGGCCGAGGCGGTGAACAGCACCGCCGACACCATCAGTTCCACCAGGCTCACGGGTTGCCCTCCGAGCTCGCCAGGGGGCAGGACGGCAGCGGCGCCCCGGCGCTGCGCAGCCCCAGGTGCTGGAAGCCCCGCAGCCGCGGTATGGGGCCTGGCCCCCAGCTCCACAGCAGCCTGGAGGCGGAGCGATAGGCGGCCCCGTCCGCCTCGATCTCGAGCAGCAGCTCGGCTTCCAGCAGCGGCTCGGGCGTCGGGGGCGGTTGTGGTGCCAGCTCCAGTGCCGAAGTGGCATCGGGGTCTTCAGACGCCAGGGGCGGCGGGGGCGGTTCGGCCACCTGCGGGCAGTACTGCAGCAGGGTGTAGCGACCGCTCACAGGCTGAGGTGCCCCTGCAAGCGACTGGCCTGTGGTCAACGCTTGAAGCTCCCCTGCCTGGGCGCAGCCAGTGGCCTGCTGGCTCTGCGCCACCCAGGCCGATTGCGGCAGGGCAATCAGGCAGCGGTGGCGGCGTTGCAGGCCGCCGGCCACGGCCTGGGCAGCGGTCAGCAGCCGATCTTCGCGCGCCTGCAGGCGTTGGCGCACGGCCAGCTGGCGCCGCTCCTGCAGGGCCATGGCCTGCAGCGACAGGCTGCTCAGCAGCAGGAACAACGAGGCCGTGCTGGCCAGCGGCAGCAGAAAGCCCGCCGAGGCCGCCGCCTTCTGGGCGGGCAGCCAGCGGGGGCAAGCTGGGCGAGATCGCCGTCGCGAACAGAGAGCCACGGGCGAGCGGAGCGCAGGGCGCCACTCAGCGTTGCCACACCCCGGGCGCGGCCCTGCAGCGGCTTCAGAGCCCTGAGATCGGCACCACCCGCAGCTTGGTGGGATCCACGCCGGCGAAGCCCATCACGCCATTGCCGTAGGACACCAGATCGTTGTAACCAAAACTGCGGCCGATGTTGCGCAGGGTAACCCGATCTTGGCGGCCGAAGTTGCGAATCACGTAGCGCTGCATGTGGTTGAACGGCCCGTGAGTACGGGTGTTGTTGGTGAAGAAGAAGCGATCACGCACCTCATCTCTACCGAAATTGATCACGCTCTGGGAGCGCTTGGTGATCGCCCCGGCAGTCGACTGAAAGTCGATCAGATCGCTGCCCCTGGATCCCTGGAAGATCCAGTTGCGGGCCATGGCGTTGTTCACCCGGAAGCCCGTCACGATGTCGCGGGGATTCGCCCTGCCTTCGGCAGCAGCTTGCCGTTGCTTCAGCGACGACACCTTCATGGTGGCGCTCCAGGAAACCGGCTGATTCAGCCAGCTGGAGCCTCCTGTGAGCTGAATGATCGACGATTTGCGGCCTTTGACCCGTTGGGCCGAGATCCAGTCAGGCTTGCTGACGAAGGTGGAGAGTGCGGCAGACACGCATGGCGTCCAGTGGAGCCGAAGTTGTAACGCCAGCGGCACGACTGGCAAGCATCGCCGCGGCCAGATCGGGAACTGACCGCTACCTCTTGCGCCAGGGTCAGACGATCAGCTGTTCAGCTTGAGCACGGCCATGAAGGCCTCCTGGGGTACCTCCACCTTGCCCATCGCCTTCATGCGTTTCTTACCCTTGGCCTGCTTCTGCAGCAGCTTTTTCTTGCGGGAAATATCTCCCCCATAGCACTTGGCAAGCACATCCTTGCGCATGGCGCTGATGCTCTCTGAGGCGATCACGCGGCTGCCGATCGAAGCCTGGATGGGGATCTTGAATTGCTGGCGGGGAATCAGTTCCTTCAGCTTTTCCACCAACCCCTTGCCCACGTTGTAGGCCTTGTCGCGATGCACGATGGTGGTGAGGGGATCGGCCTTCTCGCTGTTGATCAGCACATCAAGGCGCACCAGCTCATTGCGCCGGTAACCGATCAGCTGGTATTCCATGGAGGCGTAGCCCTTGGTACGGCTCTTCATCTGATCGAAGAAATCCGTCACCACCTCAGCCAGCGGCATCTCGTAGTGGAGCGTCACCCGATCTGTGGTGATGTACTTCATGTCCACAAACTCGCCGCGCCGTTCCTGGCAAAGCTCCATCAAGGTGCCATTGTAGGTGTTGGGGGTATAAATCTCAAGCTTCACATAGGGCTCTTCGATCGATTCCCGCTTCTGCGGATCCGGCAGTGTGGCGGGGTTGTCCACCATCACCATGGAGCCATCCAGCAGGTTCACCTGATAGATCACCGAGGGGGCCGTGACGATCAGATCGAGGTTGTATTCCCGCTCCAGCCGCTCCTGCACGATCTCCATATGCAGCAGCCCGAGGAAGCCGCAGCGGAAACCGAAGCCCATGGCACTGCTGGTTTCCGGCTCGTAGCGCAGGGCCGCATCGGAGAGCTGCAGCTTGTCGAGGGCCTCGCGCAGATCGGGGTATTGATCGGCATCGGTGGGGAACAGTCCGCAGAACACCATCGGCTTCGCCTCGGTGTAGCCCGGCAGGGCCGCCGCCGCCGGGTTGGCCGCCAGGGTGATCGTGTCGCCCACGCGAGCGTCGGCCACGGCCTTGATCGAAGCGGCCAGATAGCCCACCTCGCCGGCGTGGAGGCTCTCCACCTGGCGCTGATCAGGCGCCATCACACCCACCTCATCGAGCTCGTAGCTCTTGCCAGAGGCCATCAGCAGCACCTTGTCCTTGCGGCTGATCGAGCCGGCCATCACCCGGAAGTACACGATCACGCCGCGGTAGGGGTCGTAGTAGGAGTCGAAGATCAGGGCCTGCAGCGGCTCGGCCATCCGGTCGGCCGGAGGCGGCACCCGCTCCACCACCGCCTCCAGGATGTCGGGCACGCCGAGGCCGGTCTTGGCCGAACAGGCGATCGCCTGGGAGCAGTCGAGGCCGATGATCGCCTCGATCTCCGCCTTGATCCGCTCCGGATCGGCACCGGGCAGATCGATCTTGTTGAGCACCGGAATGATCTCCAGATCGTTCTCCAGCGCCAGATACACATTGGCCAGGGTCTGGGCCTCCACGCCCTGGCTGGCATCCACCACCAGCAGGGCACCCTCACAGGCCTGCAGCGAGCGGCTCACCTCGTAGGAGAAGTCCACATGGCCGGGCGTGTCGATCAGGTTGAGGATGTATTCGGTTCCATCGGCGGCGGTGTAATCCATCCGCGCCGCCTGCAGCTTGATCGTGATGCCCCGTTCACGCTCCAGTTCCATGTTGTCGAGAAACTGCTCCTGCATGTCGCGGGCGGCCACGGTGCCGGTGTCCTGCAGCAGTCGATCGGCCAGGGTGGACTTGCCGTGGTCGATGTGGGCAATGATGCAGAAGTTGCGGATGCGGGAAACAGAAACGTCGGTCATGCGCGCGGATCGGGCCGCTCCCGCAGGTCGAAGCCAGGGGCGGAGGCAGGCCGATCCTAGGCAGGGGCAGCGGCGGCCCCCGAGATGGCCCCGCTTAGGATTTTTGGATCGGGTAGGGGATAGCCGCCATCAACCGCCAGCCACCCCCGGGCCACCCTCCTGAACCAGGCTCCAGCGCCGAACCAGCCTGCGCAGGCCCGGATCCAGCCGTGGAGCCTGAGCGTCACGCCGGCAGCCGGGAGGCGGAGGAGCAGCTGTTGTTTGGCGCTGCCCGCGACATCGCCGGCTTCGAGGGCCACCTCGCCGACCCGGCCGTGGCCAGCTTGGAACACGCCAGGTTCACCGCCAGCAGCTGCACCCTGCGCCAGGCCAACGGCGATCTGATCGCCCGGATCCCTCTGCAACAGGTGCGCGGGCGGCTGCGGGAGCGGGTCGCCATCGCCCGGCAACTGCTGGCCCGGCCGCTGGCCGACCTGCCCTCCCAGACCGGTAAGCCACCCCAGCTCGAGGAAAGCCAGCTGCGTTTGCTGGATCAGCCGTTGCGGGCCCTGGCCTGGGCAATCGGCTCAGGCGAGCCCTTCCCCCAGCTCGTCCCGCAGGCCCGTCAGCGGCTGATCACCGCCGGCCTGCTGCTGGCCTGCGTGCTGCCGGGGCTCTGGTATCTGGTGCAGCGGCGCCGCCACGCCACCGCCTATCAGCAGGAGCTCCAGGCCCTGGTGGAGCGTTGGCGCAGCGAGGGCCGCCCGGTGCCGCCGGAGTCGTTCCTGGCGCTCTACAACAGCGGGAGTTGAAGTGGTTGCCGCTCTGAACCCTCCTGGGCGCAGGCTGCGGCCAGCCCGGAGAGGCCCTCCTTAGAATGGCCTCAACCACGACCCCATGCCATGACCACCGAAACCCCCACCCTGGATCCCCGCGCCCTCACCGTTGAGAACGTGGAGCGCACCCTCGATGAGCTGCGCCCCTACCTGATGGCCGATGGGGGCAACGTGGAAGTGGTGGAAATCGAGGGACCGATCGTGAAAGTGCGGCTGCAGGGCGCCTGCGGCAGCTGCCCCAGCAGCACCATGACCCTGAAGATGGGCATCGAGCGCAAGCTGCGCGAAGCCATCCCCGAGGTGAGCGAAGTGGTCCAGGTGCTCTGAGCCGTGCCGCGGCTGCGCCATCGGTCGACTCTGCTGGCGCGACTCCGGAAGCACGGAGCAAGCTGAATATGGTCTTTGGGTTGCATGAAGGCCTGAAGTACAGCCCCCTTCCCTGGGCTGCAAGCATCGTTGTTGGGGCTTGGCCACTACTCCTCAGGCCCGATGATCGAGGGCCAGAGGGGCTTCTCAAGATCGTTGAAGCTCTACCTCTGGGTGCTCGGCGTTGCTCTATTGTTTCGGTGATAGAAGGGGGTGTTCCCCATGAGTCGACGTCGCAGTCGCACAAAGCTGCTTGCCCAGTTGCAGGCCACCCTTAGCCCACGCCAGGACACCGGAGCCATTTCGTTGGCGGCAGGTCTGGTGGCCTCCGTGGTGTTGGTGCTTGGCGCCAGTGCCATGGTGCAGCTCACCGGCGGTAACCTCCGCGGGGTGTTCGCCTCCTCGGAAGCCCGTCAGGCCCGGGCCAGCGCCGAGGCCGGCTCCGACCAGTTGATCAACAGCTGGAACCAGCCCCAGAACCGCAAATTGCTGGTGTCCGGTGCGGACCCAGCCAGCTGGAGTGCCACCGATACCAACCTCAGGAGCCCTTGCTTCAACACGGTGAGCGGCGGCCGTCCCGGGCCCAGCAGCACCGGGTTGCCTGATGCCGCCGCCGTTGCCCTGGGCGATGGCAGCTGGCGCGATGTGGTCACGGGTAACCAGGCCACAGCCACTCAGGATGGGCGTCAGTACCGGCTGGTGGGGATCACCTACAGCGCCCCAGACGGCAGCGGCGGCAGCAATCCCAACACCCGGGCCCTCAGGCGCAGCGCCGTACCCGGCAGTGGCGTCACCGGATCTGCTCTGCCGAGTGGCTTCAGCAGCTGGGATCAGCTGATCAACCTCAGTGACCCCGACGGCTCCGGCACTGCCGGTCCTGGTCGCAACAGTGGCTTCATCCTGCTGGAGCTGGAAGGCCGCGTGGTGCGTGGTGGCCGCGTGGTGGCCAACTCGCGGATTTCGCGGGAGTTCGAGGTGCTGCCCAAGTGCTGCGGCGCCTCCCTGGGCAGCAACCTCTCCGGTGGGGCGAACTACGCCGGCACCAGTGGATCACTGGGATCCGACAGCCGCCTCTGCAACCTGCAGTACGGCATCGTCACCGGGTTCAACGATGGCTGGCACTGGTCGTACTTCGCCAACGACCAGTTCACCCAGCGGAATGCCGCCACCAATGCCGTGGAGCGTTATGGCCCCATTCTCGGTGTGGTGCAAACCGCCGGTGATCTGTTTGAGCGAGAAAACTGCCGCGTGCGCCCCGGCCGAGGCAAGCTCGCCAGTGGCAATTGCCCCAACACCTTTGAGCCCGGGGATCCGCGTGGCAGCGACAACGGCCGCAACACAGACATCCGCAACGCCGGCACTCCCACCGCTGCGGAGCAGATCTGCAGACAGCCGGATAACGTCTTCAGCTATTTCTCCGGGCCCGATAGCGATATCCGCGGCACCTCAGCCTCCTGTTCGCCGATCGTGGCCCTGGAAGCCACTGCCTTCCCAGCCATTTCCACCTTCAACTACCCCTTCACTGCCAACTGGGGCCCCAGCACCATCCTGCAGCGGGCAGCATTGATCCCCACGAACAAACTTGCCAACGTGGCACTTTGGCCCCTGCTGAGCACGGACAACGGCCTCGGCATGGGCACCGGCAGCGCCAACCCCCCCGACTCCGACGCCACGATCCGCCTGCGCACCAATGACCAGACCGGTGCCGAACGGGTAGAAATCTGCGTGGTGGATCTCAATCGAGGCAGCACCGCTGACAACTGCGATGACGACACCTGGCTGAATGTGACCAGCCGCGGGCCAGCTAATCTGGCCACCAATTATCAAGATGATTTTGCATCCGGGACCACCGATTTTCAGGTCAACAGCGGCAGCGCGAATTTTTCTCCAGAGTGGTTAAGAACCGGATCCGCAGGAGTGCCTGCTGCAGTCGAAATGACCGGCTCTGGGGCCAATCGACGCATGCGCCTCAACGGGGGCAGAACCGCCACGGCCAGGCGCGGCGCCGACACCTCGGGCCTCAGTGTGCCCTATCTCTCGTTTCGGGCCGACCGTGACAACTGGGGTTCAGCCAATTTGGACTACTTGGACGTGGAAGCCTGCACCGATTTCAACGATGCCAATACCTGCAGGCTGTTCAAGCGCATTTATCGTGATGACATCTCAACAGGAAATGATTACATCAATCTAGCCCTCCCCTTCACCGGTGCAACCTTCGGGATCCGCTTCAACGCGGAGGCCCTTGAAGGCGGCGAACGCATTGACATCGACGACGTGCGGATCGAGTCGGGCAGACCCATCCTGGCCCAAACTGCCGGCTCTAACAACACCAACAACAGACCCGTCGACACGGCATTTCGAGGTGCCTGGTGCGAATTTTCCAGCAGCTCGCCGATCACTCTGGACGATGGCTTCCACTGTCTCGGGCCCACCATCAATCAATACGATGGCGGCCGGGTGTTCATTGACACCAGCGGTGGCCCGATCAGCTTCTACTACACCCAACCCACCAACGTCGATCTGCGCTTCGGCCCCAACACCGTCAGCACGCCAGAGAATTTTATTTATCTCTCCAGAAATCCAGCCGAGTTGGCTCACGTTGTCTGCCCAGACATTGTCAACCCCGTGATCAGTAACGACTGTGAAACCCCGATTGACGATGAGAACTACGTCTTCGCCCCCGTAGGCGAACCGGATCGGCTCAACTTTTTCGGGCGCGACACCGGCTCAGCCGGCCAGGAACAGAACGTGCTGATCACCACACCCTTCGGAGGCAACGCCAAGATCGGTGGGGTGTGGTTCTACCTGCCCCAGGGCTGGGTGGAGCTCACGATCACCGACAGCGGTGCCAGTGCAATTCCTGTGGGCTTTTACACCAACAACGAAGACAACTGGAGCTTCTTCGGCAGGATGTGGGTCAAGAACTTCAAGCCCTACGGTGCCTTCCACTTGCGGGTTCCCAATTCCACCCTCACCAGCAGCACCTCCGGCGGTTCCAATTCAGCCCAGTTCGTGGATTGGAATGGCATTGACTGGGTGGCTCGGGCCACGACCAATTCCAGGCTGTGGTGATGGGCGGCCGTCGACGACGGCGGCCCATCGGCCGGCCCGGGCCCAACCCGGAAGAGCGGGGCAGCCTGATGATTGAGGCCCTGGTGGTGAGCCTGCTTGTTTCCATCGCTCTGGTGGGCTCGATGGCAAGCTGGAATCTTTCCACCGCCCAGCGCAACCGCGCCGGCCAGCGCAACCAGCTCACCGCCGCCATCGACGCCGACCTCGCCGCCATCGAAGACCTGGCCGCCGGCCTCACCTGCTGCAGCGGCGCCTGCACCCTGGGCATTCCCACGGGCATCACCCCGGGGGCAGCTTCCCCCTGCGCCACCGCCAACCGCCGCGACGACCGCTACTTCTTCCCCCAGTTGGACAATCCAGCAACAACCGCCCTGGTTGAGCCGGCTGCCGTGGATACCCTCTGCACCTCCACCAACGGCATCCTCAGCACCGCCGTGCTCACCGCCTTCAATGCCCTCGCCGTGAACCCCTCGCTCACCGCCGGCGGCGGCGTGCGCCAGCCCATTGTGCGGCTCTCCAGCGTGAACGCCGCAGCTGGCAACCAGAACGTGCTGCAGGTCACCTACACCGACAGCAACGCAGCCAACGCCGTGGTGCGGGTGGCCCGGGTCGTGCCTCCCATGGCGCTCTTCTGTCCATGAAGAGGCCGCATCCGTTGGCCTTGGGCTCCCGTTTCGACCAACCAGGCCAGGCCGCATACACCCTGATCGAGCTCCTGATTACCGTGGTGATCCTGGGTGTGGTGGCGGCTGTTGGCGTCAACTCCACCGTCAACCTGGCCCGCCGTGAGCGGGCCAACACCGTGGCCACCGCCCTGGCGGGCTGGCTCGACCAGGTGAACCGCGACGCCGGCCGCTTCAACGCCCAGTCCGGCGGCACCCCCTGCACGGTGACTCTCTCCACCGGCTCCCTGGCCCAGGGGGCCCAGATGGCGGAGGTGCTCCCGGCCGCCTGCGCCAACCAGCCCACCCTGGTGGTGCCCGATCTGGGCCTGACCGCCGCCTCGGTGCAGGTCACGGCCAGCCCCGCCAGTTTCGTGTTCACTCCCCGGGGCACCGTGGCGGCCACAGCCGATCCTGTGGCGATCACTCTGGCCGTGAACAGCCAGCGGCCCCTGCGCTGCCTGCGTCTCAGCGGCATCCTCGGCGCCCTTGAGGTCGGCCGCAACAATGCCGCCAGCGCGGGCAGCTGCAGCGAATGGGGGCGGATCTGAGATGCGCCGCCCCTGGCGATCCCGCCTCCGCCCCAGACCTGCCGAAGCCGGTGTCACCCTGGTGGAGCTGCTGATGGGGCTGCTGATCAGCTCCCTGTTCGTGCCGCTGCTCTGGAACGTGGTCCGCAGCACAATCGTGTTCTCGGAGTCCACGGTGTGGCAGGTGCAGCTGCAGCGCGATCTCGATCGCCTCACCACCCTGCTCAACTCCGAAGCCGAGGAGGCCTGCCTGTTCGGCACCACCGCCGATCCCTCCGTGACCTGCTTCCCCACCGGTTCGGCTGCCTGCAGCACGGTCACCAGCAATGAGCTGCGGCTGCGCGTGCCCCTGCTGAACGCCAGCGGCGTTCCTGCCGGCACCGCCGTGATCCGCTACTTCCGCACCGGCACCAACCTCTTCCGCACCGGACCCGCCGTGCTCGCCAGCGGCAGGCTCAATCCCAGCAGCACCAGCAGCAACCAGCTGGTGATGCGGGGCGTGACCGGCTTCACGGTGACGCCAGCCTCCGGCTGCACCCGCGCCAACCTGGCCCTCACGGTGGCGTCGGTGGCCGGCACCTCGATCCCAACGGCCGCCGTGACCCTGGGCCCCCGCGACCTCAGCCTGCGCGCCGGGGTGCAGCCCTTCATCGACTGAAGCTGCCGGGGCCTGACCAGGCCCTGCCAACCCCGGCCAGGCCTGCTTTTAGGCTGCCTCGATCCGCTCCCCTGCCGTGCTCGATCAGCGCCTGCTGCGCAGCCATCCCGACCAGATCGTGAGCCAGCTGGCCCGCCGTGGCCTGAGCGTGGATCTGATCGGCCTGCAGCTGGTGGCCACCGAGGAGCGCGACCTCGAGCAGCGCCGCAGCGGCCTGCAGGCCGAGGGCAACCGCATCGGCAAGGAGGTGGGCCAGCTGATCCGCGGCGGCGCCGATCCGGGCGGGCCGGAGGTGGCGGCCCTGCGGGAGCAGGGCAACCGGGTGAAGCAGCAGGTGGCGGTGCTGGAGGAGGAGGAGAAGGCGCTGCAGAGCCAGCTGCGCGAGCAGCTGCTCACCCTGCCCAACCTGCCAGCCCCCGAAGTGCCCGCAGGCCGCAGCGAGGCCGACAACGTGGAGGTGAAGCGCTGGGGCGAGCCGCGGCCCCCCGCCGGCCTGCAGGAGCACTGGCAGATCGGTGAGCGCCTGGGCCTCTGGGAAACCGAGCGCTCGGTGCGCATCGCCCAGAGCCGCTTCATCACCCTGCTGGGCGCCGGCGCCCGCCTGGAACGCGCCCTGATCAGCTTCATGCTCGATCACCACACCGCCTGCGGCTACACCGAGGTGCTGCCGCCGATCCTCGTCAACTCCGCCAGCCTCACGGGCTCGGGCCAGCTGCCCAAGTTCGCCGAGGAGAGCTTCCAGTGCGCCAGCGACGACCTCTGGCTCACCCCCACCGCCGAGGTGCCGCTCACCTCCCTGCACCGCGATGAGGTGATCCCCGCCGAGCAGCTGCCCCTGCGCTACTGCGCCTACACCCCCTGCTTCCGCCGCGAGGCCGGCTCCTACGGCCGCGACACCCGCGGCCTGATCCGCCTGCACCAGTTCAACAAGGTGGAGCTCTACTGGTTCTGCCATCCCGACGAGTCGGCGGCGGCCCTGGAGCTGATCACCGCCCAGGCGGAATCGATCCTGGAGGCCCTGCAGCTCCCCTACCGCCGCATCGAGCTCTGCGGCGCCGATCTCGGCTTCTCCGCCGCCCGCACCTTCGACCTGGAGGTGTGGCTGCCCGGCGCCGGCGCCTACCGCGAGATCTCCAGCTGCTCCCTCTGCCACGACTTCCAGGCCCGCCGCTCCGCCATCCGCTTCAAGCAGGGCAAGACCACCCAGCTGCTGCACACCCTCAACGGCAGCGGCCTGGCCGTGGGCCGCACCATGGCCGCCCTGCTCGAAAACGGCCAGCAGGCCGATGGCTCGGTGATGCTGCCCGCCGCCCTGGCGCCCTACTTCGGAGGCGAGCGGATCGCTTGAGCCGCAGGCACCTGAACAGCCCCCCACGCCATGAGACAGAGGCCCACCAGCACCTGGTACGACCAGCAGCAGCGGCGCCGCCGCTCGCCCTTCTTCCGCCAGCTGGATCGCTCCTTCCAGTTCCGGGTGCTGATCGCCGCGGCCTGCTCCTTCTTGCTGTTGTCGGCGGTGAACCGCTTCGAGAACTGCCATCGCTCCCGGCTGGAGCCCGATTGCCTCACCAGCAACTATCTCGAGATCATCAGCATCGACAACGCCGAGGCGTTCAGCATCGTGGCCGCCGCCTTCGTGTTCATCTTCGAGGCGGGCAAGCGCCGCGAGCGCGAGCACCACGAGATGCTCGATCTGCTGCTCGCTGACCGACAGGCCGGCACCACCAACAGCCTCGGCCGCATCCGCGCCCTGGAGGATCTCTCAGCTGCCGGGCTCTGGCAGGACGACTTCGATCTGCAGCGCGCCAACCTCGAGGGCCTGCACATTCCCTTCAGCCGCTGGCGGGGCGCCAACTTCTCCGGCACGGTGCTGCGCCATGCCGACCTCCACGGCGTGGACCTGCAGGGGGCCGATTTCAGCGACGCCGACCTCAGCGGTGCCGATCTCTCCGCGGCCGATCTCCGTGGCGCCAGCTTCCTGCGGGCCCGGCTGCACCAGGCCGATCTGCGCGGCGCCCGCCTCACCGGCACCGACTTCCAGGATGCCGATCTCAGCCAGGCCCTTTCCGATCAGCCACTGCCGCCAAGCGGTGCCGCCGCCAGCGGCCCCACAATGGATGTTCTCAGCGATACGACCTGAATGGGCGTTCTCACGGCACTGGCGATCCTGGCGGGACTGATCGTGGTGCACGAGGCCGGCCACTTCTTCGCGGCCACCTGGCAGGGCATCCGGGTGAGCAGCTTCTCGATCGGCTTCGGGCCGGTGCTGCTGGAGCGTCAGCGCCGGGGTGTGCAGTTCGCCCTGCGGGCCATCCCCCTGGGCGGCTTCGTGGCCTTCCCCGACGACGACGAGGACAGCCCGATCGCCAAGAACGATCCCGACCTGCTCACCAACCGGCCGCTGCACCAGCGCGCCCTGGTGATCGCTGCCGGCGTGCTGGCCAACCTGCTGCTGGCCTGGCTGGTGCTGGTGGCCCAGGGCGTGGTGGTGGGCCTGCCGGCCGGTTTCAGTGCCACCCCGGGTGTGCTGGTGTCCGGCGTGCTGCCCGGCCAGCCCGCCGCCGTGGCCGGCCTGCAGCCGGGCGATCGCATCGTGGCCCTGGCCGGCGAGGAGATCGGCGGCAGCCAGCAGGCCGTGGCTTCCCTGGTGGAGCGGATCAAGGCGGCGCCGGAGCGCGATCTCAGCCTCGTGGCCGAACGCGGCGATCAGCGCCTGGCCCTGCGGCTCACCCCCACCGATCTCGACGGCGTGGGCCGCATCGGCGCCCAGCTCCAGCCCAACGGCACCGAGCTGTTCCGTCCGGCCCGCAGCCCCCTGGAGGTGATGGGTCAGGCCAGCCGCGACAGCTGGCTGCTGCTCAAGCGCACCGCCGGCGGCTTTCTCACCCTGGTCACCCACTTCGGCGAAACGGCCTCCCAGGTGTCCGGCCCCGTGAAGATCGTGGAGATGGGCGCCAACCTGGCCCAGCAGGGTGGCAGCAGCCTGTTCCTGTTCACGGCCCTGATCTCGATCAATCTGGCGGTGCTCAACGCCCTGCCCCTGCCCCTCCTCGATGGCGGCCAGCTCGCCCTGCTGCTGCTCGAGGGCGTGCGGGGGCGGCCCCTGCCGCACCGCTTCCAGATGGCCTTCATGCAGTCGGGCTTTGTGTTCCTGGTGGGCCTCAGCATGCTGCTGATCGTGAAGGACACCTCCCAGCTGCCCGCGGTGCAGCAACTGCTCGGGCGCTGATCGGGCCACCCCATGCCGCGCCTCGCCAGCGCCCGCCAGCGGGCGCCCCAGATCCTGGAGCGCCTCGGCGCGCTCTACCCGGAGGCCACCTGCTCCCTCGACTGGCGCACGCCCTACGAGCTGCTGGTGGCCACCATGCTCTCGGCCCAGTGCACCGATGAACGGGTGAACCGGATCACCCCGGCCCTGTTCGAGCGCTTCCCCGACGCCGCCAGCGCCGCCGTGGTGGATGCCGCCGAAGTGGAGCCCTACGTGCACTCGGCAGGGTTCTTCCGCAACAAGGCCAAGAACATCGTGGCCGCCTCGCGGCTGCTGATCGAGCGCCATGGCGGCGACGTGCCCCGCACGATGGAGGAGCTGCTGGAGTTGCCGGGCGTGGCCCGCAAGACCGCCTCGGTGGTGCTGGCCTGGTGCTACGGCATCAACGCCGGCGTCACGGTGGACACCCACGTGAGCCGTCTGGCCCAGCGGCTGCGCCTCAGCCGCCACAGCGAACCGCGCCGCATCGAGCCGGATCTGATGAAGCTGATCCCCCAGCCCGAGTGGCAGACCCTCTCGATCCGGCTGATCTTCCATGGCCGCGCCGTCTGCACGGCCCGCAGCCCCCGCTGCCCCAGCTGCCCGATCGCCGACCTCTGCCCGATGGGGGCAGGGGCCACGCGGTAGGCTCAACGATCCCTGACCGCTACCACTCCGGCCCGCATGGCGAAGAAGTCGATGATTGCGCGCGACGTGAAGCGCAAGAAGATGGTGGAGCGCTTCTCCGTCAAGCGCTCTGCCCTGAAGGCCGCCTTCGAAGCCGCGGCCGATCCGATGGAGCGGCTGGAGATCCACCGCAAGATCCAGTCCCTGCCCCGCAACAGTGCCCCCAACCGGGTGCGCAACCGCTGCTGGGCCACCGGCAAGCCCCGCGGCGTCTACCGCGACTTCGGCCTCTGCCGCAACCAGCTGCGCGACCGCGCCCACAAGGGTGAACTGCCCGGTGTGGTCAAGTCGTCCTGGTGAGCCTCACTCCCAGCCGTGCTGGCGGGGCGTGGCCCCAGCTCAGCACGGCTGAATGCGAGAATGGTCGTTGACAAAGAGAGATAAGGCCAAGTGCAAGGACAAACTCAGTCGATCTCCTTCGATGGTCGGGAGATCCGGCTGACCACCGGGCGATTTGCTCCCCAGGCAGGGGGTGCCGTGATGGTGGAGTGTGGTGATACTTCGGTTCTGGTGACCGCCACCCGCTCCAAAGGCCGTGATGGCATCGATTTCCTCCCCCTGATCTGCGACTACGAGGAGCGCCTCTACGCCGCCGGGCGCATTCCCGGCAGCTTCATGCGCCGCGAATCGCGCCCCCCCGAGCGCGCCACCCTGATCTGCCGCCTGATCGACCGCCCGATGCGGCCGCTGTTCCCGAGCTGGATGCGCGACGACCTCCAGATCGTGGCCACCTGCCTCTCGCTCGATGAGCGGGTGCCACCCGATGTGCTTGCCGTGACCGGCGCCTCGATGGCCACCCTGCTGGCCAAAATCCCCTTCTACGGCCCCATGGCCGCCGTGCGGGTGGGCCTGCTGGGCGACGACTTCGTGCTCAACCCCACCTACCGCGAAACCGAGCGCTCCGAACTGGATCTGGTGGTGGCCGGCACCCCCCAGGGCGTGATCATGGTGGAAGCGGGCGCTAACCAGCTGCCCGAGCAGGATGTGATCGAGGCCATCGACTTCGGCTACGAAGCGGTGTGCGAACTGATCAAGGCCCAGCAGAACCTGCTCAAGGATCTGGGCATCGAGCAGGTGTTCCCCGAACCGTTGGAGGAAGACTCCGCCCTGCCCACCTTCCTGGCGGCGGAGTGCAGCCAGCCGATCGGCGAGCTGCTCAAGCAGTTCAGCCTCAGCAAGGCCGAGCGCGACGAGAAGCTCGATGCCATCAAGGCCGAGGTGGGTCAGAAGATCGCCACCCTCGGTGACGACGACCCGATCCGCAAGGCCTCCGGCGGCAAGGCCCTCGGCAACGCCTACAAGCGCCTCACCAAGCAGTTGATGCGCGCCCAGATCGTGGGCGAAGGCAAGCGCGTCGATGGCCGCAGCCTCGATGAGGTGCGGCCGATCCAGGCGGCCGCCGGCGTGCTGCCCAAGCGCGTGCACGGCTCGGCCCTGTTCCAGCGTGGCCTCACCCAGGTGCTCTCCTGCGCCACCCTCGGCACCCCCAGCGACGCCCAGGAGATGGACGACCTCAACCCGTCCACCGAGAAGACCTACCTGCACCACTACAACTTCCCCCCCTACTCCACCGGCGAAACCAAGCCGATGCGCTCCCCGGGGCGCCGCGAGATCGGCCACGGCGCCCTGGCGGAGCGGGCGATCATTCCGGTGCTGCCCGCCAAGGAATCCTTCCCCTACGTGCTGCGCGTGGTGTCGGAGTGTCTCAGCTCCAACGGCTCCACCTCCATGGGCTCGGTGTGCGGCAGCACCCTGGCGCTGATGGATGCGGGTGTGCCCCTGAAGGCCCCCGTGAGCGGCGCCGCCATGGGCCTGATCAAGGAGGGCGAGGAGGTGCGCATCCTCACCGACATCCAGGGCATCGAGGACTTCCTCGGCGACATGGACTTCAAGGTGGCCGGCACCGAGAAGGGCATCACCGCCCTGCAGATGGACATGAAGATCACCGGCCTGGCCGTGAGCACCGTGGCCGAGGCCATCAACCAGGCCCGTCCGGCCCGGCTGCACATCCTTGAGAAGATGCTCGAGGCGATCGACAAGCCCAACCAGAGCCTCAGCCCCCACGCCCCGCGCCTGCTCAGCTTCCGCATCGATCCGGAACTGATCGGCACCGTGATCGGCCCCGGCGGCCGCACGATCAAGGGCATCACCGAGCGCACCAACACCAAGATCGACATCGAAGACGGTGGCGTGGTGACCATTGCCAGCCACGACGGCGCCGCCGCCGAGGAGGCCCAGCGGATCATCGAGGGCCTCACCCGGCGCATCTCGGAAGGGGAGGTGTTCAGCGGTGACGTCACCCGCGTGATCCCCATCGGCGCCTTCGTGCAGATCCTGCCTGGCAAGGAGGGCATGATCCACATCTCCCAGCTCAGCGAATCGCGGGTGGAGAAGGTGGAGGATGTGGTCAACGTGGGCGATCACGTGACCGTGCGGGTGCGCGAGATCGATAACCGCGGCCGCATCAACCTCACCCTGCGCGGTGTGCCCCAGGCCGACACCCCGGTGCCCGTCTGACGGGCCGGGGGCCCTTGTTCAGAAGAACAGCAGACAGCCGTCGGCACCGGTATTCACCAGGTCTGACGGCTTGAAACCCACTCCCTCCGGCACCACCGCCGACACGAGGATCATCAGCACCCCCATCAAGGCCAGCAGGCGATAGGTACGGCCGGACCAGGCGAAGCGCCGCAGCACGGGGGCCAGCCGGGCCGGCACCGGCCAGCCATCCACCGCCCCGTCCGGCAGCAGGCCTGGCAGCAGCACCAGCAGTAACGCCAGCGACAGGGGCCTCAGCCAGATGTCGTCCACCAGCTGATAGCTGAACAGCGCCGCCAGCAGGGGGCCTGCCATGGCGTTGTGGCGGAAGCCGCTCCAGCGCCGCGGCACAAAGCCGGTGGCCAGCAGCGTGGCACCGGCCGTGCCCAGCAGACCCACCCAATAGAGCAGGGCCAGCGGCAGGTTATGGGGTCCGCAGAGGGTCGCTCCCCTCGGAATGGCCTGAATGCCCACGCCCCACAGGGGTGAACCCAGGCTGGCCCGGGCGAACACCATCCAATTGTCCAGCCGCATCGGCGCCTCAGCGCCCCCCTCAAGCAGCTCGGCACTGTTGCGCTGCACCACCTCCGCAAAAAAGTTGCCGCCCCCCAGCAACACCGTGAGCCCAGCGGCAATGGCCGCGCTCAACAGCAGCCACACCAGGGCCGTGGCATAGAGCCGCCGCCGTTCACCGCCGCTGCGCCAGGCCAGAAGCGCCACCATGGCGGTGCCGATGGCGGCAGCCAGCATCGCTCCATCGCCCTGGCTGGTGCCGATCTGCAGCAGACACAGCAGCGGCACCAGGGCGCAGAGCGGCCACCAGAAGCCCCGCCAGCGGCGGATCCGGCCGCTCTGCAGCTGTTGCAGCAGGGGCAGAAAGGTCCAGAGCATCAGCACGCTGATCTGGTTCGCCCAGCGGGCGTTGAGAAACAGATACGGCATGTCGAACGGGCGACCATCGGCCTGCAGCCGACGCTCCCAGCTGTAAGGCTCCAGGCCATTGAGATGGCTCAGGAGCCAGAACCCCACGTCGAGGCCCACCACCGCCACGGTGAACAGGGCCAGCAGCCGCAGGGTGTCGGCGCCGTGGGTTCGCCAGGCCGGCTGCAGCAGGGGCAACAGCCCGAACTGCAACAGCACCAGCCCCAGAAAGCCCAGCGAAATCCAGGGCAGGGAGCCCACCGCCCCCCCCAGCAGGGCCATGGCGGTCAGGCCGCTCAGGCCGAGGCCATACCAGCCGCTGATGGCGGCGGTGTCGAAAAAGTGGCGCGACTGGCCGCGGAAACACCAGGCGAGCAGGCCGCAGGCCGCCAGCACCTCCGTCAGGCGTTGCGTCTGGAACTTCAGAAACGGGTCTGGATCCAGCAGGCTGATCAGCAGTCCCACCAGCAGTGCCACCAGGTACCAGCGCAGCGGGCTGGCCCGATCGGCGGGAGGGATCATGCGGGCGCATCAGCTGGCTGGACGCTAGCTGTGCCCTTCCCCCGGGGCCTAGAGCGGGAAGCCGGGGTCGATGCGGGCCATGGCCGCCGCAGTCCGCTCACACAGTGCGCCATGGGCGGGCCCATGGCTGGCGATCAGGCAGCCGGCCTGGCGCACATCGCCGCTGTTGTAAATGAGCGGCGCGCCATCGGCATGGCTGAAGCTGCCGCCGGCCGCCCGCAGCACCGCCTCGGGCGCGGCCATGTCCCAGTCCTTGGGGGCACTCTTGCCCGAGAGCGAGATGTAGAGGTCGGTCTCGCCCCGCAGAATGGTGGCCACCTTGCCGCCCACGCTGCCGATCGCCTGGGTGTCGCCCAGCTCCAGCGCAACCAGCAGCTGCTCCAGCCTCTGGTCGCGGTGGTTGCGGCTGGCCACCAGCACCAGCTCGCCCAGTTCACGCCGCCCGCTGAGCCGGGCCGGGCTGCGCTCACCGCTGCGGTTCTCGCACCAGGCCTCACCGCCATCGCCGGCCACCACGCCGATCCAGAGCTCCTCCATCTCGGGCAGCAGCACCACCCCCAGCACCGGGGCGCCAGCGCGCACCAGGGCCAGGTGCACGGCGTATTCGCCGGTGCCCTGCAGAAAGTCCTTGGTGCCATCGAGGGGATCGAGGATCCAGATCCACTCGGCCGCCAGGGGCTGGCCCGCGGTGAGCTGCTCGCTGGCGGTCTCCTCGCTGAGCAGGGTCCAGTCGGCGTCAGGGAAGGCGCTGCCCAGGCCATCGAGCAACCAGCGGTTCACGGCCAGGTCGGCGGCACTCACCGGCCCCTCGCCGCCGGAGTCCACGCTGAGGGCGGCGGCAAAGCCGTAAGGGGGCTGCTCGCCCCGGGCGTAGGCCCTCAGGATGTCGGCCGCGCCCCAGCTGAGCCGGCGCAGCACCGCCAGCAGCTCCTCAAGGGCGATGCCTGAAGGCAGGGCGAGGGTGGCAGCCATCATGCTGGAGTTGCAGGGGTCATTGTGCAGGAGAACCCAGCTGATCCCAGAAGCGGCCTGATCCCGTGAACCCACATCTGGAACCGGCGCCGGGGGTGCTCTACCTGGTGGGCACCCCGATCGGCCATCTCGGCGACCTCTCGCCCCGGGCCCGGCAGGTGCTGGCGGGGGTGCAGCGCATCGCCTGCGAAGACACCCGCCGCAGCGGCCTGCTGCTGCACCAGCTGGGCCTGCGCGGCCGCGACCACGGCCCGCGGCTGCTGTCGTTCCATCAGCACAACCAGGCCGCCCGGCTGCCCGAACTGCTGGCCGCCCTGCAGGCCGGTGAGGCCATCGCCGTGATCAGCGATGCGGGCCTGCCCGGCATCTCGGACCCCGGCGAGCTCCTGGTGGCCGCCGCCCGCGCCGCCGGGCTGGCGGTGATCTGCATCCCCGGCCCCAGCGCCGTGACCACCGCCCTGGTGAGCAGTGGACTGCCCTGCGGCCGCTTCTGCTTCGAGGGCTTCCTGCCGCCCAGGGCCAGCCAGCGCCGCCAACGCCTGCAGGAGCTGGCCCAGGACGAGCGCACCCTGGTGCTCTACGAAGCGCCGCACCGGCTGCTGGATCTGCTCGAAGACCTGCTGGCCACGGTCGGAGACCGGCCCCTGCAGGTGGCTCGCGAACTCACCAAGCGCCACGAGGAGCAGGTGGGCCCCACGGTGACCGCGGCCCTGGAGCACTTCCGCCGCACCCCTCCCCAGGGGGAGTGCACTCTCGTGCTGGGTGGCGCCCCGGCGGCGGCTCCAGCCGCCTGGGATGAAGAGGCCCTGCGACAGGAGCTCGCCGCGCTGGTGGCCGGCGGCCTCAGCGGCAGGGATGCGGCCCGAACCCTGGCGGATCGCAGCGGCCACAACCGCCGCGATCTCTACGCCCTGCTGCACCGCGGCGGCTGAGCAGGCAGACTCCTGCACAATCGCGCTCCGCTGCCATGCTCGTGCGCCTGCGCCTGGTGCTGGCCAGCCTTTCCAGCGGCGTTCTGCTGCTGCTGCTGCTCTGCCTGGGCGCCCAGAACCTCGAGCAGCGCCCCAAGCTGTGGCTGGGCGCGGGCAGCACAGCCCCCCTGCCGGCCGGCTTCCTGGTGGGGCTGGCCCTGGTGGCCGGGGTGATCAGCGGTGGATGCTCCGCAGCCCTGCTCTGGCCGGGGGGAGACGGGAAGCGGCTGGAGGGCTAGAGCCGCGGCCAGGGAGTTACGGCTCGGGAGGGCCGGCAGACTGGGCAGGGGCCTGCGGCACGGCCTCGGGCAGGGCGTAGAGACTGCCATCAATCACGACGCGGCTGATGCCCTGGGCGCTCAGGTAACGGGTGGTGAGCAACAGCAGGCTGGGATTCGGCAGCGGGATCACCCGCTGGTTGCGGCCGCAGTGGCGCTTGGCCTGGCGCTGGTTGCCGAACACACCCACCGCCTGCAACTCCTCCTCCTCCTGGGGGAGGGGCCCCAGCTCGGTGAACTCCCGCAGGGGCCTGGCCAGCAGCTCCACCATCTTGTCCACCAGCAGGAAGGCGGTGCTGGGCAGCTCCGCCTCTGACAGCGGCCGGCAGGTGATCGGCTCGGGCGGGTGGTCCAGGGCAAGCACCGGCACGGTCACGAAGGTCTCGGCAGCGTCGTCCTCGCTGTCGTCGTCGTCGCCGTCCTGGTCGTCGGCGTTGGTGTCGTCGGTGTCGGGATCGTCGCTGAAGTCGTCGGCGTCGTCGATGGCCCACACCCGCCGTCGACCCCCGTCCACCGGGTCTTCGTCTGGATCGAAGATGCTGGGTTCTGGGTTGAACTGTGGCTCGGAAGCGAACTCAGGAGCGGACTCTGGATCGGCTTTGGACTCGGACGCGGCGGCGGGCTCGACAGCTGGTGAAGCTTCGCCCTCGGTGGGCTTCTCCGGCCAGCGAACGGGCGCAGCGGTGGCGGCAGGCGCCTGGTGCACTTGGGCAGGGGCCTGCTTGCCGCGCCGCTGCTTGAGCTGCTCGTACTCGGCCGGATCGAGGCACGCCTTCAGGGTGCGGCTGATGGTGTTGGCACTGCAGCCAAACAGCTTGCCCAGCTCCGTGCTGGTCTCCCCCGCCCGGTAGCGCGCCACGATCTCCTTCTTCTGGCCCTCGGAAAGCCGGCTAGCCACCATCCACCGTCCATCCAGAGCAGCAGACCACTTTAGGGGCCTTGCCGGGAGCGGCTGGCACAATGTCCCCAGCCGGCCCGCCGGGCCGACCTGCTCCCTTAGCTCAGCTGGATAGAGCAGCTGCCTTCTAAGCAGCCGGTCGATGGTTCGAATCCATCAGGGGGCGTTGTCGCAGCTCGGGCCCCGCCCCCCCCCAGGGGGATCTGCAAGAGTTCTGCGGGATGCCCCGCAGCACCATGGAACCCCGCATGGAGGTGTTGAGCCTCTTCCCCCGCCACCTGCTCAAGGGTGAGTTGCCCGGCCCGCTGCTGTCGGACCTGCAGCAGCTGGCCCACAGCGTGCGGGCCGAGCCCGGCGTGGCCCCGGATGCCTCGGTGAAGCTGGCCGGCCAGCTGGCCCTGCAGCGGGAGCTGGGGCCCCAGTATCCGCCGGTGGTGGAGCTCTGTGCCCAGGTGCTGTTGCCGGCCTGTGAGCGCTGGATCCGCCATGTGGTGGACCAGCAGCCGCCCGAGGCCCACGGCCCCTGGGCGCGGGGGCGCTACCAGCTGCAGCTTGTGGATGTGTGGCTGAACGTGCAGCGGGCCGGCGATTACAACCCCACCCACACCCACGGCGGCACCTTCTCGGGTGTGGTGTTTCTGGAGGTGCCCCCCCAGATCACGGCGGAGCGCTTCGACGGCCAGCTCTGCTTCTACGGCCCGGAGGACTGGCACATCCAGAGCTTCCGCACCGGCATGGCCCACTACGTGGTGCCGGTGCCGGGCGAGTTCTACGTGTTCCCCGCCTGGCAACCGCACTCCGTCGCCCCCTTCCGGGGCGAGGGGGATCGCCTGTCTCTCGCCTTCAACGTGGTGGCCGTGCCGCCCCAGGCCAAGGCGGCGCCGGCGCCGGTGGGCAATGTCTCCCTCTCCACCAGCCGCAGGAAACCGGGGGGCTTTCGCTGAGGCTGCCGCTGACGCCTCCCTCAGCTGAGCAGCACCGGATCCCCCACGGCGACGGCCCCCGGCTCCAGCACCGAGAGGCGAACCCCGGCCACCACCTTGTTGTGGCGAGCCGTGGCCCGCAGGATCTCGAGCTCCTGGGGCAGGCCGCCCTGGGCCAGGGTGGTGACCACGCAGCGGGGGCAGCCGCCATCCACCCGCAACAGGGCCCCGCGGCCCAGGCGCAGATCAGCGCCGATCCAGTCCTGCTCCACGAACCCCTCGCCCGGTCCGCAGGGGCGGATCAGCAGGTTGGGGCGAAAGCGCTCCACGGCGAAATCGAGCTGGGGTTCCAGCTGCCGCAGCCGCTCCAGGGTGGCGGTGGTGAGGGCATGGATGGGGCAGGCATCGAAGAACGTGCCCTCCGGCAGCGGCAGCTCGTTCACCACGTTCTGAAAATCCCGCTCCGGCACATCGGGCCAGTACTGGTCGAGGCTGGCCCCCGCCGGGGCCTGGTGCAGCAGGCTCACCTGCCGCCCCAGCAGCCGGGACAGGGCGGCATCGATGCCGGGATCGCTGCTCAGCAGGGGGGCGGCCGCTGGGGCGCCAGCGCTTGGCTGTTCCGGCGCAATCGCCAGCGCCGGCAGGGGCTCACCCGGCTGCGGTGGTGAGCCATAGCGGGCGCGATAGCCCAGCAGGGCCTGCCAGATCAGGGGGTTCTTGGCGCTGGCCACCCGCTGGGTGGCGTGGTCCCAGAGGGCATAGGCCCGGTCACCGCAGATGCCGCCGGCGGTCACGTCCACCTGCACCGGGCGTTCGCCCTGCATCGATTTAAGCGGGTAGCGCCACAGCGCCTCCACGTGGCCCACCAGGCGTTCGGCCATCGCTGCGAGGGGCTGGGGGGCTCCATTGAACCCCCCGATGCCGGCATGAACCGTTCACCCGGCACTGCCAGGCGTAGCCAGGGCCCAAGCAGAGCGGGGAGGTCTTGGCTGGGGCGAGGGGAGGTGAGAGGGTGCGGCGATCTCCCTCCTCCCGCCGCCGGGGTTCCGCCATGGCCACCTGTCTGATCACCGGCGCCAACCGCGGCATCGGCATGGCCTACTGCCGCCAGCTGCAGGCCCGCGGCGACCGCGTGATCGCGGTGTGCCGCACGGCCTCGCCGGAGCTGGAGCAGCTGGGCGTGCGCATCGAGGCGGGGGTGGACCTCACGGTCGAGGAGGCGGTGGCGGATCTGGTGCGGCGTCTGGAGGGCCTGCCCCTCGATGTGGTGATCCTCAACGCCGGTGTGCTGGAGCGCACCAGCCTGGAGCGCCTCGATCCCGCCAGCCTGCGGCGCCAGTTCGAGCTCAATGCCGTGGCGCCGCTGCGGCTCACCCAGGCCCTGCTCAGCCAGCTGCAGCGGGGTTCGAAGCTGGCGCTGATGAGCAGCCGCATGGGCTCGATCGCCGACAACAGCTCCGGCGGCTCCTACGGCTACCGGATGTCGAAGGCGGCGCTGGGCATGGCCGGCAAGTCGCTGGCCCACGACCTGGGGCCCCGTGGCATCGCCGTGGCGATCCTGCACCCGGGCCTGGTGAGCACCCGCATGACGGGCTTCACCAGCCAGGGGATCAGCGCCGAGGCGGCAGTGGAGGGCCTGCTGCAGCGCATCGACGCACTCACCCTGGAGAATTCGGGCAGCTTCTGGCATGCCAACGGCAGCCTGTTGCCCTGGTGATCCCTACGGGGCCTGCACCATGCCGTCGCCGCGGTCGAGCACGTCCTGATCCGGGGCGAGGCCATCGAGGCTGGCCATGGCCCGCAGGCGGGCCTGCACCGCACCGGCGTTCACCGGCACGCCGCGCTCCCGGATCGCCTGCCACCACAGGGCCGCCACGCCGGCCACGTGGGGCGCCGCCATGCTCGTGCCGTTGAGGGCCGTGAGCCCACCGCCCGTGGCGGCGGACACCACATTCACCCCCGGAGCGGCCAGCACCGGGTTGGTGTTCGAGAACGAGGCCACCGTGAAGCCGGTTGGCCCCTCCCCGAGGGCGCCCACCGACAGCACCCCCAGGGCCGCAGCCGGCACCGACGCCGAGAGCTCGAACTGCGGCCGCCTGGACTCGTTGCCGCTGGCCGCCACCACCACGGTGCCGCCGTTGAAGGCGGCGCGGGCTTCCAGCATGGCCAGCAGACGATCGAACATGCGCAGGTTCATGCGGTAACCCTCCAGGGCCGCGCTGGTGGCCAGGGCCTCGGGCCAGCCCTGGCTGATCAGGTTGGCCGCCAGGCCGGGGAAATCAAAGCCGAGCGACATCGACAGCACCTGGGCGTTGTTGCGGATGGCCCACTCCATGCCGTTGAACAGCATCTCGGAACCGCCGCCGCCCTGATCGCCCAGCACCTTGCCGATCAGCGCCGTGCTCACGCCCCGGGCCACACCGATGCGCTGGCCGTCCACGTCGCGGCCAAACACTGTGCCGGCGCAGTGGGTGCCGTGGCCGTTGACATCGCCATCGCCGTCGCCACTGAAATCCAGCTCGGTGATCGCCATTCCCGCAAAGGCGGGGTGGTTGCGGTCGATGCCCGTATCGAGGATGGCCACGCTCACCCCTGAGCCGTCGAAGCTGCTGCGGTCAGCCCCCACGGCCCGCACGCCCCAGGTGGGGCCCGTGGCCGCGGCCGCGGGTGCACCGGGGGCATCCGACGGTGTGGGGGAGATCAGGCGCGTGGGCATGGAGCGGGCCACGCCAAGCACGTCGGGGTCGCGGGCTGCGTCGCGCAGGTCCGCGGGGCTGAGCGTCTCCAGGCTGATCGCGGGGTCGGGGGGCAGGTCGGCGGCCGGTTCGAGGCCAAAACTGCGCACGCCCGGGTAGGGCAGGGAAGGGCTGGACAGGCCGGTGAAACGGCGCCCTTGATTGAGATCCCGAAGCAGAATAAAGTGTTGTGACGTACTCATGAAGCTATTCCGCCAAGGTTGCATCACTGATGGCATCCAGGCATGCCAGCTGGATTCCGTCAACTGACGCAAGACGCCTTGGCCAGGGCCGTTTTGTGCCACCCACAGGAGGGCTGCGGGACCAAGACAGTAACCACTCGAACAACTCTTTACGAGGGCACCCGCAGGCCGCCTGCGGTCTCCATGCCGCAACGGTGCTCTCAGGGAAGTTGTTCAGATCGTGATCGGGAGACTTGCTTCAAGGGGATCTAGTGGAGCTGAATGAGTTCATGCTTCCTGGATCAGGTCATCTGTCTCAGCGGGATTTGAAGGACATCTGTTTCAGGGGGACCTACCCCGGGCTCCACCCCTTCGGTGCTGCATGACACTGCAGCTGGACCCCGGCTCCGGTAGCCAGGACGACCCTGGAGATGCCGATGAGCCCCCTGTTCGCCTGTTCGGGCTGCGGCGTTCAGATCGAGCGGTCGGTGCGGCTCTATCGGGAACAGAAAGGGCGGCTGCTGTGCTCCACCTGCAAGGACAGGCTGGAGCGCAGCGCGGGGGGGTCGCCGGCACCGGGTGCCGACGAAAGCCATCGGCCGCCCCTGGCCCCTTCCTCCTAATCAGCCCCTTGGTGTTGCACGAGGCCAGGGGCGGCGGCGGCATCGAGGGCGGCCTCACCGCGCCGGTGGATCTCGCGGGCGTAGTCGGTCCAGATTCCCTGGCCCCAGTAGCGGAAGCAGCTGGTTTCCAGCAGCAGCAGGTGCAGCAGGGCGTTCTGATAGAGCGCGGTGCTGGTGACGGAGGGATCCTTCTTCACCAGGGGATCGAACACCTGGTGGAAGCGGGCGCTGAGGCGCTGCATCGGCTCCAGCACGTTGGCGTAGCCCTCCACCCAGCTGAGATCGTTGGTCCAGGAGGCTCCCGCCATCGAGAACTGGGGATCGCTGGCCAGGAGCGCGGCGATGGCGGCTTCGGTGGCCTCGGGGGTGGGGGGTCCGCCCGCCGTGCGCTCGTCCACGGCCTGCCACAGCTTGTGGTGACAGATCGCCTGGAGTCTGGGGTAGTCCGCTGAGCTGACCCCGGCCGCGGCCAGCAGTTCGAGGTATTCGCTGCCGTTGATGGCCAGCGTGGCCGGGCCAGGGCCCGATTCGCTGCCCTGGGCGGCAATCCTGTGATGGGCCTGGATGAAGGCGGAGGGGAACTCGTTCATCATCACGCCACCATTCTCCCCATCGGCAATCTGGGACACCAGGGCGGGAATTGTGGTTCCCGCCAGGTGGAGAGGCTCCAGCCCAAGGGCCTCATAACAGGGCTGCATCTGCCCCACCAGCTTGGTATCGGAGCCCTGGGTTTTGATCAGAACCGTGATGGACAGCGCAGCGCCAGAGGAGTTGCATGCCACCAGCTGATTGGGGCCGTACTTCTGGCCGTGGCTGAGGCTGGAGCCGTCCAGGTTTTCCACGCTGTGCTCCTGAACCAGCAGCCACGTGTAGCCGCACTCCCGCAGGGCCTTCACCAGTTCATAGAGGCTGTCGGGATGGTTGGGCAGGTGCATCTCCGGCAGCGAGAACCCCTTCACCCGCTGCAGGGCCTCAGCGCCAAACAGGGTTTCAAAATGCTGTTGCCAGGCCAGGATCTGGAGCTTGAGGTCGGGAATCGGCGTGGACGGGGCAACGGCATGGCTCCAGAAGGTGCCGAGCCATTCCACGTGGGGCTGCAGGCCGGGATCACAGCTGAGGCGTTCCAGGGCCTCGAGGATGTCGCGGCGGCCCATCTGCTCAAAGCCCCAGAGCAGGTTGCCGGAGTAATCCAGCATGATCCGGGGATTGCAGCCTTCTTGAATCAGCTGGGGGATGATCTCAGCGAGGCGCCTGTAGCACTGGGCAAAGGGCTCTGCGTTGTGGTTATCGCCTTCCCCCGGATGCTCCAGCATGGACTGGAGATGGGAGATGAGTGCACCATCAACGCCGGCTGGAATCGTGGGTTGGTGCATGTGGAGGGCACAGGCAAAACCGGAGCGGATCTGCTCCAGGCTCCGCCCCTGGGGAGATCGAACAGCGGGGCCGCGTTGCTGCACCAGGGCAAGGATCTCGGCTTCTCGGCCCGCGATCGGGGGCAGGGATGGGCTGGTCATGGCTGTGGTGTCTTGCTGAATCACCAGGCCAACGGGGGCGTTGAGCAGGTCTTGCGGTCTGAGTCTGAAGGCAGATGTCGGCTCAGGAGTGCAGAGGCGTGGGAACCAACAAGACCACGCCTCTCGGCAAGATTGAATTAGGCCCAGCGCTGGACGGCTGCAGTGGTATCAAAAGGATTCGAATTAAAGCAGATCTTGCTATCGGGCGAATAGTCATGGATCAAATTAATCAATTCTTCAAACAGCAGCAACAGGTTGGGATCCGTACGCAGCCCGGCGCCGATAGCGACCACCATGTAGGAACGATTGATGAGTTGTTCCTTCACCACGTCTGCTGCTGTCTCGCCAAGATCTGTCAAGCACCACTCAGGAGTGAACCCGAGCATCTGAAGCTGATTGACAACATCCTTGAAGCCAGCGTTCAGTTTTTCGGCGCTTAAGCCTGGCCACTGGGAGAAGTCCACCACCTCGGGCTTGAGCCCAATGAGCAGCACGTGTTGATTGGGCATCTGGTTGTTCACTGGTTTGGCTCAGATCAGGCCATGAATCGGCCACGTTGATTCCAGTTTCCAGGTGACTGGCTCACCCTGAGCGCGGCTCTACCGGCTCAGCGCCTTCCAGAGCCACCAGGCAGCCACAGCCACCAGCACCCAGGGCAGCAGGGGTCTCAACACCAGCAGCACCGCCAGCACCACCAGGGCCGATACCGCCGTTCTCCTGGTGAGGGCCTTGGCCTCATCGGTCATGTAGCGCCAGCGCGGCAGCAGAGGCATCGGCAGGAACTCTCTGAAAGGCTCAGTTGAATGCCAGCCTAGAAAACCCCCTGGGGGCCGGCCCTGGGCCAGCCCTCGGCCACTCCCCTGCCGGGCCGAGTCCATGCCCTTCCACGGCCCCGAGCTGACACGGCCGGTCCCCATCGACAACCCCCTGGCGCTCGGGTTGGCGCGGGCTCCCCACGAGCCGGCTCTGCGGGATCTGCGCCACAGCCTGAGCTGGACCGAGCTGGAGCGGGCCACTGAGCAGCTGGCGCGGGCCTACCGGGCCCTGGGCCTGGGGCCCGGCGACCGGCTGGCCTCGCTGGTGCCCAACGGCGTGGAGCTGGTGGTGCACTACCTGGCCGGGCTGCGCAGCGGCCTGGTGCTCACCCCGCTCAACTACCGCTATGTGCCGGCCGAGATCGACCATGCCCTGGCGGTGAGCGGCGCGGCGGCCCTGGTGTTCCACCGCGAGCGGCAGGCGGATGTGGCGGCCAGCACCCGGGCGGGCGAGCTGCCCCTGGGCACCATTGAGTTCGACGACCCGTGCGGTTTCGCGGCGCTGCTCGAACGCTGTCCCGGCAGTGACGCTCCCTGGCCCGAGCTGCCAGGTGATGCCCCCTGCGTGATCTATTTCACCTCCGGCAGCACCGCCAAACCGAAGGGCGTGACCCACAGCCGCGCCAGCCTCGGGACGCTGCTGGCGTCGCTGGCGCAGGCCCTGGAGCTGCGGCCGGGGGAGCAGGTGCTGGCGGGCTGCTCCCTGGCCCATGTGGCCGCTTCGGCCCTGTGCCTCGGTGCCCTGGGGGCGGGGGCGGGGGCCGTGATCGCCAACACCATCGACAGCCCCAGCGTCGAAACCCTGCTGCGGCGCCTGCGGCCCGAGGTGATGCTGATGCTGCCCGCCCCCCTGTTTGGTCTGGTGCGCGATGGCGGACTGCAGCGTCAGGATCTGGCCTCGGTGCGGCTGTGCATCAGCGGCGGCGACAAGGTGCCGCACCAGCTGCAGCAGGAGTTTCAGGCCGCCACCGGCTTCTGCATCCACGAGAGCTACGGCCTCACCGAGTGCGCCTACGCCACCCTGGCGCCGCCCTCGCAGGCTGGCCGGATCGGCTCGGTGGGCCCGCTCTCGCCGGGGCTGAGCGGCTCGATCCGCAACCCCGAGGGCCAGGAGGTGGAGCCGGGCGAGGCCGGCCGACTGTGGCTGCGGGCCCCGTCCGTGATGACGGGCTACTGGGCCAATCCCGCCGCCACAGCCGACAGCATTCAGGACGGCTGGCTCGACAGCGGCGATGAGATGCGCCTGGACGGCGACGGCAATCTCTGGTTCTGCGGCCGACGCAAGCAGATCATCGTGCACGACGGCTCCAACATCTGCCCCCAGGACGTGGAGGAGGCCCTGGCCGAGCACCCGGCGGTGGAGCTGGCCGGGGTGATCGGCATCCGCGATCCGCTGCATGGCGAGAACGTGCGCGCCTATGTGGCGCTGCGGCAGGGCCACAGCACCCCGGCAGCAGCCGAGCTGATCGCCTTTGCCCGGCAACGGGTGGGCTACAAGGCCCCTGAGGACATCCGTTTTCTGGCGGCGTTGCCCCTGAATCCGGTCGGCAAGGTCGACCGCATCGCCCTGAGCCAGCTGGCCCAGGGCGATGCGAGGTGAAGGGCGCGGCCACGGGAACGGGTTGATCAGCTCAGTGCTCCATGGCCAGGTGGACCTTCCACTCAGGCAGCATCTCGGTCCAGAAAGCCTCTGGATTCAGGAAACATCTGTGTTCTGGATGCATCTGCGTTCAGGAAGAGTCTGCGTTCAGGAAGAGTCTGTGTTCAGGAAGAGCCTGTGTTTCGGTGGATGTTGCGGCGGAACCATTTCTGCGGGAAATAGGCTGCCGCCCTCAACGCAATCCGGCTGACAACGAAAACTTATCGTCATGGGAATCGGAGCCGGAAGGGGACGGCCGTGACGCCATCAAGAGCTGAACATTTCCGGCTTTCCTGACGGGCCGGGGCCAGAGCCGGTGGCCTGACGACACCTGGCTAAGGTGCCTACGTCATGCCCATGCCGCCCCCCACAACCTTCATGCAGAGGACGCAATGCTCTGTGGCGGTCTATGACACAAAGCCCTACGACCTGCTGCATCTGCCGGCGGCCGCGGGCCCTGATGTGGATCTGCGCTTTCTGAACTTTCGCCTGAGTGTGGACACGGCTGGCACCGCCGACGGGGCGCGGGCTGTGTGCGTGTTCGTCAATGACGCGATTGACAAGCACTGCCTTGAATCCCTGGCCAGCCGCGGTGTCGAGCTGGTGGCCCTGCGCTGCACCGGCTTCAACAACGTGGATCTCGAGGCGGCCCGCGCTCTCGGCATGGCCGTGACCCGCGTGCCCGTCTACTCCCCCAATGCTGTGGCCGAACATGCCGTGGCCCTGCTGCTGACCCTCAATCGCCAGGTGCACCGTTCATTCAACCGGGTGCGGGAACACAATTTCTCCCTGCAGGGCCTGGTGGGTTTTGATCTCAATGGCCGCACGGCGGGCATTGTGGGAACGGGCAAGATCGGGCGGATCCTGGCCAGGATCCTGCGGGGCTTCGGCATGGTCGTTGTGGCCTACGACCCCTTTCCCGATCCGGCCTGGGCAGCCCGAGAGGGCATCACCTATGTGGATCCGATCACTCTCTCCAGCCTCAGCGATGTGATCTCCCTCCATGTTCCCCTGACAGCCGAAACCCACCACATCATTCGCCGGGAGACCATTGACTGCATGAAGCCCGGTGTGATCCTCGTGAATGTGAGCCGGGGTGGCCTGATTGATACCGTGGCCCTGATCGAAGGCTTGAAATCAGGGCGCCTGGGTGGGGTGGCACTGGATGTGTATGAGGAGGAAGAAGGAGTGTTTTTCGAGGATCTTTCCGGAACGGTGTTACAGGATGATCTGCTGGCACGGATGCTCACGTTTCCCAATGTGCTGATCACGGCCCACCAGGCCTTTCTGACCCATGAAGCCCTCAACGACATCGCTCGCATCACCGGCGCAAACCTCCGCTCTCTGGTGGTGGGAGAGCCCTTTGTGGAAGGTTCCCTGCTCACCTAGGGATTGCCCGCAGCTCCTCTTGCCAGACATCGGCCTCCAGGTCCTGCCGCAGCCATAGGTTGAGGGCTCTGTCCCCCGCAGCCACCAAGGGCCCGTGGTCTGATGCCTGCTCTCCTCCAACCCCGATCGCTCGCCCTACTGGTTGGCGGTGTCGTCCTGGGCCTGCTGCTCAACCACCTGCTGGCGGGGGCCGGTTTCACGCCCGTGAGCTCCTGCCTGCCGCTGCGCGCCCTGCTCTGGCCGGGGGCAGCGCTGGGGAGTGCCGCCCTGCTGGCCCGGGCCGTGGTGGTGGTGGCCCGGCTGGGCATCAGGGTGGAGATCTTCACCCGCAGCCCGATCGACATCGCCACCCGGCGCCGGCCCATTCAGGCGGAAGTGACCCGGGTGCGCCTCTGAGCAGAGCTCGAGGGAGCCAACAGCCCCCGAATCCACTCCTGCGCCCCGAAGGTAGAGAGGAAGACCGCCAGCTCCCATGACCCCCCCTTCTGAAGGATCTCCCTCCGGCGACGACACCCCTGAGCCGGAGCAGTCCGGCGGCCGCTGGCGCAAGCTCTCGCTGCTGGCCGCCATCGCCCTGGTGGTGGCCCTGTTCTTCGGCTTTGGCCTGCAGCGCTTCCTGACGCTGGAGGCCCTGCAGCAGGCCCAGGGTTCCCTGCAGGCCTGGCGTCAGCAGGCGCCCCTGCAGAGCGCCCTCACCTACATGGCCGTGTACGTGGTGGTCACGGCCCTGTCGCTGCCGGGGGCGGCGGTGCTCACCCTGGCGGGCGGCGCCCTGTTCGGCCTCGGCCTGGGCACCCTGCTGGTGTCTTTCGCCTCCAGCGCCGGCGCCCTGCTGGCCTTCCTGCTGGCCCGCACCCTGCTGCGCGATCTGGTGCAGCGGCGTTTCGGGCGCCAGCTCGCTCCGATCGAAGCGGGGGTGCGGCGCGACGGCGTGCTCTACCTGCTCACCCTGCGGCTGGCGCCGGTGTTCCCCTTTTTCCTGGTGAACCTGCTGATGGCGCTCACCCCCATGCGGGCCGGGGCCTACTACCTCACCAGCCAGCTGGGCATGCTGCCGGGCACCTTGGTGTACGTGAACGCCGGCACCCAGCTGGCCCAGCTGCGGGGCCTCGGCGGCATCCTCTCGCCGCCCCTGCTGATTTCGTTCGCCCTGCTGGCCCTGTTCCCCTGGCTGGCGCGCGCCGCCACGGCCCGCCTGGCCATCTGGCGGCTCTACCGGCCCTGGAGCCGTCCGCGCCGCTTCGATCGCAACCTGATCGTGATCGGGGCCGGTGCCGCCGGGCTGGTGACGGCCTACATCGCCGCCACGGTGAAAGCCCGCGTCACCCTGATCGAGGCGGAGGCCATGGGTGGCGACTGCCTCAACACCGGCTGCGTGCCCAGCAAGGCCCTGATCGCCTCGGCGCGGCTGGCGGCCCGCATGCGCCGGGCTGATCGCTACGGCCTCAGGCCGGCGGAGCCGAGCCTCTCGGTGCGGGAGGTGCTGGAGCGGGTGGCGGCCAAGGTGGCCGCCGTGGCTCCCCACGACAGCGTGGAGCGCTACCAGGCCCTGGGGGTGGAAGTGGTGAAGGGCCATGCCCGCCTGGTGGATCCCTGGACCGTGGCGATCCGCGGCCGGGATGGCCAGGAGCAGCGGCTCAGCGGACGCTCGATCGTGCTGGCCACCGGCGCCGCGCCGGTGCTGCCCGACCTGCCGGGGGCCTCGCAGGTGCCGCTGCTCAGCAGCGAAACTCTCTGGAGCTGGCTGCGCCAGTGCCCCCTGGAGCGGCCACGCCTGGTGGTGCTGGGCGGCGGACCGATCGGCTGTGAGCTCTCCCAGGCCCTGGCCCAGCTGGGCCTGCCCGTGACCCTGATCCACCGCGGCGAACGGTTGCTGCGCAAGGAGGATGCCGACGTCGCCGAGGAAGTGCGCAGCGCCCTGGAAGCAGACGGCGTGCAACTGCTGCTGCAGACCAGGGTGCTGGGCTTTGCCGCTGCTTCGCCAGGTGCGGCCGATGCCTCTGCCCAGGTGCTGGTGGAGCACGAGGGCGCCAGCAGCACGATCGCCTGTGATGCCGTGCTCTGCGCCCTGGGCCGCAAGGCCCGGCTGGAGGGCTACGGCCTCGAAGAGCTGGCCATCCCCACCGGTGACACGATCACCACCAACGACTACCTCCAGACCCTCTACCCCAACATCTATGCCGCCGGTGACGTGGCAGGCCCCTTCCAGTTCACCCACACCGCCTCCCATCAGGCCTGGTATGCCGCGGTGAATGCCCTGTTCGGCAGTGTGCGGCGCTTCAAGACCGACTACCGGGTGATCCCCCGCACCACCTTCACCGATCCGGAAGTGGCCACGGTGGGCCTCACCGAAACGGAGGCCTCGGCCCTGCAGATCCCTGTGGAGGTGACGCGGGTTCCCCTGCACGAGCTCGACCGGGCCATCGTGGAGAGCGCCGAGCGGGGCTTCGTGAAGGTGCTCACCGCCCCGGGCAAGGACACGATCCTGGGGGCCACGATCGTGGCCGAGCATGCCGGCGAGCTGCTGGCGGAGTTTGTGCTGGCGATGCGCTGGGGGCTCGGCCTCAGCCGGATCTTCGGCACGATCCACGCCTACCCCACCTTCGCTGAGGTGAACAAGTACGCCGCCGGGGCCTGGAAGAAAGCCCGGGCACCGCAACGGCTGCTGGGCTGGTTGGAGCGGTTCCACCGCTGGCGGCTCGGGGCGCCTTGAAGCGGCGTCTGTTGGCCCGGATAATGGTCAATCGACCTGGGCCCTGAGCCACCGAGCACCTTGGCCATGCGGCGTGGGTTCTACCTCAAGCAGCCGGGGCCGGCCTGGCGCTGGCTGAGCGCCTTGATGGTGACCGTGGCCCTGGTGGCGGGGCCGATGCAGCTGGTCTCCCTGGCTCAGCCGGCTCTGTCGCACCCACCGCTGGCTCAGTCGCTGGTGCAGCCACCGGTGATGGTCGCCCAGCAGGTTCTGGCCAGTCCCGGAGCCACCACAGCGAAACCGGACACCACCAAGCAACCGGCAGAGGATTCAGGCGCCTGGGTGATGCTCGATGGCCGCAGGGTGATCGAGATCGAGAGTGCCGCCGGCGCTCAGAATCCCAAGGACGTGGCCCGACGCATCACCGGTCACCTCGAGCGCCTGGTGCGCAATCCGAACTTCCAGGCCGATCGGATCGTGGTGCGGGAGCAGGACCCCTATTCCACGGTGGGGCTGCTCGCCCTTGACGGCAAGTTCCTGCCCGGCCTGGCCGTGGACGAACGAGCCGCCAAGGAGGCGGGCGTCAGCCGCCAGGTGTTGGCCGAGCGCTATCGCGACCAGATCCGCGCCGCCGTGCGCGACTACCGCACCCGCAACAGCCGGCGCTCCTGGATCGTCGGCACCTTGCTGGCGGTGCTGGTGCTGGCGGTGTATCTGGTATGGGTGCGCTGGCAGCAGCGGCTGCACAGGCGCCTGCTGCTGTGGCTGAGTCGGCGCAGCGTGGCGTTGGCGCCCAAGTTGAAGCTCGGGGAGCAGACCCTGGTCAGCCCGGCCCAGACGATCGGGATCTCGCGGCTGCTGCTCAACACGGTGCATTGGGGGCTGCTGCTGCTGATCAGCTGGCTGCTGATTCCCCTGCTGCTCGGCTTCTTTCCACCCACCCAGGCCATGGCCGCGGGCCTGCGGGGTCAGCTGCTGTCCTGGTTCATGCAGGTGGTGGAGGCTGTGCTCAGCCTGGTGCCCAACCTGCTGTGGATCGGGTTCATCGGGGTAGGCACGGCGCTGATGGTGCGCCTCAGCAACTTCCTGTTCGGGGCCCTGCGGCGCGGGCGGCTGAAGATCTCCTGGTTCTATCGGGAGTGGGCGATTCCCACCTGCCGGATCGCCAACACCTTCATCGTGTTGGCGGGCCTGTTGTTCGCCTTTCCCTACATCCCGGGCTCCGACAGCCGGGCGTTTCAAGGCGCTGGCCTGCTGTTCGGTGTGCTGGCCGCCCTGGGCTCCAGTGCTGTGGCCACCAACGTGATCAGCGGCCTGATGCTCATCTACACCCGGGCTTTCCTGGAGGGTGATCGGGTGGAGATCAACGGCGTGATCGGGCTGGTGCAGGAGCGGGCCCTGCTGGTGACCCGCATCCGCACCCCCCGCAATGAACTGGTGAGCATCCCGAACGCCGCTGTGATCACCTCATCGGTGGTGAACTACAGCTTCTCCAGGCGTGAGATCCGCAAGCCGGTGGCGATCTGCACCACGGTGACCATCGGCTATGACGTGCCCTGGCGCCAGGTGCACGAGCTGATGATCTCTGCCGCCAAAAGCGTGGAGGGCATCAGCCGTGAAGACGAACCCTTCGTGCTGCAGACCAGCCTCAACGACTTCAACATCAGCTACGAACTCACGGCCAGCATTCGCGACTCCAAGAAATACCGCGAAACCCTCTCTGCGCTGCTCGGCGCCATTCAGGATCAGTTCGCCGACGCCAAGATCGAAATCCTCTCGCCCGGCTACCACGCCATGCGCAACGGCAACCCCAGCACCCTGCCGCCGCCGTGGAGCCCTCAGGACAACGCCACCACGTAGCGGCACTCCAGGCTGAGGCCATCGGCGGGGGGTACCTGCAGCAGCCGATCGCCACTGATCAGGGACAGGCGTGGGCCTGTCCAGGGCTCCAGGCAGAGCATCGGCCGGGGCGGATCGCTCCAGATCACGGCCAGATCCCAGGGCGCCACAGGCTGCAGGCCCACCCTGCAGCCTGTGGCCCCATCCACCAGGCTCACCGGCCCGCTGGGCCGCACCAGCAGATCCACCCCCTGCTCCAGCTGGGCCAGGGCCGCGGCGGTGGACGCCTCCGCCATGCTGAGGTGGTCGAAACCCTGCTGGGGCAAGCCCTCCAGGTGAACATCCGCCAGGCTGGTGACAGCCCAGTAGGGGTGCAGTCCGAGGCTGAACGGCATCGGCTCGCGGCCCTGGTTCTCCACCCGGGCCGTGATCTCCAGCAACCCGGGGGCGAGGCGGTAGTCGAGCTGAAGCCGGAAGCGGAAGGGGAAGGCCGCCAGGGTGGTGGCGTCGTGCTCCAGGCTGAGGCTCACCCCCTGGCCATCGGCGCGCTCGGCCAGCTGCCATGGGCGGTCTCGGGCGAACCCGTGCTGGCTCAGCTGCACCAAGCCCTGGGGCAGCAGGAGCGCATCGCCAGGCAGCCCGCCACAGATCGGGAACAGCACCGGGATGCCACCGCGCACCGAACAGGACGGATCGGCGAAGCGCTCGGCATCGAAATAGAGCCAGTCGCGGCCCAGACTGCGCCAGCTCGTGACCAGTCCGCCACGCTCAGGCACCAACTGCAGCAGCTCGGCGCCGGAGGGATCGGTGAACTTCCAGTGGGGATAGGGCTCCGAGTACTGCGTGAGAGCCAAGCGTCAATCCAGAAGTCAGTTCCGGATCTTAATCCGGTTGATCAGGCGATGGATCGGCTGGCTGACCAGCGCAAGGATATGGATATCTGACTACTGCCCGTGCAGGACTACCGCAGACAACACTGATCAACTGACCCCAGTGGATCAGTGTTGCTGGGGATCAGTGTTGCTGGTGAATCGGCTGTGCTGATTCATTCAGTTATTTTCACGCAGGATTTCGGTGCAGGTGGTCACGCATTCACCGTCATCCACCGAGCAGGTGGTAATGCACTCGAAGTAGGCCTCCACTGGGTCATTGTCGGCAGTGGGGAATCCTGCGGCGGCATGCTCACCACTGCGAGGGGTGACGGAAGCATTGGTGTGGGAGGCTGTCATGGCGCCTTGTGTGAGGGAACTTGCATGAACCGTATGAACAGCACGTTCAGGAAGCAAGCAGATTGAGCAGGGATACCCATGGATTGATTGCGCGTTGTGAAGCATGGTGCCCCCGCTGGGTGTGAGCATTCCCGACGGCCCCGCGATCCTGGAGCTGGAGCGGCGCAGCCGCAGCCAGGGCTCCGGCCTCACCGCCCCTGAACTCGAGGGGGCCTGGCTGCTGAGCCAGCTCTGGAGCCGGCAGCAGGCCAGACCACTGGCGGCTGCGGCCCTGCTGCGCCCCCTGGCCGCCACCCTGGAGCTCCATCCCGGCAGCGATGGCGCCCTGGCCGTGACCAACAGCGTGCAGCTGGGCCGGCTGCAGCTCCGCTTTGACGGCGCCGGCGAACTGCGGGGGCGGCGGCCGCTGCTGCTGTTCTGGTTCGAGCGCCTGCAACTGCGCTGGGGGGAGCGGCTGCTGCTGCAGAAGGCGCTGCAGCGCCCCGAGCCGCGGGCACTGCCGTTCTTCGCCCTGATTGCCACGGGGCAGCAGGGCGATGGGGCCTGGCTGGTGGCCCGGGGCCGGGGCGGTGGACTGGCCCTGTGGCAACGGGCGCCGCTCAGCAGATCCTCGGCAGCAGCTCCCCGCTGAGGGGCAGCAGCAGCCGTTCGGTGCCCAGGGCCGTGGTCAGCACCACCCGCGGCCGGCCCGAGGCGGGCCGCACCTCACCGATCCAGGCGCCCCCATCGGGCTCCAGCAGGGCGAGGGCCCGGGCGCTGTGTTCCGGGGGCACCACCGCCACGAAACGGCCCTCGTTGGCCAGATGCAGTGGCTCAAAACCCAGCAGGGCGCAGGTGCGGGCCACCGGCTCGATCACCGGCAGCTGAGGCTCCTCGATCGCCAGCTCCACCCCCGCCGCCTCGGCCAGCTCCTGCAGGGCACTGGCCAGGCCGCCGCGGGTGAGGTCCCGCAGGCAGTGGAGCCGCAGGCCGGCGGCCAGCATCCGCTCCACCTGGGGCCAGAGGGGAGCGCAGTCAGACAGAACGGGCGGATCCAGCTGCAGTCCGTGGCGGGCGGCGAGGATCGCCACGCCATGGCGGCCCAGATCGCCGCTCACCAGCAGCTGGTCGCCGGGCCGGATCGCGCTGGGCTGGATCGCGCTGGGAACAAGGGCCGGGCCATCGGGCGCTGCCGGCTGCGCTCCGCCCAGGCTCTGCAGGCCGATGCCGCTGGTGGTGATGAACAGGCCATCGCCCTTGCCGCGCTCCACCACCTTGGTGTCACCGGTCACGATGGTGAGGCCACACAGTCGGGCGGCCGCGGCCATGGAGGCCACCACCCGGCGCAGCAGCGCCAGCGGCAGGCCCTCCTCCAGGATCAGGGCCACACTCAGGTGCAGGGGTCGCGCTCCGGCCATGGCCAGGTCATTGGCGGTGCCGATCACGGCCAGCCGGCCGATGTCGCCTCCGGGGAACTCCAGGGGCTGCACCACGTAGCCGTCGGTGCTGAAGGCGAGCCGGCCATGGGGCAGCGCCAGGCTGGCGGCATCGTGGAGCACCTGGGCGGGATCGGCGTAGAGGGGCCGCAGGTCCCGGTCGATCAGCTGCTGCATCAGGGTGCCGCCGCCGCCATGGGCCAGCTGGATCAGCTCCTGCATGGAACCGCCCGGTAGCGGTGGTAGGCCGCGCAGGCCCCCTCACTCGACACCATCGGCGCCCCCAGCGGGTGTTCGGGCCGGCAGCGGCTGCCGAAGGCGGCGCAGTCGCTGGGCAGCGCCCGCCCCTGCAGCACCTGGGCGGCAATGCACTCCTGGGCTCCCGCCCCCTCGGCCCGGCCCTGCTCCGCCAGATCGAAGCGTGCGCGGGCATCGAGCCAGGCCAGCTCGGGCCGCAGGGCCAGGCCCCCCGCCGCGATCACGCCCAGCCCCCGCCAGGGCTGATCCACCACCTGGAACACCTGCTGCAGCAGGGCCCGGGCCCCGGGGTTGCCCTGCTCGCGCACCACCTGCGGGTAGGCGTTCAGCACCGCGGGCCTGCCGGCCTCCAGCAGCTCCACACAGCCCAGCACGCCGCGCAGCAGCTCCTCGGGCTCGAAGCCGCTCACCACCACGGGCAGCCGATGCCGCTCCACCAGGGGGTGGAGTTCCTCCAGGCCCATCACCGTGCCCACATGGCCGGCCGCCAGAAAGCCCTGCACCTGGTTGCCGGGCGCCGCCAGGATCGCCGCCATGGCCGGCACCACTCGCACATGGGCCATCAACAGCGACAGGTTGGCCAGGCCCAACCGGGCCGTCTGCTGAGCCAGCAGCGCCGTGGCCGGAGCGGTGGTCTCGAAGCCCACGGCCAGGAACACCACCTGGTGGGCGGGGTGGCTCTGGGCCAGGGCGATCGCCTGCAGGGGCGAGGTGAGCAGGCGCACGTCCCCCCCCGCGGCCCGCACCCGCAGCAGGTCGTCGCCCGGCTCGCTGCCCGGCACCCGCAGCATGTCGCCATAGGTGCAGAGGATCACCTCCGGGCGACGGGCCAGAGCCAGGGCCTGGTTGATGCTGGCGGCGGGGGTGACGCACACCGGACAGCCCGGCCCGTGGATCAGCAGCAGCCCATCCGGCAGCAGCTGATCAAGGCCCCAGCGCACGATGGCGTGGGTCTGGCCGCCGCACACCTCCATCAACGTCCAGGGACGGGTGACCGTGGCCCGCAGCCTGGCGGCCAGCGCGGTGACTGCCGCGGTGCTGCTCACCAGGGCCCCCGGGCCGTGGCCGCGCCGGCCGGGCTGTAGCTGTGGATGGCCTGCATGTACTGGGCCCGCTCGTACTCCTCGGGATTGGGGCAGTGGGCCTGGCTCATGCAGCCGATCAGGGCGGCCACGCTCGCCACCTCGTGGTCGCGCATCAAGGTGGCGAGTTCATCCTCCAGCCCCTGCAGGCGTCCGGGGCCATGGCGCAGCAGGGCCGCCACCACCTGGGTGGCGGCGGCACCGGCCATCAGCAGACGCACCACATCGGTGCCGCGGTGGACGCCACCGCTGCCGATCAGGTCCAGGCCCACGCGGCCGTGCAGCAGGGCGATCCAGCGCAGCGGCAGGCGCAGGTCGTGGGGGGTGCTGAGCAGCAGGTTGGGACGAACGGTCATCGACTCGATGTCGATGTCGGGCTGGTAGAAGCGGTTGAACAGCACCAGGCCCTGGGCACCCGAGCACTCCATGCGCCGGGCCATCGCCCCGAAGTTGCTGAAGAACGGCCCGAGCTTCACGGCCAGCGGCAGGGTCACCTCGGCGCGCACCTCCCGCACGATCTCCTCCACCTGGGCTTCGATCGCGGCGCTGGAGAGATCCGGATCGGTGGGAACGGCGTAGATGTTCAGCTCCAGGGCCGCGGCGCCGGCCGCCTCGATGCGGCGAGCGGTCTCCACCCAACGGCCAGGGCTGCGGCCATTGAGGCTGGCGATCACCGGGATGGCCAGGCGGCGGCGGGCCTGCTCGATCAGGCGCAGGTAGGCGTCGGCTCCGCCGTGCTCCAGCGCCGCCTCCGGCAGGTAGCTGAGGGCCTCGCCGTAGCTCTCGGCACCCTGCTGGCCATAGCGGTGCAGGGCCAGCTGCTCCTGCTCGATCTGCTCCTCGAACAGCGAGTGCAGCACGATGGCCGCGGCGCCGCAGCGCTCCAGCTCCTGCAGCGCCTCGATGCTCTCGCTGAGCGGACCAGCAGCACCCACCACCAGGGGCGTGCGCAGGGGCAGGCCGAGGTAGGTGGTGGCGAGGTCGGGCCCAGTCATGGCCGGCTGGGGCTGCTCTGGCCACTCCAGGGTTGGGCCAGGGCGCAGTAGCTGGCCCAGCGGCGGGCCCGCTCGGCCTCGGCCTGATTCAGGAGCTCGCGGGCCCGCTCGGGCCGGCTGTAGCGGAGCACCTCGAAGCGCTGTTCGGCGGCCATCGCCTCCCGCAGGGAGCGCTGCGGCGCTGGGCTATCGAGCTGCAGCGGGTTCTCGCCCCGCTCGGCGCGGCGGGGATCGTGGCGGTAGAGGAGCCAGCGGCCCGAGTCCACCGCCAGCTTCTGGTGGTCCATGCCGCGGGCCATGGGGATGCCGTGGGCGATGCAGTGGGAGTAGGCCAGGATCAGGGACGGGCCCGGATAGCTCTCGGCCTCCAGGAAGGCCCGGATCGTGTGCTCGTCGCGTGCGCCCATCGCCACGCTGGCCACGTAGACGTGGCCGTAGGTCATCGCCATCAGGCCCAGATCCTTCTTGGCGGCGGCCTTGCCCGAGGCCGCGAACTTGGCCACGGCCCCGAGCGGCGTGGCCTTGGAGGCCTGGCCGCCGGTGTTGGAGTACACCTCGGTGTCGAGCACCAGCACGTTCAGATCGCGGCCGCTGGCCAGCACATGGTCGAGCCCGCCGAAACCGATGTCGTAGGCCCAGCCGTCGCCGCCCACCAGCCACACGCTGGTCTTGGTGAGGGCATCGGCCAGATCCAGCAGGCGTTCGGCCAGCGGGCGATCGGAGCCGCTCAGCCCACCCGGCTCCTGGCCGCCATCGAGGCCGAGCAACCGCTGCAGGCAGCGCTTCAACTCCGCCACCCGCTGGCGCTGCTCCAGGATCGCGGCCTCGCCGGCCTGGTCGGCTGGGGCGCCGCCGGCGTGGGCCCGGGTCGCCTCCACCAGCCTGGGTGGCAGCAACGGCGCCAGCTGAGCCAGCAGCTCCAGGGCCATGGCGCGCTGCTGATCCAGGGCCACGCGCATGCCGTAGCCGAACTCGGCGTTGTCTTCAAACAGGGAGTTGCTCCAGGCGGGGCCCCGCCCCTCGGCATTGGCGCTCCAGGGGGTGGTGGGCAGGTTGCCGCCGTAGATGGAACTGCAACCGGTGGCATTGGCCACCAGCATGCGATCGCCGAACAGCTGGCTGGCCAGCTTGAGGTAGGGGGTTTCGCCGCAGCCGGCGCAGGCGCCCGAGAAGGCGAACAGGGGCTCCAGCCATTGCTGGTGGGCGACGCGGTGCGGATCCAGCAGCTGCCGGGGCGGATGGGGCAACTGCAGGAAGAAGTCCCAGTGGCCGCGGGCGGCCGGCAGCTCGGCACGCCGGGGGGCCATGTTGATCGCCTTGCGCTTCGGCTGGCTGCGATCGCGCACCGGGCAGACCTCCACGCACAGGGAGCAGCCGGTGCAGTCTTCAACGGCCACCTGCAGGGTGAAGGTCTGGCCGGCGAACGTCCGGTCCCGGCAGGGGGCGGTGCGAAAGCCCTCAGGCGCCGCCGCAAAGGCCTCAGGCGCCGCCAGCTTGGCGCGGATCACCCCGTGGGGACACACCAGCACGCACTTGCCGCACTGCACGCAGAGGTCGCTCTCCCACACCGGCACGGCCGTGGCGATGTTGCGCTTCTCCCACTGGGCCGTGCCCACAGGCCAGGTGCCATCGCAGGGCAGGGCGCTCACCGGCAGCTCGTCCCCACGGCGCTCCAGCATCGGCCCGATCACCTCCCGCACGAAGGCCGGCGCGCCGGCCAGGCGCTCGCCGGTGCCCGGCAGGGTGGCCGGGTCAGGCGGGGCAGCCTGGGGGTCGCTGCTGCCTGCGGCAGCCAGGGCGTCGAGCTGGCGCCAGTCGAGGGGCTCCAGGTGGTCGAGGCTGGCATCGAGGGCCGCCAGGTTCATCGCCACCACCGCCTCGCCCTTGCGGCCGTAGTTGTGGTGGATCGAGGCGCGGATGCGGGCGATCGCCTCCTGCCGGGGCAGCACGCCGCTGAGGGCGAAGAAACAGGCCTGCATCACGGTGTTGATGTGGGGCCCCATGCCGGCCTGGCGAGCCACCCGCTCGGCGTTGATCTGATGCACCTGCAGGCCGGCTTGCCTGATCTGCTGCCGCACGGGCTCGGGCAGCCGGATCCAGGTTTCGGCGCTTTCGAACGGGCTGTTCAGCAACAGCACCGCGCCGGGCTCGATGCCCGCCAGCAGATCGAAACGGCGCAGGAAGTCCCACTGGTGGCAGGCCACGAAGGTGGGCCGCTGGATCAGGTAGGTGGAGCGGATCGGCTGCGGCCCGAAGCGCAGGTGCGACACCGTGACCGAGCCGGCCTTCTTGGAGTCGTAGACGAAGTAGCCCTGGGCGTGCAGATCGGTGCCCTCGCCGATGATCTTGATGGCGGCCTTGTTGGCGCCCACGGTGCCATCGGAGCCGAGGCCGTAGAACACAGCCCGCACCTGGCCGCTATCGGCCCGGGGACGCTCGGTGACGAAGGCCTGATCGAGGGCCAGGGAGCGACGGGTCACGTCGTCGTGGATGCCCACGCTGAAGTGATTGAGGGGACGGGCGCCATCGCCTGAGCCGGCGAGTGCCGCCTGGAGGTGATCGAACACGGCCTTCACCATCGCCGGCGTGAACTCCTTGGAGGAGAGGCCGTAGCGGCCCCCCAGCAGCAGCGGCTGCGGCTGGGGGCCATGCACCTGGCGCCACTCCTCACTGACGGCGGCGAGCACGTCGAGGTAGAGCGGTTCGCCCGGAGCGCCGGGCTCCTTGCAGCGATCCAGCACCGCGATCGCCCGGGTGCTGGCGGGCAGGGCCTCCACCAGCCAGCGGGCCGCGAAGGGCCGGAACAGACGCAGCTTCAGCACCCCCACCCGCTCGCCGCGGGCCTGCAGGGCCTCGCTGGCCTCCAGGGCGGTTTCGGCCCCCGAGCCCATCAGCACCAGCACCCGCTCGGCATCGGCGGGGCCGGCGTAGTCGTAGGGGCGGTAGTGGCGGCCGGTGAGGGCGGCGAACCGCTGCATCGCCTCCAGCAGATGGCCCGGCGCGGCGTCATAGAACCGGTTCACCGCTTCCCGCGCCTGGAAGTAGACATCCGGGTTCTGGGCGGTGCCGCGCAGCACCGGATGGGCCGGACTCAGGGCCCTGGCGCGGTGATCCCGGATCGCCTGCTCCGGGATCATCTGGCGCAGCAGCTCGTCGTCGAGGGCGTGCACCTTCTGAATCTCGTGGGAGGTGCGGAAGCCGTCGAAGACGTGCAGGAAGGGCAGGCGGCTGAGCAGGCTGGCCCGGGCGGCGATCACGGCGCCATCGGCGGCCTCCTGCACCGAGGACGAGCAGAGGATGCCGCAGCCGCTGCCCCGGGTGGCCATCACGTCGCTGTGGTCGCCGAAGATCGAGAGCCCCTGGGCCGCCAGGGAGCGGGCCGCCACATGCAGCACCGCAGGCGTGAGCTCGCCGGCCAGCTTGTAGAGGTTGGGCAGCATCAGCAGCAGCCCCTGGGAGGCCGTGAAGGTGGTGGTGAGCGCCCCGGCCTGGAGGGCGCCGTGCACCGTGCCGGCCGCCCCCGCCTCGCTCTGCAGCTCCACCACCTCCGGCACCGCTCCCCAGAGGTTGGGGCGCCCCTCGGCGGCCCAGGCATCGGCCCATTCGCCCATCGGCGAGGCCGGTGTGATCGGGTAGATGGCGATCACCTCGTTGAGGCGGTAGGCCACCCGGGCCACGGCCTCGTTGCCATCCACCGTGATGCAGGCGCCTGGATCTGGTCTTGCGGCAACGGTCATGGCTCCAGCTCCGCCAGGGGGGATTCGGTGTCGTCATCCACCAGCGCCAGGGCCACGCCCACGTGCACCAGCACCCGATCGCCCACCAGCGCCTGGGGCAGACAGGCCAGGCTCACCTGCTGGCGCACGCCGCCGAAATCCACATCGGCCCGGCGCCAGAGGGGATCGGCGGCGTCGCTGATCGCCAGGATCAATCCTGCTGTGGCCAGGCACATGGCCGTGCCGCGAGGGCTACTTCCGTTCTAGGAAGGCCACTCACAAACTGCCCACAGCTGGCCCAGGGCGAGGCCGCCGTCGTTGCAGGGCACCTGCTCACTCCAGAAGGGCCGCAGGCCCGCGGAGCGGGCGGCCGCGGCGCAGAGCTCCAGCAGCAGAGCGTTCTGGAAGCAGCCCCCGGCCAGCGCCAGGGGCGCCCCTGGCGGCGCGGCCGCAGCCGCAGCAGCCGCCATCGCATCAGCCAGGGCCTGGTGCACTGCCAGCGACAGCCTGGCTGCGTCCACCCCCTGGCCGCGCTGCTCCAGCAGGTGGCGCAGCAAGGGCTGCCAGTCCAGCCAGCCCAGGGGCAGGTCCGGGGCCGGCAACAGCGGCAATAGCGGTGAACCGCCGACCCGCCTGGAGTTGGCCTTCCGCTGGCCCTCGGCCTCCCGCTGGCCTTCGGCCCGCCGCTGGGCCTGGGCGCGGCGGGCGAGTCCCTCCAGCAGCAGGCCGGACTGGCCTTCATGGCTCTGCCGCTGACACGCCCCCAGCAGCGACGCCACGCCGTCAAAGAGCCGCCCCACCGATGAGGTCTGGGGTGCCTGGCAGCCGGCCCGCAGCGCCGCCAGCAGCAGGGGCAGCTCCGCCTCGGCAAAGGCCTCGCGGCAGCACTGCGCGGCCGGATGGTCGAGCCAGCGCCCATCCTCCAGAGCGGCCAGCAGGCCCAGCGCCACCCGACGGGGCTCCCGCATGGCCCGCTCACCGCCGGGCAGGGGAAAGGGCCGCAGGGCCGCCAGCCGCTCGGCTGCAGGTCGCGTGGACCCCAGGCTGTTGAGCCGCAGCAATTCGCCGCCCCAGAGCTGGTGGCTGCTGCTGCTGTTGCCGCTGCCGTTGAGGTTGCCGGGGGCGTAGCCCAGGCCATCCCAGGCCCACACCAGCAAGGGCAGCGGCAAGCCGTGTTCCGCCGCCACCGCCAGGCCATGGGCCCGGTGGTGCTGCACCGGCACTAACCTCACCGGCGCTGAACCGGCTGCCTGCCGGTTCCAGCTGGTGATGGCGTCGTTGGCCAGCCGCTGGCTGACGTAGCCCGGATGGGCATCACAGGCGATCAACTGGGGCGGCTGCGGCCCCGCCCGTGGTTCCTGCAGCCACACCTCCAGCACCCTGTGCTGGCGCGGACCGGCCAGATCCCCCAGGTGGGGCGCCAGCCAGATGTGCCCGCCGCTGGCCTCGGCGGCGGCGTTCTTGAGGTCGCCCCCCAGGGCCAGCGCGCGGCAGTCGGCGGGCGGGGCCAGCGGCAGCAGCAGGGCGGCGGGGGCATGGCCCCGGGCCCGGCGCAGCAGCCGCGGCCGGCCCTCCACCACCTGCACCAGGGAATCGTCGAGGGGGCGGGCGATGGGGCGGTTGTGGTGCAGCAGGGCATCGGCGATGCCGGCCAGCCGCTGGCGGGCCTCCTGGGGATCGGTGCAGAGCAGATCACCGCTGAGATTGCCGCTGGTGGCCACCAGGGGGCGGCCCACGGCCCGGGCCAGCAGCTGGTGCAGGGGCGAGGCGCTCAGCATCACCCCCAGCTGGGCACTGCCTGGGGCCACCCCCGGCCAGGCCTCCGTGGCCAGGGGATCGGCCCGCCTCAGCAGCACGATCGGGGCGGCCGGGGCGTGCAGCAGGTCGCGCTCCAGGGGCGAGATCTGCACGCAGTTCTCCAGGGCGGCGGGATCGTGCACCAGCAGGGCCAGGGGCTTGTGGGGCCGCCGCTTGAGCCGCCGCAACCGGGCGATGGCCTCGGGCTGGGACGCATCCACCAGCAGCTGAAAGCCGCCCACCCCCTGCAGCGCCAGGATGCCGCCGGCCAGCAGCAGGGCCGCCGCAGCCTGGATCGGCTCGCGGTCTACCGAGGCCGCCTGAACCAGGCTGAGCTGCGGGCCGCAGGCCGGGCAGCCGATCGTCTCGGCGTGGAAGCGGCGATCGGCGGGATCGCTGAACTCCCGCCGGCAGGCGGGGCAGAGCGGGAAGGCCGCCAGGGTGGTGTGGGCCCGGGCGAAGGGGGTGGCGGTGGCGATCGAGTAGCGCGGCCCGCAGGCGCAGCAGCTGATGAAGGGGTAGCGGTAGCGGCGGTTGGCGGGGTCGGCCAGCTCGGCGAGGCAGGCCTTGCAGGGGGCCCGATCGGCCACCAGGGCCGGGGCGATCAGGCCGGTGCCCAGGGGCCGGGGGGCAGCCGCGGCGATGCGCAGGCCCGCCGGTGGCTGGGAGAGGGGCGGCAGCCAGCTGGGCTCCACCGGCTCCAGGCGCGCGGGAACGGGCAGCTCGCTGCTGAGGCGGCCCAGAAAGCGCTCCAGGGCCGGGCGTTCGCCGTGCAGGTCCACCCGCACCGCCCCGTCCACGTTCTCCACCTCACCGCTGAGCTCCAGGGCGCTGGCCAGGCGGTGCACAAACGGCCGGAAGCCCACCCCCTGCACGGTGCCGCGGCAGTGCAGCAGCAACCGGGCCGGATCGGTCACGGAGCTGCGGCCTCAGGCCAGGGCCGGCGCGGCCAGCCCGGCGGTGATGGCGTCGCGCAGCTGGGCCATGCCCTCCCCGGTGCGGGCCGACACCTCCACGATGGGAGCCGCCGGCGCCACCTTGGCGATGTGGCGGCGGGCGTGGTCGCGGTCGAAGTCAACAGCGGCGGCCAGGTCGATCTTGTTGATCACCACCAGATCGGCGCTGTGGAACATGGCCGGGTATTTGAGCGGCTTGTCCTCCCCTTCGGTGACCGACAGCAGCACCAGCCGCAGGCTCTCGCCGAGGTCGTAGGCGGCCGGACACACCAGATTGCCCACGTTCTCGATCACCAGCAGCTCCAGGGCGGCCAGATCAAAGCGCTCCAGGGCCGGCTCCAGCATGGCGGCCTCCAGGTGGCAGGCCTGGCCGGTGGTGATCTGCACCGCCTCGATGCCGGCGGCGCGCAGGCGGCGGGCGTCGTTGTCGGTGGCCAGGTCGCCCACGATCGCGCCCAGGCGGCCGCTGCCGCTCCAGTCGCGCCCCAGCCGCTCCAGCAGGGCGGTTTTGCCGGAGCCGGGCGAGGAGAGCAGGTTGAGCACGGGCAGGCCTGCGGCCGTGAAGCGCCGGCGCAGGCTGGCAGCAACGGCGTCGTTGCGCGACAGCAGGGCCGCCCCAAGCTCCAGCCGGCGGGCGCTGGGGGAGGGGGCGTTGATCACGGCCGGTTCGCTCTGGCCGCAGTGGCAGGTGGTGCACATCTCAGCAGGGCTCCCGGTGGGGGTGTCAGCAGGGCTCCGGATCGGCCAGCTCCAGGGAGGCCAGTTGCAGCTCACGGCCCCGCAGGAGCTGGCGGCTGATGGCGCCGCAGCGGGGGCACTCACACACCCCATCCTGGGCAGGAAACGGCGCCTGGCAAGCGGCGCAGAAACATTCCGCCGCCACCGGCTCGATCAGCAGCCGCGCCGCGGCGGCAGGGGTGCCGGCCATCACCACCTCGAAGGCCAGCGCCAGGGCGTCGATCTCCACCCCGGCCAGGCTGCCGATGCGCAGGGTGATGGCGGTGATCAGACCGCCGCCATGGCGCTCGGCCTGCTCCAGGGCCTGATCGCGCACCGCTTCCATGATGCTGAGCTCATGCATGGGCGTTCAGGCGGGGCGTTGATCAACCATCGCCCTCATGCAGCATCACGACGAACAGCTGTAGTGGGAAACACCCCCTGCATTGAAAAACTGCTCAGGCTTCAAGCGGTAATAGCGAGCTTCCACCTCCTCTGATTGCTCTTCGTAGGGGTGGGAAAGAACGTTCTGCAACTCTCTCACCAAGGCGTAGTCACCCTGCATGGCCTGTTCGTACGCGGGCACAATCAGCCATTCACGCCAGGTGTATTTTGGGTTCACCTGCTTCATCTGTGCTGACAGCTCAGCTGGATCACGGTCGTTGCCGACGTGGTCGCGCCAGCGTTGCAGCCAAGCCTGCCATTGCTGATCGAGCTGCTGCGATGGGTTGGCGTAGAAGCTGCTGTTCAGGGCTGAGGCCTGGCCTGGCAGATGGGACAACTCGCGGAAGAAGATGGTGTAATCCACCTTTGTTTCAGCCATCAACTGCAGCAATGCTGTGACCAGGGCTGGGTTGGATGTGCTCAAGCCCAGCTTGGCAGCCCACATGGCTTGCAGTTCCGTTTCCATCGCCGCGGCAAAGTCACGACGCACGTGATCGAAACGGTCCAGGGCTTCAGGATGGTCTGCGAGCAGTGGTCGCACAGCGGTCCAGAACATATGGAAGTTCGCTTCAGCGGCGACCGGTTGATTGAAGAAGGCAAAGTGATCACCGCCGCCGATCCAGGGCTGGAAGGCAGGATCAAACAGCTCGCAGAATCCGAAGGGGCCGTAGTCAAGCGTGAAGCCACCAGCGGCGCAGTTGTCACTGTTGAAGTTGCCCTGGCAGTACCCCACCCTCAGCCAGTTGGCGATCAGGGCGGTGAGGCGGCCGCGAAAACACCTGGCCAGCTCAACGAGCTGATCGACAAAGGCAAGACCTCGGTCAATGTCCTGTCGATACTCCCGCTCGATGAGATGGGACACGATCATGCGCAACTCGTTCAGTGCACCAGGGTGTGCCTTGCTGCGGGCACGGCGAGCAAACAGCTCCAGTTGACCAACCCGCAGAAAAGATGGTGCAACGCGAGTAGAAATAGCCACAGGATTGCTCACCGCAATATCAGGATTGCTGGAGCGGGACTGCGGCGAATACCAAGGCCGCACAACGGTCTCGGATGTCGACACATACAGCGTCAACGAGCGCGATGTGGGAACGCCCAAAGCGTGCATGTGCTCCTGGGCCAGAAACTCACGCACACTGGAGCGCAGCACGGCACGCCCGTCGCCACCACGGCAGTAGGGCGTGGGGCCGCCACCCTTTAATTGCATCTCCCAACGCTGGCCCTTGAACACACCTTCAAAGACAGAGATCGCCCGACCATCGCCATAACCATTGCCCGTGCCAAACGGACATTGCTGGATGTATTCGGTGCCATAGATCGACAGGGCATACCCGGTGGCCCAGCCAACCCGTCGCATGGGCTCAGGGGTGGCAGACAGGTCACCGGAAAAGACCTGGCGAAAGCCCTGGTTCAGGGCCAGTTCGTCGCTCAGGCCAAGTTCAGCAAACAACGTGCTGCTATGGGCCACATAGACAGGGTCGGCAATGGGAGTAGGCGTAACAGGGACATAGTGGCCCGAAAAGACCTGCCTGACCTGGTGATCATCACCATCTTCCGTGGCATCAGGATCAGCATTCAAGCCATCCAGCAATGAATAATCGGCCAATCGCGCAAAGTCCTCAAAGGCTGTAGCGCAGGGCTTGGCAGACAACTGGGATGGAGACAACATTGTTGGAAGCAGGCTTCTTTCAAGGCAAGGGAGTCATTATAGAGCGCCTGCGGCTGATGGGTTGAAAACTAACGCTGTTGGGCATTCTGATGTTCTGCATCGCTGCTGCGCGTTGCGACGCTTGAACATGTCTCGATGACCTGTTGAAATCCGCTTCCCCTCAGCGCGCCATCAGCAACACCCTTCTGTCGCAGCAGTGTCTTGATCACCACGTGCTGATCCAATAGCGGCATCCTGCAGCGCAAAATCACGCAGCCAGCCGCGCTGCACCCAGAGGGGCAGGAGGGAGGCGATCGAGACGCCGGAGATCTCCACGCCCTGGCGGCAGACTTCGCCGAAGGGCATCCCCCACGCGAAGGCCTGGAGCAGCTGCCACTCCGGCTCGCCGGGAAGATCGAGGCGGGTGGTGTGGCCGTCGCGCCACACGAAGATCCGGATCCCTCCCTGATCGAGATCAACCACTTGGTGCTGCGCCGCCGGCTTGGTGTTGACCTCCCAGATGTGGTGGATGGGGTAGTCAGAGGCGATCAGGGCAGCCCCGGCGGGCAAGCGGAACACGAGCCGATCCCAGTGCTCGGGAGGCACCTGGGCCAGGGCCTGCAGATTGAGGCTGGGTTGATCCGGGGCATTGAAGGCCCGATGCCAGAGCCATTCCAGCCGCGCCACATCCGCCAGGTAGGGAAGGGCGTCGGCCGGCTGGAACTCCGCCAGGAACGCGGGCAACCCGGCGCCGTAGTCGCCCAGGTCTGGCGAGCGGGAGACGCCCCGCTCCAGGAAGGCAGACGCCATGGCCTGGAAGAACGCCTCGCCCACCAGCCGCTGGCAGACGGGATAGATCTGCTCAAGACTGCGCCGCAGTTTGCCGTTCACGCTGGTGCGGTAGGCCTCGATGCCCTGCCGGGCCGGCAACACACGGCTGCCCTGCAGCTGAGCTGCCAGGCGGGCCTGCTCGGGCTCGCTGGCCGTGCCGAGGGCCGCTGCGGCGAAAAGCTGCTGGAGGGCTGCCAGCTTCATGGCAGCACCTGATCCGAGCGCAGAGCCTCCGCCTTGGCCGCTTCGCCGATCAGCACATCGAGAGAGGGGATGTCAGTGTCCCACTCGATCAGGGCCGGCACCTGCGCGAAGCGCTGCAGGGCCTGCCGGTACAACGCCCACACCCCATCCTGCACGGCGCGGCCATGGGTGTCGAAGAGGAAGCTGCCCTCCTCTTCATAGCCGGCGAGATGGATTTCCTTCACCCGCTCGACCGGCAGGGCATCGAGATAGTGGAGCGGATCGAAGCCGTGATTGAAGCCATTCACAAACACATTATTCACATCCAACAGCAGGAAACAGTCGGCCCGGCGGGCCAGCTCACTGAGAAACTCCCATTCGAGGTAGTCGGCTCCGGCAAAGCTCACGTAGGGGGAGAGGTTCTCGATCAGGATCTGCCGTCCCAGGAAGTCCTGCACGCGCTGGATGCGTTCGGCCACATGCACCAGGGCTTCCTCGGTGTAGGGGAGTGGGGCGAGGTCATGGAAGTAGCGGCCCCCCTGGGACACCCAGGCCAGATGATCCGACACAACACTGGGCTGCACCCGATCCACCAGCGCTTTCAGGCGATGGAGGTAGGCCTGATTGAGCGGATCCACCGAACCGAGCGAGAGGCCCACACCGTGCAAGGTGATCGGATAGCGCTCGCGGATCAGGCTGAGGTGATGCAGGGGCAGGCCTCCCCCGAGGTAGTTGTCCGAGAGGGCTTCAAACCAGGGAAGTGCCGGCCAGCTGCTGAGGATGTCGGCGTAGTGGGGCGGGCGCAGACCCACGCCTACGCCCTGGATGTTGGAATCAGCCACGGCAAGCGCAGAGCAACAGAAGGGCGGGGGTTCTGGAGGGCTGAGGACGCACCACACCAGAACCCCCTGAATCAACGCAGGCTCAGGACTTCTTCAGCTTTCCTCCCACGATCTTGTTGCAGGTGCCGGTGGGAACGTAGACCCACTCTTCCGGGTCGCCGGACACGCTGGCCTTGCCGGCACAGGAGTGCTTGCTGGTGCCGCAGTCGTTCATGCCGGCTTTGGCGATGCCGGCGCATTTTTCCATGCCGGCCTTACCGGCCAGGGCTTCGGTGCCGGCTGCGGCCACCAGCCCAAGGGCCAGAAGGCCTGAGATGGCGGTGCTGACCGCGGCATGGGGCGCCTGAGGAGTGTTCATCGGAATGGGGGGTGGATAACGAAGGATCGAGCGCGGCCGGCTGAACGATGCAGCCACCGGTCGCAGAGTTACCGCTCGGAAAGCCGATTGGATTTCAGGCTTCCACCAGCCAGCAGCGCAGCAGGCGGCGTGCCGCCGGCAGGGAGGCCTGGAGCCCGGGGGAGAAATCCCTGCCATGGCTGAAGCTGTGGGCGGGGATGCGCAGCCAGAAAGCGCTGGGGGCACGGCCATAGAGGGCGGTGGTGATCGCCAGCAACTGGGCGGGATCGAGGTGATGGCTGGTGCCGCTGCCAGCGCCGGGCATCAAGGCAGGCAGCGGGTCGAGGCGGGGATGGGGCAGGGGGCCGGGCTGCTGTGGAGCCAGCCAGGCATCGATGAACAGCACCCGCTGCAGCGGCGCCAGAGCGGCAGCCAGCTCCGGCGTGAGCTGGTGCACGCTGCGCCCACCCACCTGCTCGGCCAGCAGGGTGCCGACGCCGTCGTCGCCGCGCAGGGGGTTGCCGATGCCGATCACCAGGCAATCAGGCCGCAGTGCAGGACGCTTCAACACAGACCTGGGGGAGTTGGTGTCATCGAGCTGAGAGCCGAAGCCAGGGCATCACGGCAAACACCAGCAGCACAACGAGGTAGACCGGGCCCGATACCTTGTCTCGGCTGGCGATGAACTCCGCAGGTGCCATGCCTTGCACCAGGCTGGCCAGGGCCAATTCCGCCGCCAGCATCAGCGCCAGGGCCAGACAGCCTGCGAGCAACGACCGGCTCGGCGAGCGAATCTCAGGGAATTGGCGAAGGATCACTCCTGCCGCCAAGTAAATGACCATCGCCATGATGGGCATCTCCGCCAATTCCGCCCAGCGCTCGCCGATGCGTGGCACCAGGAGCGGAATCCTGATCATACCAAGCGCAAATCCCGCGCTCAGCACAATGGCGAAGTAAGCGAGGCCGGCTTGAATGGTCTTGGGCACGGCAACGCAGGGAGACGTGATGGGCAGACTATTTGGGATCAGGTCTATTGACTCATTGACTTCCATCAACTCAACCTGAAGAGCATGGTGCTCGCCATGGGCAGTGAGTTCCATGCGCGTGTCAGGCGACTTGAGGTTATCGGAGCCGGGCTTGCTTGGAGGCTGGCATCAGACAGCGCTCTGGGAAAATGCAGGAGGTTTGCTCGTCTTTGAGCCAATCAATCAGCTTGAGGATTCCGATGTAGTTCAGCACAATTCCAAGCCCGAGACCCAGACCCCAATCAAGGACTGACGCTGCATTGGACTGAAGAATGAGCCAATAGAAAGCAATCGCAATAGGCAGAAACAAGAGATCTGCAGTAGCCATGCCCGGGTTGTAGAAGGTTTTGCCCTTGAGATTAAATAGAAACGTGTGGGCCACGACATTGCCGACCGAAACAAGCATCGTTGCGATGCCCAGCCAAATGGCCCGATCGCTGGAGACGGCAGCCAGAAAGTAAAAGAGCCATCCAACAATAACGTTGACTAGAAATGCTGTATGGCTATTCAGAGGGTAACGGTCTGGCTGTTTGCTTGCAAACATGGTTGCGTTGATCATGCCAGGAAAGTAGCCAGGAAAACGGTATTCTTCAAATTGATGAAGGAACAAAGCGATCAGGTTTCCCCAAAGCAGGATTGACATGGGGCTCAGCCTGGCAAAGAGCAAGCAGCCGCTGACGCCAAGCGCAAGAACCAGGCCCACATCAAACCAATGCTGCCTCATGAAGTTCATTGGATGCTGCTCAGCAGTGCAAGACTACGGACCGCTTGGAGGGGTATTGCTGGCCAGAGTACAGCGAAAGCCATAGAAATCCTAGGAACGAGATTCGGTTACCCTCAAGCTCAGAAGTGGATATTCATTTTGGCTAAGTAGTCAGCCTCCGCTCGCGCCTTCTGAATCCTAATGTTAGGCAACCTTCGCATCGCCAGCGGAGTGTGCATAGTGTGCTTGATCATCATTTCAGGAGAGGGCCGCATTCCAGCCAAGTCAAGTTGCGGCCACCCAGGAGGGCCGTGTTTACTTGGGTTGGCCTCATTCTTGATGGGGGCAAAAGACTTAACTGTGCATTTTATCGTATCGATCGAAGACGCTCCAGTCAACATCCGCTAGACAAGCAGCCTTGATGTTGGCCTAACAGCATGAACATGCCGTTCTTGATCGTGAAGGTGGGTGACGCGGGCAAGGCCTCCAGCTTCGATCCCGAGCTGCTGTCGGGAGCCATGGAGGAATAGGGCGACTTCAACTTCTGCTTCGTGCTAGATAGCAGCCTGGCGGTAGTAGCCACCAGCCCCAGATCCGAACGCGTTCTGGCGGCGGCGGCAGCACTAAGTGCTGGGAGAGTGAGAGCTTCGACTGCTCCTCCACCCAGCACTAGCTTCCGTATCCAACTGGTCACCGATGTGGTGATGGAGGCCATGGAGCACGAGCTGGGGGGGGCCTGCGCACCAACGAGTGAGGGTTCAGTCCCTGATTCAGGAGGCAGCAAGATCGATGCGCTCGGCCTCTCGCTGATAGCGCCGATAGCTTAAGCGTGTGCGAGTTGCGATCACCAGCACCAGCGCCATGATCACACTGCCGATCAGCATGCCTGGGCCGATGCTGCTTGCGACTGCGTCTGCAGAAAGGATGCGCCTCTCGGCGAGAACCTGCAGGTAGGTTGCCGTTCCATCCACCGAACCATGCAGCAGGATCGACAACAACAGGCTGGCTTGTGTGTTGTTGAACAGCCAGGTGAAGACGAACGACACGGAGGTGGTGCTCACCACAAACAGGCCGGTATCGATCAGGCCCTCACCCCAGTTCCCCGATTGGCACCAGACCGGCACATAAAGAAAGAAATGCCAAGCGCTCCAGAGGAGGCCAAGCAGGAGCGTTCCTGACAGGGGGCCGTAGCAGTGCTGCAGCCGGGGTAGGGCAAAACCTCGCCAGCCTGATTCCTCAAACAGCGGTCCAAAGAAAAAATGCGCTGCGTAGGCCGCTGGATACAGAAGCAGTGCCTGAGGTGAGACCGCGACCAGGGCCTCTGGATGGCCGAGTGCCACCGCCACCAGCAGCTGCGTGAGGGGGATCAACAGCATGGCAACGGCATACCAGCGCAGATTCACGCGCCACAACACAAGGCGCTGCAACAGACGGTCCACCCCTGCCCTGCCCTGGGTGATGGCAGTCATCAGAAAGGCCGACCCGGTTACGCCGATTGCAACGCCAGGAAGAATGTAGAGGGCTGGTGCATGGGTGGCCGGATTGAACGGCGGCAGCCGAAGGATCATTACCGGGCTCCACAACAGCCAGGTCACCCCATAGGCGAGTACAAAGAATGAGGCCAGAGGATGCCTGCGCATCGTTTGCACAAGCCTCACAGTGAGCGTAGCCTGGGAAGTGGGCTCGAATGCTTCACTCATGGCGTAGGACTACCCCTGGGAGCACAGGCTATTGGAAAAATCGCAGAAGACTTGAACAGCACGGAATCCCAGTGTTCTTGCGTGTCATCGCGGGCCTGAAGTCAGCTCTCCTGAAAAAACGGATCAGGGAGGCTGGCGTCTCTCAACTTTGCGGCAGCACCGGCGCCTGTAACGGGCAGACCAGTTGGATCGAGGAGGCCAATCTGAACCAGCACATTGGCCTGATCCCAGTGGATATGCTCATAAGAAACCTTGTCGTCTTCGATACCGACAATCACCACAAAAACCACTTCGACCCGTTTTCCGGTAGGCTCAACTCTGGGCAACATCCAGTCGATCTTGTGAGTGTGCGTAAACGAGATAATGAGTTCATCGACCAGCCTTTCCTCACTATACGTTCGTGATATTGTTTCGAAGGTGACGTCGGGGGGGAAGAACTGCCCTATCAGGCGCTTTGCATAAAAGGTTTTAACGCCCCCGAGGCCTTGCCCTCCGACCATCGTTGGCACATTGATCAGGTGTGGCTCTGGTGCCATGGTGGCTAACGTCTGGTCGAGGTCGCACGCCAGCTCAGCATTCAGATGGGCACCAAATATGGCATCAAGTTTCTCCTTCAAGCTTGGGTCAGTCATTTCCGCTTGTTTTTCGGGTTTAATTGTTGCCTAGCTTTTGACCTAGCCGGCCGACAGCGGCGTGGCGCGGTGCCCGCGAGACGCAACAATAACCTGGATGGCTCGCAGGCAAGGCGACATGCCAAGCAGCAAGTGATCTCGTCTCGACGGACCTTGGACGAGATGTTCAGCTTGGGACAGGTTGGAGCGCTGGGAGATCAAAGGCCAGTGTAGGAGTCAATGACTTCAAGGCTGGACAGTTTTCCCTCCGCGTCTAGGTGGACATAGATTACTATGGCTCGTGAGTTCGATGTCTTTGATCTCAAGATGCCTTGATATCGGTTCGCAAAGCGGTCGAACGAGTAGGTAATTCCATGCTTCGCGAGCGCCACCTCGATTTCCGGCCTTACAGCGCCATAGGCAAGTGTTGCTTGTAGCTTTTGTTCAATTTGCGAAGCGCTCGGAAGGTCACGGGCACATCCTGTGCCCGCCATCAGTAGGCTCAACGCAAAAGCCGGGATGGGATGGTGCATTGCGATGCCTAACGCACAAGATCAGCGGCGGGCAAGTACCCCCTTCGATAAAGCAGAGGCAAGCTACTCCCGTCCGCTGCATCTTGATGTTATACGGCATCTGGATAGGCCTGATGAACCAGAGCTAAACAAGAAGAGACCTCTCAATCAATGAGTGATAAGGACTTGGCGTATCTACGCCCGAGGCAAATATGTATTGGCTGTTCGCCGCCTCATGCGATTAGCGTCGTCATAGATATGGGCGTTATCGCTAGTCCGATTAGAAGGGGCAACAACCCTGAAGTACTGAGCCTTCCCAAAAGTACCTTCATCGCTAACTTCAACAAACACACCTACAACTTCAAGGGAATCAGCAACCAGTGCAGTTGCGCTTGCCTTATCATTGATCTTCTGCCAATCGACTGGGTGCTCTGAGCTTTGCATCCACACGAATAGCGGCTGCTCATCGCTAGCTAATGCGAAGTAGCGCTCAGGGTGCTGACTTATCTTTATTCGCAAATCAGACAACAACGCAGCAAGCTCATTACGTGCTTGATCACCATAGTTTCGGATATGACTTTCAGCGAAGAGCCATCCCTTCGCTCGCGTGGCATCGAGTGCTGCAAGCAGATTCACTAGTTCTTTCGGGATCCTCTGCGTAGGAAATGGATTGTCTTCCCAGCCCTCACTCTCGAAGCTTCTATCGATAATCTTGCTCATGCCATCCAACACCAGCAAGTCAGCTTTGCCCTGCCGGAAGTGATCCGAAATGTCCTCATCAATGCGGTTCTTTTCTATGTACGCGCCAAGGTGATCAAACTCGTCAAACAAATGAGCACGCCTTATTCCAGCAACAGCCTGGCGCACTTCCATGTAGTGGGCAAACATCCCAGGCGTTGGCAGAATTCGCTTTAGGACAAACAGATCATCAATAGACAATGATACAAAAGCATGCCTTCCGAGAAGCGGTTCAACCTGAGGTAGTTCCTTGCAAAATGTAGAAAAGGGCGAGAATGACTCGACCGTCAATCCAATGGGCAACATTACACGATAGTCAGAACAACGAATTCGACCACACTCTTCATACTTGCCGTGTGCATGGCTGTAGAGCGGAACCTCATCCGCAGAATTTAGATAAGCAAAGAAACGCTCGCACTGTTTGTAAGCCTTAAGAAACAAGTCCTGCACTGATTGGGCATGCCGCTTAAAATCAAGAGCAGGCGAAGCAATGGTTGCTGCTGCACCGGCTTTTGCTTCAACGAGATAGAGCACATCATCAACTAGAATCAGGGTGTCATTTTCGGACCACTGTCTAGTCACTGGATCCTTATAATAAACTTCTTGGTAGACTGTTGCTCCCTGTAGCTGAATGGAAAGAATGTCTGGGAAAGCTCCTTCGCTCATTGTCTTCTGACGGCCTTCGAAAGCCTGTTTATAGTCCGATCTTCTTTGCAGTAGATTAAAAAGAAGTGCACGATACCCGGCGTCGCGGGTAAAGCAGGGGTCAACAGCGTAGTAGTCTGATCCAAGTTGGATTAACGGCTTTTTACGGGAGGGTAGTGTCCTGAAAGGGGTTCCTGCAAAATCACCTTCAGCAAAGAACTCAGTCTCTTCACCACGTGTATACGCCAGATCGGCTAATAGATCTGGTGGTAAATTTGTATGACGACTTACATTGGCGATTCCACCGCGGTGCATATCGTCCATCGCTTGGCCAGCGGCTCGGGATTGATCTGGATTTGCTTCAACCCACGCCTCCATAACATCTTCCAGAGGTCTCTTCTGCTCTATCGCAAAGTTCTGAGCAGCTTCAAACTGCTTTTTCACTTCTTCCATGGCGTTCGAGTGTCCCGCACGAAAAGCATTCGCCATATCCTGGAAGCCTTCTGCAATCTCAGTGGCTGCTACTCCATAGACCTCCTTCAAGACATCATCGTGTGGCGCAAGTACATAATTGTAAAATTCACCTTCTAATACCTGGTAACGGTTGCCTCTAAGCAAAACCCATGTCGATTTCATGTGAAATTCAATATCCGCCGTGTCAGGCCCAAATTCTTGATTCTCTGTTTCAACAGATGAAGCCATGGCGAAAACCATGGCTTGCTCCCTCAGTCTAGAACTCATTTTGAACAATTCATCGCATTCTGCTTCGTCGAATTCAAGTTTGTCGGGGGCAACATCTGATGCTAGAACGGCATGGACGTACTCAAGTAGAAACTGTGTTTCATTAATCGTGTCCTCTGAAACAGCAGCGTCTTCATCTGCGAAAGCATCACCGCTACCGGCTACCATCCCAAATAAGAGTTTGGCGTAGATGTATACAAGAAGATCTTCGGGGGATATGTGTGCTAATTTGTTGCGCATAGTAGCAGCAGTTGACTCCATTTCTTTTCGTAACCTGGCAACTGCTTCGTTCCGTTCTCGTTGAGTAGTTGGTGACAGCATGGTTATTCTTGAGCCAATGAGGTCTCTGGAGACTGTTTGCTAGATCTTAATTCACAAACTACCAAAGTAGGGAATGAGTGCACTGGGATTCTTGGGGCCGTATAACGCTTGCCATCACCTGGCCGCATTGAGTAACGGCTGCATAAGAAGGCCATGAGGAGGCGGCCCAGGTGAATGGCAATGTTATACGCCCAGCATGGTGATGCCTTGTGCAATGTCGTATATTGCAGACTTTAGGACTTGCAATGATATCTTTGCCGTGCCTTCCCTAGGGCTAAATCCAACACTCATCTGCTCAAACGGATGGATGTAGTTTCGAAAGTCACGCAGTGTGTGACTAAACTTCTTTGTATCGTGCTCAATTAACTTAAGTTCGGCAGCGACATCAATCAAAGCATTCAAATTCCACTGATGAAACTTCATAGGCCTTCCATCTGCGCCTTTGGGGGATGCTTGGGCTTGATTGAAATGGCGTTGATGCTTTCCCGCAATTCCAAGCAATAGGCCTTCTAAGGTGCTACCAGCTAGTATAAGTACAGCCAGATATGCGCCAGACTGGAAGCATCGTTCAATCTCTTTAACCCGCTCATTGAGAACATCAACCAAGCCTCCCTCAAGCCCAAGCGCATCAATGGATAAGTTAGAAAACTCGCGCTTGAGGAACTGATCCTCTTCGTTCATCTCAGCTTTAACAGTGTTGGTCGCAGCCTGATTTTTATCAACACGCACAAACCGAAGATCGGCTCCCTCTCTCACAACTTTCCAGCTGTCAAAAGCCAGATACTGGTTGAACTCCTCCAGTAGCCGATCAAGATTGCCAAACTGGCCGACAAAGTTAACCGGAGCGAATACTGCGCGTATGCATTGGTCAATCCCAGGAGCTCCGTTTAGCCTGGCAAGCCTTTCATCGGTGTATGCCCATCGCGACGGGAAGCCTTGGCCATAGCTGTCACTAAATCCAAGGCTGTTAAAGAATTGCACAAGTCTCGGCCCTGACCTATATTCAGTCTCCTCGTTTATTAGTTGTCGTAGCTTTTCGAGCGTCTTCTGATTGAGAATCATTTTAGTGGAGCCTTGGCGAGCACTCTAGTGCGTATAACGCTCAGCATCAGCGGCGGCGCGCAGCGCCGTCCGCTGCATGCTGTTGTTAGGCAATCGAGTCATCATAATTCAATTCTCCAACTCGACTGGCGAGCGCCGCGCGAAGGCCGTTACACACACCAAAGGACGATTGAAGATTCACAGACCAAGCGACGACCCGTGTACCTACAGGAAGCCGACCAACCAGGACGCGGGACTCCACCGATGAGCCATTCACAGTTCCGGCTGCCTGTAGCGAAATTCCGGTCATACGCTCGAACTGCCGAACAACGCCGGTGCCATTGATTAGGAGTAGCTTGAACGAACCCATCCTGAGCTGCTGGTCGAGAAAGGCGGCATCTTCCTCGATCAATTGATCGCGCACGGCACGATCCGGAATCTTGCTCCACACGGGATTGGTAGCCCACTGAACGAGGTCAAGGTGGCACGCGGTGCCGTCGTAGTAGGAGGCGCCGACTGATCGCAGCACCGACTCAAGCTGATTGAACCATCGGCGATATGGGTTGGCTCCAAAGTAGCCATTGCATGCATTGACCACTCGGTGCAGCGCCTCCTCGGTAGCCGAGCCGAGACTGGCTACGCCGAGGGAAGCGAGCGTCTCGAAGCGGCGGGTCGTGCCACTGAGCTCGCTACCGTTTGAGTCCAGAAACTCCAAGCGGCTCGGGTTCAATCCGAGCGTCGCTACGACCGCTTCCGATGGGTTGCCAAAGGACAGTACCGGGGTGGAGCCGGGCACGATGTGCGCTGCACGCGGAGGCTTCCGCAGACGTTCGACGATGTATTCAGCAAGGGGCGTAGTCATCGGATCTGCCGTGCTTCAAGATCAATTTGCCTAACGCCTTTTGGACGGACCCGTATAAACACCATCCTCATCTGCCTGCAGCCACATAAGAGCCCCTCAATCTCCGGTCAACACTACAAAAGCCCTTGTACCGCAGCGGCTCCTGGCTGGCCACCTCTAGATCCTCGCGTCTTATGCGGGTCCGCATAAGACCGTTCACATGGCTACACAGCCAAGCACTGCTGCCATCCCCGGGAAGGGCGTGGTCCTTCGGAGAAAGGTTCTTCAACCGTGGGGCTTGGCCCCTGATGCCACCCCTCAATCCCTCAGCCGCTCTGCCACCAACACCCCACCCGCATCCCGCAACTCAATGTGCAGCGGCATCTGTCCCGCCGCGTGGGTGCTGCAGGAGAGACAGGGATCAAAACAGCGGATGCCCGCCTCCACCCGGTTCAGCAGGGGTTCGGGGATGTCGGCGCCGGCAGCCACCGGCTCGGGGATGAACTCCCGGGCGATCTCGGCCACGGTGCGGTTCATGGCCAGGTTGTTCTGGCCGGTGGCGATGATCAGGTTCACCCGGGTGATCAGGCCGTTGTCATCCACCCGGTAGTGGTGAAACAGGGTGCCGCGCGGCGCCTCGCTCACGCCCACCGCTTCGTTGGCGTTGAGGTTGGCGCGGGCGCGGATCCGGCCGCCCATCAGCCTGTCATCCGCCACCAGCTGCTCGATCCCCTCCAGACAGGCCACGATCTCCACCAGCCGGGCGTGGTGATAGGCAAAGGAGGAGGTCACGATGCGGCCGCCGCTCTCAGCGGTGCCGCTGCGCTGGCGGAATTCGGCCAGCTCGGCATCGGCCCATTGCGTGCCGATCGAGACGCACACATTCAGCCGCGCCAGCGGCCCCACCCGGTAGATCCCCTCGGGATAGCCCAGCGGCTTGTAGTAGGGGAATTTCAGGTAACTCCAGCTCTCCACGGCCTCGCCCAGGAAGCTGGCGTAGTCGTCTTCGCTGAGGCCATCGGCCACGATCCGGCCGTCGCTGCCGGTGAAGCGGATCAGGCCGTCGATGCACTCCCAGCGGCCTTCTGGCCCCACCAGGCCCATGAACAGCGAAGGAAAATCGCCGAAGCTGCTCTGCTCCCGCTGCAGCGGCCCATCCAGCAGCGATTTGTAGAGCTCCAGGGCCATGGCCACCGTGGCCTTCGCCTCCGGCAGGCGTTCCAGGATCCACTGCCTGGCCTCGGCGCTCAGGGGCGTGCGCACGCCGCCGGGAACGGCCCAGGCCGAATGAATCCTGCGGCCGCCGAGCAGCTCCAGCACCTGCTGGCCGAACTGGCGCAAGCGGATGCCGGCCCGGGCCAGATCGGGATCGGCGGCCATCAGGCCGAACACATTGCGCCGCGCCGGATCGCTCTCCCAGCCCAGCAGGAAATCAGGACTGCTCAGATGAAAGAATGAGAGCGCATGGCTCTGGCAGATCTGGGCCAGGTTGAGTAGCCGCCGCAGCTGGCGCGCCGCCGGCGGCGGCTGCACCGCCAGCAGCTTGTCGCCGGTTTTTGCCGCCGCCAGCAGGTGGCTCACCGGGCAGATGCCGCAGATGCGGGCCGTGATGCCGGCCATATCGGTGAACGGCCTGCCCTCGCAGAAGGTTTCGAAGCCGCGATACTCCACCACGTGGAAGCGGGCATCGGCCAGGCGCCCGGCCTCGTCGAGGTGGAGGGTGATCTTGGCGTGCCCTTCGATGCGGGTCACCGGATCGATCGTGATCGTGCGGGTCATGGGGGCCTCAGCCGAACTGCAACATCGCCTTGCCTTGCATCGGCGGCATCTCGCCCCGCAGCAGCGGTTCGATGGCGGCCTGGATGCGCTGCGCCGACGGCGGGCAACCCGGCAGGTAGAGGTCCACCGGGATCACCTCATGCAGGGGCAGCACCCGCTCCAGCAGCTCCGGCACGATGCCGGGGGCATGGGGATGCTGGGCGCCGGTGTCGGCCAGCTCCAGGTAGCCGCGATCCAGCACGCTCTGGCGGCTGCCGCCGTCCACCTCGCTCCAGAGGTTGCGCAGGGCCGGCACGTTGCCGGTCACGGCGCAGTCGCCGAAGGACACCACCAGCCGGGTGCGCTCACGTAGCTGCAGGGCCAGCTCGCGGTTGTCGGCATTGGCCACAGCCCCCTCCACCAGGCACACATCCACGTTGTCGGGATAGGTCTTGGCGTCGCTGGCCACCGGTGAATACACCACATCCACGTGGGCCGCCAGCTCAAACAGCCATTCGTCGAGATCGAGGAACGACATGTGGCAGCCGCTGCAGCCGGCCAGCCACACCGTGGCGAAGCGCAGTTTCGGAGACGGGGTGGTCATGGCGAGCTCACGGGCACGGGTGCCTGCCCAGCTGCTGCTCCCGGGCGCGGCGCAGCAGCTGGGGCCGGGGCGGGTGCACCTGCTTCTCGGTGGTGGTGTCGTCCTTGTGGAAGATGGCGCCGGTGGGGCACACATCCACGCACTTGCCGCAGGAGGTGCAGGCCTCCACCTCGCCCCAGGGTTGATCGAAGCCGGCGATGATCGAGCACTGGGCGCCGCGCTGGGCCACATCCCACACATGGGCCCCCTCCACCTCGTCGCAGACGCGCACGCAGCGGGTGCAGAGGATGCAGCGGTGGTGGTCGATCACGAAGCGGGGGTGGGAGGCATCCACCCGCCGTGGCGGGTACTGGTAGGGGAAGCGGCTGTGGTCCATGCCCACGGCCACCGCCAGGGCCTGGAGCTCGCAGCTGCCGCTGGCCACACAGAAGGCGCACACGTGGTTGCCCTCAGCGAAGAACAGCTCCACGGCCATGCGCCGGTAGCCGCGCAGCTGGGCCGTGTCGGTGTGCACCGCCATGCCCTCGGCGGCGGCGGTGGTGCAGGCGGGCAGCAGGCGGCCGCCGTCCTCCAGCTCCACCAGGCAGAGCCGGCAGGCCCCCACCGGGGTGAGCCCCTCCAGGTGACAGAGGGTGGGCAGCTCGGCGCCGGCCGCCCGCACCGCCTCCAGCAGGGAGGCGCCATGGGGCACCGCCACCTCCAGCCCATCCACCGTGAGGGTGAGCACGCTCATGGGGTCACCTCCAGCAGGCAGGCCGCCAGGTACTCCTGCCGGAAGTAGCGCAGGGTGCTGAGCACCGGGTTGGGCGCCGCCTTGCCCAGGCCGCAGAGGCTGGTGGCGCCCACCATGTGGCAGAGCTCCTCCAGGCGCTCGAGGTCGGCCAGGGTCGCCCGCCGCGCCACGAAGCGATCCAGCAGCTGGGCCAGCTGCACGGTGCCGGCGCGGCAGGGCAGGCATTTGCCGCAGCTCTCGTTCACGTTGAAGCCCATGAAATAGCGGGCCAGCTCCGGCATCGAGGTGGTTTCGCCCATCACCACCAGGCCGCCTGAACCCAGCATCGAACCCAGTTCCCGCAGGCGCTCGTAGTCCACCGGCGTGTCGAGCAGGGGGGCCGGGATGCAGCCGCCCGAGGGGCCACCGGTCTGCACGGCCTTGACGCCGCCATCGGCTCCGGTGCCGCCGGGCACACCGCCGCCGATGGTCTGCACCACCGTGCGCAGGCTGGTGCCCATCGGCACCTCCACCAGGCCAGGGTTCAGCACCGCCCCCGAGAGGGAGAACACCTTGGTGCCCTTGCTGCCCTCGCTGCCGATGGCGGCATACCAGTCGCCGCCGCGGCGCAGGATCGCTGGGATCGCGGCCAGGGTCTCCACGTTGTTGATCAGGGTGGGGGCCCCCCAGAGGCCCACCTCGGCGGGGAAGGGCGGCCGGGGCCGCGGCGTGCCGCGCTCCCCCTGGATCGAGGCCAGCAGCGCCGTTTCCTCGCCGCACACGTAGGCGCCGGCCCCCACCCGCAGCTCCAGCTGCAGCTGGAAGCCACTGCCGTCGATCGGGGCCCCCAGCAGCCCGCGGCTGCGGGCCTGGGCCAGGGCCAGCCGCAGCCGTTCGATCGCCAGCGGATACTCGGCCCGCACATACACATAGGCCTGCTCGGCGCCCACGGCGTAGGCGGCGATCGCCAGGCCCTCGATCAGCCGGTGCGGGTCGCCCTCCAGCACGCTGCGGTCCATGAAGGCGCCGGGGTCGCCCTCGTCGGCGTTGCACACCACCAGGCGCGGGCCGGGAGGCTGCAGGGCCACGGTGTCCCACTTCAGGCCCGTGGGATAGCCGGCGCCACCCCTGCCCCGCAGGCCGCTGCGCTTCACCTGCTCGCGCACCTGCTCGGGGCTGCACTCCTGCAGCACGCGCCGCAGCTGGCCGTAGGCCCCATGGGCCAGGGCGTCATCCAAGTTGGTGGGATCGATCAGCCCGCAGCTCTCCAGCACCACGGGGTGTTGCAGGGCAAAGAACGGCTGGCGCAGGTCGAGCTGCCGGTCCGCCAGGGTGCCGACCCCTTCGCCCAGGGCCAAGGCCACAAGCGCTTCGGCCTCACTGGGCTGGAGCTCCCCGAACAGCAGGGAGTCGCCGGGAGGGCCAGGGCCAGCATCAGGGCCAGAGCTCTCCCCCAGCCGATCGATGGCCACCAGGGGGCCGCGGCCGCAGAGGCGCAGGCAGCCCACGCTCTTGACGCCCACGCCAGCGGGGGCCGCCTGCTCAAGGGCCTGCCGCAGGGCCTCGCTGCCGGCGGCGCGGCAGCCACTGGCGCCGCAGCAGCGCAGCAGGGCCGCGGCCGCCATCAGCCCTTTCCCCCGGTGGGTTCAGCCACAGCCGGGATCCGGGCTGAAAGCCGTTCCTCAAGCCGCTCGGATTGATCCAGCGGCAGCTTCGCCTCCAGCTGGCCGTCCACGACCAGCACCGGCGCCTGGCTGCAGGCCCCCAGGCAGCTCACGGTCTCCAGGCTCCAGTCACCGTTGCCGGCGGGATCATCGAGCCTCAGCGCCAGCCGCCGCTCCAGCAGGGCCGCCAGCTCCGCCCCACCCTTCACGAAGCAGGCGGTGCCCAGGCACACGCAACAGCGGTGGGCTGTGGGGGCCCTGAGGCGGAACAGGTGGTAGAAGCTGGCCACCCCGTAGACGCGGGCCTGGGACAGCCGCAGTTCCCGGGCCACCTGGGCCAGGGCCTGGGGCGGCAGCCAGCCCTGCAGCTCCTGCACCCGGTGCAGCACCTCGATCAGCTCCCCGGGTCTGGCGCCATGCAGCCGCACGATGTGGCTGATGCGCTCGTCCTGGGGCGGGGGAGTGCCGGCGGCAGGGCTGGGCGGGAGAAGCGTCGCTGCCATGACCTGGACCGATCGCCAATCCAGGCCTAGCAGGGGATCAGGGTGCTGTCAGCGCCGAGCGCGGATCGGGGCTCAGGTCTCGTTGCCGCCGAACATCTCGTCATCGGCCTCAAACGGTTCGAATTCGTTCCAGCCGGGGCTGGCTGCGTCATAGAGGCCGAAGCGGGCTGCCTCGTCATCCACCCGGGTCTCGCCGGTGGGGCGGGTGTCGCAGGTGACGCCACCGTCCGCCGTGGGCTGGCAGTCGTCGAACACCACATCGGCCGCAGAGGGGAGAGGGAGCCCCAGGCCCAGGGCGGCAGCAACAGGCAAGGCGCCGAGCAGAGCGCAGGGGAGGAGTCGCATCACAAAGGCACGGGGGCGGCACTCAGGGGAATCCTGGCTGGGATGATGGGACACAGTGACTTGGCGGCGATGTACACCGACTGGACGGCCGTGATTCTGCTGCTGCTCACCGCGGCTCCTCTCGCCGTGGTCGTGGCCACCGCCGCCTTCTTCATCAGGCAACAGCAGAAGAAGCCGACCCGCTGATCGGCCCCTGCAACCGGGGCGCAGGGATCAGCAGCACCTCGGCGGCCGGTACTGCCCTGGGCCGTTGCCTGCCCTGCCCCACACAGTCCATGCAGGTGCGATAGCGCTGGCCGTCCAGCCGCAGCACGCCACTGCCGCCGCACTGGCAGCAAAGGGTGCCGGACAGGAGCCCGGAGACACTCAAGTCGGAACGGCCGGCGCTCGAGAGCAACCGCGCTGGGGTGGTCATCAAGGCGGCCTCGCGCCAGCCGTAGGAACCTCACCAGTGTGCGTGGATTCGCACACCACGCTCCCGAAAGCTTCCTTAAGAATTGGGCTCGGCCGGGTGGTGTGCGCCTAGGCCCCCCGGGGCTTCAGCTGCTGCATCAATTCAGCGGCGCTCAGCCGTGATCCAGGCGGCACCAGGCCGGCGCTGGAGGCCAGTAGGCCCACCACCCCGGCCGCATCGAACCCCCGGGCCCGCAGGCCCTCCAGCCCCTCGGCGCCGCTGCGCTTGCTCAGCCGCTGGCCCGTGCCCTCCTCGCGCCAGAGGGGGACATGGGCATAGCTGGGAGGCGTGGCGCCCATTTCCCGCATCACGGCCACCTGGGCCGCGGTGGAGCGCCAGAGGTCTTCACCGCGCACCACCGCGCTGATCCCGAGGCTGAGCTCATCCACGGCAGTGGCCAGGTGATAGGTGATGAAGCCGTCGGCCCGGCGCAGCACCACATCACCCACCTGGCTGGCTCCATCCAGTCGCCCCGCAGCTGACACCGGCACCAGGGCCGCAGCCTCCTGCCAGGCGATGGGACCGGCGGAGAGCCGCAGCCGCCAGCTGGGCCAGCGCCCCCCTTCGCCCCCCCAGCCCACCTGGCCCTGGCGGCAGAAACCTGGATACACGGCCCAGTCGCCGTGGGGGGCCGACACATCGGCCAGGAGCCTGCGACTGCAGCGGCAGGGGTAGAGGCGCCCGTCCCGGCGCAGGGCCGAGAGCACGCTGGCGTAGAGGCCGCGGCGCTCACTCTGGCGCCAGAGGGGGCCGTCCCAGGCCAGGCCCAGCCAGGTGAGATCCGCCAGGATCGCCTGCTCGGCGCCGGCCCGGTTGCGGGGCGTGTCGAGGTCGTCGATGCGCAACAGCCATTCACCGCCAGCGAGGCGCGCCTCAAGCCAGCTCAGCAGCGCCGTGCGCAGGTTGCCTCGGTGCAGGGCCCCCGTGGGGGAAGGGGCATAGCGGCCTCGGTAGCCCTGATCGCGCCGGTGCAGGCCGGCTTCGATCAGGGACTCGACGTGGCGGGGTAGCGGCAACGGGATCAGCGGGCGGAGCTGGGGGCCCCGCCGGATGCCTCAACCCTGGACGCGGTCCTTGAACATCTTGCCGGCGGTGAAGGCGGGCACCCGCTTGGCCGGAATCTTGATCTTCTCTCCGGTCTTGGGGTTGAGGCCCTGGCGAGCGGAGCGTTCCCGGGGTTCGAAGGAGCCGAAGCCAAGGATCGACACCTTGTTTCCCTCCACCACCGAATCGATGATGGTCTCGATGGCGGCGTCGATGGCCTGGGAGACGTCGGTCTTGGTGAGCTCGGTGCGGGCAGCCACGAGGTTGACGAGATCTGCTTTGTTCATAGGAGCGGGAAAGGCCTCTGGGGCAGCGTTCAGAGCGATGGTGGGGCGGCGCCGGGGCTGGGAGGTTGGTAGGCCTCGCCGGGGCGGCCGCCCCGCAGGACCGGGGTTCAGCGCGCCAATGGTATGGGGGCCGCCCGGGGACTGCAACAGAAAAGCGCCTCGCCGCAACGGATCTGGTGCCGTTTGGTGCTGAATCGCCCAAATCAGGGTGCGGATCGCAACGCGGCGGCACCCTTGGGCACGAGCTTGGCGCCGCGCAGGGCCCCCAGCCCGCCGCCGCAGGCGATCCATTCGGGGGTGTCGGGCGGCAGCCAGGCCATCAGGGCCTCGAGGCTGGCCAGCTGGCGCGACCAGTGGAAACAGCGCGGTGTGCGCAGGGGCGCCACTGCGTTCGGCGCCACCGGCGCCAGCAGCCGCCCGCAGAACAACACATCGAGTTCCCGGCCTCGGGCATGCACCACGCACGACCCCGGCGTGGGCCCAGGGGTCCAGAGCAGGCGCACCCCCGGCGCCAGCTCACACGCCGCCCCGAACGTGCGCAGCGGCGCCACCCCTGGCAGCAGGTAGGCCTCCTGCTCCTGCACCAGCACCTCCCAGCCGATGGCCTGCTGCACGCGGCGGCAGCGGCCGTGGCCCTCGCGACTGGTGAGCACCAGCAACCCCGGCTCCCGGACGGCCAGCCAGTCGAGGTTCGCCTGGCTGTAGCCGGGGCAGTCGATCAGCAGATCGAAGGCCAGGCCGCTGGCGCCGGACTCCAGCAGCCAGCTGCTGCCCCCCTGGCTGTCGCGGCTGGGGGCGAACAGCCACAGGCCAGGCCGCACCAGCCGGGGAGGGCGGCCGGGCTCAGGCGGAAGGGCTAGTGCTGACAGTGGCCCGGGCCGGGAAGGTCTGTCTAGTGTGTTGGGCAAGCTGGCCCGAGCCGTTGTCTGCCTCACCAATCTCGGCCCAAGCGGCGCCCTTGGCGACCCGTCGGAGTCGTTCCGGAGCCATCCATCCCGGGCGCCCGGGCCCCCTGGGTTCCTCCCTCACCTCCCGCGGGGTGAACTTCTCGGTGGTGGCTCCCCGGGCCACCCGGCTCGAACTTGTCCTGTTCAGCCACCCGGACGCCACCGAACCGAGCCGGGTCGTGGCGCTCGATGGCCGCCACCGCTCCGGCGATCACTGGCACGTGGAGGTGGAGGGCCTGGGGCTCGGCTGCTGCTACGGCTACAGGGTGTTCGGCCCCCTGCAGCCGGGTGGCCACAGCTTCGCCCCCTCGAAGGTGCTGCTGGATCCCTGCGCCCGGGCCATCGCCGGCTGGCAGGGCTACCGCCGCGCCGCCGCGGTCGGCGCCGCCCCCAACAGCTCCTGCTGCCTGCGGGGCGTGGTCACCGAGCGCGACCGCTTCGATTTCGAAGCCGCGCCCCGGCCGCGCCACAGCTGGCAGCGCAGCGTGATCTACGAACTGCATGTGGGGGGCTTCACCCAGGGCGCCGGCTGCCCGGTGAAGCCTGACCGCCAGGGCAGCCTGCTGGGTCTGATCGACACCCTGCCCCAGCTGCGGGAGCTGGGCATCACGGCGATCGAGCTGTTGCCTGTGATGGCCTTCGATCCCAGCGACGCGCCGCCGGGCCGCGAGAACCACTGGGGCTACAGCCCCCTGAGCTGGATGGCCCCCCATCCCGACTACCTGGTGGGGAACGATCCCCTGGGAGCCCGCGACCAGGTGCGGCAGCTGGTGAAGGCCTGCCACCTGGCGGGCATCGAGGTGCTGCTGGATGTGGTCTACAACCACACCAGTGAGGGCAACCAGCACGGCCCCACCTTGAGCTGGCGCGGCTTCGCCGACCGCCTCTACTACCAGCAGAGCGCCCTGGGCGAGTACCAGGACGTGAGCGGCTGCGGCAACACGATCGCCGCCAACCGGCCGCTGGTGCAGCACCTGATCCTGGAATCGCTGCGCTGCTGGGCCACGGAGCTGGGCGTGGATGGCTTCCGCTTCGACCTGGGCATCGCCCTGAGCCGGGGCGAGAACCTGGCGCCCCTGGCCCGGCCACCGCTGTTTGAGGCCATGGAGGCCGACCCCGACCTCGCCGACCTGAAGCTGATCAGCGAACCGTGGGACTGCGGCGGTCTCTACAAGCTGGCCGACTTCCCAGCCCGGCGGGTGGCCACCTGGAACGGCCGCTTCCGCGACGACCTGCGCCGCTTCTGGAAGGGCGATGAAAACTGCTCCTGGGCCGTGGGCCAGCGGCTCAGCGGCAGCCCCGACCTCTACAACCTGATGCCCACCCACCCGGGTCAGGCCATCACCTTCCTCACCGCCCACGACGGCTTCACCCTGGCCGATCTGGTGAGCTTCAACGGCAAGCACAACCTGGCCAACGGCGAGGACAACCGGGACGGCGACAACCACAACAGCAGCTGGAACCACGGCGTGGAGGGCCCGAGCAGCGACCATGCCGTGACGCTCCTGCGGGAGCGGCAGCTGCGCAACCTGCTGTGCACCCTGCTGCTCGCTCCGGGGATGCCGATGCTGCTGATGGGTGATGAGGTGCGCCGCAGCCAGGGGGGCAACAACAACACCTGGTGCCAGAACAACCCCCTCGGCTGGATGCACTGGCAGCCCGACAGCGGCGATCTGGCCCTGCGCCGCTTCGTGCGGCGGCTGCTGAGCCTGAGGCGGCACCTGGTGGATCTGATCAACCCCGAGCTGCCCCTGCAGGACCGTCCCCAAAAGCGGCACGACGATCCCCAGCAGCGCTGGCGCCAGTGGCACGGCGTGGAGATCACCCGGCCGGACTGGGCCAGCTGGTCGCACACCGTGGCCTGGAGCATCAACGACCACACCCAGGGACCGCTGCTGTGGTGTGGCATGAACGCCTTCAGCAAGGCCGTGCACTTCGACCTGCCGGTCTCCACCTCCGGCTGGCTGCGGGTGATCGACACCGCCCTGCCCGCCGGCCAGGACCTGCCGGCCCGTCCGGGGATCTGGAGCCCGGCGGGGATCCCGCTGGAGAGCCGCAGCCTGGTGTTGCTGGTGGCGCGGCGGCGGCTGGCCGGGGTGAAGCTGGATTGAACCGCCGGGACGAGGCCGCCGCGGCAGCAGCCAGGTCACGGGCTTAACAATCTGTCACGATTAACACTTCTTTACACTAAGCTGATGGTCGTTACGAGCTGAATGCCGTGGTCTTTGCCCTCCTCTACGCCGTGGCTGCAGCCGTTCTGCTGTGCAGCTCCTTCGCCCTGATGAGCCAGGGCTTCCGTGGCGGATCCGCGGCCGGGCCGCGGATCCGCAGCCGCCATCCTGAAGCCCCGGAGCCCGGCGAGCGGCTCCTCTATGTGGACCTCAACCGCGAACGCCTCGAAGCGCTTTACCAGCAGGCCTCCTGAAGGTTCCAGGCCCCGGCGGACCAGCGTCCGCGGGGTCTGCCGCCATCCGTGCGGTCGATCCACAGTCACCCCAGACCAGCAAAAAGCGGCGCCGTCCCTGGGGATGGCGCCGCTGCGGCGTTCTGGGGCTAGGGACAGGGCTCAGCCGAGGCCGATCTGACCGAGGATGCCCTGGCCGGTGAGAACTTCGGTGGCAAGGCCGATCACGAAGCCGAGCATGGCCAGGCGGCCATTCCAGGTTTCGGCGAAGGCCACGAAACCGAAGCGGGAAGCGGAGTCAGACATGGTTGCGCTTGGTTGCGAAACGTGAAGAAATAGTAACAGTGCTTGGGGCGGTTTGGGGCGCCGTGCTGGCCCGAAGGGAGCCGGCTTCCCGCCCCTCCTTCCCTTCTCAGCCAGTGCTTCACGTTTCGTTACCCGGCTTGCCAGAGTCTGGTGAGATCTCCCCTGAGCGATGACCACCGCCCAACTCCTCGAGGGCTTCGCCGGCCTCACCGGTTCCCTTATGGCCCTCTGGCTGCTGCGCCTCAACCGTCCCGACCTTGCCCCTGCCGAGGGGGCTGGCCCACTCACCCGCCTGCTGCAGCGCCCGGCTGTGCAGAGCGGCCTGCGGCGCTACGTGCTGCAGAAGGGCACCGCCGCCAGCATCGGCCTGCTGGCCCTGCGGCTGGCGATCGGCCTGATGATGATCCACCACGGCCAGGACAAGCTCGCCAATCCCCAGGCCTTCGCCGACACTTATGTGGCGCCGCTGCACCTGCCCTTCCCGCTGCTGCTCGCCTACGTGGCTGGCTTCTCGGAGGTGGTGGGCAGCTGGCTGCTGATCCTGGGCCTGCTGACGCCGCTGGGAGCCCTGGCGATCACCGGCACCATGGCCGTGGCCGCCTACCACCACATCCTCACCGCCGGGCTCAACATCTACGTGCTGGAACTGGTGGTGCTCTATCTGGGCGGCAGCCTGGCCCTGCTGCTGCTCGGCCCTGGACGGCTCTCCTTTGACGGCGCCATCACCGCCGAGCTGGTCAGCGAGTCGGTCGATGGATCCCGCGGCGGCCGTCCTGCTGCCCAGCCCCAGGCGGTCGCCGTCAGTGCCGCTCAGGGCGCCTGAGCGCGCGGCGCCCACACCCGGGGGCTGGACAATGGCCCCATGGTTCGTCGGTTCACAGTTCTGGGCTGCGCCACTGCCGCCGCCCTCTGCCTGGTCGCCCCGCTCCCCTCCGCAGCGACCGGCGGCACCGTCAGCGCCACCGTGCTGTCGATCGGTGACGGGGACAGCCTGAGGGTGCGGCAGGCGGGCCGGGTGGTGACGGTGCGGCTGGCCTGCATCGATGCCGCCGAGCTGAACCAGGCCCCCCACGGCCAGGAGGCCCGCAACGCCCTGCGCCTGCGGCTGCGCGTCAGCAGTTCCGTCAGCCTGCGCGTCAAAAGTACTGACCGCTTCGGCCGCACGGTGGCCGAGGTGATCAGCAACGCCTCGGACCCGGTGAACATCGGCCTGGCGCTGGTGGAATCCGGCCAGGCCTTCGTCTATCGCCGCTACCTGGGTCAGTGCAACGCCCGCGCCTACCTCGCCGCCGAAGAGCGGGCCAGCCGGCGCCGCAGCGGCGTGTGGCAGGTGGTGGGCGGCATCACCCGCCCGTGGGAGTTCCGCCGTGGTGGCAATGGCGGCAGCTCAGGCAGGCGCTACAGCTGCCGGCAGATCGGCTCCCATGGCCGAGCCCAGCAGATGCTGCGGCAGGGCCACACCTATCTCGATGGCAATGGTGACGGCGAGGCCTGCGAATCGCTGCGCTGAGGGCCATGGGCCCGCACCGTGGCGATCTGGCGGTAATGGGGGCTGGCTGCGCTGTCCACCTCGAAGGCGGTCCAGGAGGCGGCAGCCGCGGGCTCATCGCTCAGCACCGGCCATTCGAGGCGGACCCCCGCGTAGGTGATCCCCACGCAGGTGAGGTCCGGGTCGTCGGCCATCAGGGACCACAACAGATGCAGGGAGCTGCGGCGGTAGTCCGAGGCCGAGGGGCAGCAGGAAGGATCAGCGATGAAGCCTGGCGCCAGGGTGATGGCCTCAGCCCGCTCCCAGCAGAGGTAGGTGCCGTCGTCGGTGGGATAGAACCAGCAGGCTTCGTTCTCTGCCTGGTGCAGCGGGAAACGGTCCAGGGCGACGGCCTTGGTGCGGTCGTCTTCCAGCGCGTAGACCGCCAGCCACAACTGGGGCGGATCGAAGCGCGGGATCACCGCATCGCAATAGAGCTGGGTCGCAGCAGCCTGGGGCAGGCCCTCGGGGATGCTGCCGTTGAAGGGAAGCGCCTCAAGGCCCTGGCCTGACTCAGCAAGGGCTCTATGCCCAGCCTCCGGCAGGGCATAGAGCCGAAAGGCGGCCGCTTCGCGGATGCCGTGGCGCTGGGCCAGCTGCAGCTGGTCCCAGTCCGTGGGGCCATCGGGGGGAAGGCCCGACTCAGGAGCCAGAACGAAAGCCAATGACGCGGACATGAGCTGAGCTCCTGCTTCTGGGTGAACAGCCCCCCCCGGGGGATCCAGCATGGCGGCGATGCCTCAGGCCAGCCGCGGCAACCGGCAGCCGAGCTGGATCACGCCCTGATCCAGAAGCCTGCCGAGGCGCAGGGCCGCGGCCTCCTCCACTCGGGAAAACTCCGTCTGGCGCCTGGCCAGCCAGCTCAGCTCTTCGGGGGTGATCACCCCTGAAGCCATCGACTCGAGAAACAGTTCGCCCATGGTCATGGCGATGTTACGAAGTGTGTTCATCCTGGCATCCTTCTGGGGGGGCCGTGAAGAGGGGGCGTTGCGAAGCGGCTGTCGCCTGGACGACCACGGTCAGGCCCGAGACTGGCCGCCATGAACCGTCGCTCCCTGCTGGTGCTGCTCGGCCTGGCGACAGCCGGAACGGCCCAGGCCGGGCGGGCCAGGCCAGGACGCGCCTCGCCAAGCCCGATCCGCGGCAGTGGCCGCAGCGGCGGGCTGCCCTTTCAGCCAGTGTCCACGCCGCTGCCCCTGCCCCTCGATGGCCTCAGCGCCGCGGAGCAGCGCCTTCACTACGGCCAGGTGCACCTCGAGGATCGCCTCGTGGTGCCGGCTGGCTACCGGGCCGATCTGCTGGCGGTGTGGGGGGATCCGCTGGGGGATGGGAGCTTCGGATACAACAACGACCACCTCGCCTACCTGCCCCTGGCGCCGGGGCAGGCCCTGCTCACCGTCAATTTCGAGTACATCAGCCCCCTTCCCTGGGCGGAGGGGCTGGGTGAAGCCCGCGGCCTCAGCCTGCCCCTGGAGCAGCTCCAGGCGGCCCTGGCCGATCGCAACTCCCGGGTGGATGCCACCGCCCTGGCCAGTGGCGATCCCTTGCTGGCCATGGTGAAGGAGGTGGCCGGCGCTGCCCTTGAGGATCTCGGCATCGGCGTGGCGGGCCTGGAGCAGGGGCCCGAAGGCCGCTGGCGCCGCCAGCCAGGGCGCTTCGACCGCCGCATCAGCGGCCTCAGTGGCCTGCAGGATCCCGCCCAGGCCCTGCGCGCCAGTGGGCCGGCGGCGGCGGTGTTCCGCGCCGAGCGCCGCCTCGGCTACGACGACGGCCTCGGCGAGCGAATCATCGGCACCTTCGCCAACTGCGCCGGCGGCACCACCCCCTGGGGCACCGTGCTCAGCGCCGAGGAGAACATCCAGACGCAGGTGTGCGAGGCGGTGTACGCCGATGGCTCCTCGCTGGACCCGTCTGAGCTCCCCTTCCACTGGGACGGCCGCAGGCTCCGCGGCCTGGGCAACCCCTTCGCCCTGGCGGGCAACAAATACGGCTGGATTGTGGAGCTGGATCCGCGCCGGCCCCAGCGGCCTGCGGTGAAGCACACCGCCCTGGGGCGCTGCCGCCATGAGGCCGTGGCCGTGAAGGCCGAGGCCGGCCAGCCCCTGGTGCTGTACTCCGGGTGCGACCGCCACGGCGGCCACCTCTACCGCTACGTGAGCGCAGAGCGGATCAGCGATCCTCTCGATCCAGCCAATTCCGCCCTGTTCAGCGCCGGCCAACTGGAGGTGGCCCAGTTCAGCGCCGGCGGCCAGGGCCGCTGGATTCCGCTGCTGCCCACCACTCCCCTGGCTCCCCAGCTGCCCAGCCACTACCAGCGCTGGGGCCTGAGCCAGGCCACGCGGTTGCCCCACCCCGACCGCCGCCAGCCCGGCGCCGTCGACCTCAGCAGCGATGCCGAGGTGGGGCGCTATCTCGAGCAGTTCCGCAGCCTGGCTGCCCTCTACCCCGGCAGCGGCGAGACCCAGCTCGGCGCGATCCTGATCGACGCCCATCTGGCCGCCAACGCCGTGGGAGCCACCGCCGCAGCCCGCCCGGAAGACACGGTGATCGATCCGGCCACAGGCGATCTGCTGATCGCTTTCACGGCCGGGGGAGCCGATCGGGAGGGCCGGGCCGACCCCGCCATCTTCTCCGGCCCGGCCGGGGAGCCCACCTGGCCCCACGGCTGGGTGATGCGACTCAGCGAGAGCACTTCCAGCGCCGGCGGCTTCCGCTGGCAGATGGTGGCGGTGGGCGGCCTGCCCTGGGAGGGGGGCGTGGGCTTCGCCAACCCCGACAACCTGGAGGTGGATGGCGCCGGCAACATCTGGGTGGTGACCGACCGCTCCTCAGGGGCCAGCCCGGCCGAGGCCTTCGGCAATAACAGCTGCTGGGTGCTGCCCAGGCGCGGGCCGGCCCGGGGCGAGGCCCTCTGCTTCGCCACTGGGCCCATGGAGTGCGAGCTCACCGGGCCCTGCTTCGACAGCTCCGGGCACAGCCTGTTTCTGGCCGTGCAGCACCCCGGCGAAGTGCATGGCACCCGCAGGGCCCAGGGGTCCAGCCGCCACGCCACCGCCCTGGTGGATCGCGATGGGGCGGGTTTCGAGCAGGAGCGCTGGGTGCCGACCGGCTCGAACTGGCCCTCGGGCGTGCCCGGCAGGGTGCCCCGGCCTGGGATCGTGGCCATCAGCCGCCAAACCGGCGGGCCGCTGTTGCCTTGAGCGATGTCTCTGTTCTCCTGGCTGGTGATCGTGCATGCCCTGGCCGCCACGGTGTGGACCGGCGGCCACCTGTTGCTGGATCTGGGGGTGTTGCCCCGGGCCCTGCGCCAGGCCAGCGCCGCGCCGATCCGGGCCTACGAGGAGGTGTTTGAGCCGCTCGGACTCACCGCCCTGGCGATCCAGGTGATCACCGGCCTGGCCATGGCCTGGATCTATCTGCCGGGCCTGCAGGGCCTGTTCAACCCGGCGAACCCGATCGGGGTGCTGCTGGGCACCAAGCTGCTGCTGCTCGCCGCCACCGTGGCCCTGGCCCTGGACGCCAGGCTGCGCCTGATCCCCAACCTCACCGACAGCCGACTGGGTCCACTGGCCTGGCACATCCGCGCCATCACCGCCCTGGCGATCGCCTTCGTGGTGGTGGGCGCCGGCATCCGGCTGGGGGGCTTCAGCTGAGCGAGGCCAGCGGCTGGCAGGGCCCACCCGCCAGCATGGGGGTAACGCCCTGAGCCCATGCTGCTTCCCTGTCCCTTCGGCCCCCTCACCACCGCGGCCCTCGCCGCCAAGGCCGCCGGCCTTCAGGCCACTGTGTTGCTGCTGCTCACGCTGCTGATCAAGGCCCGCATCCAGATCAAGGCCGCCTCGGCCCTGGGGCTGTTTCTGCTGGCCCTGCAGACGCTGGTGTTTCTGGCCGTGGCCGGAGCTCTCGGGCTGGCGGCGGTGGGCGGTGGGGCCCTCGCCTTCCAGCGCCGCGCGGCCCAATCGGCGTGAGGGTGGGGCGGCGTGACGCTGGGAGGGTGTGATCGAACTCCCTCCCTGGCGCCCCCTGCTGCGGGCAGCACGTCAGCGCGAAGGACGCTCCCCGGCGGCCCGCTGGCTGCAGCTGGCCAGCGTGGCCACCGATGGCACCCCCCGGGTGCGCACCCTGGTGTTCCGCGGCTGGGTGGAGGGCAGCGTGCTGGAGCTGTTCACCGATGGCCGCAGCGCCAAGGCCGCTGAACTGCACCGGCAGCCGGCCGTGGAACTCTGTTGGCTGCTGGTGAGGGCCCGCAGCCAGTTCCGCCTGCGGGGGCGCCTGCTCAACCCCGATGCCGCGGCCGATCGGACGGCACGGCTGAGGCACTGGCAGGCCCTCAGCCCCGGCGGCCGGGCCCTCTGGGGCTGGCCCGAACCGGGGGCACCCCTTCAGGCCGGCGCCGCCTTCCCGGCCGCCCTCGACGACGGCACGCCGCTGCCGCCCCAGTTTCAGCTGCTCCAGATCCAGCTGGAGCATGTGGACCTGCTGGAGCTGGGGGGGCATCCCCACCGGCGCCGTCGCTGGCGGCTGGAGCACGGCTGGCGTGAGGAAGGGCTCAATCCCTGAAGGTTCGGGCTACTGCCGAATCGCCACGGCAGGAGCACAATGGGGGCGGAGTGGTTTCCGTGGCTCAGGCCCGGAAGGAAACGAGGAAAGTCCGGTGCAAGTCCGGCGCTGTCCCGCAGCTGTGAAGGAGAGACCTGCTCCTGAGCCAGAACGCTCGCCGCTTTGAGTTCTTTCCTGCCCGGCGCGGAAACCGGGAGAATCCATGCAACACCTCCGCTCCAGCCGCTCCCTCGGCCTTCTGGTGGCTCTTGCCACTGCCACGACCCTGCTCCTGGGCCAGCCCGCCCAGGCCCACAGCGTGGCCTCAGGCGGCCTGGCTGGAGGCTTCCTGCACCCCCTGGCCGGCACCGATCACCTGCTGCTGCTGATCGCCGTTGGCGCCGCGGCCTCCTACCTGTCGGCCGAACTGCTGCTCTGGGGTCTGGCGGGTGCCCTGGCCGGAGGCGTGTTCGGCGCCGTGGGCGGCGGCCTGCCCGGTGCCGAGCTGCTGGCGGGCCTGGCCATTCCGGCCGTGGCCCTGCTGGTGCTGCGCAGCCAGCAGTCGTCGCGGGCGCCGGCCCTGGAGTTCTGCGGCGCCCTGATCGCTGCTGCGGTGGCCGTGCACGCCATGCTGCACGGCCAGGAGGCACCGGCCGGTGCCGCCTCAGCCCTGTGGTGGGCGGGCGCCTTCTGCGCCTCGGTGCTGGTGAGCGGCAGCAGCTACCTGATGCTGCGGCGGCTGCCCAGCCGCTGGACCGCCGCCGTAGCCCTGCTGCTCGCCCTGGCTGGCGCGGCGCTGAGCCTCGGCCCGATTGCCTTCGGAGCCCGCTGAACACCGACGAGGCGTCAGTTCGCTGGCCTCTGCAGCAGAATGGCATCGACGGTTCCAGTGGTTCACACCCTGGACTTAAGGAGGAAAGTCCGGTGGGGAGAGGGTTCTTGGATCCTCTGCGAGTCCGGCGCTGTCCCGCAGCTGTGATGGGGTTCGCTCAAGGGAGCACCCCTCAGTCAGAACGCTCGCCGTTGTGATCAGCCCCCTCTCCCCCGGCGCGGACCGGGTTCCACGATGAATCCAGCCTTTCCTTCCAGCATCGGATCCCATCCCCTGTCGGCCTGCCAGGGCCTGGTGGAGCGCTGAGAAGCGCCGTAGACGTTTCCAAACCCAATCGAGAGTTGCATGGCCCGGCCATGCCAGCGCCGACCCCCAGGGTCGGGGCTGGTTCACCTGTAGGCGCCGTGGTTCTTCTTCTGCAGGGCCATGCACCGCATGGCTGCAGTCTCGTCTTTGCTTCCCCGGCCTTGTCTCCTCGCCCCCCTGCATGACCACCGACCTTCGGCCAGCCGACTTCGTTCTGGCTCCCTATGCCCGCAGCAGCAACTGGCACGGCGCCTTCCAGATCCTCAGCGCCGTGGGCCCCTACCTGGCCTGCTGGGCCCTTGCCATTGAGGCCGCCCAGCGGGCGCCCTGGGCCGTGCCCCTGCTGGTGATTCCCCTGGTGCTGTTCTCGCTGCGCTGCTTCTCCCTGATGCACGACTGCGGCCACCACTCCCTGTTCCGCAGCCGCTGGCTCAACCGGGTGGGTGGCTTCACCCTGGGGCTGGTGAATGCCATCCCCCAGCTGGCCTGGTCAAACGATCACGCCTTTCACCACCGCACCAATGGCGACTGGGAGCGCTACCGCGGCGTCACCGATCTGATCACCACCGATGACTTCGCCCAGCTCAGTGCCAGGCAGCAGGCCACCTATGGGCTGCTGCGCCATCCGCTGATGGGCCTGCCTGGAGGCTTTTACTACCTCGCCATCCAGCCCAGGCTGGAGTTGCTCAAGGCGATCTCCCGGGCGATCCGGGCCCAGGCCATGCCGCGCTCGGCCGAGTTCTGGGATCTGCTGCTCAACAACGTGGCGGTGGTGGGTCTGCTGATCCTGGCGGGCCAGCGCTGGGGCTTCGGCCTGGTGCTCGGGCTCTATGGCGTGACCCTGGCCTTCGCGGCGGCGATCTTCATCTGGATCTTCTTCGTGCAGCACATCTTCGAGGGCTCCTATGCCCACAACACCGAGGGCTGGAGCCACCTGCAGGGGGCCCTGGAGGGCACCAGCTATCTGCAGCTGCCGGCCTGGCTGCGCTGGTTCACGGCCGACATCGGCTACCACAACATCCATCACCTCTCGGAGCGCATTCCCAACTACAACCTGCGGGCGGCCCACGAGGCCAATGCCCATCTGCTGGCCGATGTGCCCACCCTGCGCCTGGGCGACATGCTCGGTTGCGCCCGCTTCATGCTCTGGGATCAGGATGGCGAGCGCCTGGTGCCACTACCGGGGCGGACCGATGCCGTGGCATGAGTCGCTGCCCTGGCGGGGGCCGATGCCCGGGCATGCCCAGGGGTCGGGATGCCATGGGGCCTGGGAGCCGCGCTTTCTGGAGCAGAACAGCCTGGTGATCGGCCACGCCGCCTGGCGGGGCTACCGGGCCAGCGGGCGAGGGCTGCTGATCTGTCAGCTAGACGCTCGGATCGCGCCGGAGCACGACTGGCGCCTGCAGGCGGTGCCGTTCAGCTGCCGCTATGTGGAGCGCGACCGGGTCGCAGACCAGCTGCGGCGGCAGGGGCTGGGGCCGGCGGCGATTCGTCCGAGCCTGGGGGCCCTCGACAGCTACGACCCGACCCGGGAGCTGGTGGTGCTGCTGTGCGGCAACGGTCCCGAGCTGATCGCCCTGCTGAAGAAGCTGCCCACACCGCCGCAGCAGTGCTTTGAGCTGGTGGAACGCCGCTGGAGCGAATTTGCCTGCGCAGCCACCCCATGACCCAATAGCACCCCGTTATGCGCATAAACGCGTAGAGTGATGATTCCGCTGCGCCCCCGCCGCCATGGCCGCCGTCTCCTGGCCCTTCGTCCTGCTGATGGCCCTGCAGCGGCGGCTGGTGTGGGCCATTCCCGCCGCCATGCTGCTCGGCCTGGCCTGGGGGGTGACCCTGCCCTCGGCCTGGCTGGTGGGCCTGGTGATGCCCCTCACCTTTCTGATGGTGTATCCGATGCTGATCGACCTGAGGCTGCCGCTTCTGTTCGGTGGCAAGGACCTCAGGCTGCAGCTCACCGCCCAGGCGATCAACTTCCTGGTGATCCCCTTTGTGGCCCTGGCGATCGGCCGGCTGTTCTTTCCCAGCCAGCCCCTGGTGGCCCTCGGCCTGTTGCTGGCGGCGCTGCTGCCCACCAGCGGCATGACCATCTCCTGGACGGGGTTTGCCCAAGGCAATCTGGAGGCTGCGGTGCGCATGACCGTGGTGGGCCTGGTGCTTGGCTCCCTGGCCACACCCCTCTACGCCAGGGCGCTGATGGGCGCTGTGGTGGAGGTGCCGATGGCCAGGGTGTTCCAGCAGATCCTGCTGATCGTGTTCCTGCCGCTGCTGCTGGGCCAGGTGACCCGCATGGTGCTGATCGCCTGCAAGGGCAGGGAGCACTACCAGAAGGTGATCAAGCCCCGCCTGCCGCCCTTCTCCACCCTGGGCGTGGTGGGCATCGTGGCCGTGGCCATGGCGCTCAAGGCGCCCCTGATCGTGGGCCAGCCCCTGCTGCTGGTGCGCATGCTGATGCCGCTGCTGCTGCTCTACGGCATCAACTTCGCCCTCAGCACCCTCGTGGCGCGCCGCTTCTTTCCCCGCAGCGACGGCATCGCCCTCGTGTACGGCACGGTGATGCGCAACCTCTCGATCGCCCTGGCCCTGGCGATGACGGCCTTCGGGCCGGAAGGCTCCGAGATTGCCCTGATCATCGCCCTGGCCTACATCGTTCAGGTGCAGGCCGCCGCCTGGTATGTGAAGGCCACCGACCGCCTGTTCGGTCCTGCGCTGGCGGCGGAAGCCCCGGCCTGAGGTGCCCGTGAGCGGTCCAGTTCGGGCCGCTCTCCCCGCGCCCCGCTGCCATGCCCTCGACGGCGCCCGCCTGCTGGCGGTGCTGCTGCTGATTCCCTTTCACGCCGCGGCGATCTTCTACGCAGGCGATCTGGGCACGTTCTATGTGACCAATCCCGAGAGCAGCCGGGCCCTGGGGGGCTTTCTGTTGCTGGTGCACCAGTGGCACATGCCCCTGTTTTTCTTTCTGGCGGGCTCGGCGAGCTGGTACTCCCTGCGATCGCGCGGTGCGGGGGCCTACCTGCGGGAACGCCTGCAACGGCTGCTGCTGCCCCTGGGGGTGGGCATTTTGGTGCTGGTGCCGCCCCAGGTGTACGTGCACGAACTGCAGAGCGTGGATTCAGCCCTGGGCTACCTGGGCTTCTACCCCCACTTCTTCGATGGGATTCGGCCAGCGGGTCACTTCGAGTGGGCCCACCTCTGGTTTCTGGCCTACCTGCTGGTGATCACCCTGCTCTGCCTGCCGCTGCTGGACCGGCTGAGTGCTCAGTCCAGCCCCAGCCCACCTGAAGGCGGTGCAGGCTGGCGGGTGAGCCTGGGCTCGTTGCTGCTGCTGGCCCTGCCCCTGATGCTCTCGGAGGCCCTGCTGAGGCCCCGCTGGCCGGGCTTTCAGAACCTCTACGACGACTGGGCCAATCTGCTGCTCTACCTGCTGTATTTCGTCTACGGCTACCTCTTCTGCCACCACAGCGGCCTCTGGGAGGTGCTGGATCGTCATCGCCGGCTGCTCCTGGCGCTGGCGGCGCTGAGCATGGCGGTGTTCGTGGCCCTCACGCTCAGCGGCGCCACGCCCGCAGCGGGCGATCAGTCTGCTGCCGCCCAGCTGTTCCAGGCCTTTCGCGGCTGGAACAGCTGGTGCGCCGTGCTGGCCCTGGTCGCCCTGGCGCGCCGCTTCCTGAAGGCACCCCATCCGCTGGTGAGCTACGGCAGCAAGGCCGCCATGCCGCTCTACCTGCTGCACCAGCCGGTGCTGGTGGGCCTGGGCTGGTGGGTGGTGCCGCTGCCACTCGCCATCGGCGCCAAATTCGCCCTGATCTGCGCCGGCTCCCTGCTGATCAGCCTGGGCCTCTACGAGGGTGTGATCCGGCGCCTGGGCCCCCTGAGCCCGTGTTTTGGCCTGGTGGGCCGGCCCTGAGCGCACTCCCCATGCAGCGCCTCTCGATCATCATTCCCACCCTCAATGAGGCCACCTGCCTGGCCGCCACCCTGGAGCGGCTGCAGGCCCTCGACCCGCCGGCCTGGGAGGTGCTGGTGGTGGATGGCGGCAGCCACGATCACACCACCAGCATTGCGGCGTCAGCGGGGGTGCGGGTGCTCCAGTCGCCGGCCACCGGCCGGGCGGTGCAGATGAATGAGGGGGCTCGCCAGGCCAGTGGGGCGCTGCTCTGTTTCCTGCATGCCGACACCCTGATCCCCACGGATCTGGTGGAGGTGGCGGAACGCGCCCTGGCCGATCCCTCGGTGGCCTGCGCCGGCTTTGTCTCCCTGATGCGCTCAGGCCAGCGCACCTGCTGGGGCGTGTCGGGGCTGAACCTGCTGAAAACCTATCTGGCGCCGCTGCTGTTTCGGCCGCTGCAGTTCCTGCGGGGGCTGAGGCTGCTGTTTGGCGATCAGGTGATGATCACCCGGCGCCACACCTTCTGGAAGGGCGGAGGCTTCGATGAAGCCCTGCCCCTGCTGGAGGATGGGGACCTCTGCCTGAGGCTGCTGAAGCAGGGCAGGATCAGGCTGATCCGCCGGGTGGTGGTGAGCTCCGATCGCCGCGTGCGGGCCTGGGGGGCCGGCAAGGCCATCGCCACCTATCTCGGCATCGGCATCCTCTGGGGCCTGGGCCTGCCACCTCGGCACCTGCGGCGCTTCTATGACGACGTTCGCTGAGAGGGCGCCGACTCAGCCCCTCTGCTGATTGAGGCTCCAGTCGTAGGGCAGGAACCGCACCTGGGGCTCTGGACCTGGGGGAATTCCATCTCCCAACCGGGGCAGGATGTAGCCGGGCAGAGAGGCGCTCACCGCCAGAAAGTCAGCCCGGTACCACTGAAAGATCCGGCTGACCCAGAGGATGTTGCGCTCCCGCTCGAAGCGCACCTTGGCGGGGTTGTGGATGAAGCGGTGAAGGTCAGCTTCGAGCTGCTGCTCCACGGCGTCGGTGCGGTAGGCGCGCTGGCGGAGCAAGGGACAACCCACCGAGGCACACACGATCGCGAAGTGAATGCGCGGATCCCCCAGCTGGCGCAACAGCTGATTTTCGATCTGGGCCAGGCTGAAGCAACCGTCCTGCAGCCGGTGCAGCGGCCGCTGAAAGAAGCGCAGAAAACCAACCCAGTTCGGCAGTCCCAGCAGGCTGGGGCGGATCGAGGCGATCGGGTAGGCCTCCAGCACGGCCTGAATCGTGAAGGCGTTGTAGAGGTTGATCCAGTGGGCCAGCTGCTCCTGGCGCCCTTCGGTGTGGGCCGTCTGGGCGGCCAGCCAGGCGCGGAGGGTGTGGCGATCCCGGCGCTGCCAGTTGGCGTAATCCACCCTGCCTTGGCCGTCCACATAGCGCTGCAGCAGCTGGTCCCAGACGGCGGGGTCTTTCATGCGGCAAGGATCCAGGGGGCAGGGGCCATCGGCTCAGCTGACGTTGCCCTCGCGCTGATCCGGCATCGAGGGCGGTGAGGGCGGCTCCTGCAACACCGGCAGCAGGCTGTTCAGGCCCAGCATCACGAACGACAACGCCCCCACCAGGGCCAGCAGCCGCATGCCGAGGGGCAAGCCCCGATCCACCAGCCTGTCGTCGGCATCCTGATCGTCGGGCTCGGGGGGCAGAGGCGTCATCGGGGGAAGCGGCTCAGCAGGCCATTCTCGCTGCCGCGGGCGAAGGGGGCAGGCGCCTTGGCGTGGACCGCTTGCTCCCCTTGACTCTCTAGCTGGATGGAGACCATACGGTGGACTGAACCGCTTCGTTGTCCCCTTTCCCCATGGTTGGATCCGCCTTTCGGTTCGGAGTGTCCGCACTGGCTCTGGCTTCGTTGCTCTCCTCCCCGGCCCTGGCCCAGGTGGATCCCCACGAGGGTCATCACGGCATGGACGGCATGCCAGGCATGACGACCCCAGGCCACGCCCATGACGTGGGCCCCGCCGGCGCCACCTACGACCTGCGCTTCCTCGACGGCATGGTGCAGCACCACACCGGCGCCCTGCGCATGAGTGAATTCGTCTTCGGCATTGACCAGCCCGGTGTGGGGGCCCTGGGCAACACGATCTGGCGGGATCAGGCCAGCGAAATCCGTGCCATGGGGCTGTGGCGCAGGGCCTGGTATCCCCAGGCGCCGGTGTATCCCGTGGCGCTGGCGCCTGGCGGTGATCCCAACAGCCTCTCCGGCCTCACCCGCATGAGCCAGGCCCAGATCGAGGGCATGCGGATGATGGGCGCCGGACCCACCCGGGAGAACCGGGTGGTGTGGTTCCTCGAGGGCATGCTCCACCACCATGGCGGGGCGCTGATCATGGCCCATGACGCCCTGGCCAAGAGCACCAACACCACGATCCGGCGCTTCGCGCGGGCTGTGATCGTGGCGCAGCGGGCCGAGATCATCGAGTTGCGCCGCATGCTGGCGGTGGAGGGATTGCGCAAGCCGGAGTACTCGCAGTACGACGAGCTCTTTGCCCTCTGAGCGGCCCGGCAGAAGCACGCTCCCCGCTTGACACTCCACCCCTGTGGAGACCATACGCTCAAAAAAGTCCATTAGCGGCGCAGGGTCATGGGATTCCAGGCGATCGATCGTTTGCTGCTGCACCCCCTTCCTGCGGATCTCTGCTTCGGGGCGCGATGAGCGGGCAACTCGGTCGCCGTTCCTTTCTTGCTATGGCTGGCGGTGCTTCCGCCATCGCCGCCGGCTCAGCCCTGCTGGGACGCTCCGCCCCGATTCGATCCCAAGCCAGCACGGGTGTACCAGCCCCGTCCCATCTGCGCTCCGGCGGCGGACGCCTGGAACTGGACCTGGTGGTCCAGGACACCCCTGTGGCGATCCCGGGCGGCCCGTCCAGGGCCCTCACTTACAACGGCCTGCTGCCTGGGCCCCAGCTAGAGGCCGAACCCGGCGATGTCGTGCGGATCGAGCTGCACAACCGCCTGACCCGCCCCACCAACCTGCACTACCACGGCCTCCACATCCCTCCCGGCGGCAGTGCTGACAACGTGTTCGTGAGCGTGGCCCCCGGCGCAAGCCACAGCTACGCCTTCACCCTGCCGGGCGACCATCCCGCCGGCACCTTCTATTACCACCCCCACCACCACGGCACCACGGCCGATCAGGTGTTCGGCGGCCTCGGAGGGGTGTTCATCGTGCGCGGTGCCCTGGATCAGATCGCCGAGGTGCAGGCCGCCGAGGAGCAGGTGCTCTTCCTCAAGGATCTTCCCCGGCAGGGGGGCTTCAGCCCGATGGGCATGGGGATGATGCTGGGGCGTGAGGGCGAGGTGCTCACCGTCAACGGCCAGGTGAACCCGGCGCTTTCGATCCCCTCAGGGGGTCTGCTGCGGCTGCGGATCGTGAACGCCTCCAATGCCCGCTTCTGGCGGCTGGCCCTCGAGGAGCATCCCTTCCACCTGATCGCCACCGATGGCGGTGCCATCGAGGCACCGGTGGAGCTGGCGGAACTGATGCTGGCCCCCGGCGAGCGGGCTGAGGTGCTGGTGCGGGGTGCGCGCCAGGGCGGTCGTTACCGGCTTCTCAACCTTCCCTACGCCAGGGGCTCCGGCGGAATGATGGGCGGCATGGGCAGCCGCATGGGCATGGGTAGAGGAATGGGAATGGGGAGGGGAAGGATGGGATCAGGCTTTGAGCAGCAGGCTCCGGTGCCGATCGCCACCCTGAACTACGAGGGCTCGGTGACGCCCCTGCAGCTGCCCGAGCGCCTGCTGCCGGTGGAGCCCCTGCCGGCGCCAGTGCGCAGGCGCCGCTTCGTGCTCAACCACGGCATGGCCCCTGGCATGGGCATGGTGTTCCTGATCAATGGCCGTGGCTTCGACCACGGCCGGATCGACACCTCCGTGCGCCTCGGTGACACAGAGGAGTGGGAGCTGGTGAACGACGGCGTGATGGATCACCCCTTCCACGTGCACATCAACCCCTTCCAGGTGATCAGCCGCAACGGCACGCCGGAGCCGTGGCGCGCCTGGAGAGATGTGGTGCTGCTGCGTCCAGGCGAAACCGTGCGGATTCGCACCCGGTTCGATGATTTCGCCGGACGCACGGTGTATCACTGCCACTTCCTCGATCACGAGGAGCTGGGCATGATGGGCACCCTGGAGATCAGCGCCTGAGCGCTCGCGACCAACCTGGAACGCGCCGCCCCGGGTCACTCCACCTCAAGGCTGCCCCGCACCATGTTCATGCCGCAGTGGAAGGGATAGGTGCCGGCAGCCCTGGCCGGCAAGTCCACGGAGGTGGTGGCATCCAGGGGCAGATCGAGGGATTGGTGGAAATCGGGGAAGATCACCTTCGCCACGCAGCCGCTCGGATCGATCCGGTGAAAGCTGAGCCGCACCGGCTGGCCGGCCTTCACCCGGATCCGTGAGGGGGCATAGCCCCCATCCACCGTGATGGTGATCTCCTGCAGGCCGTGCTCCCCCTCGCGGGCCGCCACGCCCGTGCCATGGCGGCCGAGGAACCACCACAGCTCCCAGACGATCAGCACCAGCCCCGCGCCGGCCACCAGCAGCTTCAGCAGCAGGGGTTGCTCGATGCTGCGCCAGAGCGGGACGGTGCTGGCGGCACTGGTGGCGGCGGCCGGCAGAAGCAACATCAACTCTGGGAGCGTCATCAGGCCGCCCTCGGCAGGGGCGCAGGCCGGAAGCGGCGCAGC
>NZ_JBSJOW010000013.1:0-9990 GCF_056633055.1 Paraciimarium castrense LEGE 11436 | reverse complement strand
CTGGGCGGAGGTGCTGGGGCACGGGGAGTTCGGCACCACGGACAACTTCTTTGCGGTTGGCGGCCACTCGCTGCTGACGATGCGGCTGAAAGACCTGGTGGATGAGGTGGCCAAAGACGACCTGCCGTTGGCCCGCTATTTCGCTTGCCCAACCATTGCCTTGTTCGCGCAGTATCTGCAGCAAGACCCCGGTTCTGAAGGAGCACCTGGGCCATCAGCTTCGCAATCAACGCCCACGGCCTGCGCGCCTGCTGCTTATTCCAGCCATGGTGTGTTGCCTCCTCGGATTGACAGCTTTGTGCGGCAGCAGTTGGTGATGCTCGAGCGCTGGCCTGGAGAACTCGCACCTGGTCACCAATTCGTTCGAACCATCGCCCATCAGGAGGGGCTGCCAGGCCTCTTCTGGTGTTTTCAAGGAGCCAATGAGTATGAAAGCCTTGCTGAGGCCCTGGGGCCGGGACTTCGTATGCATGGAATGCGATCGGCCCATGGCCTGGAGGGAAGTGGCCAGCTGTATCTCAATCCAGCGCTTCTGCATCATGTTGCGGAGCTGTATGTACGCGAGATCCTCGATCTTCAATCTCCAGATCAGCCGTATGTTGTTGGTGGCAACTGCCAGGCTGGCATCATCGCTAACGCGGTGGCCTGGCACTTGCTTGCCCACGGCAGGCGCGTCCGAAAACTGATCCTGATGGAGCCATCGATGTCGCTCATTCGCAAGAGGATCTTGCGCTGGAGTAACGACACGCTGATCCTCTATGGCACCGACAGTGACCTGAACCCGTTCCGCCATCCTGCAGAGCAACCATCCTCGTCGCAGGCCCACAACGGCCACGCATCGCCCGGGGAGAATTCGGGCGTGCTCAGCGAACGGCTTGTGCGGCGAGACCTGGGCAGGGCGTTCGGCAGGAAGGGGTATGACGTGGCCTTCATCCCTGGACTGCATGGCGCGTTCTTTGAGTCGTCGAACATCCCTGGCTTGGCCAGGGCCGTGAGATCTGCTGTGCTCAGCTCCTCGCCCGAGCCCCAGCCATGAGCTGGTGGATCGGGGAGGGCAGCCTCACGCCTCAGGTGCTGTCATTGGAGTCGGCAGCTGAGCTCGCAGCCCCGTTCTCCCTTCCAGCTTGCGTTGGGCCGGGCCTCGGCGATCAGCCGTTGCTCTACTGCCTGGATCGCCGCAGCGGCGTGGCGCCAGATCTCCGGGCCGAGTGGGAGGCCAGCCTCTCACCGGCTGAACGCCAGCGCCATGCTGGCTATCGCCTGGTGGCCGACCGCGATCGCTTCCTGCTGGGCCGGGGGTTGGTGCGTGAGGTGCTGGGGCGCTGGCTGCACATCGCCCCGGCGGATGTGGTGTTCGAACTCGGGCAGCACGGCAAGCCCCACTGTCCGGGCGGGCCTCAGTTCAATGTGAGTCATTCCGGAGATCTCATCCTGCTGGCCCTGCATCCCAGTCGGCCCGTGGGGGTGGATGTGGAGCAGCACCGCCCCGGGATCGATTGGCCGCCGATCGCCAGGCGGGTGTTCTCCAGCGCCCAGGTTGAGGCGCTCTTGCAAGGCCCCTCCGCCCAGCACGGCCAGGCTTTTCTGCAGGGCTGGTGTCTGCTCGAGGCCGGGCTCAAGGCCAGTGGCCTGGGTTTCGCCGGCCATGGCGCGGCCTCAGCGCCGGCTCAGCTCCCTCTGAAGCGCTGGAGCGTGGCGCTGCCGGCCGGCTACTGCGGAGCCCTGGCGCTGCTCGGCGCAGGGCCCGAGGCTGAAACGTCGGCCGCCGCTGGCAGAGGCGCCGCTGGCCTCATCCGCCATGGCTGATCAGCCACCTGCGATCCCGGCGTCCCCCGGGGCCTTCCGCGGTGGCGTTGCGGCGGCCCGGGCCGCCATGCAGCAGATCGATCCTTTGGCCTACGGCGCCAGCCGCAACCACCTCGACGGCGCCGTCACGCGCCTCTCGCCCTACCTCCGCCATGGCGTGCTCACCCTGGCGGAGGTGCGTGAGGCGGTGTTCACCTGGTTGCGGCAGCGGGGCTACGCCAGCCCCGAGCGCCGGGCCGAGGGCCGCCGCGTGGCCGGCAAGCTGATCAGCGAGCTGGGCTGGCGCGACTACTGGCAGCGGCTTTGGCTGCAGCTCGGCGATGGCATCTGGCACGACCTCGAGCCGCTCAAGACGGGCCATGCGGCCTGGGTCTACGCCCCGGAACTGCCCGCCGATGTGGCTGCAGCCGCCACCGGCCTGGCCTGCATGGATGCCTGCGCCGGCGAGCTCATGGCCCGCGGCTGGCTGCACAACCACGCCCGCCTGTGGCTGGCCAGCTACCTGGTGCACTGGCGCCGGGTGCGCTGGCAGGCCGGTGCCCGCTGGTTTCTGCAGCACCTGCTGGATGGCGATCCGGCCAGCAACAACCTCAGCTGGCAGTGGGTGGCCAGCAGCTTCAGCAGCAAGCCCTACATCTTCAACCGGGCCAATCTGGAGCGCTTCGGCGGTGACCGCCACTGCCGCGACTGTGCCCTGGCAGGGGCCGGCTGTCCCTTTGAGGCCAGTTATGAAGAGCTCCAGCAGCGCCTGTTCGCGCCGGCTCCCTCCCCGGAAGCTGGCGCCGCCCCTGCAGCAGCTGCCCCCACTGCCGCCCTTGCCAACGCTGCTGCCGGCGCCGCGCGTAGGCCATCTCTGCTCGCTGCGCCTTCGGCGGCGGCGGCCGGGCCCGCGCCGCGCCGCCCGTTGGTGTGGGTGCACCCTGAGGCCCTGGGCCCCAGCAATCCAGCCCTCAAGGCCTGGCCCGCCGCGCCGGCCCTGGTGGTGCTCGATCCCGCCCTGCTCGCCGGCTGGGGGCCCAGCCGCCTGCGCGACGGCTTTGTGCGGCAGTGCGCCCTGGAGTTGCCGGTGGAACTGCGCCAGGGGGAAACGGCCGAGCAGGTGCTCGCCATTGCGGCTGCCCATGGCGCCGATGCGGTGGTCACCAGCCCGGGAGTGGATCCGCGCCTCGGGGCGATCGCGGCTCGCCTGGCGGAGTGGCTGCCCCTGGTGGTGCTGGAGCCCGAGCCCTTTGTGCGGCTGGAGTCGCCCCCCGATCTGCGCCGCTTCTCGCGCTACTGGCGCAAGGCCGAGCCCCTGGTGTGGCGCCGCTTCCTCACGGGCTGATGAGCTCAAGCCCTGGGCTCAATCCCCGGGTTCCGTGGCCTCCTTGAGAAAGGCCTCCTCCCGCTCGAGCACGGCGGCGGGATCGCTGAGCAGATCCGGCTCCTCCAGCAGCGGGAAGGCCTCCACCTGCACCTGTTCGGGCGTCAGGGGCGGCTCCAGCCAGCGGAAGCTGCGCTTGGGATCGGCGTCCTTGCAGAGGGCCTCACTCTGCTGGCGCAGGACCCGGCGCACATCGCTGCGCGCCACGGCCTCGAAGAACTCCTGGCGGCTGGCCAGCCCCGAACTGAACGGAGCCGTGCCGTTGCCGTTGAACAGCCGCGCCGGGTCGGGCGTCCAGCGGGGCTGGCAGATGCCGCTCTCGCGGGTGTCGGTGTCGATCCAGATGTGCAGGCCGTAGCCATCGGGCTGGCTCACCACCGCCAGGCCGTCGTGGGGCACGCTGCGCTGCAGGGGAAAGATCGCCCAGCTGGCCTGGCGGTGGGCCGGCACGCAGCCGGCGCTGAGCAGCAACCCCGCCAGAGCCGCGCTGGCCTGCAGGGAAGAGGTCTTTAGCGTGAGGGCAGGCATCGATGAAGGAACAGGCCCATGGCGCTGACGCCGTCCACCATGCTGCCGTTGGGCACGCCCCTGCCGTTCGGAGTGATCAGCGCCCAGCTGGCCACTGGTGCTGCCCAGCAGGTGAGTGGCGAACCGCTCGACCTCGATGGCCTGGCCAGGGGCCCCGTGTTGGTGTTGTTTCTGTGTGAGCACTGCCCCTTCGTGAAGCACGTGGAACAGGAGCTCAGCCGCCTTGAGGCGGATGTGGCCGGCCCGCCGCCGCGGCTGCGGATCCTGGCGATCTCGAGCAACAGCCTGCAGACCCACCCCCAGGACGGCGCCGAGGGTCTCAGGACCCAGGCGGCTCGCCACGGCTGGACCTTCCCCTACCTGCTGGATGGCCACCAGGAGATCGCCCGGGCCTTCCGGGCCGCCTGCACCCCCGATCCCTACCTCTTCTCCCCGGCTGACGACGGCGCTCTGCGGCTGGTGTATCGCGGCCAGCTCGATGACAGCCGCCCTGGCCAGGGCCGGCCCGCTGATGGCAAGGATCTGCGCGCTGCCCTCGCGGCCCTTGAGGCTGGAGGCACTCCGGCTGGGGAGCAGCGCCCCGCCATCGGCTGCAACATCAAGTGGGATCCAGGTTCAGAACCGGAATGGGCCCGCTGATCCCTGCCGCTCATTGCCTTTATGGTGAGCCGCATGCAGGTGCCACCCTTCAGCCTCGGTGAGCAGATCCAGGAGCTGGGTGGCGCACTGGATGACGCCGTGTTGACCGTGCTGCGTAGCGGCCAGTACATCGGCGGCCCCACGATCGCCGCCTTCGAGGCTGCCTTCGCCGAGGCCTGCGGCGTGCCCCACGCGGTGGGCTGCAACAGCGGCACCGACTCCCTGGTGCTCGCCCTGCGCGGCCTCGGCATCGGCCCCGGCGATGAGGTGATCACCGCCTCCTTCAGCTTCTTTGCCACCGCCGAGGCGGTCAGCGCCGTAGGGGCCACGCCGGTGTTCGTGGACGTGGACCCCGCCACCTACCTGATCGATCTGGATCTGATCGAGGCGGCGATCACCCCGGCCACCCGGGCCTTGCTGCCCGTGCATCTGTTCGGCCGCCCGGTGGACATGGAGCGCATTGGCGCCATCGCCACGCGCCATGGCCTCAAGGTGGTGGAAGACTGCGCCCAGGCCACCGGCGCCCGCTGGGCCGGACGGCCGGTGGGCAGCTGGGGCGATGCGGGCTGCTTCAGCTTCTTCCCCACCAAGAATCTCGGTGCCGCCGGCGATGGCGGGGCAGTGGTGTGCCGCGATGCGGCCCTGGCCCAGCGGGTGCGGGAGCTGGCGGTGCACGGCATGCCGCGCCGCTACCTGCACACCGATCTCGGCTACAACAGCCGCCTCGATGCCCTGCAGGCGGCGGTGCTGGCCGTGAAGCTGCCCCACCTGAGCCGCTGGCTGGACTCCCGCCGGGCCATCGCCTCCCGTTACCTCAGCCAGCTGGCGGGGCTGCCCGGGGTGGCCCTGCCGGCGGCCGGGCCTGAGGGCCACAGCTGGAACCAGTTCGTGCTGCGGGTGCCGGCCTGCCCGATCGGCGCCCCGGCCTGTGGCGCCCGCGGAGAGGCGCCCTGCGACCCCGCTGCCAACACGGACGCCTTCGGCCTGCCCCAGGGCTGCTGCCGCGACTGGCTCAAGCAGCAGCTGCAGGAGGCGGGCGTGAGCACGATCATCTACTACCCGATTCCCATTCATCGCCAGCCGGCCTACGCCGCCCTGGGCTATGGCCCCGGCAGCCTGCCGGTCACCGAGCGGCTCTGCGCCGAGGTGCTGAGCCTGCCGATCTTCCCGGAGCTCTCCCAGGCCCAGCAGCAACGGGTTGTAGAGGCCCTGGGCCAGCTGCTGGCGCGCCCCGGCGACGCTGCCGCGCCCAGCAGCCTGCCGGATCGGGCCAGCTGCGCGGTCTGAACCCACAATCCCTGATCCCCGCTCCACTGGATCAGCTGGGTTCTGCCTGACCTGCTGGCTCGAGGTCCTGCTCCAGGCTGATCACGCGGCGGATCTCATCGCTCACGAACCCCAGCATCGAGGGGTTCCGCACCCCCGGCAGGGTGATCACGTCGTAGAGCTCCTCCACCAGCCCCTCCAGCCGGATCCAGTGCACCGCATCGCCTGTGCGCAGGTCCACCACCTGGATGCCGCAGCGGGCCTCGGCCTGGCGGCTGCGCAGGGCCTCATCGAGCGGCAGGCCCGAGAACGTCTTGTTGTGGCGGGGTTTGGAGGTGCCCAGCAGGGCGAAGTCGCCATGGAAGGCCACGCCGCGCAGGTAACCGGCGCAGAAGCTGAGCGGCTCGAACCGGCCACTGGCCAGATCGATCCAGCCGAATTCGCCGGTGCCGGAATTGCACACCCAGAGCCGGTCGCGGTACCAGCGGGGGGAGTGGGGCATTGAGAGGCCGGCGGCGATCACCTCTCCGCTGGGCACATCGATCAGCACGCCGCCATCGGCGCGGTGGTCGCGCCAGCCATCGGTGCTGTCGGAGCGGCTCACCGCACTCACCGTGGCCAGTGCGCCATCGCGCAGGGCCAGGCCATTGAGATGGCAGCGGTCTTCCGCCGCCAGCCGGCTGATGAACGGCGGCTGCCACACCGGCCGGAAGCTATGGGTGTCGCTGAGGGTGGCCACGCAGCTGAACAGGGTGTTGGCAAACAGCAGCCGGCCGCTGCTCTCCACCGCCATGTCGTGGATGTCGCAGTCGCCGGTGGTGTGGCCCAGCTGGGGCACATAGAGCCGGTCGTAGCCGTTCTGCCCCTCGCCGGGGGCGAACACGTTCTCGAAGCGCCAGATCTGGTAGAGGCTGCTCAGGTAAAAGCCATTGGCGCCAGGCTCACCGCTGGGGCAGAGGCCCATGCAGCGGTTGAAGCTGCGCTCGAACACCGCCAGCTCGCCGTTGGGCTTGAGGCCGAGGCTGAACAGCTTGCCGATCTGATAAGTGGTGAAGGCCAGCGAGAGCTGCTGCTCCGCCATCCAGGCCAGCAGCTGGCGGGAGGTGGTGATTTCGAAGGCCGGAGCGGCGCTGGACATCGGTGGGGCGGTGGCTGGGGACGGGCTGGTCGAGGCGTGATCGACCCCATCGGGGGAGAGGCCGGCGCGGACGGCGGGTGGCGGCGGCCCCGGCTCCCACTTGCGGCGGCCACACTGGCAGCCCCTGCCACCAGCCGGAGCTGCCAGTGTGGCCGCCGCTGGCATGGATCAGATCGATCGGCCACACGCCCAGCCTGAGCCTGGCCGCCAGGGCCGTGCGGTAGAGATCCAGATCGTAGAAGTGAAAGTCGAAGCCGGGATCGAAGTTCAAGCCAGCCGCCTGCAGCACCCCGGCCCTGGCGGCCGTTACCGGCCACACCCACCAGATCGAAGCTCTGCAGCCCCTTCTGCAGCACCGCGTCGAGCGGTTGATGGCCGAGCCACAGGTCGTCGTGGCAGAACACCACGAGGCTCTCCGGCCGGGTCTCCGCCAGGGCGGCGTTGTAGATCGCTCCCAGCCCCCGGCTGTTCCGGAAGACGATCCGCTGCTCATAACCCTGGTGCTGCGGCAGGGCCAGGGAGCGGCCCAGCAGGGTGTCGCTGGCGAAGGCCTCCGCGGAGCAGCGCGTGGCGGAAACAAGCCGCGGGGCGGCGGGCGGGCTGCTCATGACTGGGTTGCGGGTGTGGCGGGTTCAGCCCTCAGCAGCCTGGAGCCCGGCGCCTCGATCCGGGCACGCCAGGCACGCCGCAGCAGCCGTTCGAAATCGCGGCTGTAGGCCTCGATGGCGCCCAGGGGGGAGCTGGCCATGCGCTCGCGCAGCGCCGCGCGTTGGCAACGCAGGTCTTGCACCTGGGCGGCCAGCTCCAGGGCGATGCGCCGGTAGGCCTCCGCATCGGCGCCGATCCACTGGGGCCGGCCCAGACTGCGCAGGAAGCTGGCCCCCATGCGCGACACGAAATTCCCCCCCTCGAGGCTGATCAGCGGCACCCCCATCCACAGCGCCTGCAGCGACGTGGTGCCGCCGTTGTAGGGAAAGGGATCCAGAGCAATGTCGATCCGGCCGTAGGCCTGCATCATCTGGCCCAGCTCGCTCGGGCCCTCCAGCAACAGCCGCTCGGCGGCGATGCCGTGTTCCGCGAACAGCACCCGAAACCGCCGCTGCACCGCCCCATCCCGCAGCGACGGCGCCTTGAGCAGCAGCAGCGAACCCGGCAGGGCCGCCAGCATCTGGGCCCACAGGGCGATGGTGCTGGGGGAGAGCTTCATCACGTTGTTGAACGAGCCGAACACCAGCGGCGCCTCCGCTGGGCGCGCCGGCGGCAGTGGATAGGCGTCAACCGGGGCCCAGCAGAACACGCTGTGGGGCAGCTGGGCGATGCCCTCGCTGAACAGATCGCCATGTGCAGCGGGGGCCACGGTGGGATCGCCGATCAGCCAGTCGACCGTGCTCAGCCCGGTGGAGTGGGGATAGCCCAGGAAGCTGGCCTGCACCGGCGCCGCCCGCAACGCCAGCACACCGAGGCGGTGGTGGCTGGTGTGGCCTGCCAGGTCGAGCAGGATGTCGATCCGGTCGTTGAGGATGCGACGCTGCAGGGCTGCGTCGTCGAGCGGGGCGGCCTCGATCCAGTGGTCGGCGCTCTGGCGGGCCAGGCGGGTGACCTCATCCACCATGCCGCCGCTGGCATACACGAACAGCTCGAACTGCTCGCGGTCGAGCCGCTGCATCAGAGGCAGCATGAACAGGGCCACCGGATGCTGGCGGTGGAAATCACTGGAGAGCAGCCCCAGCCGCAGGCGCCGCTGCGGATCGCGGGCCTGGGCGAACACCGGCGCCGGCGGCTGGGCGCTGGTGATCGGCGCGCACAGCTCCCGATGCAGGCCCGCCACCTCGGTGGGGCTGAGGTGGTCGCAGTAGAGCGAGGCCATGGCGATCGAGGAGGCCAGCCGTGAGCCGGGCTCGCCCAGCTGCTCGTGGTGCCGCCGCAGCGCCTCGAAATGCTCCCGGGCGTCGCCGAGCCGCCCCGGCAGGGCATTGAGCAGGTAAGGAATCTCGGTGTTGGCGGGGTCGAGGGCCAGCACCCGGCGGCCCAGCTCCTGGGCTTCGCTGAGGTTGTACACCTCCCAGTGCAGCTGGGCGAGCTGCACCAGGGTGGGCAGATTGGCCGGCTGGAGGCTGAGGGCCTTCTCGAGGATGGCGATCGCCTCCTGCCAGTAGTTGTTGGCGTACACCCGCTCAGCCAGCAGGCGCAGGAAGGACGGGTTGCCGGAGAGGGACGCGCGGGTGAAGGCCTTCTCGGCGGCGGCGGTGTTGCCCAGCTGCAGCAGCGCCTCGCCCAGGTAGAGCATGGAGCCATGGCGCTGGGGCTGCAGGTTCAGCAGGCCCTTGAAGGCCTCCACCGCTGCCTGGGGATCGCCGGCCTGCAGGCGCCAGAGGCCCAGCCAGTGGAGGGTTTCGCCGGCGATCGGCTCGAGCTGGGTGGCCGTGGCGAGATCGGCGCGTTGGGGCGGCCCCTGCCACCAGCGCAGCCAGAGCAGCCAGCTGAGCCAGTCGCCCGGGTTTTGCTGCAGCCACTGCTCCAGGGCGGTGCGCTGCTGGGCCCGGGCCTCGCTGCCTGCGGGCCCCAGCAGGGGATCGGGATCGGGGTAGGCCAGGGGTTGGGCCGGCAGGGCCATGCCCAGCGCCTGGATCTGGGGCCGAAGAGTGGGATCAAGCCTGCAGGCCTGCCGGGCCACAGCCCTGGCCTGCCAGGCCAGGCTGTGGTGCTGATAGGCCCGGGCCAGCTCCAGCCAGAGGGGCGGCTGCAGCGGATCGTGCCGTAGCTGGGCCCAGAGGTCACCAACCCGGAGCGCGGGCTGCACAGGGGGTGTCCTCAAGGTTCAGGGATCAGAGCACAAGGGCCGGGCTGGGGTCGAAGGGATCGGTGCTGAGCAGCGGTGGTTGGAGGGGATTGGCTTCTGGGGCTGGGGCCGGCGGCAGCAGGGGTTCCGGTTGGAGTGGGGAGAAGGTGGTGGGGAGGGGATCGGGGCTGAAGGGCTCGCCGCTGCTGCCGGGTCCGGTGCCTGCGGCGGAGTCGCTGGCTGATGGGCTGGAGCTGGAGCCGGCGGTGCTGGGGGCTGGCAGGCCCGTGACAGGGTCGGTGAATGCTGCGCTGGGGGCTGGCGGCGCTTGAGGGAATGCTGGCAGCCCGGTGATCGGATCGGTGCTGGAGAGCCAGCCGGCGGTTTCTAGGGTGCCATCACTATTGAGGTCAACTCCAGAGGCAGGATCAAGAGCGGTGGTGCTGATGCCGCCGCCATCGAGGTCAAGCA
>NZ_JBSJOW010000012.1:0-22048 GCF_056633055.1 Paraciimarium castrense LEGE 11436 | reverse complement strand
ATCGAGGACGTCGAACCATCCCCGCTGCGGCAAGCGTCCTGCAGCGATCGTCATGGAGGAAGCGGGATACCGGGCGATGGTAACAATGTTCTGCGGCATCGCGAGGTTGGCCGCAATGGGCTGAAACCCCAGCTCAGGCCAGGCTTTTAAGTATTTATTCTGATCCTCGCCCCCTGGGTCGCGGCCGGGCGCCAGGATGCGGTGGGCCTCCGCGGTGCCCCTGGCCCATCCCCGCGCACCGTTCAGCCACCCGGCCCAGCTGCCCAGCACGCCAACCTTTCCTCCTCCTTGAACTCTGCCGTGACGACCGCTGCCAACCCCGATGGCCTCAGCACGGGGCCATCCGATCTGCTGGAGCAACCGGTGCTCGGCTCCCGTCGACCCTCCAACCTGCTGATGGCCATGGCCGTGAGCCTCGGCGGCGTGGGTTTTCTGCTCACCAGCCTGTCCAGCTACCTGGCCCGGGATCTGCTGCCGATCGGCCACCCCGCCGAGCTGGTCTTCGTGCCCCAGGGGCTGGTGATGGGCCTGTATGGCACGGCAGCCGTACTGCTGGCCACCTACCTCTGGACCGTGATCGGCCTCGACGTGGGCGCCGGCAGCAACCGCTTCGACCGCCGCGCCGGCACCGCCACGATTCGCCGCCAGGCCTTCCGCCAGCTGATCGACGTGGAGATCCGGCTGCGGGACATCCAGGCGGTGAAGGTGGAGGTGCGCGATGGCCTCAACCCCCGCCGCCGCCTGGCGCTGAAGCTGCAGGGCCGGCGCGATCTGCCCCTCACCCGGGTGGGCGAGCCCATGCCCCTTGCCGACCTGGAGCAGTCCGGCGCCCAGTTGGCCCGCTTCCTGGGGGTGCCCCTGGAGGGCGTATGAGCGGCCTCTCCCGCCGCCTGGCCACCCGGCTGGCCCTGGGCGCGCTGCTGATGCTCACCCCCCTGGTGCTGGCGGCCTGCACCCCGAGCGGTTCCAGCTCGACTCCCCAGGGTTGTGCCACCGCCACCACCCCCTGCCTGGAGGGCCCAGCCACGGTGACGCTGCAGACCAGCCGCGGTGAGGTTCAGCTGCAGCTCGATGGCGACGCGGCGCCCCTCAGCGCTGGCAATTTCGTGGATCTGGTGCAGCGTGGCGTTTACGACGGCACCGTGTTCCACCGGGTGGTGCGCGAGCCCACCCCCTTCGTGGTGCAGGGCGGCGATCCGGCCAGCGCCAACCCGGTGGTGCCTCCCAGCCAGTACGGCAGCGGCAGCTATGTGGACCCCGCCAGCGGTGAGGCGCGCCTGATTCCGCTGGAGCTCAAGCTCAGCGAGGAGCCCGCCCCCCGCTACGGCGAGACGATCACCGCCCCAGGCGTGACCCGTCAGCTGGCGCTGGCCCACCAGCGCGGCGCGGTGGCGATGGCCCGCTCCGCTGATCCCAATTCGGCCAGCGCCCAGTTCTACGTGGCCCTGCAGGCCCTGCCTGAACTGGATGGCCGCTACGCCGTGTTCGGCCGGGTGAGCCAGGGCATGGAGGTGGTCGACCGCATCCAGCAGGGCGACAAGATCATCAAGGCCAGCGTGGCCTCAGGCGGCAAGCTGGTGAAGCCCGGCTCCTAGGGGCTTCAGGCGGGGACCCGCTTGTTGGAAGCGGTGACCCGCAGGAAGGCAGTGTTCACACCGGAGGCCCGCTCCAGGGCCACCTTGCCGGTGCGGGCGATCTCAAGGATGCCGTAGGGGGCCATCACCTGCTCGAGGGCCACCAGCTTGCCGGGATCGCCCACCACCTCAAGGGTGAGGGCCTCATCGGCCACATCCACCACGTTGGCGCGGAACACCTGCACCAGGTCGAGAATGGCGCCGCGGTTGTGCGCCGGGGCGGCCACCTTGAGCAGCATCAGCTCCCGCTCCACCGAGGGGATCTGAGAGAGGTCGATCACGCCCAGCACGTTGACCAGCTTGTCGAGCTGCTTGGTCATCTGGGCCAGGGTGCGGTCGTCGCCCTCCACCACCATGGTGAGGCGGGACATGCCTCCCCCTTCGGCCGGCCCCACCGCCAGGCTCTCGATGTTGAAGCCGCGGCGGGCGAACAGGCCGGAGATGCGGCTGAGGGCCCCGGATTCGTCTTCCACCAGCACCGAGAGGGTGTGCTTCATGGCTGTGGGATGGGAACCGGGCAGGTGTCACCAAGCTACCCGTCGGCACTGAAGCCCTTGCCTGCTCAGGGCTCGCCCGCCGCTGCGCCCTGGGCGAGCTGCTGCAGCCAGGGGATCACGGCGGCGTGGAAGGGTCCGGGGGCCTCGTCATGGAGGCAGTGGCCACAGCCCTCCAGGCTGTGCAGGGGCAAGTCGGGGCGCAGCCGCAGCAGGGCCTCCCCCACCTGGATCGGCACCAGTTGGTCGCGCGATCCCCAGACCAGCAGCAGGGGCCGCCGCAGGCGCGGCACCAGGGAGGGGGCCGTGGCGCCATGGGGACGCAGGGCCATGGCGATGCTCATGGCGCGCAGGCTGCGCACCGCACCGGGCCGGCGGGCCGGGGTGGCGATCAGGCGTCTCAGCTCCCGGTCGCCGATCACCGGGATGGCATAGGAGAGTTGGATGCCCAGGGCCAGCAAGGGCGAGTGGGCCAGCAAAGGCACCAGCAGCTCCAGGGGCAAGAGCCTGCAGAGCAGCACCACCACCTGCCGCTTGAGGCGGCGCCGCCAGGGACGTCGCCGCGGCGGACGCGGCCGGCTGCGGCCCATCAGGGCCGGGTCGGGCAGGGTGGCCGCCACCACGGCACGCACCCAGAGCGGAAAGAAGGTGGCGCAGCTGGTGGCCACGAGGGCGCCGAGGGAATGGCCCACCAGCACCGCCGGCCCGCCCACCACCTCCTGCAGGAAGGCCTGCACCTGCCTGGCCCAGAGGCGGTTGTCGAGGCGTCCGGCGGGAAGCCGGCCAGGGCCCGGCTGCTCGGAGGCGCCGAAGCCGATCAGGTCCAGGGCATACACCGCCCAGCCTTCAGCGGCCAGGGCGGCTGCGTTGTGGCGCCAGTGGCCACTGGCGGCCCCGAAGCCATGCAGCAGCAGTACCGCTCCCAGCACGCCGCCCTGGCGCTTGAGCACGTCGTCGGGAGGGTCGAGCTGGCGCCAGTGCACCGCCAGACCGCGCCAGATCCAGGTGCCGTGCTCCCCCCAGTCCACCCCTGTGCGGGGCGAGTGGGAATGGGGGGCCAGCCCTGAATGCGGCACTGCCTCAGCCGGGGGGGAAGACAAGGGAGGTGCGGTGGCCCCCGGGGCCATCAAGCGAAGCTCAAACGTAGGCCGCGCCTGGCGCTGGCCGTGGGGCCGGCTCGTCCAGCCGCCAGGATGGTTCCCACCAGCGCGGCCAGACGGGTGAGCGGCAGGCGATTGAGGGCAGCACCGGCAGGCCCTGGCCGATGAGGCCGGCCAGGGCCGATGCCGCCCCGGAGGCCTACCGGGAAGGGGGTGTGAGCCTGCAGCTGGGGCCGGGATTCTTCCGGCCTGAATCGCGGCCCAGCCGCGACCTGGGCGTGCTGCTCTGCCGCAGCCTGGTGGCCTGCGGGGAGGGCCCCGGCGCCTACCCGCCGGTGCGGGTGCTCGATCTGATGGCCGGCTGTGGGATTCGCAGCCTGCGCCTGGCCATGGAGGGTGGAGCGGCCTCGGTGTGGGCCAATGATGCCGATCCCGAGCGCCTGCCGCTGCTGCGCGCCAATCTCGCCAACCTGGCGGCCTTGCCCCACCACTGCACCGCCCTCACAGCCCAGAAGCTGCTGGCGGGATGCCTGCTGCGGGAGCAGCGCTTCGAGCTGGTGGATCTCGATGGCTTCGGCTCGGTGGGGGGGCTGCTGCCCCTCGCCCTGGAGGCCGTGGCCTTCGAGGGGGTGCTGTACCTGGCCAGCACCGATGGCCGCTCCCCCACCGGCCACGACCGCCTCGCCGCCATCCGCTCCCTGGGGGCGGCGGCCCGGGCCCACCCGGCCAGCTGGGAGCTGGCGCTGCGGCTGCAGATCGGCCAGGTGGCGCGGCTCGCCTGGGCCCAGGGGCGTGGCGTTGAACCCCTGTTCAGCTTCAGCGAGGGGCGCACCTTCCGCACGGCGATCCAGCTGCGCCGCCGGCCCCGGGCCGGTGAGGAGCAGCAGCTCGGGCTTCTGGCCCACTGCCATGGCTGCGGCGATCAGCAGCTGCAGAGCTTGCTGCGGCTGCGCGGCTGGGCGCCGTGCCTCTGCCCTGGGGATCCCCAGCGCCTGGGCGGCCACCCCCTGGCGATTTCCGGCCCCCTCTGGCTGGGCCCGCTGCAGAACGGGGCCTGGCTGGAGCGCCTGCAGCAGGCTGCCCTGGCGCTGCCTCCCGGCTGGCAGGCGCCGGCCAGCCAGCGATTGTTGCTGGCGCTGCTGGCCGACCCCGGCCTGCCGGCCCGCTGCTGGCCGATGGCCGAGCTGGGGCGCCGCCTCCCCGGCGGCTCGCCGCGGCTGGCCCGCCTGCTGGAAGCCCTGCGCCAGGACGGCTGGTGCGCCCACCGCAGCGGCGTGATGGCCGGCATGCTGCGCAGCGATGCGCCCTGGGCCCGGATCCTGGAGCTGGCGGCGGCGCTGGCACCGCCAGGGCCGAACTGAGGCCACGCCGCGCTAAAACTGGTGTCACAACGCGCCCCCACCATGGCCTCGGAGATCTTCGGTATCGCAGCCCTGTTCTGGGTGCTGATCCCCGTGGGCCTGGCCGGCGGCGCCCTGCTGCTGCGCTTCGCCGACGAAGACTGAAACCCCCAGCCGCTGCCGGTCTCGCCGATCTCGCTGGGCTGAGCCGGCCCCTAGGCTCTCAGCCGATTGAACGAGCGGCATGCAGGTCTTGGTGGTGGGCGCAACGGGCACCTTGGGGCGCCAGGTTGCTCGCCGGGCCCTCGATGCAGGCCACCAGGTGCGTTGTGTGGTGCGCTCCCCCCGCAAGGCCGCCTTCCTGCAGGAGTGGGGCTGTGAGCTCACCCGGGGCGACCTGCTGGAACCAGCCAGCCTCGATTACGCCCTGGAAGGCCAGGAAGCCGTGATCGATGCGGCCACCGCCCGGGCCACCGATCCCGGCAGTGCCTATGACATCGACTGGGGCGGCAAGCAGAACCTCTTCGCCGCCTGCTCCCGCGCCGGCGTCAAGCGCCTCGTGTTCGTGTCGCTGCTGGATGCGGCCCGCCACCGCGAGGTGCCGCTGATGGACATCAAGGCCTGCACGGAGGAATGGCTGGAGGCCTCTGATTTCGAGTACACGATCCTGCGCGGCGTGGCGTTCATGCAGGGCCTGATCAGCCAGTTCGCCATCCCCGTGCTGGAGGGGCAGACCGTGTGGGTGAGTGGATCGCCCACGCCGATCGCCTACATGAACACCCAGGACATGGCCCGCTTTGCGGTGGCGGCCCTGGAGCACCCCGAAACCGTGCGCCGGGCCTTTCCGGTCGTGGGCCCGCGGGCCTGGATCACCGGTGAGATCACCCAGCTCTGCGAGCGGTTCACCGGCAAGGATGCCCGGGTGTTCCGGGTGCCGCCGACCCTGCTCTCGATGATGCGCGGCCTCACCAGCTTCTTTGAGGCCAGCCTCAACGTGGCCGAACGGCTCTCCTTCGATGCCGTCACCGGCGGTGGCGTGAAGCTGGATGCGCCAATGGAGGAGAGCTACGCGACCTTTGGCCTCGATCCCTCCGAAACCACAGGCCTGGAGGCCTATCTGAAGGAGTACTACGACACCATTCTCAAGCGGCTCAGGGAGATGGAAGCCGATCTCGACAAGGACGCCAAGAAGAAGCTGCCCTTCTGACGGCCCTCCCCATTATCACTGGTTCGTCTGTACTATGACGGGCTGAAGCGTCTCGCCGATGTCGGTTGCCCAGATCAAGAACCTGCAGCGCCGCCTGGCCAATCTCGAGACCGAGGCCGGTGAGGCCCTCACCAGCGCCTGCGGCCACGAGCTCTGGCAGAGCCTGGGTTTCGATGCCTTTGACAGCCTGGAAGATCCGGATCGCCGCGCCCGGGCCAACTACTACTACGGCCAGCTGCAGACGGTGCGGGAAATCAAAGACTGCCTGGGCTGAGCCCACTGCGCCTCTGGCCGCTGAGCCTCTGGCCAAACCCCCTTACCCGCCGCCACCAGCCCGTCCCGATTTTCCGCCGCCGGCCCGGCCGCCCCGACCGGGTGAGGGGCGCCCCAGGCGGTTGAGGCGCCTCTGTTCAGCAGCCGTCAAGTGACGCCACTGGCCCGGGGCCAGATCGCTCAGGTTCAGGGGCTCCTGACCATCCATCAGGTCGATGGCCACCCGCACCAGGCGCAGGGTGGGCAGCCCCACCAGGGCTGTCATGCGCCGCACCTGACGGTTGCGGCCCTCCTGCAGCTGCAGCTCCAGCCAGCTCACTGGAATCCTGGCCCGCTGCCGGATCGGGGGGTGGCGCGCTGGCAGGTCGGGTTCAGCCAGCAGTTGCACCCGGGCGGGCCTGGTGCCCTGCCCCTGGAGCAGCACGCCGCGGCGCAGCTGCTCCAGCGCGCCGGCATGGTCGCTGGCCTGGCCCTCCACCTGAACCCAGTAGGTGCGCCAGTGGCCAAAGCTGGGATCGGTGAGACGCCGCTGCAGCTGGCCGTTGTCGGTGAGCAGCAACAGGCCCTCGCTGTCGGCATCGAGGCGACCGGCGGCATAGACCCGCGGCACCGGGATGAACTCGGCCAGGCAGCGCCAGCGGCTGTCCGGCTCTGGGGTGAACTGGCTCAGCACCCCGTAGGGCTTGTGGAAGAGAAGGGTGGTCAGCGCGGCATCAGGACTGGCGGGCGTTCCAGAGGTTGACCACGCCGATTGAAATCAACAACAGGCCAAGATCCAGGCTGAGCGGGGGAAGGATCATGGCGTTGGGGGCTGGTGCAGAGGTGGCGCAGACCCTAGGCCCTGAGCCCAGCCCCCTGGCCGGGGTGCGGCCCAGTGACGCCTAAGCTACAGAAAGCTGTTGCTTCGCCTGGCCGCTTCGCTGCATGATTGAGACCTCCGGTGTGATTGAGAAGGAACAGGGCAACGGGTTCTACCTGGTGACACTGGAGCAGCCGGCTGGCCACCAGTGCCTGTGCCGGGCGGCGGGCAAGCTCACCAAGTTCCGGATCAAGCTGCTGGCAGGCGACAAGGTGCTGGTGGAGATCAGCCCCTACGACCTCACCCGCGGCCGCATCACCTACCGGGAGCGCAACGTCGGCGCCACGGGGCCCCGCGCTGGCGGCAACCGTCCCGGTGGCCCGCGGCGCCGCTGAGCCTAGGCCCGCTCAGCTGCAGCCTGCTCAGACGGGTACAGCCAGCAGCGCTTCGATGGCGGCCTTGAAGGCACTGCGCTGTTTCACGCCCTTGAACTGCTGCTGCAGCTCCTTGCGAAAGAACAGCTGCACGGTGGGAGTGCCAGTGACGCCGGCCTGCACGGCGATCTCCTGATCGGCCTCGATGTCGATCTCCACCCCCTGGGCGGCGCCGCCCAGTTCGTCGAGCACGCGCTTGAGCTGGGGCTTGAGCACGTGGCAGGGCCCGCAGGTGGGGGAGGTGTACACCACCAGCAGGGGCTTGTCGCTGTCGTGGTAGAGCTTGCGGAGGGCATAGCCGCCCTTCTGCCAGAGGGCGGCGGGATCGAAGTTGGCCTCGTCGCTCACGGCGGTGCGCTTCGGCTCGCCCACTGTTTGCGGATCCACGGGAGTGTGGCTCACGGTGGTGGCGAGGTTGTGGTGGGTGAGCCAGCGCTCGGCGGCGAGGGCGGCCTGACAGCCGCTGCCGGCGGCGGTGACGCCCTGGCGCCACTCGGCATCGGCCACATCGCCGGCGGCGAAGACGCCCTCGAGGCTGGTTTCGGGCCGGCCGGGCCGGGTCACCAGGTAGCCGAGGCTGTCCACCTCCAGCTGATCCTTCACCAGGCGGGTGTTGGGGGTGTGGCCGATGGCGTAGAAGAGGCCCTTCACGGCCAGCTCCTCGCGGCCGTCGGCCTGGGTGTCCTGCAGGGTGAGGGCGCCCAGCCAGTCCCCGCCGCTGCAATCGAGCACCTGACGGTGCCAGTGCACGCTGATGGCGGGATTGGCCAGCACCCGATCGGCCATGGCCTTGCTGGCCCGCAGCTGGCCCGAACGTACAATCAGGTGCACCTGGCTGCCGTACTTGGTGAGGTACACAGCCTCCTCACAGGCGGAGTCGCCGCCGCCCACCACGGCCACGGGCTCGTTGCGGAACTGGGGGGTGGCGCCGTCGCAGATGGCGCAGGCGCTGATGCCGCGGCTCCAGAACCGCTCCTCACTGGGAAGCCCCAGCCGATTGGCGCTGGCGCCGGTGGCCAGGATCACGCTGTGGGCCATGTAGGTGACGCCATCGGCACTCACCCGGTAGGGACGCTGGGAGAGGTCAATGGCGGTGGCATCGGCGAGCACCAGCTCGGTGCCCCAGCGCTCGGCCTGGGCCTTCATCCGGTCCATCAGATCGGGCCCCAGGATCCCATCGGGAAAGCCGGGGTAGTTCTCCACGTGGGTGGTGGTCATCAGCTGACCGCCTGGGATGCCGCCGTCTTGAAACCCGGTGATCAGCAGCGGGCGCAGGTTGGCGCGGGCTGCGTAGATGGCGGCGGTGTAGCCGGCTGGGCCGGAGCCCACGATCACCAGGTTCTCGATCTCTGGCCGGCTCTGGACGGCGGGGCTGCTCTCAGCTGACACGGCTTAGGCGGAGTGACTATGAGTTACAGCCTAAGGGACGGGGCGGCCCGCTGCGTTCACAGCTCCAGGATGCCGTCGATCTCGGGATTCACGGCCTTGTTGAGGTTGTGGGGCACCATCAACATGCCCAGCTCCAGCAGCTGCGGATGGTCTTCCACGCCAAGCAGCCATTCACGGAACTCTTCGGTGAGGGCGTAACTCTCTTCGTAGTGCTCCAGAGCGTCGAGGGTGGCCCGGCGGGCCAGGGCCCAGCTCACGGCAACGGTGAGTCGGCGGTTCAGTGGAGCATCCATGATCCCGACCCGAATTCCCTTTGTGGCACCACGTTGGCGGCTGCCGTGCCGAATTGAGGTAGTGGTTGACACAACGTCGTGAAGGCATCGTCCCTTCGGCCCATTTTGGCAAGTGTTTTGCTCAAATCCGTACAGCTTTGTGGTGAAGGGCTCCGCAGGCGGGTTGCTCAGGCGGCTCTGGCTGGCCGCTTCAGGAAGCCAGGCAGTTCGGGCCCTCGCAGATGCAGCATCTCGCCCGCCTCTTCGCGAATCGCCTCCAGGGGCAGCTGGCCCCCCGCGGTCTTGCCCGCCCCAGCCGCTGCCGCTGGCGTGGAGCGGCTCCGCAGCAGATAGGGCTCGCTCAACGACCAGCTGCGGGCGTAGCTGATCAGCAGGGGATCGGCGGGGGCAAACACATAGGAGGGGTGGCGCGGAATGGCTTCCAGGGAGGCGCGGCTGGCCTCCATGCGCACGGCCCTGGTGATCGCCTGCACGAAGCGGCTGCGGGTCACCACGGTGGTGAGGTAGGCCACCACCCGCAGCCGCGGCGCATCGAAGCCCTCAGCGCACATGTCGATGCTCACCAGCCAGTCGGCCTCCCCCGCCTGGAATGTCGCCAGCCGTTCCGCCGCCTGAGGGTCCTGGGAGTGCACCAGATGCACCCGATCACCCTGTTCCCGCAGCAGGGCACTGAGCTGGCCTGCATGGGCGATGTCCCGGGCGATCACCAGCCCGCCCGCCTCGGGGTGCTCGCGCCGCACCCGCTCGAGGCGATCGCGGGCGCGCAGCAGCAGCCGCAGGGCGATGCTGCTGGAATCACCGAGGCGGATGGCCCGCCGCAGGTTGCGGGCCCGCCAGCTCTCGCGGGCCTCGGCCGAGAGGGGCGAGGTCTCGGTGTCGCCGTGCTGGAGCGGGTTGGTCTCGATCGGGCGGCCATGCTCCACCCAGCCGTCCTGAAAGCGGAACTCCAGCGGCCGCACATCGCCGGCGGCGATCAGGGCCCGGGGCTCCACGCTGAGGTCGGGGCGGATGTGCTCCACGGTTTCATCGCCTTGGCGCGCCTGAATGCGGCGGGCAGAGCAGAAGGCCAGGTTGTCGGCCCGGAAGGGGGTACCGGTGAGGCCCAGCCGCAGGGCGGCGCCGGCAGTGAGCCGGCTGAAGGCCTGGCCCCAGGCCGCCGCCTCCGGTTCCTCCGGATCGATGCCGAGGTGGTGCACCTCATCGGCGATCGCCAGCCAGCGCCCCCCTCCGATCGCGCCGGGGCCGCCAGTGCTCCAGGGGTCACTCCAGGCGGCCTCGAGGCGCTGCCGATAGCGGGCGGCGGCCTGGTAGCTGAGCACCAGACCCTGCCGCGGCTCCCCGGCCTGGGGGGGCTCCAGGTCCTGGTCGGGGCTCCAGAGCTGCAGCTGCAGGCCGAGCCGCACGGCGGCCGCCTGCCATTGGCTGGCGATCGTGGTGCGGTGGCAGAACACCAGCAGATGATCCAGCCGACCCTCCGCCTGCAGGCGCTGGAAGCTGAGCAGGGCCCCGAGCGTCTTGCCGGCGCCGGGGCCGGCATGGATCAGCACGTCCTGGCCGCCGGCGGGCGCCTGGACCAGGCGGGCACGCAACAGCTGGATCAGCTGGCGCTGCCACTGACGCGGACGGATCGGCCAGGCGGCGACCGAACCGTTCCCCGCAGGCAAGGTGAAGGAGGGGTGGGCCATGGCACTCCTGGAGCCTGCATTGTCCCCCCGAAACGCCGATGCAAATAGGTGTTCTCGCTGATGGGCAGGTTCTGCAGGCTGCCTAGCTTCCGGGTGAGCGGTAGTCGAGTGCGGCCATGGTTCCTCCTCCCCGGATCCCGATCGCCTCGTTGTCGTGGCGCCGCCGCCACCTGGAGCTCTGCTGGCTGCTGGAGTGCGACATCGACCCGCTGATCCTGCGGGCCCGCCTGCTGCACCGCTACCGGGCCGAAGCCCTGGCCCGCTGCATTGAGCAGGAATTGCTGCCGATTGTGTAGCGACGCCGATCCGGTGGTGTGTCCAGGGCATCCCAGGTGGGCATGCCCGCACATTGCCCCCCGATGCGTTGCCGCCGCAGCCGACTGGCTTCCTAATACAGACAGGACCATGTGCAGCGCCGGTGTCCCTGTCTCCCCCCCAGCTCCTGATTCAGCGGGAAGTCCACCCCGGCGAGGCGCGGGTGGCCGCGACCCCGGAAACCGTGCAGCGACTCAGCGCCAAGGGCCTGAGCATCGCCGTGGAGGCCGGGGCGGGTGAGGCCTCCGGCTACGGCGATCAGGCCTATGCCGCCGCCGGCGCCGAACTCCTGGCCGCTGACAGCCCCAGCTGGGAGCACCTCGATGGGGTGCTGTGTGTGCAGCCTCCCTCCCAGAATCGCCTGGAGCAGCTGCGCCCCGGTGCCCTGCTGGTGGGCCTGCTGGCCCCCTACGGCGCCGATGCCCTTGTGGGAGCCCTCAACCGCCGTCAGGTGTCGGCCCTCGCCCTGGAGTTGCTGCCCCGCACCAGCCGCGCCCAGACCATGGACGTGCTCTCCTCCCAGGCCAACATCGCCGGCTACAAGGCGGTGCTGCTGGCGGCGGCGGCCCTGGATCGCTACGTGCCGATGCTGATGACGGCTGCCGGCACGATCCAGCCGGCCCGCACCCTGATCCTCGGAGCCGGCGTGGCGGGCCTCCAGGCCCTGGCCACCGCCCGCCGTCTCGGTTCGGTGGTGTACGTGAGCGATGTGCGCGCCGCCGCCCGCGAACAGGTGGAGTCTCTGGGGGGCCGCTTCGTGGCACCGCCCGAGCGGGACGAGGCCCCGGGGGAGGCCGGCGGCTATGCCAAGGCGGCCAGTGAGGCCTTCCTGGTTGCCCAGCGCCAGCAGCTCGAAGAGCAGCTCGCCCAGGCCGACATGGTGATCTGCACGGCCCAGGTGCCTGGCCGGCCGGCGCCGCGTCTGATCAGCGAGGCGATGCTGGATCGGCTGCGCCCCGGGGCGGTGGTGGTGGACCTGGCCGTGGGCCAGGGCGGCAACTGCGCCTGCACCGTGCCCGGCCAGACCGTGCTGCGCCATGGCGTGCAGCTGATCGGCGCCGATGCCCTGCCCAGCAGCGTGCCCAACCACGCCAGCGCCCTCTATGCCCGCAACGTGGCGTCCCTGCTGGAGCATCTGCTCAGCCTGAACCCGTCGCCCCCGCCCGATGGCGCCGCCGCTGGCGAGGCCGTGGCGCCTGCCGCCAGCTTCGGCTTCGACCGGGAGGATCCGATCGTGGCGGGCTGCCTGATCACCCATGCAGGCCGCTGCTGGCGCCCCGATGTGGTGGGCGTGGCCGCCGATGAGCCCCAGCTGGCGGGGGTGGCCTGATGGGCAGCCTCTCCGAATCGCTCTGGGTGCTGCTGCTCGGCAGCCTGCTGGGGCTGGAACTGATCGGCAAGGTGCCCCCCACCCTGCACACCCCCCTGATGAGCGGCGCCAACGCCATCAGCGGCATCACCGTGCTGGCCTCGCTCACCCTGATTGCCCAGGCCGGCGATGCCCCGGTGCTGCTGTTGCTGGGCTCCCTCTCCCTGGGCTTCGCCCTGTTCAACGTGGTGGGCGGCTTCCTGGTGACCGACCGCATGCTGGCGATGTTCGCCCGCAAGCCGCGCTGAGCGGTGTTCACGCCACCGCCACCGCCACCGCCACCGCCTCCGCCTGCCTCCCTACTCCTAACCCGAACCTGATGGACACCCTCAGCGCCGCGTTCCCCGTGGTGATCGACCTGGCGGCGGTGCTGCTGCTCGCCCTGGGCCTCAAGGGCCTGGCCAAGGTGCGCTCGGCCCGCTCCGCCAACGGCCTGGCCGCCCTGGCCATGGGCCTGGCGGTGGCTGGACTGCTGATCCAGCTGCGGCCCGAGCCGATCGCCTGGGCCGGCATCGGCGCCGGCGCCGCCGTGGGTGGCCTGGCCGGGCTGATCACCGCCCGCCGGGTGCCGATGACGGCCATGCCCGAAATGGTCGCCCTGTTCAATGGCTGCGGTGGCCTCTCCTCGCTGCTGGTGGCCGTGGGGGTGGCCCTGTTCCGGGCCGATGCCTCCAACCTGGTGTCCCAGGTGTCGATCGCCATCTCGGTGGTGGTGGGCTCGATCACCTTCAGCGGCTCGATCGTGGCCATGGCCAAGCTGCAGGGTTGGCTCGGCACGCCGGGCTGGACCCAGAGCGGCCTGCGCCACGGCGTCAACATCGCCCTGGCGGCGGTGGCCCTGGGGGCGGCGGTGCTCCTGAGCAGCTCTGGCGGGCCCACGCTGCTGGCGGTGCTGGTGGTCAGCTCCTGCCTGCTCGGCATCGGCCTCACCCTGCCGATCGGCGGCGCCGACATGCCGGTGGTGATCTCGCTGCTGAACAGCTACTCGGGCGTGGCGGCGGCGGCGGCGGGCTTCGTGGTGGGCAGCCAGCTGCTGATCGTGGCCGGCGCCATGGTGGGCTCGGCCGGCCTGATCCTCACCCAGGTGATGTGCACGGCCATGAACCGCTCCCTGGTGAGCGTGCTGTTCGGTGGCGCCCTGGGCGTGGCGCCCAAGGTGGGCGGTGGCGGCAGCGAGGCCGGCTACACCCGCATCACCAGCTGCAGCCCTGAGGAGTGTGCCCTGGCCCTGGAGAACGCCGAGCGGGTGGTGTTCGTGCCCGGCTACGGGCTGGCCGTGGCCCAGGCCCAGCACGCCCTGCGCGAGCTGGCCAAGGTGCTGGAGGCCAACGGCACCGAGGTGAGCTATGCGATCCACCCGGTGGCGGGGCGCATGCCCGGCCACATGAATGTGCTGCTGGCCGAGGCCGATGTGCCCTACGAGCAGCTGCAGGAGATGGACGCCATCAACCCCGAGTTCCCCCGCACTGACGTGGCGATCGTGCTCGGCGCCAACGACGTGGTGAACCCCGACGCCAAGACCGACCCCACCAGCCCCCTCTACGGCATGCCCGTGCTGGAGGTGGACCAGGCCCGCCAGGTGTTCGTGGTGAAGCGCAGCCTCGGCGCCGGCTACGCCGGCATCGCCAATGGCCTGTTCGAGCTGCCCCAGACGGCGATGGTGTTCGGCGACGCCAAGGTGGTGCTCAACGGCCTGCTCTCGGAGCTGCGCGAGCTGGGGGTGGGGCGGCAGAAGGTGGCCTCCTGAAGCGAAGGGTCTAGCAAGTCGGCGCCAGGCGGGTCCGCTTTCGCTGACATTCGTGACCCGAATGTGACCGGCTGTCAATCCCCTTGAGACACTCCGTTACGTTCAAGGCACCGTCCTTCAACCCGGACTCAGCGCCCTGCTGTCCCAGGGACCCATACCCACAACCACACCCTTAGCAGCATGACGATCCAGCAAGGCCAGATCGTGCGGCTCACCAGCCAGCCCGACCATGCCTATCAGTTACTCAGCCTCGATGAAGACTCAGACCGTTGCTGGGTCCGTCGATGGCCCCTCTCCCGCCAGGGCTCACCTGCCTTCGATGTGTCTCTGGACCAGGTGAAGGTGATCGATCTGGCCGCCTCCTGACGGTCGTCTTTCGGTTCCTGAGCACGCCGGCCGAACTACTCTGGCGCGCTGGCACCAGCTGTCTGCCCCCTGCCAGCAGCCAAGACGGCCGGCGACCCCCTTCCTCCCGGCTGCTGGAGCTCCCGATGGTCCGCGAAGCGTGTCCCCCCCGGCTCGGCAGTTCCTGGCCCGGCGGCCGCTGGCCGTGGTGGGGGCCCGATCTGCAGACGCTGCGTGACACGCTGCAGCCACTGCGGCTGCCAGAAGACGGCGCCGCCACCCTCCACTTTCCGCTGAATTCCGTCGCAGGGGCGCCGAGAACCCGGCCGTTGGATCAGCCCCAGGCTTTGGTTGGCCTGAGCGTTCCTCCGAACCCTGCCACGGCGACCCCCCCCTCCCTGGTGGTGCTGCTCCATGGCCTCGGAGGCAGCAGCGAGGCCCTCGGAGTGCGGCGCCTGGGCCAGGTCCTGGCCGGGGCCGGTTTCGGCGTGCTGCGCCTCAACCTGCGCGGGGCGGGCCCAGGCCGGCGCTTGGCGGCGGGCACCTATGCCGCCGCCTGCAACCGCGACCTCCTGCCCGTGCTGCACCAGATCGCTGCCCTGGCTGCTCCGGCGCCGCTGCTGGGGGTGGGGCTCTCCCTGGGGGGCACGGTGCTGCTCAATGCCGCCCTGGCCGAGCCAGGCCTGCTGGCTGGGTTGGTGTGCGTCAGCAGCCCCCTCGATCTGGCGGCCTGCTCCGACCAGATCGGCCGGCCCCGCAACCGGCTCTACCAGCGCTGGCTGCTGCGCCGCCTGATTGCCCTCACCCTCGAAGACCCCTTCGGTTTCGACCCCGCCGAGCAAGCGGGGCTGCAGGGACCGGGGGCCCCCGGCTCCATCCGCTCCTTCGATGCCGCTATCACGGCACCGCGCTGGGGCTACCCCAGCGTCGAGGCCTACTACCGCGACGCCTCCCCGCTGCAGCGGCTGCTGGCGGGCGCTCCCCTGCCGCCGACCCTGCTGGTGCATGCCCTGGATGATCCCTGGGTGCCCGCCACGGCCACCCAGCAGCTGGCTGCCGCTGCTCCAGGTGCCCCATCTGCTGAGGTGGTGCTCACGGCGGGGGGCGGCCACAACGGCTTCCATGGCCGCGGCGATGGCCCCCGGTCCACGTGGGCCGATCAGCTCACGCTGGGCTGGCTGCAGAGGCTGCTGGGCTGAAGGGCTGCCGCCGCAGGATCCACTCCTCGATGGGCACGCCGCCCACCACGTGCTCCCGCACGATCCGCTCGATCCGCTCCGGCGTGACGGCCCCGTACACAATCCCCTCCGGCCAGAGCAGCAGGATCGGCCCCTCGCTGCAGATGCGCAGGCAGTCGGCCTTGCTGCGCAGCACGATGCCGCCGGGGCGGGCCGGATCCTCCAGGCCCAGCTCCCGCACCAGGCGTTTGAGCACATCCCAGCTGGCGGCCCCCAGGGCGGGATCGGGGCAGCAGAGCGCCTTGGTGGGCGTGGCGCAGAGCAGCAGGTGGTGGGCGATCGGGGCTTGGACCACGGGCATGGCAGCGATCAGGCCGGCAGGGCGGCTGGCGTGCGGGCGCTGAGCTGGGCGGCGGCCTCGTGCACCGCCTGGCGGGCCCAGGCGTCGATCGCCAGCACGTCGTCCAGGGATGGCCTGGCGGTGAGGTCGGCCCGGTGGCGGTCACACACCCGCTCGATCAGGCGCGGAATGTCGAGGAAATGCACCTGCTCCTCGAGGAACAGGGCCACGGCCTGCTCGTTGGCGGCATTCATCACCGCCGGCATCGTGCCGCCGGCCCGGCCGGCGGCATAGGCCAGGGCCATGCAGGGATACTTGGCTGGCTCCGGGGCGCGGAAGCTGAGCTGGCCCACCTGCGTGAGGTCGAGGCGGCGCCAGGGGGTCTCCAGCCGGCCCGGCCAGCTGAGGCAGTAGAGGAGCGGCAATTTCATGTCTGGCCAGCCCAGCTGGGCCAGCACCGAGGAATCGGCCAGCTCCACCATCGAGTGGATGATCGATTGCGGGTGAATCACGATCTCGATGTGGTCGTAGTCGAGCCCGAACAGGTAGTGGGCCTCGATCACCTCCAGCCCCTTGTTCATCAGCGAGGCAGAATCCACCGTGATCTTGCGGCCCATGCTCCAGTTGGGGTGGCTGGTGGCATCGGCCACGGTGGCACGGGCCAGGTCAGCAGCGGGCCAGTCGCGGAAGGCCCCGCCGCTGGCGGTGAGCTGGATGCGGCGCAGGCCCGGGGTGGGCACGCCGGTGGAGAGGCGGGCGGTGTCGGCCCAGGGGGTGCCCTGCAGGCACTGGAAGATGGCGGAGTGCTCGGAATCGGCCGGCAGCAGCCGGCTGCCGGATTTGGCCAGTTCCGGCAGCACCACCGGCCCGGCGGCGATCAGGGTTTCCTTGTTGGCCAGGGCCAGGTCCTTGCCGGCGCGGACCGCCGCCAGGGTGGGCAGCAGGCCGGCGCAGCCCACGATGCCGGTCACCACCAGGTCGGCGCTGGGCCAGGCGGCCACGGCGCAGAGGCCGTCGAGGCCCCCCAGCAGCTCGGGCAGACGCGCCGGCTGGCGGGCCGGATCCAGGGCCGCCAGCCGCTGGCGCAGCTCCGCCACCCGCTCGCCATCGGCCAGGGCCACCGCCTCGGGGGCATGGCGCAGGATCTGCTCCAGCAGCAGGTCGAGGTTGTTGCCGGCGGTGAGGGCCACCACCTTGAAGCGGTCGGGAAACTCGCAGGCCAGCTGCAGCGTCTGGGTGCCGATGGAGCCGGTGGACCCCAGCACGCTGATGGCTTTCACGGCAGGGCTCCCTAAGGTTGCGGCGCTCCAAGTGTCCCACTGATTCCCCCATGGCCCGCGCGCCCTCCTTGCCCTACGTGCTGCTGTGTGGCCTGGCCATGGGGGCCGCCGATGTGGTGCCGGGGGTTTCGGGGGGGAGCATGGCCTTCATCCTCGGCATCTACGGCCGCCTGCTCGAGGCGGTGGCCGGCTTCGATTTGGCCTTCCTGGCTCTGCTGGGCCGTGGCGCCTGGCGCGAGGCGGCGGCGCGGGTGCAGCTCAGCTTCCTGCTGCCCTTGCTCACGGGGCTGCTGGGGTCGGTGCTGCTGCTGGTGCGGCCGATCACCTGGCTCTATGCCGACCACCGGGTGCTGCTGTTCGCCTTCTTCTTCGGCTTGATCGTGGGGTCGATCGTGCTGATCGCCCGCCACGCCCACTGGGGCGCCTCCGGCCTGATCGCCATGGCGGCCGGGGTGCTGGGGGCGCTGCTGTTCGTCACCCGGGTGCCGGTGACCATGCCCCACGACCCCTTCACGATCTACTGGAGTGGCGCCGTGGCGATCATGGCGATGATCCTGCCGGGGGTGTCGGGCTCCTTTCTGCTGCTGGTGCTGGGCCAGTACCAGCATGTGATGGAGGCCGTGAAGGGGCTGCAGTTCGGCACCCTGGTGCCCTTTGCCCTGGGCTGCATCACGGGCCTGTTGCTGTTCGTGCGCCTGCTGCGCTGGCTGCTGCAGCGCTGGCACGGGCAGACCGTGGCCCTGTTGGTGGGCTTCATGGCCGGCTCGCTGTGGAAGATCTGGCCGTTCCGCGTCGTGCTCGAGAGCATCACCAACGCCAGCGGCAAGGTGGTGGTGCTGCGGGATGCTGTGGCCGGGCCCGGCAGCCTCCAGGCCCTGGTGGCCGCCGCGCTGCTGATGGCCGTCGGTGTGGCCCTGGTGGCGGGGCTGGAGCAGCTGCAGGCCCGCGCCGGCGGCCAGGAGATGGGCGCCTGATGGCCGGATGCCGGACACTGGGGCGATCGTCCTGCGCCCCATGACCCCTTTCCGCCCCAGCCAGCGCGGCAGGCCTCCGGAACACTGGGGCTCGGGCCTGGGATTCGTGCTGGCGGCCTCGGGCAGCGCCGTGGGCCTTGGCAACCTCTGGGGGTTTGCCTACCGGGCCTCCCAGGGGGGCGGCGCCGCCTTTGTGCTGCTCTACCTGCTGATCGTGCTGCTGGTGTGCCTGCCAGTGCTGGTGGCCGAGATGGTGCTGGGGCGAAGCACCGGGCACGCGCCGCTGCTGGCGCCGGTCACGGTGGGAGGCCGCCGCTGGGCGCTCCTGGGCTGGCTCTACATGGTCGCCGCCACGGGAATCCTCTCCTATTACGCCGTGCTGATGGGCTGGACGGGCCGCACCCTGCTGCATGCTCTGGCCGACGGGCTGCCAAGCGACATGGCGGCGGCCGAGGCCTACTTCACGGCGATCAGCAGCGGGGGTGATGCCGTGCTTGGCCACCTGCTCAGCCTGGCCCTCACCGGCGCCGTGGTGGCCGCAGGCATCCGTGGCGGCATCGAGCGGCTCAGCCGCTGGGGCATGCCGCTGCTGTTCCTGATGCTGCTCGGCCTGCTGCTGTGGGCCACCACCCTGCCGGAGACGGCCGCCGGCTACCGCACCTTCCTGCTGCGCTGGGATGCCGCCAAACTGCTCGACCCGGCCACGATCCGCAACGCCTTCACCCAGGCCTTCTTCTCGATCGGCACCGGCATCGGCGCGATCCTGGCCTACGCGGCCTACCTGCAGCGCCGCAGCCCCATTCCCCGCGAGGCCGCCAGCGTGGTGGCGATGGACACGGCCGTCGGGCTGATGGCCGGTTGCGTCACCTTCCCGGTGGTGGCGAGTTTCGGCTTGGGCGACGTGGTGAGCGGCAGCACCGTGGGCACCCTGTTCATCGCCCTGCCCACCGGTCTGGCCTCCCTGGGCCTGAGCGGCCGGCTCGTGGCCGTGGTGTTCTTCGCCCTGGCTTACATCGCCGCGATCACCTCCGCCGTGTCGCTGCTGGAGGTGCCCACCAGCTCCCTGATGGACCGGCTCGGCTGGAGCCGCCGGCGCGCCACCTGGCTGCTGGTGCTGCTGATCGCCCTGCTGGGGCTGCCCTCGGCCCTGGATGTGGGTGTGCTGGAGCGCATGGACGCGGTGTTCGGCGGAGTGGTGCTGATCAGTGGTGGCCTGGGGCTGGCGCTGCTGCTGGGCTGGGGTGCCCCGGCGCGCTTCCTGGACGATCTGCGCCAGTCCGGCAGCTCTGATGCCCTGGTGCGGCCCTTGCTCTGGGCCCTGCGCTGGCTGTCGCCGCCCGCCATCACGGTGGGCCTGGTGGTCTCGGTGCTCGACCTGGCCCGCAGTTGGAGCGGCTGAGCCCTGCCGGCCAGGGGTTTGACTGGCGCCAGTTGATTGCTGAACGATGGCGGCACGGCCGGGCTGGCTGCAGCGCTGGAATTTCATCGAACGCGCCCGGCTGGAGCGCAAGCTCTGGGACGCCTTCGAGGCCCGCGAGGACATCGAGGCCATGGTGCGCGACTGCCAGGACGCGGTGCAGGCCGGCGATGCCGGCCGCTCCTTTGAGCTGGAGGTGTGGCAGAAAACCCTGGAGCGGATCCGCCGCATCGAGCGGCTGATGGCCGATCAGTCACCGCCAAAGTGAGGCCCGCTGGCTCCGGCCAGGCGGCTCAGCTGCGCAGCCACTCGGTGTGGCCACCGGGGCGGTCGATCAGCTCGATGCCCTCGGCCTGGAGCTCGGCGCGGATGCGGTCGGCGCTGGCGTAGTCGCGGGCGGCCTTGGCGGCCCGGCGGCTTTCGATGCGGGCCAGGATCTCCGCCTCCTCGGGGGCTGCCGCGGTGCCGGCGGGGTTCTGCGGCGGGGCCGGGGCCTCTGGCTTCAGCCCCAGCACGGCCGCCAGTTCCTGCAGCAGGCCCAGCCGGGCCGCCATGGCGGGGCTGGCGACGGCCTCGGCGGCGCTGTCGTCGCCCCGCTCCAGCCGGTTGGCCAGGCTGCGCAGGGGCCGGCCCAGCTCGAACAGCGTGGCCAGGGCGGCTGAGGTGTTGAGGTCGTCGTCCATGGCGTCGGTGAAGCGCTCTCGCAGCGCCGCCAGCTCTGGCTCCAGGGCGCCGGGATCGCCTGCGCTGGGCACGGGGGTGATGGCGCTGTCGGCGCTGGGCTGGCCAAGGCCCAGGGCGGCATTGAGTCCCTTCCAGCCGGCTGCGGCGGCCTCCAGGGCCTCGCTGCTGAAATCGAGGGGCTTGCGGTAGTGGGCCTGCAGGGTGAACAGCCGCAGGGTCATCGGGCTCACCCCCGAATCCAGCAGGGCGCGGATGGTGGTGAAGTTGCCCAGCGACTTGGACATCTTTTCGCCGCCCACATTCACCATGCCGTTGTGCAGCCAGGTGCGGGCCAGGGGCTTGCCGGTGGTGGCCTCCGACTGGGCGATCTCGTTCTCGTGGTGCGGAAAGATCAGATCGGCGCCGCCGAGGTGGATGTCGATCGTGTCGCCCAGCTCCTCGCGGACCATGGCGGAGCACTCGATGTGCCAGCCCGGCCGCCCCTGGCCCCAGGGGGAGGGATAGCTCGGCTCGCCCGGCTTGGCCCCTTTCCAGAGGGCGAAATCAAACGGATGCCGCTTGCGGGCCTCTTCCGCCGTCGCCACCCGGCCGGCGGCGTTGTCCTGCTGTTCGCCGAGGTCGCGGCCGGAGAGCTTGCCGTAGCCGCCATGGCCCATCACGGCGAAATACACATCGCCGTCGGTGGAATAGGCCGCGCCCTTGGCCTCCAGTTCCGCAATCATGCGGCGGATCGCCCCGAGACTGCCCGTGGCCCTTGGCATGCGATCCGGGGGCAGGATGTTGAGGCGGGCCATGTCGGTACGAAACGCCTCGATGTTGCGCTCGCTCACCACCTGCATCGAGCTGCCCTCGGCGGCGGCACGGCCAAGAATCTTGTCGTCGATGTCGGTGTAGTTCTGCACGAAGGTCACCGCGTAACCGCTCCAGATCAGGTAGCGGCGCAGCACATCCCAGGCGATGTAGCTGCGGGCGTGGCCGAGGTGGCAGAGGTCGTACACCGTCACGCCGCAGCAGTAGATGCTCACTTTCCCCGCCTCCAGAGGCTCGAATGCCTCGACGCGACGGGTGAGCGTGTTGCTGAGCCGCAGGGTCACAAGACGAGATGGGGCGTTGTGTTGGGATCGTGGCACAGGCTCCCGGCAGCGCCGATCAGTTTTCTCTGACTCCAACCCAGGGCTGAGCGGTTCGTTCTGGCCCTGGGCGGCTTCATGCCGATGTCTCCGACCGCCTGACCAGCCCTGCCAACCCCCTGGCCTACTGGCACCTCGGAGCCGCCAGGCTCGGTGTGAACCCCCATTCCGGAGCGGCTCCACCGCTTCATCCATCAGCCTCAGCCAGCAATACGGCCCCGCAGGCAGCGTGCCCTGGCCTACTGGCAGCGGCAGCACGGTCTCAGTCGCCAGGCCGGTCTTTCCTGGATCCTCCACCTCGGGCGCAACCCCATGGATCGCATCCAGACCGCCTGCTCTGCAGGCAGCCCCAGGGCTGTCAGCTGCCAGCGGCGGGGGCCACAGCAGACGACCCCACGGCCCTGACCATGGGCGGATGCGGTGCCCCTCCTCGCTGTGGGGTGGCTGAACCCATCGGGCGCCGTCCCAGGCAACTCCGCAGGCTTGTTGCGAATGGAGGGCACTCACACTGCTATGGTGTTGAACTGCTCAGCGAGGGGAAGGCCGCGAGGCCAGATCCAAGCAGAGCAGGCTTACAGAGATTGGAGAGCGCCTGCGAGAGCGGTCCTTCGGTGCTGTAGG
>NZ_JBSJOW010000011.1:0-26680 GCF_056633055.1 Paraciimarium castrense LEGE 11436 | reverse complement strand
CCTTGGTGAAGGCGTCGAACATGGGGAGAGCTCCTGGTCGCGACGTGAAGTCGGGGAGAGTTGAAGGGATGGCCAGGTTGTCTGACGCCCGGGAGCACCGAGCATCTGTCAACTTGACTTGACCATTGTTGGTTGTCCCCGCGGCAGGCGTCTCACCAATTAACAAACGGTCACCGTGCCCTGGTCTGTTGGCTGTCTTGCTGGCAGGGAGGCCGTGCGCTGGGTCGTGAATCGGCCACAAAAAAGCCCCCTGATGGGGGCTCGTGGGGTTGTGCTTTCGGTTGGAGCTGGGCTCAGCCCTCGGCTTTCGACTTCGACTTCTTGCGGGCTGGAGCCACCTTGCCTGCACCCACGAGGTCGCCGCCATTGACACTCACGCCGGTGATCTTGCCACCCATCCGCTGAACAAGCCGCATGGTTTCATTCATCCGGGTGTAGGGCACATTCATGGTCATGTCTGCCGTACGGGAGTAGTCGTTGTTGGCGAGACCGGTGACGGTGAATGTGACCTGACGGCTGCTGGTGAAGCTGGTGCCGCGGCTACCTGCAGAAACCTTCATGGTGGTTGGTGCGAAGGGGCAAAAGGGAAAAGATCAAGGCTCGCGCAGAAGCAAGCTTCAGTTCACCGGCGTGATGCTGGCGACCCGACCACCCTCACGGTGGATCTGTTGCTGGTACTCCAGCAGTTTGTTGAAGGGGATGAAACGCACCCGGTTGCTGCGCTTGTGCAGCCTGTAGTTGTTGAATCCGGTGATTTCAACCCTGAAGGTGCGGCCTTCTTCACCGGAACCCACGCCCTGGCGGGTGACGCCATCGCTGGTGACCTTGCGGAACACCGAGCCCTTGGCATTGGGACTCACCACCGGCAGCGGCTGCTCGGCATGGACGGCTGGGTTGAGCCGGGATTGGGTCTTGAGCAGGTCGCCGCGCACAGAAGCACCCACGCCGCGGGTGAGTTGCAGCATGTAGGAAAACTGCAGACCCTGCTGGCCGGAGTTGTAGTTGAAGCCATGCAGGTAGGGAACAGCTTCTTCGCCGAAGCGTTCCTGATACTCGGCACTGTCGATGTAGGAGTCGATCTCGGCGTCGAAGCCCTGCTCCTGGAGGATGGTGAAGTGATGGAGCATTTCGGCCTTGTTCTGGGGAGCCCGGCCGAGCAGATGCTTGAAGTTGAGTTCGATGAAGCGGTAAGGATTGCAGTTCTCGAAGAACTTCTGCTTGTACAGCCCGCTCTTGGCCACCTGGCGCACGAATTCCCTGATGCTGAGGTAGCCACGCCTGAACAGGGACTCAGGCCCTGTCAGGCGCTCGCTCTTCATCACGTACTGGTTGCCCAGCACCTGGCGGTAGACGGCGCGGATCAGGAGCGCCTTGTCGTTCTCGGAGGCGTTGGTCCAGTTCTCTTTGGCGCTGTCGTTGGCGAAACGCTCAATGCCCAGGTAGGCAGCGTTGGCGAGGGTCATGGGCTTCGGGCCGGGGGGAGGAAACGCGACGTGGCCGTTGGGCCGCCTGGGCAGACCGGAGGGCCTTGCAGGGCGGGGCAGCGTAATGCGACTCTGCCAACGGCTGCATGGGCAGATCCTATGGGCCGCCGGCAGGCCCACCGCCAGGCTTTCACAATCGTTACAAAGTTTGCCCCTGGCGCCCGCGCCTGATCCAGATACCATCCGCCCAGGTGCTGCCTGGGCCCCAGGGCTGTGGCGCACCGCCACACCAACACGCAACCAACCCGCACGGAGGGGCGATGGGCGATCTTGCTGGCCATCCTGATCCTTCACTCCGGGCGTGCCCCGAGCCGGCCGCCACGGCCGCCCCGGCGGTGGATCGACTGGCCGACCAGCTCAACACCCTCTCGGAGGTGGTGGAAACCCTCACCTTCCGGCTTCTGGAGCTGGAGGAGCAGGTGTCCGTCCAGCAGCAGCGGCTGGAGCCCCTGATCGAGGCTTCCGATCGGGAAGACGAGCGCCATGACGAGCTGCGGAAGCTGCGCTTCGATCAGACCGAACAACGCCTGAGTCACCTGGAACAGCTGCTGCAGGTGGCCCAGGGCGCTGGCCCCGGGGCCCCGTTTGCTGAGCCTGCCCCCCCCTTGATGGCCATCGATGGACCCTTCCCCGAAGAGCTGGAGCAGCCCTTCATGGACGAGGTGCCGGCCTGATCGGCCTCAGCTCTTGAAGGCCTCGTGCCAGGCGGCAGGAATCTCGTGGCTGTAGTCAGCCGTCCGGCTGAAGCGGAATGGGCCGGCCAGGGAGCCCCACACCTGGGCGTGGGAGTCGGGGTCGTGGCCCGTATCGATTGTGCGCATGCCGCTGGCATCGAGCTCCAGTCGACTGACGAGGTAGGTGGTCTGACCCCTGCGCTCCACCAGACAGCGGCAGCCGGGTTCCACTTCGCCGACGAATCCCGCGGCTTCCTTGCGCACCACGTAGGCACACCCCTCCAGGGGCACCAGGTCGGAGGAGCTGATGCGGCTGCGCAGCGCCTCGTTGTCCACCGCGCCCCAGAAGCGCTGCTCATCAGCGAGGGCCTGGTTGTGGATCACCAGAGCGTCGCCCTGGCGTTCGGCCCGCAGCACCCGGATTCTGTAGGGCACGGCTGGATTGATGGCGTAACTCTGCTCCAGCAGCAGCGAGCCCGGAGCGAGCTGGGGCAGGGGCCGCAGCGTCACCAGGATGTGGGCATAGAGGGGGGGGTTGTCGAAGGCCTGCTGCTGGTTACTGAAGCCGGCGCTGAGCAACTGCACCAACCGAGCCAGGGCGCTGGCAGCGTCGGTGCCCCTGTCACCCCCGCCGCGCCCATCCCTGCCCCTGTCGTCCGTGGCGCTCTCGCTCAACTCCCGTGGCTCAACTCGATGGCCGCCAAGTTAAGACCCTGGCACGTCCGGTCCGCAGCCTGCGGAGGGCGGGGTCACAGGTCGAGGAGTCTGAGCCGGAACTGCGCGACCTGCCCGGCCAGCTCCGGTGACGAGCGGTGGAACGGATGGTCGGCAAGGGCCTCGAGCACGGCAGCGAGGCGGGCTTCGCGAGGTTGATCGAGGCTTGGGGCCTGGGCGGCCAACTGACCCCAGGCCTCATCGAAGGCCTGGGCAAAACTGTCGGCGTTGTCGAACACCTGGGGGAAGCTGCCTGGGGGCTTGCGCATGGTGAGGGATGGTGGGCGCCCAAGAGGCGCGGCACGGGGAGGGAAAGGCACGCTCGGCGTGGTCAGGAGGCCGCCTGCTCACACAATGCTGCTGAGGCTGGGATGCGATGAAGGGGCTTTGGACCCCGAAGTTGCACTGCCAGGGTTGCACTTCCAGGGTTGAAATGCCAGGACCCAGATTTGAACTGGGGACACGGCGATTTTCAGTCGCCTGCTCTACCAACTGAGCTATCCCGGCCCGTCGCCTCAGCGACCCAGGGATCTTAGATCACGACCCCCGACGCTCCGGGGTGCGGGCCAGGCAGGCCAGGCCCAGCACACGCCAGCCGGCGCTTTCGAGGGCGGCCGCGGCGTGGCAGGCAGTGGCTCCGGTGGTGAGGATGTCATCGAGCAGCATCAGCGGGCGCCGACCGCGGCGATCCCCCCGGGCTGGGGTCGCGCAGTGGAAGGCACCCTCCTGATTGGCCCAGCGCAGGTCCCGGTTGAGGCGGTGCTGCCCCAGCACAGGCCGGCTGCGGACCAGCAGGGACGCCTCGGGCCAGCCGAGCTGGCCCGAGAGCTGCTGCGCCAGCAAGGGCGGCAGGGGATTGGGTCGACGCTTCCAACTGGGGACGTGGACGAGCAGGGGGCGCTCCCTGCCCACCGCCGGGCCTGAATCGGCCTGGAGGCCCTCCGCCAGGGTTCTCACCAGGGGTAGCAATCCCTGGGGCCTCAACTCACGGCGCAGCCCCAGCAGGTGGCGGCGCAGGGCACCGTCGTAGAGCCCGGCAGACCACCAGGCCAGGGGCTCCGTGCCGCGAAGCGGAGCCGCCTCCCGCTGCCAGGCCCTGGGCAGGCCCCCTGCTGGGGAGCTGGGGGCGCGCACCAGCCACTCGAGGGGCAGCAGTTCCCCCAGGCCAGGCCAGAACCCTGCACTCATGGCCCTACGGCTCAAGACGGTCTCAGCTTTGCCCCATCGGCGTCAGCCCGGCGCCTGGGGCATGGCCCGCAGCATCGCCACCAGGGTGCGGTGGGCGTCCTCGCTGTCGGTGAGGGTGTGGTCGAAGGCCACCTGGATGCTGCGGCCGTCCACGTCCAGCTGCATCGCTTCGGGCTGAACGGCGAGCATCCGGGCCTGGCTGGCGTCGGCCACGCCGCCGTAGTGGCGGGCATAGCTGAGTACCGCTTCGGCGTGGTCGTCGTTCATGTGCTTGCAGATCCGATCGCTCACGGCGGCGGTGAGAGGGTCGGCGGCCATGGGGGTCAGGGCGGGTGATCTGATTCTGGGGCTTCTAGCCGGCGGCGAAGCGCTGCCACAGGAGCAGGCCCAGCCGGATGGCGCTGAAGCTCACGTAGCCCGCCAGCAGCACGAACAGGCCCATGGAGATCCAGGTGCGCAGACGGTCGTTCATCGGAGTTAGGGAGTTGGTTTGAGGGTGGATGCAGCCAGTCTTGCCATGCCCAGGGCGGCTGACAGGCCAGGCCGGTTGAGCACGGGCACCCCGAGGCGCTGCTGGCGCAGGCGCCGCCACTGGGGATTGCGGGCGCCGCCGCCGAGGCTGATCACCCGCTGGATCGGTGGTGCCCCCAGGCTGGCCAGCCGCTGCCAGCCGGCCTGCTCGATCGCCGCCAACCCCTCCAGCAGGGCCTGGAGGAAGTGCACGTCACTCACGGGCCTGGGCCCCAGGATCGGCTCCAGGTCGGGGTCGTCCACGGGGAAGCGCTCACCGCGCCCGGGCAGGGGCCGCAGCTCCAGGCCTGTGGGCCGTGAGGGGTCGATCTGGCGGCTCAGCTCAGCCAGTTGAGCCGGGCTGAAGAACTGACCCAGCACGCCGGCGCCGCTGTTGGAGGCGCCTCCCACCAGCCAGCGGCCGGCCACCCGGTGGCAACTGAGGCCAGGGCCCTGCAGGGGCTCAGGGCAGAATTGCTTCAGCACAAGGGTGGTGCCCAGCACCGCCACTCCATCGCCGGGGGCGGGATCGGCCGCGAGCACGGCGGCATTGGCGTCCGTGCTGCCGGCCACCACCTGGCAGCTGGCCGGCAGGCCCAGGCTGCGGGCGCGGCTGGCGGCGAGGGGGCCGAGCACGCTGCCGCTGGCGCAGATCCGCGGCAGGGCCGGGCTCCAGGGCTGGGAGGCGATGGTGCCCTGCCAGCCCTGGAGCAAAGGATCCCACCCCAGACGCAGGTTGTTGGCTGCTTCACCCCAGCGCCAGTCCCCCAGCAGCCAGCCCATCAGCCAGTCGGCCTGATGGCGCAGCAGCAGCTCGGCGCCCGGGGCCGGGGCGGCCTCCAGCAACCGCAGCGCCCTGGCGAGGCTGCCGCTGGCACTGGCGGCGGGGGAGGCGGCCGCCCCATCGCTGGAGGCGTCCGCCCTGCCCTCGCCCTCACTCAGCTGCCGGGCTCTGCGGACCTGCTCGGGGCAGGCCGCGGCGTAGGAGAGGGCCTGGCCGAGGGCACCCTCCAGCAGGCTGCCGTCCCGGTGGCAGAGCAGCAGGGTGCCGGAGGTGCCGTCGATGGCGATGGCGCCCACGCTGGCGCGCAGCTCGGGCGACAGACGGGCGCAGAGGTCCACCAGGCCCTCGCGCCAGCTGGTGGGATCGCTGAAGGCAGCGGGATAGGCGGCGGCTTGCTCAGCCAGCAGATCGCCGCTGGCGTTGCAAGCGGCCAGCCGCAGGCCGCTGCTGCCCAGGTCCAGGCCAAGGGCGCAGGGGCTGGGCACGCCAGCCATCCCGATTAGGCCGGCCAGGCTCAGGCCGCTGCGGCGACGGCGCTGCGCTCGCCGCTAGGTGAACTGGCGCCCTGGCGGGCCTCCTTCAGGGTGGCGGCGATGCCGTCGACGTTCTCCCAGGGAAGGTTCAGATCGGTGCGCCCGAAGTGGCCGTAGGCCGCCACGTCCTGATAGAAGCGGCCGCCGCGCTGCCGGGGAAGATCGCGCAGGGCGAAGGTTTCGATGATGGCGCCTGGACGCAGGTCGAAGTGTTCCTGCACCAGGGCGGTGAGGTCAGTGTTGCTGACGCTGCCGGTGCCGAAACTCTCCACCAGAATGCTCACCGGCCTGGCCACGCCGATGGCGTAGCTCAGCTGCACTTCAACCTTGCGGGCGAGGCCCGCGGCCACCAGGGCCTTGGCCACGTAGCGGGCGGCGTAGGCGGCGGAACGATCCACCTTGGTGGGGTCCTTGCCGGAGAAGGCGCCACCGCCGTGGCGGGCATAGCCGCCGTAGGTGTCAACGATGATCTTGCGCCCGGTGAGGCCCGCATCCCCCTGGGGGCCCCCCACAACGAACTTGCCGGTGGGGTTCACCAGAAAGCGGGTGCTCTCCTGACTCGGCTTCAGGGCCAGGTCGCCAGTGGCAGGCAGCACCACATGGGCCCAGAGATCGGCGGCGATACGCTCGCGCAGCCCTTTCTCGTCACTGATGCCGTCGATCTCCGGCGTGTGCTGGGTGGAGATCAGAATCGTGTCGATGGCCACGGGAACGTCGTTCTCGTACACCACGCTCACCTGGGTTTTGCCGTCCGGCAGCAGGTAGGGGAGGCTGCCGTCATGGCGCACCGCCGCCAGCTGGCGGGCTAGCCGGTGCGCCAGGCTGATCGGCAGCGGCATCAGTTCGGGCGTTTCGTTGCAGGCGTAGCCGAACATGATGCCCTGGTCGCCGGCCCCGATCTTGTCGAGGGGATCGCCGGCGTGGTCGTCGGCCTCATCGACGCCCTGGGCGATGTCGGGCGACTGCTGATCCAGGGCCACCAGCACGGCACAGCTGTGGGAATCGAAGCCGCCGGCCCTGGCACCGCTATAGCCGATGCGGCTGATCACATCCCGCACCAGGGTGTTGAAGTCCACCCGGGCCGTGGTGGTCACCTCGCCGGTGAGCAGGCAGAGGCCGGTGTTGACCACGGTCTCGCAGGCCACCCGGGAGGCGGGATCCTGATGCAGGAGGGCGTCGAGAACGGCGTCACTCACCTGGTCACAGATCTTGTCGGGATGACCTTCGGTCACCGACTCCGAGGTGAACACATACCGGCTCATGGCATGGGGCCTTTGGGGGCACCAGCCTATGGCGTGATCGAGCCGCCCTGGCGCGCCTCCAGCTCAGACCACTGGCTGACCTGGGGGAAGCAGGGATCCAGCGGAGGTGGATTGCTCCAGCCTGCCAGATAACCGAGCACCACGCCCACACCAGCGCCGCGGGCCATGCGCAGGTCGCTGTTGGCATCGCCGATCAGGGCACAGCGCTGCGGAGGCACCCCCAGGGCTTCACAGAGGGCCAGCACGGCGGCGGGGTCTGGTTTGCGCGGGGTGTGCTCGGCGCTCCAGCTCGCCTGGAAGTGCTGGCGCATCCTCTGACTCTGCAGAAACGCCTCGATGCCCGCCTGGTCGTCGTTGCTGATCACGGCGCAGCGCAGCCCTGCTCCGGCCAGCCGATCCACCAACCCATGCAGCCCTGGGGTGGCTCCTGGAGGGCTGGCGCTGCCCTGGCCGTGCAGGTGGTCGGTGACGCTGAAGACCTCCTGGCTGAGCTCAAGCGCCTCAGGCCAGCCGAGACCCACCTGGGCCAGGGCCGTGGCCGTGGAGATCAGGTTGTGCTCGCGGCAGGCCACGGCCGTGGTGCCGGCTGGATCGATGCCCTGGCCCCGCAACCCGTAGGCCTGCTCCAGCAGAGCTCTGGCGCGGGATCCTTGCCTGGCATGCAGCGGGCCATGGCGCTCTCCCAGAAGCTTCAGCCCATGTGCTACGCGGGCCGTGGCCAGGGCATGGAGCATGGGCTCGCTGATCGAGAGGGTGCCGTCCTTGTCGAACAGCACGGCGTCCACCTCCCCGATCGGCTGACCCCTCAGCAGCAGCAGGGCCATGGTGGCTGGGCTCAGTCGACGGTGACACCCATGGGCTCATTGTCCTCGGCCTGCTCAAGCAGCATCTGCTTGTAGCGGGCGGCCATCTCCTCCGCCTTGTCGAACACCTTCTGGGGGTCGGTGAGCATGTCGCCCGGTTCCGGCTCCAGGGCCTTGGTGGAGAGGGAGATGCGACCGCGCTCGGCATCGAGGTCGATGATCATCACCTTCATCTGGTCGTTCACATTCAGCACCGTGTGGGGCGTTTCGATGTGCTCATGGCTGATCTCGGAGATATGGAGCAGGCCACTCACGCCGCCGATGTCGATGAAGGCGCCATAGGGCTTGATGCCGCGTACGGTGCCCAGCACCACTTCGCCCACCTCGAGGCGATTCATCTTGCGTTCCACCAGGGCGCGGCGATGGCTGAGCACCAGGCGGTTGCGCTCCTCGTCCACCTCCAGGAACTTGAGGGGCAGGAAATCGGCCACCAGCTCTTCCTTGGCCTTGCGGGTGCTGATGTGGCTGCCGGGGATGAAGCCCCGCAGGCCCTCCACCCGCACCAGGGCGCCACCCCTGTTGGTGGCGAACACTTCGGAGTAGATGGTGGCGTCTTCCTTCTGCAGCTGGCGCACGCGCTCCCAGGCGCGCTGGTATTCGATGCGGCGGATCGAGAGGGTGAGCTGGCCGTCCTCGTTCTCCTCGCTGAGGATGAAGAACTCACGGATCTCGCCGGGCTCCAGCACATCGCTGAGACCCTCCACCCGGTTGATCGACACCTCCTGCAGGGGCATGAAGGCGGCGGTCTTGGCCCCGATGTCGATCATCGCGCCCTTGGATTCCAGGGCGAACACGGTGCCGTTGACGACGTCGCCTGGCTTGAAGTTGTAGTCGTACTTGCTGAGCAGCGCGGCGAACTCATCCAGCGTGAAGCCCACGCCGTCGAGGTCACGGGTGGCTGCGCGGCTGCTCGGGTCGTCCGCTGTCGGGACCTCTTCCGGAATGGCGAGGTCGAGGTCGTCGGCCGCTTCAGCGGCAAGGGCGAGATCGGCCTCGGTGCTGCTGATGTCGGAAGGGGTCACGGTCATGGAGAGTTGGCGGTCTGCCCGAGGCAGGGTGAAGGGATCGACGAGCCCGCCCGCCAGCGGTCCGTCGCGATCAATCACTGTATCAACGGGGCCGGGCCGCCTAGCCGATCGCCGCCAGCTCCGCGGCCTTGCTGGCGCGGCGATTGAGGCGCTCGAGGGCGGCCACGAAATCGCTGATGCCCTGGAACTGCCGATACACCGACGCAAAGCGCACGTAGGCCACTTCGCTCATCTCGGCCAGTTGCTGCAACACCAGCTCACCGATGTCGGCGCTGGTCACTTCCCGGCAGGAGCGCTGCTGCAGCTGCAGCTCAATCTCGTCCACCACCAGTTCCAGCCGTGCTGGCTCCAGCCCGGTTTTCTCGCAGGCCCTCAGCAAGCCGTGCAGCAGCTTGGCGCGGTTGAAGGTTTCACGGCTGCCGTTGCGCTTCACCACTGTGATCGGCACCGTTTCCACCCGTTCATAGGTGGTGAAACGGAACTCACAGTTCAGACATTCGCGGCGTCGACGCACGCTCCTGCCGCTGTCTGCTGCCCGTGATTCGAGCACCCGGCTGTCGGTGTGTTGGCAGGAGGGGCATTGCATCCCCGAAATTCCGCGCTGGGTTTGAGAAGTTTAAGCAGCCGATCCGCCCTTGAGAAGGGCTGAGCAGCAAAAGGCCCCTGACGGAGTCAGGGGCCGGACCAGCCCGAAGGCTGCTGGGATCAGGCAACCCAGGCCCTATTTTCCAATCTTCGGTGGATCGCGGAAGGCGATCGCAAAGAAGAGGGTGGCCAAGGCCAGGGTCAGAATCAGGATGTAGGCGAAGCTCTCCATGGGGTGACTCCCGGGTCAGCTGAGGGTGGAGCCGGCCGGGGGCACGTAGCCCTCCGGCAGGCGGCGGGTCGACTTGTCGCCCAGCTTCTGGAACAGGCCGAACTCCACCTGGTCACCCAGATCGGGATCGATCCCGGCGAACACATCGCGGTAGAGGGTGCGGGCACCGTGCCAGATGTGGCCGAAGAAGAACAGCAGGGCGAAAGTGGCATGGCCGAAGGTGAACCAACCGCGGGGTGAGCTGCGGAAGGTGCCGTCGGAGTTGTAGGTCTCGCGGTCGAACTCGAAGGCCTCACCAAGCTGGGCCTTGCGGGCCAGCCGCTTGACATCGGCGGGATCGGTGAAGGTCTGGCCGTTGAGGGCCCCTCCGTACACGGTGGCCGTGATGCCGGTCTGCTCGAAGGAGTACTTGGCTTCAGCCCGGCGGAAGGGAATGTCGCCCCGGACGATGCCGTCCTGGTCTTCGAGCACCACGGGGAAGTTCTCGAAGAAGTTGGGCAGGCGGCGCACCTGCAGGTCGCGGCCCTCCTTGTCGGTGAAGGAGATGTGGCCGAGCCAGCCGGTGGGCAGGCCGTCGCCGTTCACCATCGGGCCCACACGGAACAGGCCGCCCTTGGCGGGGCTGTTGCCCACGTAGTCGTAGAAGGCGAGTTTCTCGGGGATGGAACCGTAGGCCTCCTCCATGGAGGCACCGTTGTCGAGGGCGGTCTGCACCCGACGGCTGATCTCAGCCTTGAAGTAGCTCTGGTCCCACTGGAAGCGGGTAGGGCCGAACAGTTCCACCGGGGTGGCGGCAGCGCCATACCACATGGTGCCGGCCACCACGAAGGCGGCAAAGAACACGGCGGCAATGGCCGAGGCCAGCACCGTTTCGATGTTGCCCATCCGCAGGGCCTTGTAGAGGCGTTCCGGCGGGCGGGTGGTGATGTGGAAGATACCGGCGATGATGCCCACGATGCCGGCGGCGATGTGGTGGGCCACGATGCCGCCGGGGTTGAAGGGGTTGAAGCCCTCAGGACCCCAGGAGGGCTGTACGGGCTCCAGATGCCCGGCAATGCCGTAGGCATCGCTCACCCACATGCCCGGTCCGAAGACGCCCGTGAGGTGGAAGGCGCCGAAGCCGAAACAGCCGAGGCCGGCCAGCAGCAGGTGGATGCCGAAGATCTTCGGCAGGTCCAGGGCGGGTTCACCGGTGCGGGGGTCCTGCCAGATCTCGAGATCCCAGAAGGTCCAGTGCCAGATGGCGGCCAGGAACAGCAGGCCGCTGAAGATGATGTGGGCGGCGGCCACGCCCTCGAAGCTCCAGAAGCCTGGATCCACCCCGGTTTCACCGGTGATGCTCCAGCCACCCCAGCTGCCGGTGACCCCAAGGCGGGCCATGAAGGGCATGACGAACATCCCCTGGCGCCACATGGGGTTGAGCACCTGGTCGGAGGGATCGAAGATCGCGAGCTCATAGAGCGCCATGGAGCCGGCCCAGCCGGCCACCAGCGCGGTGTGCATGAGGTGCACGGCCAAGAGTCGGCCCGGGTCGTTGATCACGACCGTGTGCACCCGATACCAGGGCAGTCCCATGGGGAGTCGTTCTGGGTGGGTTGGGCGATCGTAAGGGTGGGCACGCCTCCGGCGCGGCGCAGGTTACGGACCGCAACGGCGCGGCCCACAATGGGGCTTGCTGCGCCAGCTCCGATGCCTGTGATCCGGTTCCTGAGGGAGGAGCGCGATGTGGAGTGCTACCCGGGCGAAAACCTCAGGGAGGTGGCCCTGCGCGAAGGAGTTCAGCTCTACGGGCTCAAAGGGGCCCTGGGCAACTGCGGCGGCTGCGGCCAGTGCATCACCTGCTTCGTTGAAGTTCCCGAGGGCCAGGCAAGTCAGGCCCTCACGGGGCGGACCCCGGTGGAAGACCAGAAGCTCAAGCGTCGGCCAGGGAACTGGCGGCTGGCCTGCCAGGCCCTGGTGCAGCAGTCGCTGGTGGTGATCACCCGCCCCCAGGTGGGCCTGGCCGACAAGGATCGGCGCCAGACGGCCGCCATGGCCACACCGCTGCCGCCTGGACCCACGAGCTGGCCCGAGCCCCCTGCCGCCAGCCAGCAGGAGGCAGGCCCCGATCCGGAGGCCGCTGAACTGGACCCCGCCGACGTGGCTGTGGAGCGCGGTGCAACGGCCGGTGAAGGCCCCTGAGAAGGGCCCGATCGCCGGTGATACCCTCCGAGTAAACCTCAGCTCATCCATGGAAACCAACGATCTCGGCTTTGTTGCCAGCCTGATGTTCGTGTTGGTTCCCACCGTGTTCCTGCTGGTGCTCTACATCCAGACCAGCAGCCGTCAGCGCGGCTGAACCTCCCTGCCCTCAAGCCCTCTTCCCATCGAATCGAGTCGTCAGTGCTTGGGGCTCGGGGCACTGCACGGCCGTCAGCGGCCCAAGAGAGCTGGAGGCTGAGCCGATTGAGCGCCTCAGGATGGGGAGCTCGAGCGGCTGAGACAAGCCGCTCTCCCACCAGGCCTCAGCGGCCGCTCTCCGGCTCCCGCACCAGCAGCACCGGCGCCGGGGCATGCACCCGGATGTAATCGCTCACGGAGCTGCCCAGCAGACGGTCGAGATCCACTAGAGCCTTGGCCACCACGGGGCGTCGATCCTGGGAGGCGATCACCACCAGATCGGCCTTGATGTCCTCGGCGGCGCTGCACACGGTGCGCCCCACGTCGCCGGTGCGATGCAGCGGTTGAAGCGTCACCCCCAGGCCCCGGGCCCGTTGCACGGCCCTATCCAGCACCTCGTCGGCAGGTGAGCGTCCCCCCCGCGACGGGGTCAGATCCTGGCGGGTGACATGGACCCCGGTGAGACTGCCACCGGGAATCTCCCGCACCAGCTCGCAGGCCAGCTTGAGGGCGTCGTCGCCCACGCCGGTGCCGTCGATGGCCACCAGAAGCTTGTTCACATGGCGCACGTAGAGGTCGTCGCGCACCAGCAGCATCGGCCTGGTCGAGAGCTGGAACACGTACTGGCTGGCGCTGTTGCTGAGGATTGACTGCAGCCGGCTCAGGCCCCTCGACCCCATCACGATCAGATCGGCGTTGAGCTCCTCGGCCACCAGCAGCACGGTCTGTTTGGTGTCCCCCTGGCGAATGATCGTGTTCACTTCGCTGGGGTCAAGCTGCAGCCGGCCCACGGCGGCGGCCACGATGCCGGCGGCCTCCTGCCAGTGCTCCTGGAAATTGGCTCCCGCCTGCTCCGGCACCACGTGCAGGAGGTTGAGGCGTGCCTGGCGTACCACGGGGATGTCGCGGAGCATCCGCACCATCTCCTCCACGTGGCCTTTGCCGGAATCGGCGATCAGAACGTTGCGAAACACGGGTGCTGCGGTGGGCTTTCAGGCAGCCTATGGCGGTTTGCCGAGCACGAGGCTGCCGCCATGCAGACCTTGATAGAGCCCAACGCCTGGGTGCTCCAGCGCCGGGTTCTGCCCCAGCACACCGACCATGCCGGTGTGATGTGGCATGGCGCCTACGTGGCCTGGCTGGAGGAGGCGCGGGTGGAGGCCCTGGTGGCGGCTGGCCTGGCCTACAGCGCCCTCGCGGCCCGTGGCCTGGAACTGCCGGTGGTGGCCCTCTCGATCGATTACCGCCAGGCCCTGCGGCACGGCGACAGCGTGCGGCTGGCCAGTGTGGTGGAGGCGCGACGAGGCGTGCGGATCCCCTGGCGCAGCTGGTTCCTGGCCCCGAATGGGAGGGTGGCGGCCACGGCCGCAGTGGAGCTGGTGTTGGTGGACGGGTCCGCGGGCCTGGGGCGGCGCGTGTGCCGAGGCCTGCCAGCCGATCTGGAGGCGGCGCTGGCGGCCCTCGCCGCAGGGCCGCCAGCGGCCTGAGGGCTTAGCATTGGTACAGATGTACTGATCGCCATGGGAACGCTGGCCCGGTTGCCGCTGGGGCGCTCCGGCGAGGGGTCGCCATCGCGGCAGCGGGAGGGCCGGGCCCTGGAGTTCAGAAGTCGGCAGCCGGCCTGGGGGCAGGAGCGAAGGCGCTGGTGGCTGCTGTGGGCCTCATGCCCTGGCGTGGGTTGGGTGCGGCTGCGGGCGATCGAGGCGAGATTCGGCACCCTGGCCAGGGCCTGGGAGGCTCCTGCCGCCGCCTTTGCCGCGATGCCCGGGATAGGGGAGGCCTGGCTGGCCGGCCTGGAGGCGTTCCGGCGGCGCTGGGGGGCTGATCCGCTGGAGAGCGGGCGTCTGCCAGCAGACCGCAGGCTGCTGGTGCCGGGTGACCCCAGCTATCCGGAGGCGATGACGCAGCTGGAGCGCCCCCCGCTGGCGCTCCACTGGCGCGGGCAGGGCTCCCTCTGGCCTTGGCTCGCCAGGCGCCAGGGGGTGGCGGTGCTCGGCACACGGCGGCCATCGCGCCATGGCCTGGCGATGGCCGAAGCCCTGGGGGCTGCGTTGGCGCGGGCGGGCTGGCCCGTGGTGAGCGGGCTGGCCGAGGGCATCGATGCGGCAGCCCACCGGGGTTGCCTGGCCGCAGGAGGCCTGCCGGTGGGGGTGCTGGGCACGCCGCTGGAGCGGGTCTACCCCCGCCATCACGGCGCCCTGCAGAGCCAGGTGGCGGCGCAGGGCCTGCTGCTGAGCGAGCAGCCCCCTGGAGCTGCCGTGCGTCCTGGCCACTTCGCCGCCCGCAATCGCCTCCAGGTGGCCCTCGCCAGGGCCGTGGTGGTGGTGGAGTGCCCCGAGCCCAGCGGGGCGCTGCACTCGGCGCGGTTGGCCTGGCAGGAGCAGCTGCCGCTTTGGGTGGTGCCCGCCGATGCCGCACGGCTCTCGGCCCGGGGCAGCAACCGCCTGCTCAGCCAGGGAGCCTCGGCCCTGCTCGAACCCGCCGACCTGATCCGCCAGCTGGGCCCTGGCCCGGCAGGGGGGTCGGCTGGGCCCCGCGGGGTCGCCTCCCAGGCCCACCCCGAGGCGGCGCTGCTGCAAGCCCTGGAGGGAGGGGCCTCCCTGGAGCAGCTCTGCCTCACGTTTGACCAGAGCGCCGCCCAGCTCGCCGCTCGGCTGCTCAGCCTCGAGCTGGCCGGTGTGGTGCGCGCCGAGCCAGGCCTCCGCTGGCGCCGCCTTTAGGCTGGGGCCATGCTGCGCGGCCTTGCCACTCAGAGCCCCTCCAGCCAGCAGGCCATGGGTCCGCGCTCCTGGACGGCCCACGACCTGCTGACCTGGCGCAGCCGCTGCCTGGCCCAGGGCGGCCGCAGGGCCGATTTCGACTGGCTGCTGGATCTGGCTGGCGGTCTGCCCTGGAGCGAACTGCAGCGCCTGCATCTGGATCCGGCCCGTCCGGTGCAGCTGGTCTGCCCGGTGGCCAGCCTCGAAGCGCTGTGGCAGCGCCACCTGGCTGGCGGTGAACCGCTGCAATACCTCGTGGGCCTCTGCCCCTGGCGCGACCTGGAGCTGAAGGTGGGGCCAGGTGTGCTCATCCCCCGCCAGGAGACCGAGCTCCTGGTGGAGCTGGCTGGCGGGCTGGTGGCCGTTCCGCCGGCCCTCTGGGCGGATCTCGGCACGGGCTCCGGTTGCCTGGCTGCGGCGCTGGCGGGCCTCTGGCCTGGCTCCAGCGGTCTGGCCGTGGACCTCAGCCCCGAGGCGCTGCGGCAGGCCGAAGCCAACCTCGAAACCGTGGGGACGCTCTCCAGGGTGAGGCTGCTGCAGGGCCATTGGTGGGATCCCCTGCAGCCGTGGTGGGGCGCCCTGGGCCTGGTGCTGGCCAACCCGCCCTACATCCCCAGCGCCGTGTGGGCCGGCCTCGAACCTGGGGTGCGCGATCACGAGCCCCGCCTGGCCCTCGACGGCGGCCCCGATGGCCTCCGGTCCCTGCGCACCATCGCCCGGGGGGCCGCTCAGGCCCTCGCCCCCGGCGGCGTCCTGCTGCTGGAGCACCACCATGACCAGAGCGGGGCGGTGCTGGGGCTGCTCCGCCAGGCGGGTCTGCAGCAGGTGCAGGCCCACCGGGATCTGGAGGGGGTGCTGCGCTTTGCCTCCGCCCGGAGGCCACTCCCATGACCTCAGCGCCCCTGCAGCACCAGGTCTGTCCCCCCCACGAACTGGCCGCCCGGTTGCTGGCCGGCGAGGCAGGGCTGATGCCAACCGACACCCTGCCGGCGCTGGCGGCCCTGCCCCGCCATGCCGCTCAGATCTGGGAGCTGAAGCGACGTCCCCAGGAGAAGCCCCTGATTCTGATGGGGGCCGGCATCGAGCAGCTTCAGCCGCTGCTGGGGCTGCCCTGGAAGCAGGAGTGGTTGGCCCTTGCCGGTCGCGGCTGGCCCGGCGCCCTCACCCTGGTGCTGCCGGCCCAGGGGCCGCTGGCCGAGGCCCTCAATCCCGGCCGCGGCAGCCTGGGCCTGCGCATCCCGGCCTGCGCTGCCGCCCGGGAGCTGCTGCAGCTCACTGGTCCGCTGGCCACCACGAGTGCCAACCCCTCCGGTGAGCCTGCCGCCACCACGGCGGCCGAGGCTGCCGCCTGCTTCCCCCAGCTGGCCCTGCTGGGCCCGCTGCCCTGGCCGCCAGCCAGCGGGCAGGCCAGCACCGTGCTGGCCTGGGACGGGGCCTGGCAGCTGCTGCGCTCCGGCGCGGTGCCCTTCCCGCTGCCATCCTCTCTGCCCTCCGCCTGAACGCCTCACCATGGCCGCCCTTCTCGTGCTCGTGGCGCTCACCATGGGGCTCTATCACTGGCTGAGCACCCCGCTCAACGGCCTCCTCAACGGACTCTTCCAGGCTGGTTGGCTGCCGTTGCTGCCGGCCCTGCTGCTGATCTGGCTCCTGGCTGGCAAGCGCTGAACCGGTCTAGGTTCTGGCCTGCTGTCCAGGCCCATTGCGTCGTCCCTTCCGGCTGTTGGCCCTGTTTCTGGCCCTGCTCACCTGGGGGCTGACCCTGCTGGGCCATGGCAGTGGCATGGCGGCCCTTGCCCAGGCCAACAGCACCAGGCCCGAGCTGCGGGGCGTGTGGCTTACCGCCAACGACATGCCCGTGCTGCGCGATCGCCAGCGGATGACGGAGGCCGTGGCCCAGCTGGCGGCCCTCCAGTTCAACACCCTCTACCCGGTGGTCTGGAACGGCGCCATCGCCTACTACCCCAGCCAGGTGGTACAGGAGCGCCAGCTGCAGACCTTCACCTACCTGGGGCTCCAGGGCCAGGACGTGCTGGGCGAGCTGATCGCCGAGGGCAAGCGGCAGGGGGTGCTGGTGATTCCCTGGTTCGAGTTCGGCTTCATGGCCCCCAAGGATTCGGTGCTGGCCCGCCGCCACCCCGACTGGCTCACCCGCAAGCAGGACGGCGGCATGACCTCGATCAGCGCCGCGGGGGAGGTGGCCTGGCTCAATCCCTTCCGGCCTGAGGTGCAGCAGCTGATCACCGACCTGGTGGTGGAGGTGGTGGGCCGCTACGGCGCCGATGGCATTCAGTTCGACGACCACATGAGCCTGCCGAAGGACTTCGGCTACGACCCCTTCACCCTGGCGCTCTACCGCAAGGAAACGGGCCGAGCCGCTCCGGCTAATCCGGCTGACGGGGCCTGGGTGAAGTGGCGCGCCGACAAGATCACAGCCTTCATGGAGCGGCTCACCAAGGAGGTGAGGCGGGTGCGGCCCGGGGCTGTGATCTCGGTGTCGCCGAACTACTACGCCTTTGCCTACAAGCTGCAGCTGCAGGACTGGCTCGCCTGGGTACGGCGGGGGCTGGTGGATGAGCTGCTGGTGCAGATCTACCGCCCAGACCTGGAGGCCTACTTGCCCCATCTGGGGAGGGCGGAGGTGATCGAGGCCAGGGCCAGGATCCCCACGGCGATCGCGATCATGAGCGGCCAGCGCAACCGCCCGGCCCCCCTGCCCCTGCTGGAGGAGAAGGTGCGGGCCAACCGCAGTCAGGGTCTCGGGGTGGCCTTCTTCTATTTCGAAAGCCTCTGGAACCTGGGGCCCGAGTCTCCCGACCAGCGCAAGGCCGAGCTGGGGCGCTGGTTTGCCGCGCCGGCGCCGCGCCGGACTGCCGCTGCCCCCACCGCCCGGCCAGCCCAGGCGCCCCCGCGACGGCTGCCCGCACCGCCACCTCCACTACCCAGCCTGCCGTCGGCTTCGGGTTGAATGCGGCCAGCCTGAAGTGAGTACCCCATGCCCGATGCCGTTGATGAGGCCCAGTGGTTCAAGGTGCTGCTGGCGGTCCGCTGGCCCTGTGCCGTGGTGGCCTCCTCCGCCGTGCTCGGTGGGGTGGTGCTGCATGTGCTGAGCAAGCCGATCCCGATTCGGATTGCCATGCCCACGGATCAGCCCCTGCCCGTGCGGGCTGAGGTGAAGGAGCTGGCCCAACCGATCCGGGTGGAGCAGCTCAACGAAGCGATTGAGATCAGGGCTCAGGAGGTGCTCACGGTGCGGGGTTCCGTGGGCATCGACACCAGGACCCCCATTCCGATCAGCGGCGAACCGCGCGTGGTGGTGACCAACCCGGTGGAGGTGAAGGCCAGCGCGCCCCTGGCGGTGCAGGGCGATGTGGCTGTGAAGGCGGCCGAACCCCTGCCGGTTCAGGCTTCGGTGGATGTGAGTGCCTCTGAGCCTTTGGCCGTGAAGGGCGCCGTGGAAGTGACCACCCCTGACCCCCTCAAGGTCACCACCGAGGTGACCCTCGACACCGATGAAAAGCCGATCCAGGTGCAGGTGAAGGATGGCCTGATGGGCATCTTCTGAACGGGGGAGGCCCCAGTCCCAGCCCTACCTGGCCAGGGAAGCCGGCTAACGGATTTGAACCGATGACCTTCGCTTTACAAAAGCGCTGCTCTACCGCTGAGCTAAGCCGGCATGGGTCCTGGCCAGGTGTGCAGACCAGGCTGAAGTTACACGGGGGAAGCAGCTTTCCCCGCACCCTCAGCCTCAGCTGCTGCTGAGGGCCCAGATCAGCAGCTGGGTGCGGCTGCAGCAGCCACTCTTGGCCAGCAAATGGGAGATGTGGCTCTCCACCGTGCGCACGCTCAGCACCAGGGCAGCGGCGATCTCCCGGTTGCTGTAGCCGCGGCACACCAGGCCAAGCACCTTCGACTCAGCGGGAGTCGGGGGCGTCAGCTGCGCATTGAGGGAAACCATGGCCAGGCGGCGATCCGCAGCTGGGGATGGCTCAGGATTGCCACAGCCCCGGCTGATCCCTCAGGAGGGCGTTTCGGCGCTCGAAGTGGGGCCGCTGGTGCTGGGGGGCGCCAGGGGCAGGGGGCGCGTGCCCTTGATCGGCAGGTTGGCCACCAGGGCCGTGACCCGGTCTTCGGTTTCGAGGCTCACATCCCCTTCGCTCATGTCGATCTCCACGTAGCGGCTCACCACGTCGAGGATTTCGCGCCGCATCTGCTGCAGCAGTTCCGGGTTGAGGTCGCTGCGGTCGTGGGCGAGCACGAGTTGCAGCCGCTGCCGCGCCGTGGGGGCACTGGCCGGTTCCCGACCCAGCAGCTTGTTGATCAGATCGCGCAGGGTCATCGGCTCAGAAGATCTTGGTTTGCATCAGGCGGCCGATCTTGGCCCTGAGGCCCTGGCGTTCCTTGGAGGGGTCGATCAGCGGCACGTCCTCCCCCTGCAGGCGCCGGGCGATGTTGGTGTAGGCCCTGGCGGCCGGCGAGGGGTTGTCGCTGAGGGTCAGCGGCTCGCCCCGGTTGGTGGATACGATCACCTGCTCGTCTTCCAGCACCAGCCCCAGCAGCGGCAGGGCCAGGATGTCGGTCACGTCGTCCACGGCCAGCATCTCCTGGCTGGCCATCATCTTGGGCCGCACCCGGTTGAGCACCAGTTGGGTGGGCTTGACCGCCTCGGAGTTGAGCAGGCCGATCACGCGGTCGGCATCCCGCACCGCCGACACCTCCGGCGTGGTGATCACAATGGCCTCCTGGGCGGCGGCCATGGCGTTGCGGAAGCCACCTTCGATGCCAGCCGGGGCGTCGATCAGCACGTAGTCGGCGGTTTCGCCCACCATGGTGGCGATCGCCTGCATGTCTTCGGGCTTGAGCCACTCGAGCATGCGGGGGTCGCCGGCCGGCAGCAAGGCCAGGTTCGGCTGCAGCTTGTGCTTCACCAGAGCCTGCTCCAGGCGGCAACGCTCGGAGAGCACGTCCTGGGCGGTGTAGATGATCCGGTTTTCCAGGCCGAGCAGCAGATCGAGGTTGCGCAGCCCGAAATCGGCATCCAGCACGGCTGTCCTGGCGCCGAGCTTGGCCAGGGCGATGCCGAGGTTGGCCGTGAGGGTGGTTTTCCCCACGCCCCCCTTGCCGGAGCAGATCACGATGAAGCGAGTCGACGCAGGGGGCACGGCAGTGGCTGAGATCGGGGCAGGCTAAGGCCAAACACGCCCTTCACCCCAAGCCCGCCCACCGGGATTCGACGCGTTCAGGGTTGAGGCGTTCGGGCAGGGTTCAAGCAGGCAGGGGCCACTGAGGTGGCGCTGGTTCGAGGCGAATCACTCCCCCCACCAGCCTGGCCTGCTCGGCGAGTCCCTCCGGCGGCCCCTCTTCGGGACCCCGGGCCACGGCCCCGGCGATGCGCAGCTGCAGGGGCCGCAGCTGCAGAGCCACGATCCTGGCGTTGCCATCGCCGCCCGTTCCGGCATGGGCCAGGCCGCGCAGACGGCCCCACACAAGCACGTGGCCGCCGGCACTGAGCCGGGCCCCGGGGTTCACATCCCCCAGCACCAGCAGAGACCCTGCCGCCTGCAGGTGATCGCCGGAGCGAACGGTGCCGCGGTGCACCACCAGTTCGCCCGCTCGTCCCTCCGGCCTGGGACTGTTCGAGCTGGAGTGGCTGGCTGCGGCAGGCCAGGGCGGCCGGGCCTCCAGCCCCAGCCCGGCCGCCGCCACCAGGGTGTGGGGGTTGGTGCTCTGCACGCTCTGCAGCCATAGATCATGCTGACGCAGCAGCTCCTGGAGGGCCCGCAGCCCCCGCGCCGTGAGCTGCCAGCCATTGGCCTCTAGACCTACGGGTCCTGGCCTGGGTGGTCCCTGGAGCAACCCAGCGCTCTCGAGGGCCCGCCCGGCCAGCTCGGGAGGTGAGGCCGCTTGCCCGCTCGGCGGCAACACCAGCCAATGGCTGCTGGCCCCGGAGCCGTCGGGCAGGAACAGGGCAGCGAGGGCCGAAGCGCTCATCAGCTGTCGAGGAACCGCCGCAACTTAGGCGCCACCTCGGCCGGGTGGATCAGCCAGGCCAGCTGCACCGGCTCGCTGAGGCTGTGCACCAGGGGCGAGCGCTGCTCCAGGGCCTGCAGCGTGCGGCCATCCCACAGCCGCAGCCCGCCGGCATAGGGGTGGTAGCCGCGGGTCTGGCGCTGCTCCAGGGCGCAGCAGCCATCAGGATCGAAGCCCGCTTGGCTGGCCAGCGTTCTGGCCTGGGCCAGCAGTTCCAGCTGGCTGCCCCGGTCCCGGCTGGCCACATCGGTGGCCTTCAGCAGCCGCCGCTCCAGCAGCCGCCGGCAGGGGTCGGCCAGCTCCTCGGGCCCCTCCTCCAGCCAGCGCTCCAGGTGGTAACCCGTTCGGATGTCGTCGTTGGCCAGAAAGGAGGCGAGATCGAGGCTGCCCCGCTCCCACAGCCAGCGGCCCATCACCGCATCGGCCCACACCCGCCCCGGGCCCAGCTGGCGGGCCACGCTGATCAGCCGCCGCAGCAGCCAGTTGCACACCACGTTGAGCCGGTGGTTGTAGACGCTGCGGTACATCAGGTTGCGCACCACCAGGTAGTGCTCCACGGCCATCAACCCCTTCGGCTGCACGGCCAGGGCGCCGTCCGGGGCCAGGGTGAGGGCCGCCAGGATCCGCTGCAGATCGAGGCGCCCGTAGCTGGCTCCCGTGCTGTAGCCATCGCGCTGCAGGTAGTCGAGCCGGTCGCAGTCGAGCTGGCTGCTCACCAGGGCCTTGATGGCCTGCACCGGGTAGCGGCCATGCTCCAGCAGGTCGGCCACGGCATCGGCGCAACCCTCGGCATGGCTCTCCAGCAGGCCGCGCAGCTGCGGGTGCTCCCGCACCAGCCGCCCCGACCAGGCCTCGTGGTTGAGTCCATACATCTCCTCGCCGGAGTGGCTCAGCGGGCCATGGCCCACGTCATGCAACAGGGCGGCTGCGTAGAGCACCCCCCGGTGCTCCAGCAGCTCGGGGTGATGGGGGGCCAGCTGGGCCAGGGCCAGTCGCGCCAGGTGCAGCACCCCGAGCGAGTGGGTGAAGCGGCTGAACTCGGCCCCATGGAAGGTGAGATAGGCCGGCCCCAGCTGCCGGATCCGCCGCAGCCGTTGAAAGGGGGCGGTGTCGATCAGGGCGATGGCGAGGGCCTCGGCGGGGTCGCTGCGCTCCAGCCGGATCGCCCCATGCAGGGGATCGTGGTAGGTGCGGCCGCTCATGCCGGGGCCTGGGCCGGGATGAGTTGTTTCAGCAGCAGGTCGGAGGCCTGATCGAGCCAGGCATCGCCATCGCCGCCGGGGTTGAGGGGCTCAGGCGGAGCCAGGGGATAGTCGGGTTCGATGCCCTGGTTCTGGATGTCGCGGCCGCTGGGGGTGAGGTAGCGCGCCACGGTCACCGCCAGGCCGCTGCTGTCCCCGAGGGAGAGCAGGCTCTGAATCAGGCCCTTGCCGAAGGTGCGGCTGCCGGCCAGTTCGCTGCGGCCGTTGTCCTGCAGGGCCCCGGCCAGGATCTCGCTGGCACTGGCGGTGCCGCCGTTCACCAGGGTGAGCATCGGGCCGTCGAACAGCTCGCCAGGGCCTGACTGCACGGGCGAACTCAGCCCGTTGCGGTCTTCGGTCTCCACGATCGGACGGCTGTCGAGCAGTTGGTTGGCCACGGCCAGTCCGGCGCTCACCAGCCCGCCGGAGTTGTTGCGCAGGTCGAGGATCAGCCCTTCGATGTCCTGGTCCACCAGGTCTGTGAGGGCCTGGTGGACCTGCTCGGGCACCGGCTCGGCGAACTGGGTGATGCGCAGATAGCCCACCGTGTGCCCCTCCAGCCGCAGGCGCCGGCTGCGCACCGGCCGCAGGTTCACCTGCCGCCGCTCCAGCGCCACTTCCTGGGGTTGCCCCTGCCGCGCCACCTGCAGCAACACCTGGCTGCCGGCGGAGCCCCGCAGGGCCGCGGCGGTGCCCTCCAGCCCGAGGCTCGCCGTGGGCTGGCCATCCACCGCCAGCAGTTCCATGCCACTGGCCAGGGCCGCCTCGGCGGCGGGGGAATCGTCGAGGGGGGCGATCACCACCACCCGCTGGTCGCCGTCCCGCAGGCCGATCTGGAGGCCCACGCCGGTCACGCTGCCCTGGGTGCTGGAGCGCAGATTGGCGTAGTCCTCCGGGCGCAGCAGACGGGTGTAGGGGTCGCCCAGGGGCGCCAGCATGGCCTCAATCGCTGCATAGGCATCGTCGGAGCTCACGATCGAGCGCTCCAGCGCTTTCTGGCGCAGCCGGCGCCAGCGCACCGCCTCAAAGCGCTGGGGCTCCACATAGCTCTGGTTCACGAGCCGCCAGGCCTCCACCACCAGCTGCTGGGCGTCGCTGAGGGCGATGGCCGGGGCCGGGGCCCAGAGCAGGCTGGCGCTCAGCAGCCAGGCCAGCAGGGCGCTCCAGACCAGGGGCCTGGCGGCTGTGGAAGGCGGCCGTGGCAACGGGCCAGCGGCCTGTCCCCCCCGCTGGGGATCGGCTGGCAGCACCGGCAGGCGTTCAGCGCTCACGGACTCTCGATGGCGGTGCGTAGACTCTCGCAACCCAACCTCCCAGCTGCATGGCGAACACTCCTGCTGGAAAGTCGTCCCCGGTCTACGACTGGTTCGAGGAGCGTCTTGAAATCCAGGCGATCGCCGACGACATCTCGGCAAAATACGTGCCCCCGCACGTCAACATTTTTTACTGCTTGGGCGGCATCACCCTGGTGTGCTTCCTGATCCAGTTCGCGACGGGCTTCGCGATGACGTTTTATTACAAGCCCACCGTGGCTGAGGCCTACGCCTCGGTGCAGTACCTGATGAGCGATGTCAGCTTCGGCTGGCTGATCCGCTCGGTGCACCGCTGGAGTGCCTCGATGATGGTTCTGATGCTGATCCTGCACGTGTTCCGCGTCTACCTCACCGGTGGCTTCAAACGGCCCCGCGAGCTCACCTGGGTCACCGGCGTGACCATGGCCGTGATCACCGTCTCCTTCGGCGTCACCGGCTATTCCCTTCCCTGGGATCAGGTCGGCTACTGGGCCGTCAAGATCGTGAGCGGCGTTCCTGCGGCCGTGCCTGTCGTCGGAGACTTCATGGTGGAGCTGCTGCGCGGTGGTGAGTCGGTGGGCCAGTCCACCCTCACCCGCTTCTACAGCCTGCATACCTTCGTGATGCCCTGGCTGCTGGCAGTGTTCATGCTCATGCACTTCCTGATGATCCGCAAGCAGGGCATCTCCGGCCCGTTGTGACCCTTCGAGACAGCTTGTCTCGCCTGCCTGCCCGGCACCCCTAGCCTCACCTAACACCAGCGATCCCTGCGAGCGGCACCAGCCATGCACATCCTCAAGAAACCAGATCTCACCGATCCAGCCCTGCGCGCCAAGCTCGCCAAGGGAATGGGTCACAACTACTACGGTGAGCCCGCCTGGCCGAACGATCTCCTCTACATGTTTCCGGTGGTGATCCTGGGAACCATCGGCTGCATCGTGGGGCTGTCGGTGCTTGACCCAGCCATGCTCGCCGACAAGGCCGATCCCTTTGCCACCCCTCTGGAGATCCTGCCCGAGTGGTACCTCTACCCGGTGTTCCAGATCCTGCGGGTGGTGCCCAACAAGCTGCTCGGCATTGCCCTGCAGACGATGATCCCCCTGGGCCTGATGTTGATCCCCTTCATCGAGAGCTTCAACAAGTTCCAGAACCCCTTCCGGCGCCCGGTGGCCATGGCCGTGTTCCTGTTCGGCACGGCGTTCACCATCTACCTGGGCATCGGTGCCGCCCTGCCGATCGACAAGTCCCTCACGCTTGGTCTGTTCTGAACCTCAGCTTGGCCTGTTCTGAACCTCAGCCGGTTCTGAATGTCGTTCTAGACATAACGTTCGCCCCATTCAGCTTCTCAGCCGCGACCTTGATCGCGGCTTTTTGCTGGCCATGCTCATCCCTGCCGATGCAGACCGGGCTCCAGATCCAGCAGGGTCACATCCTGGGGTTTGACACGCAGGATGTGGTGCAGGAGCAGGAATCCCACGATCGTCCAGGTCTGGTAGGTGCGGGCCTGCTGGCCTACCCAGGTGCCAGTGGGCCCATCGAAGTATTCCGCCCACTGCTGGCGCGGCAGCTGGTTCAGCTGGCTCCAGTAGCACTCCTCCAGCATCGCCGTCATCTGGCCCATCAGCAGCACGTCGGCTTCGGGATGGCGCTCCCCATGCAGCAGAATGGCGCCGCCCAGGAACCACAGCAGGCACGGCCAGTGGCCGCCGTTGTGGTAACTCCAGGGCCAGTTCTTGGGGTCTGAACCGGTCTTGTTGCGCCACTCATCGGCCTCCATCGGCGGATGGCAGATGCGCATCGGCATCTGGGCCATCAGGTCGGCGCGGTTGTGCAGCACCAGCCGGAACAGCGCCCGTTGCTGCGGCGCCGTGAGCAGCCCGAACAGGCAGGCCAGGGAGTTGCCGAGGCTGTAGAAGCGGAAGTCCGGCCGGCCGGTGCGGATGTTGCCGATCAGGTAGCCGCCACGGTTCTCCAGCCAGTCCTGGAGCCAGGGGGGGATCACCTGGGGCTGCACGTTGAACTCGTTCTCGTGCTGATGGTCGCCGTACTGCTCCGTGGGGCGACGGCGCAGCACCTGCATGGTCTTGCTGGTCACCCAGTAGTGCTTCAACAGGAAGGAGCGCAGATCGTGTTGCCACTGCCGTGTCAGCTCCAGCCGCTGGTCCAGCAGTCGGCTCGTGGAACTCGTCTTGGCCAGCTCCATCAGGTTGCAGCAGCTGCGCAGGCAGCCGAACAACAGCACCTCCACCTCCAGCGGGGCACCCCAGACGTCCATGGGACGGTCAATCATGAAGGCGCAGTCCGGCACGAACAGCACCGGGTTGCCCTCAAAGCTCGGATGCAGCACCAGGTCGAGCAGCAGCTGCACGCCGCGCTGCACCCGCTGGCTCGTGGCGAACTCCACGTCCCGGCTGCGCTTCACATAGAGCCAGCACAGCACGGGCCACCAGAGGCTGGCGTCCACGGAGGTGATGCGTCCGATCGAGCGCTGGCCATAATCCGCCAGCACCTTCCCCTCTGTTTCCACGAAGCTGGTGGGGAAGACGCCTCGGGTCTGGTAACGGGTGCTCTGCAGGTCGAGGCAGACGCTGAGGAAATTGCGCACGATCTCGTAGCGCCCCTGCAACAGCAGGTAAACCATCACCGGCACGTTGTCGCGCAGGAACACTTCGCCGTAGTTGGCTTCGGTGGCCTTGCGCGGATGCTCCAGGGCTGCCACCGATCCCACCAGCTCGCCGCCCACGCGCACAAGGGTGCGCTCGAAGTGGTCGCGGGCCCGGCTCACCACCGCTTCCTCCCGGGAACTGGGACGGACGCGGAGGCGTTCCTGACTGGATTGGGGGGGCATCCAACTGGTGGCGTGGCCCGGAGGCCGGCGTCCTGACCTTAAGCAGCGTGGTGGTGTTGGTCAGCCTTTCGACGCGTTTCCGCAGAACGCCGCCCAGGCCCTGGGCTTGGTCAGTCCAACGCTCGGTGGGGGTGCCGCTTTGCAGGGCAGCAGCGCTTGACAGCCTCGGGAACTGGCATGGTAGGTTCATGTGCTGCACGCCTGAAGCGGAAGCTGAAGCGGGCAGGCTTACAGAGATTGGAGAGCGCCTGCGAGAGCGGTCCTTCGGTGCTGTAGG
>NZ_JBSJOW010000002.1:0-366100 GCF_056633055.1 Paraciimarium castrense LEGE 11436 | reverse complement strand
TCCGCGCCTGGATGGCGCCGGCTGACCAGCCGCATGAAAACTTCGTCTTCCCTGAAGAGGTACTGCCCCGTGGAAACGCCCTTTAATTCCGGGCTGGTGGGTGTCGGGGGCAAGGACCTCGACTCCACCGGTTACGCCTGGTGGGCGGGTAACGCCCGCCTGATCAATCTCTCCGGTCGCCTGCTCGGCGCCCACGTGGCCCACGCTGGCCTGATGGTGTTCTGGGCCGGAGCCATGATGCTGTTTGAGGTGAGCCACTTCACCTTCGACAAGCCCATGTACGAGCAGGGGCTGATCTGCATGCCCCACGTGGCCACGCTCGGCTACGGCGTCGGTCCCGGTGGTGAGGTCACCAACCTCTATCCGTTCTTTGTGGTGGGCGTGCTCCACCTGATCAGCTCTGCCGTGCTCGGCGTCGGCGGTCTGTATCACGCCCTGCGCGGCCCTGAGATTCTGGAGAACTACTCCTCCTTCTTCTCCCAGGACTGGCGCGACAAGAACCAGATGACCAACATCATCGGCTACCACCTGATCCTGCTGGGAGTGGGTGCGCTGCTGCTGGTGTTCAAGGCCATGTTCTTCGGCGGCGTCTACGACACCTGGGCTCCCGGTGGCGGCGACGTGCGCATGATCACCAACCCCACCCTGAATCCGGGTGTGATCTTCGGCTACCTCACCCGCGCCCCCTTCGGCGGCGAGGGCTGGATCATCGGTGTGGATTCCATGGAGGACATCATCGGCGGCCATATCTGGCTGGGCCTGATCTGCATCTTCGGTGGCATCTGGCACGTGATCACCAAGCCCTTCGGCTGGGTACGTCGCGCCTTCATCTGGAACGGTGAGGCCTACCTGAGCTACAGCCTGGGCGCCCTGAGCTTCATGAGCTTCATCTGCTCGGCGTTCATCTGGTTCAACAACACCGCCTACCCCTCCGAGTTCTACGGCCCCACCAACGCCGAGTCCTCCCAGGCCCAGAGCTTCACCTTCCTGGTGCGTGACCAGCGCCTCGGCGCCAACATCGGTTCGGCCATGGGGCCCACCGGTCTGGGCAAATACCTGATGCGCTCCCCCACCGGCGAGATCATCTTCGGTGGTGAAACCATGCGCTTCTGGGATTTCCGTGGCCCCTGGCTGGAGCCGCTGCGCGGCCCCAACGGCCTCAGCCTCGACAAGCTCCAGAACGACATTCAGCCCTGGCAGGTTCGCCGAGCCGCTGAATACATGACCCACGCCCCCAACGCCTCCCTCAACTCCGTGGGCGGCATCATCACCGAGCCCAACTCGGTGAACTTCGTGAACATCCGCCAGTGGTTGGCCTCCACGCAATTCGTGCTGGCCTTCTTCTTCCTGGTGGGTCACCTCTGGCATGCCGGCCGCGCCCGCGCCGCCGCTGCCGGTTTCGAGAAGGGCATCGACCGTCAGGCCGAGCCCACCCTGGCCATGCCCGACCTCGACTGACCCCCTCAGTCCTCTGCGTCGGCGCAAGCCGTTTGCCCCCGCCCTTGGCGGGGGCTTTTTTGCGCCCAGACCGATCTGGTCAGAACTCCGCTCCAGGCCGTCATGGCTGGCACACACCCGGCCGATACGTTGCGGTGATGCGTTGGCGGCGGGTCCCGCCGCAGCGCCTCTCCTCACCCTGTTCCCTGCCATGACCATGCGATCCCTCACCCTTCGCCTCAGCACCAGCGCCGCCATTGCCGCCAGCGCGGGGGTCGGCTTGCTGGCCAGCGCCGGCCCGGTGGCGGCCATGCCTCGCGGGCTCTCCAGCCCGGAGGCTGGGGTGATCTGCGATCAACGCGCCCAGACCTGCTTCAGCAGCGAAGGCATCTCCCTGGATGAGACCCGCCGCCAGTTCGGCAGCCAGGCCGCCCGGCGCCTGCAGACCTCCCTGATCGGCCGGCCCGCTCCCCAGGAGTTCCAGCTCACCAACGGCAGCCTCTGCAGCCTGCGCGCCGAAACCTGCTGGGAGCGTGGCTCAGACCGCCGTCAGGTCGAGCGGGAGCTGACCCGCGTGCTGTTCGGCAGGGTGTCGCGCAATGACCGGGAGGTGACCACCTACCAGGGCCGCTGCACCCTGGCAGAAGGTTCCCGCCTGCTGCACGACGGCGACTGCTCCCTGCGCCTGGTGGAGCGCAGCAACGGCGTCACCCGCTACGTGGTGACCCAGCCGGATGGACGGCGCTTCAACTTCAGCGACCGCAGCGGACGTCTGGAAGTGCGCGATGCCACCGGAACCTCGCCAGTGACCTTCATCGACCACGGCTACACAGGGGTGTTCCGCTGGCGCAATCTCACCCTGGTGGCCACCCGCGAGAACCGCGGCCTGAGGCGCGGTCGCAGTTCCAGCGACGGCATCGGCGAGCTGTTCAGCGATCGCTGAAGCGGGCGTCCTGGAGCCAGCGGCGCAGCAGGGGCAGGCTGAGGCCGATCACGTTGCTGTAACAGCCTTCGATCCGCTCCACCAGCAGCCCGCCCCGTCCCTCAAGGGCAAAACCCCCAGCGCATTGCAGCGGCTCTCCAGTGGCCACATAGGCGACGATGGCCGCTTCGTCCACGGCGGCAAACTGCACCCGGGTGGTCACCACCGCCTGCAAGGGCGGCCCCTGCGGGGCCGTCAGGCAGTGGCCGGTGTGCAGCTCCGCCCATTGGCCGCCCATGCGGCGCCAGCGGGCGGTGGCTTGCTCGGCATCGCGGGGCTTGCCGAAGGTCTCCCCCGCGAACACCAGCAGCGAGTCACAGCCCAGCACACCAAACCGCTGCGCCGGCGAGGACGAGGCAGCCGTCAGCTGGGCGGCGACAGCTTCCGCCTTGGCCTGAGCCAGCTGGCGCACCAGCTCCAGGGGATCGGAATCCGCAAACGCTTCCTCCTCCACCCCGCTCACCTGCACCCTGTGGGGAATGCCCGCCTGCTGCAACAGGCGACGACGGGCCGGGGAGGCGGAGGCGAGCACCAGCATCTGGGCCGTCAGGTCAGAGAGAATCGCCCCATGAAAGGACAGCCTCACCTCCAGGCCCGCTCCTGGGCCCGGGCCTCCCAGGCGATGCGCTGCCTGCCGTTCCGGCGCCGCTTCTATGAGCTGGTGGCCGCCACCCCGCTCAGCAGCGGCGCCTTCTGCCGCCGCCCCGATGCCAGCCAGCACTGCAACCGCAGCCTGGGCAGCGAGCAGGTGGAGGCCCACTGGATCTGGCTGATCCAGGTGGGGGTGCTGCGGCGGGAGGTGGATGGCCAGGGGCTCACCGAGCGGGTGCGCCTCACGCCCATGGGGCGCGACCTGCTGAACCAGTGGCCCGGGGAGATTCCCACGGCGCCCCTGGTGGAGCACCTGCAGCACCAGCTGCGGCGCAGCCGGCCGCGCCTGTGAGGGATCCGGCCCTCATGCCCAGACCTTGGATGGTGCTGGGCACCAGCAGCGGCGCCGGCAAGTCGCTGATGACGGCCGCCCTCTGCCGGGTGCTGCGCCGCCGCGGCGAGCAGCCGCTGCCCTTCAAGGGTCAGAACATGAGCAACAACGCCTGGGTGGATGGCGGCGGCGGTGAGATGGCCTACTCCCAGGCGCTGCAGGCCTGGGCGGCGGGGCTGGAGCCCCACTGCAGCATGAATCCCGTGCTGCTCAAGCCCCAGGGCGACAGCACCAGCGAGGTGATTCACCTGGGCCGCTCGGTGGGCACGGCCCGGGCCGAGCACTACTACCGCGACTGGTTTCGCCCCGGCTGGGCCGCCATCCGGGAGGGGTTGGACGCCCTGCAGACCAGCCATCCCGGCGGCCGGCTGGTGCTGGAGGGGGCCGGCAGCCCCGTGGAGGTGAACCTGCAGGCCCGCGACCTCACGAACCTGCGGCTGGCCCAGTTCCTGCGGACCCGCTGCCTGCTGGTGGCGGACATCGAACGGGGCGGGGTGTTTGCCCAGCTGGTGGGCACCCTGCAGCTGCTCACGCCGGTGCAGCGCCCCCTCATCCGGGGGCTGTTGATCAACCGCTTTCGGGGCCGGCGCGAACTCTTTGACGCCGGCAGAACCTGGCTGCAGGAGCACACCGGCGTGCCCGTGCTGGGGGTGATGCCCTGGCTGGATGAGCTGTTTCCCCCGGAAGACTCCCTTGATCTGCTGGAGCGTCGCGGTAGCAAGGGCCGGGCCGAGCTGGAGATCGCCGTGCTGCGGCTGCCCTCGCTCAGCAACTTCTCCGACCTCGACCCCCTTGAGGCCGAGCCCAGCCTGCAACTGCGCTGGATCCGGCCCGGCGAGGGGCTCGGCCAGCCCGATGCCCTGATCCTGCCCGGCAGCAAGCAGACCCTGCGGGATCTGGCGGTGCTGCGGCGTCACGGCTGGGGGGAGCGGCTGGCGGCCTACGTGAGCAGCGGCGGCCACCTGTTCGGCCTCTGCGGCGGTCTGCAGATGCTGGGGCGGCAGCTGGGCGATCCCAGCGGCCTGGAGGGGGAAGGGATCGGAAACGCTGGGGCTGATCAGACGGGTTTTGGCCTGCTGCCGCTGCGCACCGTCTATGGCGCCGGCAAGGCCCTGCGCCAGCGGCACTGCCCAGCCCTCTGGCCACCCGGATCCCCCCTGGAGCTGCGCGGCTTCGAGCTTCACCGCGGCCACACCGAGCTGCTGGGCGGCGGTCTGGCAGGCGAGGGGTCAGAGAGCGTGGCCGCCACAGCTCCGCTGGCCGCTGAGGCCGGCCTGGGATGGTGGCGGCCGATCGGAGAGCAGGGCGGCAGCGTGGCGGGCACCTACCTGCATGGGGTGTTCGACAGCGGCCCCTGGCGGCGACGCTGGCTCAACCAGCTGCGCCGGCGCCGGGGGCTGCCCCAGCTGAGCGAACATCAGTGCGACCACGCCCAGCAACGCGACGCCCTGCTCGATCGCCTGGCCGATGCCTTCGAGGCCCACGTGAACCTCGCCCCCCTGCTTCACCCCTGATGCGTGCCACTCCGGTTTGCCTGCACTGGCCCAACGGACACACCAGCCAGGTGGCCAGCGGCAGCTCCTGGCTGGTGGCGGCCGAGCAGGCCGGCGTGACCATCCCCACGGGCTGCCTGGGGGGAAGCTGCGGCGCCTGCGAAATCGAGGTGAACGGCCGGGTGGTGCGGGCCTGCATCGCCACGGTGCCGCCCAGCCGCACGGGCTCGCTCACGGTGGAACTGGCCAGCGATCCCTACTGGTGAGGAGAGGGCTGGCGAAGAGAGGGCTGGTGAGGCGAGCTCAGTTGGGGGAAGCCTGGATCAGCCCGCCACCGAGCAGCACGTCACCGGCATAGAACACCGCGGCCTGGCCCGGGGTGATGGAGAACTGGTCCTCGGCGAAACGCAGCTGCACCCGGTAAGGCCGGCCCGCTGCCCCATCGGCCTCGGTGGGCTCCAGGGGGGTGAGCAGGGCCGGCTCCGGGGCGCTGCGGTAGCGCACCTGCACCTCCACCTCCAGCGGTTGCTGGGGCGGCTCGATCGACACCCAGTTCACCGCGCCCACCACACAGTCGGGGCGGGCCGCCTCGGAGCGGGGGGCCACCACCACCCGGTTCAGGGCGCCATCAAGACGCACCACATGCAGCGGCTCGCTCCAGGCCACCCCCAGCCCCTTGCGCTGGCCGATGGTGAAGTGCTCCAGGCCGTCGTGGTGGCCCAGCACCCGGCCGTCTCCCAGCACGATCTCGCCCTGGCGCGGCGGCAGGTAGGCATCCAGGAAGGCCCGCATCGAGCCGTGGTGGTCGGCCAGGCAGAGGTCCTGGCTCTCGGGCTTGGCGGCGGTGCGCAGGCCGTGGTGCTCGGCCTCCAGGCGGGTGTCGGGTTTGGTGAGTTCACCGAGGGGAAACACCAGCCGGCAGAGCACCTCCTGGGAAAGGTCGTAGAGGAAGTAGCTCTGGTCCTTGTGGCGATCCAGACCGCGCAGCAGCTGCTCACGGCCGCCACCGCTGGCCGGGCGGACGCGGGCGTAGTGGCCCGTGGCCAGGCGCTCCAGGCCGCGCTGCTCCCGGGCCCAGGCGAGCATCGGGCCGAATTTCACCTCGCGGTTGCAGCGGGAGCAGGGCAGGGGCGTCACCCCGGCGGCATAGCCCTCCACCAGAAAATCAACGATCTGGGCGCGGAACTGCTCGCGGGAATCCACCACGTGGTGGGGCACCCCCAGCTGCTCACAGAGGCCGGCGGCATCCACCAGCCCCTCAGCGCAGCAGGCCCCCTTGCCGCTCATCAGCCACAGGGTGAGCCCCTCCACCTGCCAGCCCGCCTCCACCAGCAGGGCCGCGGTGAGGGAGCTGTCCACCCCGCCGGAGAGCCCCACGGCCACGCGGTGCTCGCCGGGCCAGGTCCGCAGGCGCTCCAGGGCCTGGGCACCGGCTTGCGTGGCAGCACTGGCTTGCATGGCAGCATCGGCCTGAGTGGCGGCACCGGGCTCGGTGGCGGCAGGGGCGGAGCTCAGCAAGGCGGGGCGGAAGTCGTCGTTGCTCCCATCATGAAGCGACGCCCCATCGCCTGCCGTGCCCCCCAGCCCCACCCCCTGGCCGGCCCGTGACGCCGAGCACCTCCTGGTGAGCGGCGCCCAGATGGCCGCCGTGGAAACCCGTCTGTTCGAGAGCGGCCTGCCGGTGGAGGCGCTGATGGAGAAGGCCGGCCTGGCCCTCAGCCAGCGGCTGCTGCAACGGCACGAGCCCCGGCTGAGGGCCTGCGGGGCCCTGGTGCTGGTGGGGCCTGGCCACAACGGCGGCGATGGGCTGGTGGTGGCCCGGGAACTCCACCTGGCCGGCATCGCCGTGCAGCTGTGGTGCCCCTTTGAGCGCTGCAAACCCCTCACCGCCGCCCACCGCCGCCATGCCCACTGGCTGGGCATCCCCGCCCTGGCCGGTCCGCCGGATCCCGCCGCGGCCAGCCTCTGGATTGATGCCCTGCTGGGCCTCAACCAGAGCCGGCCTCCAGGCACCGAGCTCGAAACCCTGCTGGAGCGTCGGCAGCAGCAGGCCCCCGGGGCTCTGGTGGCCCTGGATGTGCCCACCGGACTGAGCAGCGACACGGGGCGCTGCCTCGGTGCCGTGGCGGCGAGGGCCATCCACACCTGCACCGTGGGGCTGATCAAGCAGGGCCTGGTGCAGGATGCGGCCCTGGCCTGGGTGGGCCGGCTGGAGCGCATCGACCTGGGGCTGGCCCGCCAGGCGCTGGACGCCCTGCCCGCAAGCCCGCCGCTGCTGCTGGCTGCCGACGACCTGGCCAGTGCCCCCTGGCCCAGGGTCGAAGCGGCGGCGGGCAAGTACGGCCGGGGCCGGCTGCTGCTGCTGGCCGGCAGCGCCCGCTTCCAGGGCGCCGCGCACCTGGCGGTGGCGGGGGCCAGCGCCAGCGGCTGCGGCAGTGTGCGCCTGGCCGGAACGGCCGGCGTGGGGGCGCAGCTTGTAGCCAGGGCGCCCCACGTGGTGGTGAGCGCTGAGCTCGGCTGTGACCCGGCGGGCCACCTCCGCCTGGCCGACCTTCCCGCCACCGCCCTGGAACGCCTGGATGCCCTGCTGCTGGGGCCCGGGCTGGGGAGCCAACCGCAGCCTTCCCTCGGTGACGCCCGCGAGTTGGAGGTGTGGCAGCGGCTGCAGCGCTTGCCCGGCCTGCTCGTGCTTGATGCCGACGGGCTCAACCGTCTGGCCCTGGCGGTGGCGCCGGGCCTGGGCTGCAGCGCGGCGGCCTGGCTGGGCGATCGCCAGGGCCCCACCTGGCTCACCCCCCATGGGGCGGAGTTCGAGCGCCTCTTCCCCCAGTGGTCGGCGCTGCCACCTCAGGAGGCAGCTGGACGGGCCGCCGGCGAGGCGGGCGTGGGCCTGGTACTGAAGGGAGCCCGCAGCGTGGTGGCCGCCGCCGATGGGCGCCTCTGGCAGCTGGGCGAGGCTGAGCCCCGGGCGGCCCGCGCCGGCCTTGGGGACGTGCTGGCGGGCTACTGCGCCGGGCTGGGGGCCCAGGCCATGGCCGCCAGCGGACAGGCCGACCCAGCCTTGCTGGCGGCTGCCGCCCTGGCCCACGCCCAGGCGGGCCTGGAGGTGCGCGCAGGCGCTGGCCCCGGCCACTGCACACCGATGGCGATCGCCTCAGCCCTGGCGGGCTTCGATCCGGCGCCAGGTGGCCAGGGCGAACCCTCCTGGGCAGCAGCAGAAACCTGACGGTGTGAGTTCGGCCACAACAACCGTGTGCTTTTGCAAGCAAAACCTAAAGGGTTACTGAAATGACACCGGATCACCCCATGTGGCGTGGATAGTCTTATTCCTCCACTGGCTGTCCTGATGAACGCCACCACCCAAAGGGCCAGTGACCACAGCCGCAGGCGCAGCAGTGATCCGATCAGTTGGTATCTGGCCAGCATCGGTCGTGAGCCCCTGCTGACCCCGGCGGAGGAAATCGAGCTGGGCAACCAGGTGCAGGTCTTGATGCGGCTGCTGGAGAGTGATCCGGCCAGCTATTCCGACCACGACAAAAAGCTGGTGCGGGTGGGCCAGCGCTCCAAGCAACGCATGATGAAGGCGAATCTTCGCCTCGTGGTGAGCGTGGCCAAGAAATACCAGGGCAAGGGTCTGGAACTGCTCGATCTGATTCAGGAGGGATCCCTGGGCCTGGAGCGGGCCGTCGAGAAGTTCGATCCCACCCGCGGTTACAAGTTTTCCACCTATGCCTTCTGGTGGATTCGCCAGAGCATGACCCGGGCCATCGCCTGCCAGTCGCGCACGATCCGCCTGCCGGTGCACCTCAGTGAGCGGTTGAGTGCGATCCGCAAGGTGAGCCTGGAGCTGGCCCACAAGCTCGGGGCCATGCCCAGCCGCCAGGAGATCGCCGAGGCGATGGCCATGCCCCTCGATGAACTCGATGGCCTGTTGCGCCAGTCCCTCACCACCTCCAGCCTGGACGCTCCGGTGAACGGCGACGAGGGCCGGAGCTTTCTGGGCGATCTGATCGCCGATTCCAGCGAGGAGGAGCCCCTCGACCGGGTTGAGCGGGGTCTCAACCAGGAACAGCTCGAGCAGTGGCTGAACCAACTGGGGGAGCAGGAGCGCCACGTGCTGCAGCTGCGCTTCGGGCTTGAGGGTTGTGAGCGTCACACCCTGGCGGAGATCGGCCGCCAACTGGATGTGTCGCGCGAACGGGTGCGCCAGGTGGAACTCAAGGCCCTGCGCAAGCTGCGCAATCTCACCCGCCGCACGCCCAGCAGCCTCTAGAACGGCCTCCCACGCCTGGCTGAACCGGCAGGGTGCTTCCGCCACTCGTTTACCACCCCGCCTACTCGGCCCCGCTGCCCAGCAGCCATCGCTTTCCGATGGCCAAGTTCAGGCTGTTGTTCGAGCGCCTGCGGGCCCTGGATCTGGCCCCGGCCGCCAACCTGCACCAACCGCTGCCCATCCCCCGACGCAGCCTGGAGCTGGTGCATCCCCGCGGCTATCACCAGGCCTTCGCCCTCGGAGAGCTCCCCAGGGCCGACCAGCGCCGCATCGGCCTGCCCGCCACCACGCCCCTGGTGCGGCGCACCTGGCTGTCGGTGGGGGGCACCCTGCTGACGGCGCGGCTGGCCCTGCGCCACGGCGCGGCCTGCCACCTGGCCGGCGGCACCCACCATGCGTTCCCCGCCCAGGGCAGCGGCTTCTGCATCTTCAACGACGTGGCCGTGACGGCCCGGGTGCTGCTGGCCGAAGGCCTGGTTGAGCGATTGATGGTGGTGGATCTGGATGTGCACCAGGGCGATGCCACGGCGGCCATCTTCGCCGGCGAGCCGAGGGTGTTCACCCTCTCCGCCCATGGAGAGAGCAACTTCCCCCTGCGCAAGCAGACCAGCGACCTCGACATCCCCCTGGCCGATGGCCTGGAGGATCGCGCTTACCTCCAGGCCGTGGGCGATGTCTTGCCCGATCTGCTGGATCAATGGCGCCCGGGGCTGGTGCTCTACAACGCCGGCGTCGACCCCCACCGCGATGATCGGCTCGGCAAGCTCTGCCTCAGCGACGCGGGCTTGCTCAATCGCGACCGCCTGGTGTTCGATGCCTGCCTGCGCCGGAGCATCCCCGTGGCCAGCGTGATCGGCGGCGGCTACGGCAGCCTGCCTGAGCTGGTGGAGCGCCACAGCCTGGTGTTCCGGGCCGCGGCCGAGCAGGCCAGGCTGCACGGGCTGTAGGGCTGCTCAGTTCTCGTCGGCTCAGCGCTGGGCAGCTCAGTTCTCGGCCCAGATGTAGCGGGTGAGCTCTTCGGGGTTGGGCTCGGGGGCCGAGAGGGCAAAGGAGACGCAGTCGCTGATCTCAGCGTCGATCTCCTTCTCGATGGCCTTGAGCTCCTCGGCCGTGGCCAGCTGCTGCTCCACCAACTGGCCCCCGAGCCGTTTGATCGGGTCGCGCTTCGCCCAGAAGGCCTTCTCGGCCTCGGCCCGCAACTCATCGGGGTCGGCCAGAGAGTGCCCCCGGTAGCGGTAGGTGAGGCACTCCAGCAGGGTGGGACCCTCGCCGGCCCGGGCGCGCTGAACCGCCCGCTGGGCAGCCGCCCGCACCGCCAGCACATCCATGCCATCGACTTCTTCGCCGGCCATGCCGAAGGAGGCGGCCTTGCGCCAGATCTCGGGATCGCTGGTGGCGCGGTTGTGGTCCATGCCGATGGCCCACTTGTTGTTTTCCACCACGAACAGGATGGGCAGCTTCCAGAGCGAGGCCATGTTCAGGCACTCGTAGAACTGGCCGATGTTGCAGGTGCCGTCGCCGAAGAAGGCCGCCGTGACGGAATCACTGCCGGCATCGCCGAGGGCATCGCGCTTGTAGCGGCTGGTGAAGGCGGCCCCGAGAGCCACGGGGATGCCCTCGCCGATGAAGGCATAGCCGCCCAGGAGATGGTGTTCCCGTGAAAACAGGTGCATCGAGCCGCCCCTGCCCTTGCTGCAGCCTGTTTCCTTGCCGAACAGTTCGCTCATCACCTGGCGGGCCGGCACGCCGCAGCTGAGGGCATGCACATGGTCGCGGTAGGTGCTGCAGAACCAGTCGTGCTGGGCCTTCATGGCCTTGATCACCCCCGTGCTCACGGCCTCCTGGCCGTTGTAGAGGTGCACGAAGCCGAACATCTTGCCGCGGTAGTACATCTCCGCGCACTTGTCCTCGAAGCGACGGCCCAGGGTCATGTCGCGGTAGAGCATCAAGCCCTCCTCCCGCGTCACCGTGGCGGGGGTGGCGGGGTAGAGGTTCTCCAGGCGCTCCGCGTGGGGACCCGCCACGTGGGTGGACTCGGCGGAACAGCCCGGAACGCCGGAGTCGGCCAGGCCGGAGGCCGCCGAAATGTTGCGACTGGTGTCTGCCTGGGTCATGGGGGAAAGCTCGTCAAGCGGGCCTGGGGCAACGCCGGATCCTGAATCGAACTGTACGGGGTCTGGGCACTGGAAGTGTTCGGGGCGCTGCCAAAACCAGAGTCCCTGTCTACACTCGGCCACTGCGGCAAGCTCGGGTTGGAACTGCCGATCGATCACTTCCGGTTGCTCGGTGTCAGCCCGACCACGGATGCGCAGTCCGTATTGAGAACCCTTGAGCAGCGCCTCAACCGGGCTCCGGAGCAGGGGTTCACCGCCGAGACGCTGCAGGCCCGGGAAGCCCTTCTGCGGCTGAGCGCCGATCTGCTCACCGACTCCCCCCGCCGCGAGGCCTACGAGTCGGAGCTCACCGCCTTGGGCGGCGAGAACCAGTCGCTGCAGGCGGCCCTGGAGATTCCCACCAGCCGCGAGCTGGGCGGCCTGCTGCTGCTGCTGGAAGCCGATCAACCGCTGGAGTGTTTCAGCCTGGCGCGGCGCCTGCTGCAGCCGCCCCAGGCCCCCACCCTCGGCAGCGGCCGCGAGAGCGACCTCAGCCTGCTGGCCGGTCTGGCCTGCCTGGCCAGCGGTGCCGAGCTGCAGCGGCAACGGCGCTACGAGGCCGCCGCCCTCACCCTGCGCGACGGCCTGCAGCTCCTGCAGCGCATGGGCCAGCACCCCACCCTGCGGCAACGGGTGGCCGATGAGCTCGCCCAGCTGCGGCCTTTCCGGGTGCTCGACCTGCTCAGCCGCAGCCTCTCTGCCACCGAAGAGCGTGCCGAGGGGCTGAAGCTGCTGGAGGAACTGGTGCAGGAGCGGGGTGGCCTGGAGGGAACCAGTTCGGCGGGCATGAGCCCCCAGGAGTTTCAGGCCTTCTTCCTGCAGATACGGAGCTACCTCACCGTGCAGGAGCAGGTGGACCTGTTCAGCCGCTGGGCCGATCAATCACCCGTGGCCGACTTCCTGGCCAGCACCGCCCTCACTGCCTCCGGCTTTGCCCAGCGCAAACCGGAGCGGATCGCTGCTGCCATGCAACGGCTGCAGACCTCGGGCCAGGACGGCATCCAGCCGCTCCTGGCCTGCCTGCATCTGCTGCTGGGCCAGGTGGAGGCCGCCCAGCACGTGTTCAAGGGGGGCGCCAGTGAGGACGCCACCCTGAAGGAGTGGGCGGAGCAGCGCAGCGGCGATCCCCTGGCCCAGCTGTGCGACTACTGCCGCGACTGGCTCAGGGGCGACGTGTTGCGCGGCTACCGCGACCTGGACGCCGACCCTGACCTGGAGGCCTATTTCGCCGACCGCGATGTGCAGACCTTCATCGAGCGGATGCCGCCACCGCTGATTCAGGTTGATCCACCCACCGGGGATCTGTTCAGCCAGGCCGGCTGGCTGGAGAGCTCTGCCGCGCCGGACGGCCTGGAGGGGCACTGGCCTGAGGTCGACCCGTCACTGGGCCTGGAGAGCGATCGCGATCACGGCAGCCGGATGGACAGCGAGGCCAAGCCGTCCTGGACAGCCCGACTACGGGCGGCTCTGCCCTCCATGGCCTTGCCCTCGCTGCGGATGCCGGCGGTGAGAATGCCTGAACTGCGGTTGCCGAGCGTCGCCCTGCCGCGCTGGAGACGTTCCAAGGGCCTCAACCTGAGCAGACACAGCAAGCGCCTGCGGCTGCCGCGCAGCCGCCGCGGCCGCCTCCTGGTGGCTGTGGTGGCGGCCGGAGTGCTCGGCGCTGGCCTGTGGGCGTTGCTGCGGCCAAGGCCCCAGCCCATGCCGATCCCGGTGGAAACCACACCGGCTGAGCCTCAGGCGCCGCCCGCCGGCACCGACGCAGCAGCCCCGCCCACCCCGGAGCCCGCCCTGCCTGTGCCGCTGCAGGTGGCAGAGCCCTCGCAGGCGCAGGTGCAGGCCCTGCTCGAAGCCTGGCTGGCGGCCAAGGCCGCCGTGCTGGCCGGCGGCGAGAGCCCGGCGCCGCTCGACACCATGGCCCGCCAGGGGGAGATCACCTACCTGGAGCAACAGCGGCGCGAATCCGCCGCCAGGCAGCAGACCCTCAGGCTCAACACCACCGTGAACGGGCTCACGATCGAGGAGCGCTCCCCCAGGCGCATCGCCGCCGTGGTGAGCCTGCGCTACAGCTCACAGCCGATCGACGCCGCCGGCAAGCCAGCCGGCGAGGCGGCCCAGGCCGATCTGCGCAACCGCTACGTGTTCGCCCGCGACGGGGACACCTGGCGGGTGGTGAGCTTCTCGCCCCTGCGCTGAGGCCAGCGCCAGCCGCGCCGGTTTTTACCATCGGTGGCAGCGGTGCCCCCGCGCCCTCCTCCCCCCAGGCCCTCTCCGCGATGTTCGACGAGCTCTCCCAGCGGTTTGAAGACGCCGTCAAGAACCTGAGGGGCCAGGCGGCCATCACCGAGGGCAACGTCGAAGGGGCCCTGAAACAGGTGCGCCGCGCCCTGCTGGAGGCCGATGTGAGCCTGCCGGTGGTGAAGGACTTCGTCGACGAGGTGCGTCGCAAGGCCGTCGGCGCCGAGGTGGTGCGGGGCATCAGCCCCGATCAGAAGTTCATCCAGGTGGTGCACGAACAGCTGGTGGAGGTGATGGGTGGCGAAAACGCCCCCCTGGCCGCTGGGGGGACGGCGGAGTCTCCCTCCGTGGTGCTGATGGCCGGCCTCCAGGGCGCCGGCAAGACCACCGCCACCGCCAAGCTCGGCCTGCACCTCAAGGAGCAGGGGCGCAAGGCCCTGCTGGTGGGCGCCGACGTTTACCGCCCGGCGGCCATCGAACAGCTCCGCACCCTCGGCGGCCAGATCGGCGTGGAGGTGTTCAGCCTGGGCACCGACGCCAGCCCGGAGGCCATCGCGGCGGCGGGTATCGCCAAGGCCAGGGCCGAGGGCTTCGACACGGTGCTGGTGGACACCGCCGGCCGTCTCCAGATCGATGCGTCGATGATGGAGGAGATGGTGCGGATCCGGGAGGCCTGCAGCCCCGATGAGGTGCTGCTGGTGGTGGACTCGATGATCGGTCAGGAGGCCGCCGAGCTCACCCGCGCCTTCCACGAGCAGGTGGGCATCACCGGAGCGGTGCTCACCAAGCTGGACGGCGACTCGCGCGGCGGTGCCGCCCTCTCGATCCGCAAGGTGAGCGGCGCTCCGATCAAGTTCATCGGCACCGGCGAGAAGGTGGAGGCCCTGCAGCCCTTCCACCCCGAGCGGATGGCCAGCCGCATCCTCGGCATGGGGGATGTACTCACCCTGGTGGAGAAAGCCCAGAAGGAGGTGGAGCTGGCCGATATGACGCGCATGCAGCAGAAGCTGCAGGAAGCCAGCTTCGACTTCTCCGATTTCGTGCAGCAGATGCGCCTGATCAAGCGCATGGGCTCCTTGGGCGGGCTGATGAAAATGATTCCGGGGATGAACAAGATCGACGACGGCATGCTGCGCCAGGGCGAAGAACAGCTGGGCAAGATCGAGGCGATGATCAGCTCGATGACGGCCGCCGAACGGGAAAATCCCGATCTGCTCGCCTCCACCCCCTCGCGCCGGCGGCGCATCGCCGCCGGCAGCGGCCACACCCCCGCCGAGGTGGACAAGGTGCTGACCGACTTCCAGAAGATGCGTGGCTTCATGCAGCAGATGACCCGGGGCGGCGGCATGCCAGGCATGGGGGGAATGCCCGGCATGGGCGGCTTCCCCGGGATGGGGAGCTTGCCAGGCATGGGCGGCGGCATGCCGGGCATGGGGCCGCCGGCTGCCCGCGCCCGCAAGGCCCACAAACCCCCCAAGAAACGCAAGGGCTTCGGCCAGCTCTAGGGGGGCACGCCGGGAGGTACATTGCTTCTTTGGACACCTAGCGGCACAGCCCCGATGATCAAGCTCCGCCTGAAGCGGTTCGGCAAGAAGCGGGAAGCGAGCTTCCGCCTCGTGGCGACGAACAGCACCTCCCGTCGGGATGGTCGGCCGCTGGAGGAGCTCGGCTTCTACAACCCCCGCACCAAGGAGACCCGCCTCGACACCGAGGCGATCCGCGCCCGCCTGGCCCAGGGCGCCCAGCCCACCGCCACCGTGCTGAGCCTGCTCGAGCGGGGCGGTCTGGTCACCAAGACCGTGCGCTCCTCCGTCGTGGTGGGCCAGGCCAAGCAGGCCGCCGCCAAGGAAGCCGCCGCCAAGAAGGAGGCCCGCGAGGCCGCTGCGGCCAAGGCCGCTGCTGCTGAGGCCGAGGCCGCTGCGGCTGCCGCCGCCGAGCCTGCTGCCGAGGCTTGAGCTCCAGCCCCGCAGCAGAGTCCGGAGGCCGCAGCGGCGCCTCCGTGGCCCTGCCTGATGCCGCCGCCGCCCTGGCTCTTGCCGGTGAGGCGGAAGCCACCCTGAGGCGCCTGGAGGCCCTCACCGGGGCCTCGCTGGTGCTCCATGGTCTCGACCTGTGGATCGGAGGCCGGCCCCGCCAGCTCGAGCGGGCCCAGACCCTGGTGGAGATGCTGCGCCCCCTCTGGCAGGGAGGCCAGGCCATCACACCGGTGGACCTGCAGACGGCCCTGCAGGCCCTCGACACCAACCAGGGCGACGCCCACCGGGCCCTGGGCGAGCAGGTGCTGGCCAGAAGCCAGAGCGGCCAGTTGTTGCGGCCCCGCACCCTGCGCCAGAAGGCCTACGTGGAGGCGATGGAGAGCCATGACCTCACCCTGGCCCTGGGCCCTGCCGGTACCGGCAAGACCTTTCTGGCCACGGTGCTGGCCGTGCGCATGCTCACCGACCGCAAGGTGCAGCGGCTGATCCTCACCCGGCCGGCGGTGGAGGCCGGCGAACGGCTGGGCTTTCTGCCCGGCGACCTGCAGCAGAAGGTGGATCCCTATCTGCGCCCCCTCTACGACGCCTTGCACGCCCTGCTGGGCACGGAGCGCACCAGTTCCCTGCTGGAGAAGGGGGTGATTGAGGTGGCGCCCCTGGCCTACATGCGCGGGCGCACTCTGGCCGATGCCTTCGTGATCCTCGATGAGGCCCAGAACACCACTGCTGCCCAGATGCGCATGGTGCTCACGCGCCTGGGCGAGAACTCCCGCATGGTGGTCACCGGCGACCCAACGCAACTTGATCTGCCCCCCGGGGTCACCAGCGGCCTGAAGGAGGCAGCTGAGGTGCTGGAGGGAGTCGAGGGCATCGCCGTCTGTCGGCTCGGGGCCGCCGACGTGGTGCGCCACCCGCTGGTGCAGCGCCTGGTCACCGCCTACGCCCAGTGCGATGCCCGCCGCCAGAGCCCAGCCCCTCCCAGGCGGACGTCATAGGGAGATCCACACCTGTCAGAGGCCTACGGGGGCGGGCACGGAGGCGCCGGCACTGCCAGGATGTTCCCAGTTCGATTTCCCGGTGCGCCATGCCGGCCAGCAGCAATTTCCAGGAGGCCATCCGCGAGGCGCAATCGAGCGCCCTGGTGGGCCCCAATGTGGTCAACAAGGCCCTTCCCTACGTCGGCGGTGGCATGGTCCTCACCGCCGGTGGGGTGATGGGCGGCCTGGCCCTGATGGCCGCCAATCAGGCCCTGTTCATGCCCCTCTTCTGGGTGGCCCTGATCGGCAACTTCATCCTCTTCTTCGTGGCCCAGAACGTGGCCGCCAAGGGCAACAACGCCACGGCCCTGCCACTGCTGGCGGCCTACAGCCTGATCACGGGCTTCACGCTGAGCGGCATCGTGTCCTACGCCCTCTCCGTGGCCGGCGTGGGGGCCATCGGCACGGCCACCCTGGCCACCGGGATCACCTTCGTGGTGGCCTCCTTTGCGGGCCGCCGCATGAGCGAAAGCGTCGGCCAGGCCCTCAGCGCCGTGGTGGGCCTGGGCATCATCGGCCTGCTGATCGCCATGGTGGTGCAGATCGTCGGCAGCCTGTTCGTGCCCGGCATGTTCGGGGGCAACGGCTTTGAACTGCTGATCGCCGGCTTCGGCACCGTGCTGTTCATCGGCGCGGCCTTCGTGGACTTCTACACGATGCCCCGCACCTACAACGATGACCAGTACCTGGCCGGCGCCCTGGGGATGTACCTCACCTACATCAACCTCTTCATCTTCATCCTGCGGCTGATCATTGCCCTGCAGGGCGGTGGCCGCCGCGACTAAACGTCAATTTGGGACCGACTTCGACTTCAGTGCTCTACTGAACTTGATCCCAAGTTTTCGAGCTCACTGCGCCCCCTTGGGGCGCTTTTTGTTTGGAACCGCAACGGGAGACCGTGGACGTTTGGACTTCACCGCTCAATCCTCCGCAACGGCCTCCACGGCTGCGGCGATGGCCTGGCGCTGCTCGGCGTCATAACCCCAGCGATCCAGAAAGGCCACATCCTCACCCTCGGCAGCGGCGGAGGCCGCCAGCAGCGTTTCCAGCCGCTCCTTGACGCTGAGGGGCTCCAGCAGGCGCAGCAGCTCGGTGCAGCGGCTGGCCACCCGCAGGGAGGCCTGCTGCTGTTCGGCATCGTCGGCGCGGCCGTGGTGCAGGGCCATGGCGGTGCTCATGGCCAGGTTGCGGGCGGTGAGATCCACCACCCCCGCCCCCGCAGCCCTCAGCTGCAGCACCAGCGGCTCGGGCAGCCGGTCCATCAGCGGACAGTCGCCCACCAGGCTCACCACGAAGAAACCGCGGGCCCCATCCCGGCTCGCCACCAGCTCCCCGAGTCGATCGGCGAGCACCTCATCACTGAGCTCGCCGTTGTCCCAGAGCGCCAGCCACTGCGCCGTGATCTCCATGGCCTGCTGGAAAGTCGGTTCAAGGGGTGTGGTGGTCATGGCGATCGCGATGGGAGGGGTGCGGCGGTCTCTGAGGTTATGGAATCCGGGCCCGAGGTCCGCGGCCCGGGCCATCGGGCGCGGCCCATGCCCAGACTGAGGGCACCATGCCCGCCACCGTGTCCTCCAGCGAGTCCAGCAACGCCGCCCCTGAAGCGGCTGCTCACGCGGCTGAAGCCGAGGGGGTGCTTCTTCCCATTCCGGATCCAGCCGAGTCGGCCCGGATGCTGCAGCCCTCCCCCACGGATGGCCCGTTTCGCTCCGGCTTCGTGGCCCTGGTGGGGCGGCCCAACGTGGGAAAGTCCACCCTGCTGAACCAGCTGGTGGGGGAAAAGGTGGCGATCACCTCCCCGGTGGCCCAGACCACCCGCAACCGGCTGCGGGCGATCCTCACCACCGCGGCGGCCCAGCTGGTGCTGCTCGACACCCCCGGCATCCACAAGCCCCACCACCTGCTGGGCGAGCGCCTGGTGAAAACGGCCCGCAGTGCCATCGGCGAGGTGGATGTGGTGCTGCTGCTGGTGGATGGCAGCCAGCCGGCCGGCCGGGGTGATGGCTTCATTGTGGAACTGCTGCGCCACTGCCGCGCCCCGGTGCACCTGGCCCTGAACAAGCACGATCTGGTGCCGCCCGAACAGGCCGCGGCCCTGGCGGGCAGCTACCGCGACCTGCTGGCCGGTCGGGGGGATTTCGCCAGCCCCGGAGACAGCCAGGCGCTTGGCTGGCCCCTGCACCCGGTGAGCGCCCTCAGCGGCGAGGGCACCACGGAGCTGGTGGAGGCCCTCAGCCAGGACCTGCCCCCCGGCCCCCAGCTCTACCCGGCCGATGCGGTGAGCGACCAGCCCGAGCAGCTGCTGATGGCCGAGCTGATCCGCGAGCAGGTGCTCACCCACACCCGCGAGGAGGTGCCCCACTCGGTGGCGGTGAGCATCGATCGGGTGGTGGACGACGGTCCCCGCACCGCCGTGCTGGCCACGGTGCTGGTGGAGCGCTCCAGCCAGAAGGGCATCCTGATCGGCAAGGGGGGCCGCATGCTCAAGACCATCGGCCAGGGGGCCCGGCTGCAGATGGAGAAGGTGTTCTCCGGCCCCGTCTACCTGGAGCTGTTCGTGAAGGTGGTGCCGGGCTGGCGACGCAACGCCGCCCGCCTGGCGGAGCTGGGCTACCGGGGCGACTGAGAGCCACCCAGGGGCAGGCGGCTGAGAGGATGGGCCCATGAGCGACACCCCAGCCTTTCCGCCCGAGGAGATCGGAGCCTTCCTGCGTTTCTGCGCCGGCGAGTGGATGGGCCTGCGCAGCCAGTTTGCCCTCGGCGAGGTTGTGGAGGAGGAGGGAGCCAACGGCGATGAATGGCACAGCAGCGAGCGCGGTGAGCTGGTGGTGTCCTTCCTGGAACCGAGCGGCAAAGACCCCGGCGGCCTGCGAGTAGGCCCCAGGAACGCCCCGCCGCGGGAGCTGCTGTTCAGCGCCGATGGCCGCTTCAGCAGCAGTAGATCAGCAGAGGGCTCTGTGGAAGCTGACTCTGCCGGCAGCCTGGAGGGCCACTGGGAGCTGTGGCCCGATGGCAGTCTGGAGCTGTGCTTCAGCCGGGGGGATCGCGAGGTGCGCGAGCGCATCTGGTTCACCAAGCCCAACCTGCGCCTGCGCAGCACGGTGGAGCGCCAGGCCGACGGCACACCAGGCCAGGCGAGCTTCAGCAGCGAGATCCGCCGGGTGAGCAAGCCGGCCAGCGGCGGCTGACGCCATGCGCCTCGATGTGGTGAGCCTCACTCCAGAAGCCTTCACGCCGCTGCTCAGCCTGGGGGTGATCGGCCGCGCCTTTGCCGCCGGCATCGCCGAACTGCACGTGCACAACCCCCGCGACCATGCCAGCGACCGCTACCGCAAGGTGGACGACGTGCCCTACGGCGGCGGTGCCGGCATGGTGCTCAAGCCCGAACCGGTGTTCGCCGCGGTGGAGGCGATCCCGGTGCTGCCACGGCGCCGGGTGCTGCTGATGAGCCCCCAGGGCCAACCGCTGCGGCAGGCCGACCTGCGCCGCTGGGCCAGCACGGCCGACCAGCTGGTGCTGCTGTGCGGCCATTACGAGGGCTTTGATGAGCGCATCCGGCTGCTGGCCGATGAGGAGGTGTCGATCGGCGATTTCGTGCTCACCGGCGGCGAGCTGCCGGCGGCGGTGGTCATCAACGGCGTCGTGCGGCTGCTGCCGGGCACGGTGGGCAGCGCCGTGTGCCTGGAGGAGGAAAGCCACAGCGCTCTGCTGCTTGAGCACCCCCACTACACCCGCCCCGCCAGCTTTCGCGGCCTGGAGGTGCCGGCCGTGCTGCGCAGCGGTGACCACGGCGCCGTGGCCCGTTGGCGCCTGGAGCAGCAGCAGCAGCGCACCGCCGAGCGCCGCCCCGACCTCTACCAGCGCTGGCAGTCTGAGCAGCCGCCGCCATAGCGATGGTCCCTGCAGTTCATCCCTGGCCGTTCTGCAGCCCCCTGAGGGCCGTCAACAGGGCGGCCGGGCTCTGGGGGTCCACCATCAGCACGCTGCCGCCCTTGGCGTGGGCCATCTGTTCGCCCATGGCCATCCAGTCGCTGGCGAGCAGCAGGCGCAGGGCCTCGGCGGCGGCGGGATTGGCCTCGATCGCCTCGGCCAGCCGGGTGGCGGCGGCGGCGCGGGCCTCGGCCTGGAGGCTCTGCTGCTTGGCCTCCGCCTCGGCCTGCAGCAGCAGCGCCTGGGCCCGGCCCTGGGCGGCGTTGAGCTCACTGTCGCGCACCCCCTCGGAGCGCAGGATCGCGGCGCGCTTCTCGCGCTCGGCTGTCATCTGCTGCTCCATCGCCTGCTGCACCCCGGCGGAGGGATGGATGTCGCGCAGTTCCACCCGCGTCACCTTCACGCCCCAGGGATCGGTGGCCAGATCCAGCTCGCGCAGCAGGGCCTCGTTCACCTCCTGGCGGGTGGTGAAGGTCTGATCGAGGTCGAGCTTGCCCATCTCGGCCCGGATCTGGGTGAGCACCAGGTTCACCATGGCGGCCTGCAGGTTGTCGACGCCGTAATAGGCGCGGGAGTGCTCCAGCAGCTGCCAGTACACCACCGCATCCACCTCGATCGACACGTTGTCGCGGGTGATGCACTGCTGGGGCGGGATGTCGAGCACCCGCTCCTTGAGCGACTCGTGGCTCACCACCTTCTCCACCACGGGCAGCACGAAGGAGAGGCCCGGCTGCAGCTGGCGGTCGTACTTGCCGAGGCGCTCCACCAGCCGCGACTGGCCGCCGCTGGTGACCTTGACGCTGTTGATGCCCAGAAAGGCCATCACCACCAGGGCCGGCAGGCTGAACAGGGCTTCCATGGCGGGGAGGGGGCTAAGGGGTGGCGGGCACGGCGACGAGGCAGACCTGCCCTGGATCAGGCTAGGTGTGCTGGCCGGCCTGAGCGCCCCGTTCCCCGTCTGCCCCGGGGCCAGGCCAGCATGGATCGGCACCACCCCTTGGCCCATGGCGCTGGCATCGGTGATCTGGCTGCTGGTAGGGCTGGCCCTGCTGGGTCTCGAAGGGCTGGGGGCTGAATTTGATGGACTGATGGCGGCGGCGGTCGCGGCCCTGGTGGTGTCGGTGCTGAGCGCCCTGCTGCCCTGGCCGCCGCTGCTGCAGGTGATCGCCTTCGCCCTGTTGAGTGGCCTGGGGCTGCTGGCGTTGCGGGGCTGGGAGCGGCGCAGCCGCGAGCGCTCGATCCCAGCCAGCGGCCACAGCCAGCGGGCCTGCGTGATCAGCGGCTTCGAGAGCGCTGCGGAGGGGCGGGTGCGCTGGCAGGGCCAGAGCTGGGCCGCCACCAACCTCGAGACCAGCCGCCCCCTGGCCCCAGGCAGCACGGTGACCGTGATGGGGCGCGACGGCAACCGTCTGCTGGTGCTGGCAGAGGGAGCTCCGGCCGAGCTGCCTGGTGGGTCAGCGGACTAGGTAACGGCCTGGCAGTGTCTGAGCAGATGCGGGGCTGGCCCTACGGAGCGCCCCCCAGGGCACGGAGCAGACTCGGAGCAACCCCTTGCTCCACATCTCAACACCATGACAGACCCCCCGACCCTGCGGATCGGCAATGGCTACGACATCCACCGCCTGCTGCCGGGACGCCCCCTGATTCTGGGAGGCCAGAGCCTCGTGCATCCCGAGGGGCTGGGCCTCGACGGCCACAGCGACGCCGATGTGCTTGTGCACGCCATCATGGATGCCCTGCTCGGCGCCCTCTCCCTTGGCGACATCGGCCAGCATTTCCCACCGGAGGACGCCCGCTGGAAGGGCGCCGACAGCCTCGTGCTGCTGGAGCAGGTGATGGCCCTGGTGATGGAACGCGGCTGGCGGATCGTGAACCTCGACAGCGTGGTAGTGGCGGAACGGCCGAAGCTCAAGCCCCACATCCCGGCCATGCGCGCCGCCATCGCCGCTCGACTCGGCCTCGCTGACGACCAGGTGGGCGTCAAGGCCACCACCAATGAACGGCTCGGCGCCGAGGGCCGCGAGGAGGGCATCTCCTGCCATGCCGTGGCCCTGCTGCAACGACCATGACCTCACCCCGCAATCCAGCCCCCCGAGCGGTCTTGCCTTGGCTGGGCGACCTGCCGAGGTCGTTGCGACGGCTGCTGCTGGCGCTGCTGCTGGCCGCACTGCTCGGCGGGATCAGTTCTCCCGCTGCGGCCCGAGGCCCCATGAGCGGGTCCTCCCAGACCAGCACAGCCGAAACTGGCGTTGTGGAACTGCTGCGCCTGGGAGTGCCAGCCGAGCACCGCAAGGCCTGGCTGAGAGCTGAAGCGGCCAGCTGGGGGCCCTGGCTGAACCAGCAGGAGGGCTTTCTGGGGCGGGAGCTGTTCTGGGATCCGGAGCGGCAGGAGGGCACCCTGCTGATCCGCTGGGCCAGCCCTGAGCAGTGGTCGGCCATCCCCAAGGCCGAGGTGGCCGCGGAGCAGGAGCACTTTGAGCGGCTGGCCAGGCAGCTCACCGGCGGCGCCACGGCCGATCCGTTTCCCCTGGTCTACGCAGCCAAGCTGCAGCCGCAGCCCGAGCCCCCGCTCCAGCGTGACCCCCCGGGCGATGGCTGAAGCCCTCTCACCCCCCTACAGCGAGGACTACCTGCTCGGCTGTGATGCCAATGAGGTTGCCCGGCTCGGCCGGCAGCACGCGATCTGGCGTGACGACTGCGGGGCGGCCTGGCAGCGGGCCGGGTTCAGCCTTGGCGATCGATTGCTGGATCTGGGCTGCGGCCCCGGTTTCGCCAGCCTGGATCTGGCCAGAGTGGTGGGGTCGCAGGGCACGGTGCTGGGCATCGACCGCTCCAATCACTTTCTCGAGCACTTGCGGGAGCAAGCCCGCAGCCAGCGGCTGGGTCAGCTGCTGGGGCTGCAGCACGACCTGGGCCAGCCCCAGCTGCCCCCTTCAGCCCTTGGCGCAGCCCGCTGGGATGGGGCCTGGTGTCGCTGGCTGGCCATGTTTCTGCCCAACCTGGATCCCCTGCTGGATCTGGTGCAGCACGCCCTCCGGCCAGGCGGGAGGCTGGTGCTGCACGAGTACGTGCGCTGGGACACCTTTGCGGTTCAGCCGGGAGTGCCCATGCTCGAGCGCTTCGTGCGGCGCTGCATCAGCCACTGGCGCCAGCATGGCGGCGATCCCGATGTGGCCGCTCGCCTGCCGCCGCTGCTGGAGCAACGGGGGTTGCGGCTGCAGCACTGCCGCAGCCTGATGGCCTGCTGCCCTGCGGAGGCGCCCAAGGCCGCCTGGCTGCGGGATTTTCTGCACTCCTACCCCCAGCAGCTGATCACAGCCGGCCAGTGGACCAGCGCCGAGCAGCAGGCCCTGCTGAACGAGCTGGAGCAGGCCCAGCGGCGCGCCAGCCTGTGGGTCACGCCAGCCCTGGTGGAGATGGTGTGGATCAAGCCCTGACACCGCCCCGGCCATGAACGAACCCGCGCCCCCCCTGGATCACCGCCTCGACCTGCAGCGCCGCCAGCGTCTCGGCATGGTGGAAGCGGTGTGGGGCGAGCACAAGAGCGCCGAGCAGATCGCCGCCATCGCCACCAAGCTCTGGAGCGCCGGCGAGGTGCTGCTGGTGACCAGGGTGTCACTGCAGAAAGCCGAGGCCGTGGGAGCCCTTCTGAGCGCCCCGGCCCTGCGCTATCACCCCGAGGCCCGTTGCCTCACCTTCGCTGTACCGGCATCAGCGGCAACAGCCCTGGCCTCTGCGAGCAGCGCAACCACCCGGGTGGCCGTGCTGGGGGCCGGCAGCAGTGATCTCGGCGTGGCCAGCGAAGCGCTCCTGGCCCTGCACTGCCATGGGGTGGCCGCCGAGCTGGTGCTGGATGTGGGCGTGGCGGGTCTGCACCGCCTGCTGGACCAGCTGCCCATGCTGCGATCGATGCAAGTGCTGATCGCCTGCGCCGGCATGGAAGGGGCCCTGCCCACGGTGCTGGCGGGCCTGCTGCCACAGCCGGTGATCGGCGTTCCGGTGGCGGTGGGCTACGGCGTCAGTGCCGGCGGCATGGCTGCCCTGCACGGCATGCTGGCCAGCTGCGCCCCGGGGCTCACCGTGGTGAACGTGGACAACGGCTACGGGGCGGCCATGGCCGCCCTGCGCATCCTCAGAGGTGCTGAAGCTGGGGGTAGGCCGTGAGCAGCTCCTCGGTGCTGAACACGTCTCCGGTGCCATCGGGCTGCCAGATCACCTCGATGGCCAGCAGATCGGAACTGGCCACGCCCCCCAGCACCTGCAGCGACTGACGCAGCGCTTCAGCCGTGGAGGCTCCCTTGATCGTGAGCTTCTGGCGCGAGGCCACGATCAGGGTCACGGCGATGAAATCACTGCCCGCATCGCTGTCACCGGCGGCCGTAGGGGCCAATTCGGAGCGGCGCCCCGCCACGTTGGTGGTGAGTTCGGCGTCGAGCTTGCTGCGCTCCGCCATGGAGAGGCGGTTGAAGGTGGACTCGGCGCTGGCAAAGGGCACCTGGCCCACTTCCGCATTGGCGTAGACCCAAAGGTCCGGATGGCGCAGCAGGGAGAGGGTGGTCTCCTGGAGCACGGTCTGCAGCCCGCTGCTGGAGCCGGTGTTAGCGCGGCCAGCCAGGGCGCGCAGGTCGTTCTGGAGATCGCGGGCCGAGGCCAGCAGGCCCACCTGCAGCTGGCTGATCGTGACCGGGCCATCGACCCGGGGGGCATAGCCGGAGCCGCCCGGCAGGGAGGGGCTGCCGCCGCTGACACCCCGCAGGGCATTGGCGATCAGGCCCACCACGGCCATCAGGATCAGGAAGCCGAACAGGCCGCCACCGCCGAACCCGAAGATCGGAATCAGGAAGGGGAAGCCGATGCCGCCACCCCGCATGCCACCACCGCCGCGCATGCCGCCACCGAAGCCGCCACCGCCGCCACCGCGGGGCAGGGAGGGGGCGGCGCGGAAGCTGCCGCCGCCGATGCGGCCGCCCCGGGCCGCCATTGAGGGTTCAGGCGCCCAGAGCAACAGCGTGATCACCAGGGCGGGCAGGGCCAGCAGGCTCACCGTGCGACGCCACCAGCTGCGGCGCCAGCGTGGCTGGCCAGAGAGGGCCTGGGTGGGCTTGGGGGAGTTGGAAAGCGGCAACAGGGCCGGTGCGAGTGGGAAAAATCTAGGAACCACCTCCCACGATGGTGACCACCTCCAGCACATCGGATTCCACCACCTGCTGCTGAGCCCAGTGCTGACGCGGCAGGATCGTGCCGTTGAATTCCACCACCACGAGCTGGGGGCGGTAGCCCAGCTGGGGCAGCAGCTGCTCGAGGCTCTGGTCCGCGGGGCACTGGCGGGCTTCACCGTTCAGCTGAATCGTGATGGCGGCGCCGGGATCCTCTAGGGGCATGGTGATCGCCTGGCCCCCATGGGCCTCAGGGCTCTGAAGCTAGGGGACTCCACGCCCCTGGCTCAACTGGGCCGACCCAGGCCAGTGAGCAGGGCACGGCTGGCGGCGGCGGGGTCGGCGGCCTCCGTGATCGCCCGCACCACCGCGATCCGCTCGGCGCCCACCCGCTGCAGCTGGGGGATCGTCTCCAGGCCCAGGCCACCGATGGCGAAGAAGGGAATCGGGCAGGCCGCCGCGGCCTGGCGCACGTACTCGATCCCAACCGGGGCCCGGCCCGGCTTGGTGGGGGTGGCCTGCACCGGCCCCACGCCCACGTAGTCGCAGCCATCCCGCAGGGCCTGCTGGAGCTGGGGCAGGGCATGGGTGCTGCGGCCGATCAGCCGCCCCTCCCCCAGCAGCCGCCGTGCCACGGCGGGCGGCAGGTCGTCCTGGCCCAGGTGCACCCCATCGGCATCCACCGCCAGGGCCAGATCAATGCGGTCGTTCACCAGGAACAGGGCGCCATGGTCGGAGCAGAGGCGCCGCAGGGCGCGGGCCTGCTCCAACCGCTGCCCGTCGCTGAGCGGGGCACCATCGGGGCCAGGGCTGCCGGGCTTGGCCCGGTACTGCACCAGCCGCACGCCGCCGACGAGGGCGGCGGCCACCACGGCCTCCAGCTCGGGCATGGGGCTGGTCACCAGATAGAGGTGGCAGCGGGCCAGGAGCTGGCGGCGGCTGGCCCCATCGCCGCGGCCCCGCAACAGGGCCACCTCCAGGTCGTAGAGGTCGTAGCGGATGGCCGCCGCCGCCGCCGCCAGGGGGGGATCACCGCTGCGGCCGAACTCCTCCAGCACCCGCAGGGCCTCCTGCACCCGGGCGGCATTGGCGGCCACCACCTGGGCGGGCTGGCGGCGCTCCGCCTGGGCGGGGTGGCCGAGGCCGGCGCCAGAGTCGCTGGCGGTGTGGCGGGCCAGCTTGTAGGCGTCACGGTGCAGCAGCCCCAGGGTCTGGCGCATGCCCTTGGTGCGGCTCACCAGGTCGGCCCGCTCCAGCCCAAAGCGGGCCCAGTCCTCCAGCACCCGCAGGCCTTCGCGGGCCCGGTCGAGGTTGGCATCGATCAGGCGCCGCACGGCCAGGTCATCCGCAGGCCCCAGGGCACCGCAGCCGCCTTGGAACAGCTCCGGGGCACTGGCGGGACCTGGTGGGGAATCGGGTAGGGCCATGGGGCGGCGGCGGCGTGGTGAAATCAGCACATCCGGCTGAAGTTGGGGCGTTTAGGCCTGTCTAGGTTGGAGGTCCTGATCGGGGCCGGCTGGCCCATCACGAGGCCCCGATGGATCAAGGCGGTGCGGACAGCCCGATGCTGGTGCTCGTGTCAGGGATTCTGCTGCTGGGCGGCATCGCTGCCTTCATGGGCTGGGGCCTCACCCACGCCTACCCCGGCGGCTAACAGGCTGCGGGCTGCCGCGGCATCGCGGCCGATCTGGGCGCAGAGGGCGGCCAGGTCGGCGAAGCGCTGCTGGGTTCGCAGCAGGGCCACAGGCTCCACCCGCAGCTCACGCCCGCCCAGCTCCAGCTCCTGATCCAGCAGGTGCACCTCCACCGCTGAGCTGGCCTGGGGATCCACGGTGGGCTGGGGCCCGAGGTTCATCACGGCGGGCAGCCAGCGGCCGTCCGCCGTGGGCTGGCCGTCCAGCTGGCCATTGAGCTGGCCGTTGAGCTGGACCCGGGCGGCATAGACCCCTTCCTTGGGCAGGAACTTGCGCCCGTCCACCCGCAGATTGGCGGTGGGCCAGCCCAGGCCCTTGCCCAAGCCCTTCCCCGACACCACCTGGCCGCTGAAGCGGTAGGGCCGCTGCAGCAACCGCTCCGCCTCGGCGAGATCACCGGCGGCGAGGGCCCAGCGAATGCGGCTGCTGCTGAGCCGATCGCCGCCGTCACTGAGCATCGGCAGCACCGTCACCGTCAGGCCCCGGGCCGCCCCCAGGGCCATCAGGGTGTCGGTGTCGCCCTGGCGCCCCACCCCGAAGCGAAAGTTGCTGCCCACGGCAATGCGGCGGGCATCTAACTGCCCCACCAGCACCTGGTCCACGAAGGCCTCCGGATCGAGGGCGGCGAGGCGGCGGTCAAAGGGCACCAGCACCAGCTGACGAATGCCCAGGGGACCGAGCAGCTCGAGCTTCTCCGAGGGCAGATCCAGCCGCAGGCGCGTGTCGCCATGCAGCACCTCGCGGGGGTGGGGCCAGAAGCTCACCACCGTGGGCACCAGGGCCGGCACGGACCCGTCAGGCTGGTCAATGCCAGCCACGGCAGCGATCACGCGCCGATGGCCCTGATGCAGACCATCAAAGCTGCCGAGGGCGATGGCGGTGGGGCGCTGGGCCTCCTGGGGGGTTCGCAGCGGTATCAACGCGACAGATCCCAACGCCGGAGCAGGCCGCGCCGATCCTCCCATGGCACCTTTGGGTGGCACGTTTCGATGCACCCATGGCTGACCGCCTCGATCTGCAGCAGATGTCCGCCGCCCTGCGGCGTGTGGGCTGGGTACGGTTCTGGACCCAGCTGGTGCTCGCCGTGGTGGTGGTGGGGGTGCTGGTGTTCAACAACATCGGCGGCCGCCTCGCCGCCGACTCCTCCCGCGCCCTGGGGCTGGGCCCGGGAATCTCCCTCACCACGCTCTCGTTTCTGCTGCTGCTCGGCTGCCTGTGGCAGAGCTGGCTGGTGGTGCGCTGCGGCCGGGCCCTGGCCAGCCCGGTGCGGCCCAGCCGCGGCGAGACCGGCCGGCTGGTGAAACGCGGCCTGCTGATCGACCTGTCCGGCCTGACCCTGGCTGCCGTGGGCTACCAGGCCATGGCCGGCAGCCTGTTCGTGCAGGCCTCCCAGCAGGTGCCGGGGTTCTTCGGGGCGCAGGTGCAGGGTCAGGCCGGACGAGGCGGCCGTCTGATCGGCCTGCCGATCACCTCGATCGAAATGTTCTCGGTGCTGGGCAACACCCAGGTGCTGTTCGCTCACCTGATCGGCCTGGGGATCAGCCTCTGGCTGCTGCAGCGGATCTACAGGCCCACCTGAGGCAGGTTCTCCCGGGGCAGCTCGAGCTGGGGCAGATCCAGCGTGGCGCCGCGCCAGAACAGCTCCGGCTGCAGGGGCGACAGCGAAATCCCGCCCCCATGGACGTGGGCCACATCCACGGGCCAGTCGCAGGGTCCGGCCACCTTGGCCTCCAGGTCGTTGGCCACCTCGCCCGCCAGCCAGTAGTAGGTGCGGCCGCGGGGGTCGACGCGGCGGTCGAACTGGTCGGTGTAGCGGCGCACTGCCGTGCGGCACCAGCGGAGGGGCCCCAGGCTCTCCGCCGGCAGAGGAGGCACATTCAGGTTGAGCAGCATGCCGGCGGGCCAGCCTTCGGCCAGCATCGCCTCGGCCACGTCGAGGGCGATGGCGGCGGCGGGCACGAACTGGCGCCACTGGAAATCGGCACTGCTCACCGCCAGGGAGGGCAGCCCTTCGATCGTGCCCTCCATGGCCGCGCTCACCGTGCCGGAATAGAGCACATCGGTGCCGAGGTTGGGGCCGTGGTTGATGCCGGAGAGCACCAGATCCGGCCAGCTCTCCAGCAGGGAGAACAGGGCCAGCTTGACGCAGTCGCTGGGGGTGCCGCTGCAGGCCCAGGCGGTCACGCCGTCGTCGAACAGCTCATCGGCCCGTTCGGCCCGGATGGGAGTCTGCAGGGTGAGGCCGTGGCCGGTGGCGGAGCGCTCCTGGTCCGGGCACACCACCGACACCTCATGGCCGCGGGCCACAGCCGCGTTGGCCAGGGTGCGGATGCCATCCGCAAAGACCCCGTCGTCGTTGCTGATCAGGATCCTCAGGGGGGTCATCGGCGCACGTCAGGGCTGCTCCGTACAGTCTCTCCCTTGCCCACCGAGCCTGCGAACGCCGTGAGCGCCGCCTCCTCCGCCACCTCCAGCTCCCCTGCCGGCTCCTCATCCAGTTCCGGCTCGGGGCCTGGTGGGGTCAGCCTGGAGCAGCTCAACGGCCAGCTGCAGGCCCTGGAGGCGGAGGCCGCCGCCGCCATCGCCGCCGCCGCCAGCGCCAGCGAACTGGAAGATCTGCGGGTGGGCCTGCTGGGCAAGAAAGGCAAACTCTCCTCCGTGCTCGGTGCCATGGGCCGCCTGCCCGGCGCCGAGAGGCCCCTGGTGGGCCAGCGGGCCAACGTGCTGAAAGAGCAGTTGCAGGGCCTGCTGATCCAACGGCTGGGGGATGTCAAAGCGGCTGCCCTGGCGGAGCGCATCGCCGGGGAAAACCTGGATGTCACCGCCCCCTGCAGCTATGTGCCCCCCGGGCACCGCCACCCCCTGATCAGCACAATCGAGGAGATTGTGGACATCTTCTCCGGCCTCGGCTACAGGGTGTCGGAGGGGCCCGAGATCGAGAGCGACTACTACAACTTCACCGCTCTCAATATCCCGGAGCACCACCCCGCCCGCGACATGCAGGACACCTTTTACCTGCAGGACGGCCGCCTGCTGCGCACCCACACCTCACCGGTGCAGATCCGCCATCTGGAGAACAACCCGCCGCCGGTGCGGGTGATCGCCCCGGGCCGCGTCTACCGCCGCGACGCCGTGGATGCCACCCACTCGCCGGTGTTCCACCAGGTGGAGGTGCTGGCCATCGACGAGGGGCTCGACTTCAGCCACCTGCGCGGCACGGTGACGGCCTTTCTGCAGCGCTTTTTCGGCGACCTGCCGGTTCGCTTCCGGGCCAGCTACTTTCCCTTCACTGAGCCAAGCGCCGAGGTGGATGTGCAGTGGCGGGGCCGCTGGCTGGAGGTGATGGGCTGCGGCATGGTGGATCCGGCCGTGCTCACGGGCATGGGCCTCGATCCGGAGCGGTGGAGCGGCTTCGCCGCAGGCCTCGGCGTGGAGCGCTTCTGCATGGTGCGCCACGGCATCGACGACATCCGCAGGCTCTACACCAGTGATCTGCGTTTCCTGGAGCAGTTCTGATCGCCAGCCGCTCCGCACAGGCCGCCCTGGCCAGCGCCCATAAACTCAACCGGCCCCCCGCCCACCGATCGGTGCCCCGAGTCGGACTGATCGTCAATGACGGCAAACAGGTGGCCGTGAAGACGGCAGATGCCATCGAGGCGCGGCTCACGGCCAGCGGTCGCGAGGTGCTGCGGGTGAGCAGCTCCGGGGGGATGGTGGGCTTCGCCAATCCCGACCAGCAGATGCGCGCCAAGGGCTATGCGGCCTGCGTGCCTGCCAGTTTCAGCGAGGAACTGGAGCTGGCCATTGTGCTGGGCGGCGACGGCACCGTGCTCTCGGCAGCCCGCCAGACCGCACCGATCGGCGTGCCGATCCTCACGATCAACACCGGCCACCTGGGCTTCCTGGCCGAGGCCTATCTGCACCAGCTGGATGAGGTGCTCGAACAGGTGATCGCCGGCAGCTGGACGGTGGAGGAGCGCACCCTTCAGGTGGTGAGCGTGCTGCGCAGCGAGCAGCGGCGCTGGGAGGTGCTCTGCCTCAACGAGATGGCCCTGCACCGCGAGCCGCTCACCTCGATGTGCCACTTCGAGATCGCCATCGGCCGCCACGCCCCGGTGGACATCGCCGCCGACGGCGTGATCCTCTCCACCCCCACCGGCTCCACGGCCTACGCCCTCTCCGCCGGCGGCCCGGTGATCACGCCCGACTGCCCGGTGCTGCAACTCACGCCGATCGCGCCCCACTCGCTGGCCTCGCGGGCGCTGGTGTTCAGCGACCGGGAACCGGTGACGATCTTCCCGGCCACGCCCGAGCGGCTGATGATGGTGGTGGACGGCAGCGCCGGCTGTTACATCTGGCCGGAAGACCGGGTGCTGATCCGCCGCAGCGAGCACGCGGCACGCTTCGTGCGGCTCAACGACCACGAGTTCTTCCAGGTGCTGCGCAACAAGCTGGGCTGGGGTCTGCCCCATGTGGCCAAGCCCGGCAACGAGCTCGAGCCCCTGTCCAGCAGGAACGGCACCCCATGACGGCGGCGACCGTCTGGCTGCTGGGGGCAGAGGCAGAAGCCTTGGGTCAGCGGCTGCAGGCCTCGGGCTACGCGCTCTGGCAGCCGGATGGATCCAGTGGCTCCAAACCCGATGTGGTGGTGCTGGCTGCCTCCCAGGCTGGACGGATCCACGAGTTGCGGCAGCGGTTCGGCTCCATCCCCCTGCTGCTCAACGTCGGCGACGACACCGTGGCGGCTCGTGTCCACTGCCTCAGCGCCGGCGCCGACGACTTCTGGTTGTCCAGCCTCGGCCCCAGCGATCTGTTGATGCGGCTGCGGCTCCAGCTGGGCCTGCGCCAGAGCCTGGCGGTGCCCACCCAGCTCCTGCAGGTGGCGGATCTGACCCTCAACCCCAGCAGCCGCGACGTGCGGCGCGGCCAGCGCCAGGTGGCCCTCACGGCGCGGGAATACGCCCTGCTGCTGCTGTTGCTGGAGCGGCGTGGCGCCGTGGTGAGCCGCGATCAGATCCTGCGGCAGGTATGGAACGAGAAGCAGGCCACCAGCAGCAATGTGATCGAGGTGTACGTGCGTTATCTGCGCCAGAAGCTGGAGGAGGGTGGCGCCCGGCGCCTGATCCACACGGTGCGCGGCCAGGGCTACTGCCTCAGCGAGCGGCTGCCGCCCCCGGCAGGACTCTGATGGGGGTGGCGCAGCGGCTGGGTGTGACGCGGCTTGTGGGCGGGGCAAGGCTGCTGGCCCTGATCGCTCTCGCGGCGGCAGATCTGACCTCCAGCCAGCGGACCCTTGCCCAGCCGGCGGAACCACCCCAGACCCTTCCCCTGGAAGCCCGCTGGTGCCTGGAGAGGGAGCGCTGCATCCTGCTGGAGGTGGCCGATGAACCGCAGGAACAGGCCCTGGGCCTGCAGTTGCGGCCGGAACTGCCGCCCCTGCGCGGCATGTGGTTCCCCTTCCCGCAGCCCACCCCTGCCCGGTTCTGGATGCACCGCACCCCCGAGCCGCTCGACATGCTGTTCGTGGCCAAGGGCAAGGTGGTGGCCCTCGAGGCAGCAGCCACCCCCTGCCCCCGTCTCCCCTGCCCCAGCTACGGCCCGGGCGTGCCCGTGGACGGGGTGCTGGAACTGGCGGGAGGTCAGGCGGCGGCCTTAGGCATCCGGGTGGGCACAGCGGTGCGGATCGAGCCCTTCAGGGCCGCTCACCCCTGAGCACCAGCACCGGATTCAGCGGCGCCAGGCGGGTACCCGCCGCCAGCGGCGCCCCTCTCCAGCTCTGGTGCTGAGCCACCGTCACGGCCAGGCCGGCCCGCTCCAGCAGGGGGCGCAGCTCAGCCAGGGCCTCCAGGGTGGCCAGGGGGATCACCACCACACCGCCCGGCCGCAGACGCGGCAGCAGCGCCTGCAGGATCGCCGCACGGTCGCTGCCACCGCCGCCGAGGAGCACCCGATCCGGATCGGGCAGCTGGCTGAACACCGCCGGCGCCCGGCCCTCCAGCACGGTCTGGGGCTGCACCCCCAGGCGCTCGGCGTTCGCCCGGATCAGGGCGGCGGACCCACCCCTGGCCTCCACCGCCCAGAGCTGCAGCTGCGGCCGCAGCCGCAGGGCCTCCAGGCCGATGGAGCCCACCCCGGCGCCGATGTCCCAGAGCAGCCCCGCTGCCGGCAGATTCAGATCGGCCAGCAGCTGGATGCGCACCTCCCGCTTGGTCATCAGGCCGGGGCGATCGGCATGTTGCAGGAAGATCCCATCCGGCAGGCCGAACAGGGGCAGGGTGGCCGGATCGGGGCGCGGCGGTGGTTCAGCAATCAGCAGCACCAGGTGCAGGGGATCCAGGTCTGCCGGTAGGGGAGCGGTGGGAGCCAGCCGCTGCACCCGCTCCTGGGGGTGGCCCAGCCGCTCGCATAGCCACACGGCGTAGGCCGCCTCCAGGCCGGAGGCACGCAGCATCCGCCGCACCTCCTCGGCACCGCCCCGGCCGGGGTCAGTGAGCACCGCCAGGGCGGCGGGCCGCTTCTGCAGCGCCGCCGCCAGGGGTTGGGGGTCCCGGCCGTGGAGGCTGATCCAGCTGGCGTCCTGCCAGGGACGGCCGAGGCGGGCGAAGGCCAGCTGCAGGGAGCTGGGGGCGGGGTGAAACCGGAGCTGGTCGGAGCTGAAGTGCTGAAGCAGGATCCTGCCAATGCCGAACCAGAGCGGATCGCCACTGGCGAGCACCACCGCCCGTTCACCGCTGGAAAGGGCCTTGCGCAGGGGGGAGACCAGCTCCCCAGGGCGATCCGAAGGAAGGCAGAGGGCGCCGGGGCAACCGACGACCACGCAGGGGAGCAGCCGGGCGGGGGCGGCCACCAGTCCGGCGGACATCAGCAGAGACCGGGCCGCCGGCGCCAGGCCCTCCAGACCGGAGGCGTCGCAGCCCACCACATCGATCCAGCCGCTGGCGATGGTCAGCACGTCCCCTTGCACTGAGGCCATGATGCTGAGCCGCGTTCCCCTTCGCCGTGAGCGATCGCCGCCAGCGCCTCCACGACCTCGTGATCGCCCTGTTGCGGCAGCAGAGCGATCTGGAGCTGCTGGATGGCGACAGCCTGATCGATGGGCTGGCGCGGGGCTCCAGTGGAGGCAGCGCTCACCCGGGGGAAGCCGCCAACTGGCTGGAGCGCAACCGGCGGGTGCTTCAGCGCTACCAGTCCCTGGTACGCACGGCCGTCACCCTCGACGCCCTGATCGACGAGGAGGGCAGCACGCCGTTCTGAGGCCGCAACGGCACGGAGCCTTCGCTCCCCCGCCATCTCTGACAAGCTGGCGCCACTTCCCCCCGCTCCATGGCGCGCCTCGGACTCTCCACCCTCAAGACCCTGCTGCAGGGCCGGGGATCCGGGGCGCCGGCCAACCCACCGCCGGCCAGCTGGTCGCGGCCCTTCGGCCTGGGCTGGGAGCAGCCCTACACGGTGCGCTACGCCAGCAACCTCGATGACGGCCCCAACCACGGCATGCCCCTCGGGGGCTTCGGCGCCGGCTGTCTCGGCCGCGCCCCCGATGGCAGCTTCAACCTCTGGAACCTCGATGGCGGTGAGCACTGGTTCGGCTGCCTGCCCGACTGCCAGTTCGCCCTCTATGAGAGCGATGGCGACAGCAGCCGCGCCCACGCCCTGGCCGTGGCCCCCGGGGCCGATGCCTCCCGCCCGGAGGCCGGAGCGCCCCTGACGGCCTGGAGCTGGTATCCGGCCAGCTCCAGCGAGCGCAGCACCGGCACCTACGCCGCCCGCTATCCGCTCAGCTGGACGAGCTACACGGGGGTGTTCGCCGCCCAGGTGGGCTGCGAGGCCTTCAGTCCGATCCTGCCGGGCGACTACCAGCGCAGCAGCTACCCGGTGGCGGTGTTCCGCTGGAGCCTCAGCAACCCCAGCCGCCGCCCCCTCGATCTCTCGTTGCTGCTGAGCTGGCGCAACACCACCGGCTGGTTCACCAACACCGACCCCACAGCAGCCGTCAAGTTCCGCGACGACGGCAGCCCCGAGCACAACTACCTGCCGGCCATCGGCCGCAGCGAGGGTCAGCGCAACCGCTGGATCGACGACGGGGCGCTCAAGGGCGTGCTGCTGGAGGGCCAGGTCGCCGAGCCGATCGCCGAGGGGCAGGGCCAGTGGTGCATCGCCACCGATGCCGGCCTGGAGCAGCTCCACCCAGGGCTGCGCATCCAGCGCTGCAGCCGCTGGAACCCCGCCGGTGACGGCGCTGAGCTGTGGGAGCCCTTTGAGCGCGATGGCTCGATTCCCGACAGCAACAACGACCGCCACAGCGGGGCGAACGACCCCGCCAGCGCCGCCCTGGCCGTGCAGCTGCGGCTCGAACCGGGCGAAACGATCGAGATCCCTGTGGTGATCAGCTGGGACCTGCCCGTGACGGCCTTCGCCACCGGCAGCTCGGCCCTGCGGCGCTACACCGACCACTTCGGTGCCAGCGGCGCCAACGCCGCGGCCATCGCCGCCGAGGCCCTGCGCGACTGGGGTGGCTGGCTGGAGCAGATCGAGGCCTGGCAGCGGCCGGTGCTGGAGCGCACCGACCTACCGGAGCCGCTGCGCATGGCCCTGTTCAACGAGCTCTACGACCTGGCCTCCGGCGGCAGCCTCTGGAGCGCCGCCAGCCCCGAGGATCCCGTGGGCCGCTTCGGGGTGCTGGAGTGCCTCGACTACGCCTGGTACGAGAGCCTCGATGTGCGGCTCTACGGCTCCTTCGCCCTGCTGCAGCTGTGGCCGGAGCTCGACAAGAGCGTGCTGCGCAGCTTCGCCCGGGCCATCCCGGCGGCCGATGCCACGGCCCGGCCGATCGGCTGGTATTTCACCCAGGGCAAGGGCCGGGTGGAGGCCCCCCGCAAGCTGGCCGGCGCCACCCCCCACGACCTGGGCGCCCCCAACGAGCGCCCCTGGGACGCCACCAACTACACCGCCTACCAGGACTGCAACCTCTGGAAAGACCTGGCCAGCGACTTCGTGCTGCAGGTGTGGCGCACTTTCCGCCTCGCCCCCGGCGGCGAAGACCTGCGCTTCCTGGCCGACTGCTGGCCGGCGGCGGTGCAGGCCCTGCAATACCTCAAGAGCTTCGATGCCAACGACGACGGCCTGCCCGACAACGGCGGCGCGCCTGACCAGACCTTTGACGACTGGCCGCTCAAAGGGGTGAGCGCCTACTGCGGCGCCCTCTGGATCGCCGCCCTGGAGGCGGCCCTGGCCATGGGGCAGCGGCTGCAGCTGGAGCTGGGGCTCGACACCTCGAGCCAGCAGCGGCAGTTCAGCAGCTGGCTGGAGCAGTCGCGCGCCAATTTCGATCGGCTGCTCTGGAATGGCGAGTACTACAACATCGATGCCGAGAGCGGCACGCCGGTGGTGATGGCCGACCAGCTCTGCGGCGACTTCTATGCCCGCCTGCTGGGTCTGCCTCCGGTGGTGGCTGACGAGCGGGCCCGCAGTGCCCTGCAGGCGGTGAAGGAGGCCTGCTTCGAGGGCTTCGCCGGCGGCAGGCTGGGCGTGGCCAACGGCCTGCGCCGCGACGGCACCCCCCTCGATCCCAACGGCACCCACCCCCTGGAGGTGTGGACCGGCATCAACTTCGGCCTGGCCGCCTACTACCGGCTGATGGGCGAGCAGGCCACGGCGCTGGCGATCACCGGCGCCGTGGTGGAGCAGGTGTACAGCGGCGGCCTCCAGTTCCGCACGCCCGAGGCGATCACCGGGGTCAACACCTTCCGGGCCTGCCACTACCTGCGGGCGATGGCGATCTGGGCCCTGTGGGCCACCCACACCAACTGGCAGCCGATCCCCGGTGCCGAGCGGGAGGCGCTGGCATGAGCGGCGTCCTCGGCCTCGTGCTCGCCCTGCTGCTGGGCCTGGCTGGCGGCGCGCCGGCCCTGGCCCAGGTGCACGCCCACCCGGATGAGAACGGCGTGCCGGTGGTGCGCAGCCTCGAGAGCCTGCGGGACCTCGACTACCAGAGCTGGCAGCTGGTGGCCTACCGCCAGGGCCGCCCCGGCGGTCCGCTGCGGCTGCGGGTGGTGGGCTACCCCGGCAGGGTGCGCCTGAATCACCCCACGCCCTTGCTGGTGCGCAGCGGCCGCAACAGCTGGGAGCTCGGCGACATCACCCTGGACAACCCCCAGCTGGCGGCCGATGGCCGCGATGCCGCCGCCGAGTTCGACCTCGCTCCGCTGCTGGCCGACCTGCAGCAGGATCGGCCCCTGCGGCTGCAGTTGCCTGGGGTCTTCGTGGAGTTGCCGGTGCCGCCCTTCGTGGTGGCGGAATGGCGCAGCCTGCCCAGCGCCCCCCTGGGATGACGGCCCGGCAGCGGGCCTGGCGCCCCTGGATGCAGCGGGCCCTGCAGCTGGCGGCGCTGGGCGCCGGCCGTACCAGCCCCAACCCGATGGTGGGCTGTGTGGTGCTCGATGCCGAGGGTCGGCTGGCGGGGGAGGGGTTCCATGCGCGGGCCGGCGGACCCCATGCCGAGGTGGGCGCCCTGGCCCAGGCGGGGGAAAGAGCCCGGGGGGGCACCGCTGTGGTGAGCCTGGAGCCCTGCTGTCACCACGGCCGCACCCCTCCCTGCAGCGATTCGCTGCTGGCGGCGGGGCTGGCCCGGGTGGTGGTGGCGATGGCCGATCCGAACCCACAGGTGGCCGGAGGCGGCCTGGAGCAGCTGCGCCAGGCGGGGCTGGAGGTGATCGAGGGCGTCTGCGAGGCCGAGGCCCGCGCATTGAACCGGGCCTTTCTGCACCGGCTCAGCCACGGGCGTCCCCTCGGGATCCTCAAGTGGGCCATGGGGGTGGACGGCCGTACCGCCCTGGCCAATGGGGCCAGCCAGTGGATCACAGGGCCTGAGGCCCGCGGCTGGGTGCATGGGCTGCGGGCCGGCTGTGACGCCGTGATCGTGGGCGGCGGCACCGTGCGGGCCGACGATCCCCTGCTCACCTCCCGCGGGCGGCGCCGGCCGGAGCCGCTGCGGGTGGTGATCAGCCGCAGCCTCGATCTGCCAAGGCAGGCCAGGCTATGGGACACCAGCGCAGCCCCCACCCTGGTGGCCCACGGCTACGGCGCCCCGGCCCGCAGACGCTTCCAGCTCGACCGGCTCGGCATCGAGCGGCTGGTGCTGGAGCACTGCGAGCCCCAGGCCCTGCTGGAGCACCTGGCGCGGCGCGGCTGCAACCAGGTGCTGTGGGAATGCGGCGCCGAGCTGGCCACCGCCGCCCTGCATCAGCACTGCGTGCAGGAGCTGGCGGCGCTGATCGCACCCAAAGTGATGGGCGGCACCCCGGCCCGCACACCCCTGGGTGATCTGGGGTTCACTGACATGGAGCAAGTGCCCAGCTGGCAGACCAGCGCCCCCCGCGGCCTGGGGCCCGATCTGCTGTGGCGCCTGCAGAGTCCGAGCCATTGATCGCCATGTCCCCGTCCACTGCTGCCGCCGCGGCCCTGCCCTTCAACCTGCAGCTGCCGCTGGCGGGGCTGCTGCTGGCCGCGGCGCTGGGGCTGGTGCTCGACCAGCTGGCCCGCCGCTTCCGCAGTGACTCCCTCTGGCGCGCCCTGCTGCTGCTGAGCAAGCTCAGCCTCTGCCTCACCCTGGCCCTCGGCACCGCGCTCTGGTGGGCCGCCGGCCTGGCCGCTCCGGATCTGCTGGCCCAGGCCCGGGGCGGCGCCGCCCTGCGGGATGGCCTGATCGCGGTGGGGGTGTTCTGGACCCTGCTGCGCTGGAAGGCTGAACTCAGCAGCAAGGCGGAGCGCTACGCCGCCCAGCTGCTGCCACAGCTGGATGGCAAAGACCGGATCTTCCTGTTCGACGTGCTCACCAAGCTGCTGGGCGTGCTGATCTGGGTGCTGATCACCTTCCAGGTGCTGCAGGTGCTGGGGGTGTCGCCGTCGGTGCTGATCACGGCCGGGGGCTTCGGGGCCGCGGCCCTGGGCTTCGGGGCCCGCACGATCGTGGAGAACGCCCTCAGCGGCCTGAGCATCTACATCAACAGACCCTTCACGATCGGCGAAACGATCAGCCTGCCCCAACTCTCGCTGCTGGGCACGGTGGAGAACGTGAGCTGGTTCTACACCCGCCTGCGCGACCCCGACCGCCAGCGCATCTATGTGCCCAACGGTGTATTCACCACCCAGCCGGTGCAGAACGTGGCTGAGATCGACAACCGGCGGCTGGTGATTCCCTTCGGCCTCACCTACGAGGACCGCCACCTGATTCCGGCCATCTCCGAAGCCCTCAGGCAGAGGGTGCTCGAAGTGGAAGGTGTGGATCCCGCCAAGGATCACCTGGTGCACTTCATCGGCTACGGCGACTCCAGCCTGGACCTGCGCCTCACCTGCTTCGCCCGCAGCGGCGACATCAAGGTGGCCTGGGCGGTGCAGCACCAGGTGCTGCTGCTGATCGGTGCGGTGGTGGCCGAGCACGGCGCCGGCATGCCCTTCCCCACCCGCACCCTCATCTCAGCTGGGGGTGGGCCGGATCTCCCTTGAAGGGACCCTCCAGCCAGGGCAGGATCCAGCCACCGTAGAAGCCGCCGGGCTGGGGCTGCACCGGCTCGCCATCCACCCAGCAGCCGTCCATCAGGGCCGGATAGAGGGAAAACCAGCCCGCCAGGGCGCTGAACCGTCCGGTGGGCTGGGGATAGCTCCAGAGCGCTCGGGGCAAGCGGCGCTCCCGGGGTCCGCCCTCATCCAGCAGCAGATCCCAGTAGCTGGCCAGCCCCTTCCACTCGCAGAAGGAGCGGCCTGAGCCGGGCCGCAGCCATTCGCTGCGCAGGGCCTGGGGCGGCAGGTAGATCGTGGGCGGGTGGAAGGTTTCGAGCACCCAGAGGGAGTGGTCGCTGCTGGCCAGCTCCTCACCCAGGGCCCGCACCTGCACGGGCAGGCTGCAGGCCGCCAGGGCCGGTGGGCGCGGGTAGCGGGCTACCCGATCGGGCCGGCGACTGCTGATCGGCTGGTCCCACGCACCAGGTTCAGGGCCGCCAGCGTCGTGGGTTGGAGAGAGGGGGGTCACAGGCGTTCTGTCGGGAGCCGGGAGGCCCAGGCTGAGGAGTTCAGAACCAGGCATTCAGAACCAGGGGTTCAGGCCTGGATGAAGTGACGCAGCTTGCGGGCCTCGATGCCGGCCCGGTGCTGCAGTTCGGCGTCACTGAGCTGGGCGTCCTGCCGCTCCTGGGCGGCGAGCACATCGGCCTCCTCCACCGCATAGCCGCAGGAGCGGGCCAGCTCCAGGAACTCCACCAGCTCCAGGGGCTGGTTCAGACGGGCGACCAGCGGCTCCTGGCTGCGGGCGTCGGCCAGAAAGGCATCCAGTTGCTCCAGGCTCACCAGGGCAGCTCCAACTGGTCCTGGTCTAGCGGTGCGGGCTGCGGCGGTGGCTTCGAGAGGGGCTCCAGTTGCCAGCCGTCGCCATCCCAAGGCTCCAGCAGAGGCTCCAGGGCCCGCAGCGCAGGGCCGTCGCAGGGGGCCAGCCAAGGCTCCTCCAGGCCGTCCGGCACCACCACGGGCATGCGGTGGTGCACAGGAGCGATCAGGGCATTGGGCGTGGTGGTGAGCACGCAGCAGGTATCCAGCTCGCTGCCGTCGGCGCCGATCCAGCGCTCCCACAGCCCCCCCAGCCAGAAGGGCGCCCCGTCGGCGCGGCGCACCTGATGGCCCTTCTCCTGGAAGGCATCGGCGGGGATCAGGCAGCGGTGATGGCGCCAGGGCCCGCGGAAGCTGGCCTTCTCGGCCACGGTTTCAGCGCGGGCGTTGATCGGCCGCCGGCTGCCGGCGGGGTCCTTCACCCAGCTGGGCAGCAGGCCCCAGAGGGCCAGGGCCGCCCCCAGCTGGCCATGCTCCTGCCGCAGCAGCAGCAGCGGTTCCCCCGGGCGGATCTGGGGCCGGGGGGCGTAGTGCTGCCGCAACCCCGGTGGCAGGGGGCCCTTGAGCCTGGGCAGCAGGCGGTCGAGCTCGCTGGTGAGGGAATAGCGGCCGCACATGGCAGGGACGGTGAAGGATCGGTTCTCCCAACCCCGGGTCGGTTCGGGCTCTCACCCACCAGGCCTAGCTTGGGCGCACCTTTGGCTGCCGCACCATGCCGATCCGCCAGGATGACAAGGGGCCCTCGCGGCGCTTCGGCCTGATCAATCTGATTCTGATCGGCTTCGGCGTTCTGCTGCTGTTCAGCAACTTCCTGCCCAATGGCTCCTCCCAGGTGCCCCGGGTGCCCTACTCCCTGTTCATCGATCAGGTGAACGATGACGGCGTCAAGCGCGCCTTCATCACCCAGGAGCAGATCCGCTACGAACTCAAGGAGGCCCCTGCCGAGGGAGCCCCCACGGTGCTGGCCACCACGCCGATCTTCGACATGGACCTGCCCCAGCGGCTGGAGCAGCACGGCGTGGAGTTCGCCGCCGCGCCGCCCCAGAAGCCCAACTTCTTCACCACCCTGCTGAGTTGGGTGGTGCCGCCGCTGATCTTCATTCTGGTGCTGCAGTTCTTCGCCCGCCGCAGCGGCATGGGCGGTGCCCAGGGGGCCCTGAGTTTCACCAAGAGCAAGGCCAAGGTGTACGTGCCCGATGAGGAATCCCGCGTCACCTTCGCCGATGTGGCCGGGGTGGATGAAGCCAAGACCGAACTCACTGAGATCGTCGACTTCCTCAAGACCCCCGAGCGCTACGCCGCCATCGGCGCCCGCATCCCCAAGGGCGTGCTGCTGGTGGGCCCTCCCGGCACCGGCAAAACGCTGCTCTCGAAGGCCGTGGCCGGTGAGGCCAGCGTGCCCTTCTTCATCATCTCCGGCTCGGAGTTTGTGGAGCTGTTCGTGGGCGCCGGCGCGGCCCGGGTGCGTGACCTGTTCGAAGAGGCCAAGAAGAAGGCGCCGTGCATCATCTTCATCGACGAACTCGACGCCATCGGCAAGAGCCGTTCGGGCTCGATGGGCGTGGTGGGCGGCAATGACGAGCGCGAGCAGACCCTCAACCAGCTGCTCACCGAGATGGATGGCTTCACGGGCCAGGACAAGCCCGTGATCGTGCTGGCGGCCACCAACCAGCCCGAAACCCTCGACGCCGCCCTGCTGCGGCCTGGCCGTTTCGATCGCCAGGTGCTGGTGGATCGCCCCGACCTCTCCGGCCGCAAGATGATCCTGGAGATCTACGCCAAGAAGGTGAAGCTGGCCGAGGGCGTGGACCTCGACCGCATTGCCCAGGCCACCAGCGGCTTCGCCGGAGCGGATCTGGCCAACCTGGTGAACGAGGCCGCCCTGCTGGCCGCCCGGGTGAAGCGCACCAGCGTGGAGCAGGGCGACCTCAACGAGGCGATCGAGCGCGTGGTGGCCGGCCTTGAGAAGAAGAGCCGCGTGCTGCAGCCCGATGAGAAGAAGGTGGTGGCCTACCACGAGGTGGGCCACGCAATCGTGGGTCACCTGATGCCCGGTGGCGCCAAGGTGGCCAAGATCTCGATCGTGCCCCGCGGCATGAGCGCCCTCGGCTACACCCTGCAGCTGCCCACCGAGGAGCGCTTCCTCAACTCCAAGGAAGACCTCGAGGGTCAGATCGCCACCCTGCTGGGCGGCCGCAGCGCCGAGGAGATCGTGTTCGGCGAGGTCACCACCGGTGCCGCCAACGACCTGCAGCGCGCCACCGACATCGCCGAGCAGATGGTGGGCACCTACGGTATGAGCGACACCCTCGGCCCCCTGGCCTACGACAAGCAGGGCGGCAGCCGCTTCCTCGGCGGCGGCAATAACCCCCGCCGGGTGGTGAGTGATGCCACGGCCCAGGCGATCGACAAGGAAGTGCGCAGCCTGGTGGACCGGGCCCATGACCGGGCTCAGGCGATCCTGCGCCACAACCGCTCCCTGCTGGAGAGCATCTCCCAGGAGATCCTCGAGAAGGAGGTGATCGAGGGGGACAACCTGCGCGATCTGCTCTCTGAGAGCGTCATGCCGGAAGACGCCAAGGCCCTGGCCTGAAGCTGGCCCCCCTTGACTGGGGGGCTGCCCATCTCCGATAAGGGTTCTTTGAGCGGGGTCCGATGGCCAGTCAGCCCACCTCTGCCGGCGCCAGCCTCGCCGCCCTGCAGGCCCTGCGGGGCCTCGACCTGCTCTCCTCAGCCGACTTCAGCGCCGAGCAGACCGCCGCCCTGCTCGACCTGGCCGCGGCCCTCAAGCGCGGCACCCGCAGCATCGACCTGCGCGACAAGGTTCTGGGCCTGATCTTCACCAAGGCCTCCACCCGCACCCGCACCAGCTTCAACGTGGCGATGGCCCGGCTGGGCGGCCAGACCATCGACCTGCAGCCGGGCATCACCCAGGTGGGCCGCGGCGAGCCGGTGGCCGACACCGCCCGGGTGCTGAGCCGCTACGTGGACGTGCTGGCCGTTCGCACCTACGCCCAGGAGGAGCTGGCCGAGTACGCCCGCTGGGCCTCGGTGCCGGTGGTGAACGCCCTTACCGACCTGGAGCATCCCTGCCAGGCCCTGGCCGACTACCTCACTCTCCAGGAGGCCTTCGGCGGCCAGGCCAGCGACCTGGCGGGCCTGACCCTCAGCTACGTGGGCGATGGCAACAACGTGGCCCACTCCCTGATGCTCTGCGGCGCCCTGCTGGGCGTGAACGTGCGCATCGGCTGCCCGGTGGACTACAGCCCCGATGCCGCCGTGCTGGAGCGCTCCCAGGCTCTGGCGGCTGAGCGCCGCTGCGTGGTGGAGGTGCACCACGAGCCGGTGGCGGCAGTGCGGGGCGCCCACGCCCTCTACACCGACGTGTGGGCCTCCATGGGGCAGGAGGACGAGCAGGAGCGCCGCGACGCCGCCTTCGCCGGCTGGTGCCTCGACGAAGACCTGATCGCCGAGGCCGACAGCCGCGCCATCGTGCTGCACTGCCTGCCGGCCTACCGGGGCAAGGAGATCAGCGCCGGCGCCATGGAGGGAGCAGCCAGCCGCATCTTCGATCAGGCCGAGAACCGCCTGCACGCCCAGCAGGCCCTGCTGGCCGCCCTGCTGGGCGGCATCTGAGCGGCATCCGGGCCCCATCCGGGCGGCCCACTGGACAAACGGGCCAGACGGCGGTACATCTGTATCAGTGACAGCGCCGCGGTGCCCCGATCCCAGCCTGACGTGCTCACCCAGGCCCAGCAGGAGCTCTACGACTGGCTGGCCGACTACATCGGCGCCCATCGCCACAGCCCCTCCATCCGCCAGATGATGGAAGCGATGGGGCTGCGCTCGCCAGCGCCGATCCAGAGCCGTCTGCGGCATCTGCAGCAGAAGGGCTGGCTCACCTGGCAGGAGGGCCAGGCCCGCACCCTGGAGCTGCTGGGGGGCGGCAGCGGCGGCATCCCGGTGCTGGGCGCCGTGGCCGCCGGCGGGCTGGTGGAGCCCTATGACGACCTGCGGGAACGGCTCGACCTGGCCCCGGTGCTCGACACCCGCGGCCTGTTCGCCCTCACCGTGAACGGCGACTCGATGGTGGAGGCCCACATCGCCGATGGCGACGTGGTGCTGCTGGAGCCGGTGGTCGATCCCGCCCGCCTGCGCCAGGGCACGATCGTGAGCGCCCTCGTGAGCGGCAGCGGCACCACCCTCAAGCACTTCCACCGCAAGGGCGCCACCGTGACCCTTGAGGCCGCCAACCCGGCCTATGAGCCGATCGTGCTGCCAGCCGACCAGGTGACCGTGCAGGGCAAGCTGGTGGCCGTCTGGCGCCAGGTGTGAGGGCCCACCGCGTTGTAAGCTCCAGCAGCGCCAGGCGAGGTCATCAGGCCTAACGGGTGAGCGACCAGCGTTCATCCAGCCCAGCGTTCACAACGGGGCCATAGCTCAGCTGGTAGAGCACCTGCATGGCATGCAGGGGGTCAGCGGTTCGAATCCGCTTGGCTCCATTCTCGTTGTTCATCAACAGCCGATAGGCTGGTCATGGATTATTGCTGTGGCAACCGCAGCTGATCAGGTTGTTTCTGCGCAGGGCTGGCAGGCCAGCGCTGTCGGAGAAGCTCACCCTCCCCAGAGGAACTTCAGAGCGGCAACATCGGAGCTGGTGTAGTTGAAGTTGCGCCGTACGTTGTATGACATCACCGTGTCATTGGTGGTGTAGCGAGGATTGAAGCCGCTGCCGTAGGGGTGGTCAAGCCCGAGCACGTGGCCGATCTCGTGCTTGATGGTACGGCGTTCACTGCGGGTGAGCCGCCCCCCCCGGCGTCCTTCCCAGGCCACCTCAAACCAGCCGAGGCGGCGGGTGGCGAGGCCGATCGTGTTGCCGCCCAGGTCCTTCACGGCGCTGATGTCCAGATCCGAGGCGCGGCGGCCTGTGTAGGCGAAGCGCAGGCCTGTGACGCGATCCAGCTGCCGGAAGGTGTTGCGGATGAACCGCTCTTCATGGCGCGACACCGACAGGGCACCGAAGGCCCCGTTGCGGTTGATCCAGACGTTCACCACACCATCCCCGCCTGAGAAGCGATCCAGGGAACTGGCCCAGGACGGATCGATGATGCCTGCGATAGCGATGCCCATGATGGCCTCGGTCTACCCCAACAATGCTCTCTTAACCGCACCTTGGCCAGCGGGGGCTATCCATGGAGCTGTCCTCCCCCGAGGACCCTGTCGCTGCGCCCCCCATGTCCCTCAGCTCCACGAACGCCCTCAGCACCATCGAGGCCCTGGCCCAGAAGCGCAGCGTTCTCTCCATCGCGGCCGGGGAAGTGATTTTCCGCAGCAACGACCCCGGTGATTGCCTCTATGGCCTGCTGGAAGGCACGGTGGAGCTCGACTGGGATGCGGGCAGCCTGGTGGAGACCATCGGCCCGGGCGAGACCTTCGGCATCGGCGCCTTCCTCGATCCCTCCCACCGCCGCTTCGGCAACGCCACGGCCAAGACCGCCTGCAAGCTGCTGGTGATGAACCAGCAGGAGTTCCTGTTCGCCGTGCAGGAGATGCCGATGTTCGCCCTGGAGATGCTGCAGTCCCTGGGGGGCCGTCTGCGCGACCTCAAGCGCCGGGCTCGGGTGTGAGGCTGGCCCGCAGCAGCGCCAGCCGCTTGGCGTTCACGCCCAGGTCGGAATCCCCGAGCCTCGACACCGAGCGGGCCTGCAGTACGCCCCCGGTGGGGTCGGCGTAGAGCTCCACATCATCCACAAAGCCGAACAGCGCACTGCTGGCCGTGGCGTGCACGTAGCCGCCCTGCTGCTCGATCAGTTCAACCCGGGGTTGCTCCAGCAGCACAGGCAACACCAGCTGCAGCGCCGCTTCGGGGTCGGCCACCTGCCAGCTCTCCCTGGCGCAGTGGGCGGGCGATGGGCAGGCCGCCAGGGCCCCCTGCTCCAGGCCCAGGTCGGTCGGCACCGGACCCACCAGGTGAAACAGGCCCAGGGTCAGGGCCAGCAGGCTCTGGATCAGGAAGGAAGGCAGCAGCATGGTCACGGTGATTCCAGGCGAGGGGAGGGGCTCAGCGTTGGGGTGGGTGGCGACACCGGCGGCTCCAGGAACGGATCCAGGAAGCTCAGCGGTCTCGCCATGGTGGCCGAATAGCCCAGCAGGCCGGGATCGCGGTGGCTGTAGAGGAGGGTGTCGTCGGTCTCCAGCAGGAAGGTGCCGCCGCGCTGGGTGAGGTGGCGGTCGTGGGGCACGTAGGTGCGCCAGCGGCCGAGCACTTCCGCCATGTTGCCCAGCCGCAGCAGGGCCAGCTCGAAGGGCCGCAGGAACCCCTCCCCGCCGGCCAGGGCCAGCAGCGAGCCGCGGATCGGCGGCAGGGGCGGCACCAGCACGGTGTCTTCGGCGGCGAGGCGCTGGGCGGCGCTGCGATCGCCGCTGTAGCCGCGCAGCACCTCCGCCAGGGTGCCGGGCGAAGCGATCCCTGCGCACATCAACAGCAGCGATGGCCAGGGTCCGCCTGGAGCCTGCAGGCCGGGAGAGAGCCCCAGGGCCTGGTGCAGCCCGGGCTCGGGCTCCACCTGCAGCCGGTCTGCGGGAAATCCCGTGAAGGCGCAGAAGCGCTCCGCCCCGGCCGCCTCGCCGAGACCGATCGCCAGCAGGGCGATGCCGGCGGCCTTGAGCCGGGGCAGCACGGGCACGAGTTGCTGGGCGTATTCGAGGCTGTCGAAATCCCCCAGCTGGGGCAGGATCAGCACCAGCCTCCGCTGCCCCCGCCCCATCCCGCTCACCCCTGCCAGCCTCTGCAGCAGGGGCTCTGGGGCAGGCGGTCTGCCGGCAGCCCCTGCAGCCTCCACCTTTCCTTCCGCTTCCATGGCCGGCGATGACAGCACCCGTGGCCCAGACCCTGGCATGGGCGGCGGGGCACTCGCGGATCTGCGCCAGGAGTATCGCCGCGGCGGCCTGCGGCGCTCGGAGCTGGCCGCGGATCCGGTGGAGCAGTTCCGGCTCTGGTTCTCCCAGGCCCAGGCGGCCGCCGTGCCGGAGCCCAACGCCATGGTGCTCTGCAGCAGTGATGGCCAGCGGCTGAGCTCCCGCACGGTGCTGCTCAAGGCCTTCGACCAGCGCGGCTTCGTGTTCTTCACCAACTACGAGAGCCGCAAGGCGCGCCAGATCGCCCAGCAGCCGGCGGTGTCGCTGTTGTTCCCCTGGTATGTGCTCGAGCGTCAGGTGGCGATCGAAGGACAGGCCGAGCGGATCTCCGCTGCCGAGTCGCTGGCCTACTTCCGTTCACGGCCCTGGGGAAGTCGCCTGGGGGCGTGGGTGTCGCAGCAGAGCCAGGTGATCAGCTCCCGCCAGATCCTGGAGATGCAGTGGGAGCACATGCGGCAGCGCTTCGCCGCCGGGGAGATCCCGAGGCCGCCCAGCTGGGGAGGCTTTCGCGTGGTTCCGGCCACGATCGAGTTCTGGCAGGGCCGCGAGAACCGCCTGCACGACCGCTTCCTCTACAGCCGTGAGAGCGCCCGTTCCGCCGCCGAGGGCAGCACCCCGAAGAGCGCGCCGCCCTGGCGCCTGGAACGGCTGGCCCCCTGAGATCTCAGTGGCTCCACAGCCCCAGCCACTCCTGCTGGCGCTGGGGCACCGAGCCCTCGGCCGGTTGCCAGAGCTGCTGCACCAGGCCAGCCCCGGCAAAGAGCGCGGCAATGGCTTCCGGATCGCTGCCCCAGGGCGGGCCGCCGGGGCGCCCATGGCACCAGAACAGTCCCAGCAGCCAGCCCCCGGGCCGCAGCAACCGGGCGATGGTGTGGGCGTAACTGGGGCGCTGGGCGGGGTCGATGGCGCAGAAGCAGGTGTGCTCCAGCACGCCATCGAGGCTGGCGGCAGCGAGCCCGGCCCGCTCCAGGGCTTGGGGATCGAGCAGATCGGCCTGCAGCCACTGCAGCCCGGGCCGATCGGGACCATGCCGCCGGCGGGCCTCCTCCAGGGCCAGGGCGCTGAGATCAAGGCCCACCGCGTTGAACCCGGCCCCGGCGAGCAGGGCCACCTCATGGCCGCGGCCGCAGCCCGGCACCAGCACCCGCCCAGGCGGCCGGGGAGCCAGCTGGTGGTGGAGCAGAAAGCGCTCCAGGGGAGGCGCCGGCTGGCCCAGTTCCCAGCCATCACGCCCCTCGCGGTAGCGCCGATCCCAGCGCTGGGCTTCGGCAGAGGAGGAGGGCGTCATCCGGAGCTGGCGCGGCTGGGGCCAGGCTGACAGCAGCAGCCGGGCAGGGGGTGGTGAACCCAGCAGTCCTGGCCTATTGCAAAGCGGAGTCACTATGAGTTAACTTCAGCAGCATCTGGCCCCGGCCAGCGCTTTGTCTGTCCCATCAGCCCTGTTTCCACGACCACCATGGCCATCCTCAACCGCGTTCCCAGCGTCACCTTCAAGACCCGCGTGCGCGATGCATCCGTGCCCGGCCCCAACCCCTTCCGCTGGCAGGACCTCTCCAGCGACGAGATCTTCGCCGGCAAGCGCGTGGTGCTCTTCTCCCTGCCCGGCGCCTTCACCCCCACCTGCTCCTCCAACCACCTGCCCCGCTACGAGGAGCTCTACGCCGAGTTCCAGGCCCAGGGCATCGACACGATCGTGTGCCTCTCGGTGAACGACGCCTTCGTGATGTTCCAGTGGGGCAAGCAGGTGGGCGCCCACAACGTGATGCTGCTGCCCGATGGCAACGGCGAATTCACCCGCAAGATGGGCATGCTCGTCGACAAGTCGAATCTGGGCTTCGGGCTGCGTTCCTGGCGCTACTCGATGCTCGTCAACGACGGCGTGATCGAGAAGGTGTTCGCCGAGCCCGAGTTCGGGGACAACTGCCCCATCGACCCCTTTGAGGTGTCCGATGCCGACACCATGCTGGCCTACCTCAAAGGCACCAGCTCTGCCGGGGTGAGCGAGGCGCGCCGCAGCTTCGAGGGCTGAGCCCGCCGGGGCGGGCTTGTAACGATTGCCTAGAGGGTGACGACCGCTACGGGCGCATCCTTAAGGTTTTCGTCAGAATCTCGCCATCAAGGTTCACCCCCCGCACCGCCCCTGGCGCTCCTGCTGATGACCAGCTCCGGATCCCTCCTCGCCCTCGCTGGGCTGCTCGGCTTCACTCTGGTGGAGGTGGCGCTCCAGTTCACGGGCTGAGCCGTGCCCTGCGCCCCTCCCAGCGGCGCAGACCCAGGCCCAGCAGCGCCAGCAGCAGCAGCGGCGTCTCCCGCCAGCGGCCGTAGGGGCTGAGCCGGGTGATCGGCACGGGTTCAAACAGAGCCGTCCCAGGCTCTCCTGGTGCCATCCGCCCCCGCACGGCACCGCGGGAGTCCACCAGTAGGCCAGGGCCCGTGTTGGCCGAGCTCACCAGCCAGCGGCCGGCTTCGATGGCCCGCAACTGGGCCAAGGCGGCGAACTGCTGCTGCAGCATCAAGGGATAGGGATCGAGATTGGCGCTGGCCAGCAACCAGGTGGCGCCCTCCCGGGTGGCGGCGCTCAGGGCCATGCCATCGGAGAGCTCGTAGCAGATCGCCACTCCCAGGGGGGCCAGGGGGCGCGCCAGCAGCCGCGATGGCGGCCCCGGCTCCACGCCACCCACGGCTGAGAGGCCGCTCCAGCGCAGCCAGCCAGCCAGGGGCACCCACTCCCCGAGCGGCACCAGGCGGTGCTTGTCCACTGCCGTGGCGGGCCGGCTGTCACCCACACCGAAGCGCAGCAGGGCACTGCGCTGTTCGGGACCGCCGGGCCCCTCCTGCCAGCGAAAGCCGCCGCTGAGCAGCTCCACCGGGGCCGGCTGGGGCAGCCGGGGCTCCAGCCCCAGCGCCCCTTCCGGCAGCAGCACCGCCACGGCCTGCCTCCGCTGGGCCTCCAGCAGGGCCGCCTGCAGCTGCTGCTCCAGCTGCCGCCGCGCTTCCCCGGTGTGTTTCTCGCGGGTGGGAATCGCGGGCTGCAGCACCAGCACCCGCTCGGCGGCCCCTTCGCCCGCGGGTTGCCACGCCAGCAGGGCGGCGCCGCTGCCGTGCAGGAGCACCACCACCAGCAGCCAGGCCCCCAGCCGGCGCCAGCGGAAGGCCGGCGCCAGGGCGGAGCCCCCGGGGGGCGTCGCCACCAGCCGCCAGAGGCCCCAGCCCAGCAGCACCTGAACCGCCGCCACCAGGCCACTGCCACCAAGCGCCGCCAGGCCGGCAAGCGGCAGATCGCCTGGCAGGGGAGCCGCCCCCAGCCCCAGCCAGAACAGCGGCCCCCGGGCCAGGGCCAGTTCAGCGGCGCCCCAGAGGCAGGCCAGCAGCAGGGCCGTGCTCCAGCGCTCAGGCCCCAGCAGGCCGGCCAGCCAGGTCCAGCCCGCCACCAGCAGCGCCCCCAGGGCCGCCAGCACCAACAGCAACAGCAGACAGAGGGGCAGGCTCAGGGGCAGGGGCACGCCGATCCAGTCGAGGGGGTGGAGGCCGAGCAGCCAGCGGTGGCTCACCAGCACCGCCAGAGCGCCCCACAGCCCTCCTGTGGCCAGGCGGCGGGTCCCCGAACCGCTGCTGCCATGCCAGAGCACGGCCAGGGCCAGCCAGAGCAGGGGGGGAAAGCCCAGCGGCGGCAGGGCGACGCCCGCCAGCAGGCCAGCGGCGGCGCCCCTGATCGAGGCGCCCCGTGCCCCGACCGTCAGAGCAATCCCGCGCAACCGTCCCTCGACCGCCATTGGCAGGCCACCGTAGGAAGCGCCAAGGTTGAACCACACGCGACTCACGCGAGGCCTCACTGATGGATTCCTCCAACCCCCTGCACCAACTGCTGCTGCGGGGCCTCGGCACCACCTCCCTGGTGAACGACAGGCTGCGCTACGTGAGCCAGGAGTGGGTGCGCAGCGGCAAGCTCGACCCCAGCCACGCCTCCGCCCTGGTGGAGGACGTGATGCGGGCCCTGCGCGGCGACACGCCTGGCCTGGAGGAGCAGGCCGGCCGCCAGCTGGAGCGCAACCGCGACCAGCTGCTGCAGGACCTCGGCATCCCGATGCAGCGCGAGCTCGACGAACTGCGCGGTCGCATCGATCGCCTCGAGCAGTCGCTGCGCCAGCGCAACGGTGATTCTGCCGGCGAGTAGGCCGATGCCGGCGAGTCGGCAGAATCGGAGCCTCTACGGGCTTGCCATGCGCGACATCCTGATCAGCTCCACCGTTTGTGTGCTGTGCCTGCTGCTGGCCTTTGTGAGCCAGTTGGTCAGCCCCACCACCGTGGCCGCCGCCGCCCCGGCTGAGCCGGCCCCCCTCAGCGCCCCGGCCGTGGCGAAACCTGCCGCCGTGGTCAGCACGGCCCCCTATGAACTCGATCCCGACGACCCCAACCCCACCCTGTTCGCCATGGCTCCGGAACCCAGCCCCGAGATCGCCCAGGCCGACATGCTCGGCGACCCCATGACAGCCCCGAAGGAGCGGGTCACCGCCAGTGGCCTGCGCATCACCGACCTGGTGGTCGGCGACGGCCCCGAGGCCAGCGCCGGCCAGAGCGTCAGCGTCAACTACCGCGGCACCCTGCAGAACGGCAAGGAGTTCGACAGCAGCTACGGCCGCGCACCCTTCTCCTTCCCCCTCGGCGGCGGTCGGGTGATCAAGGGCTGGGATGAGGGCGTGGCCGGCATGCAGGTGGGCGGCAAGCGCAAGCTGGTGATCCCCCCCGATCTGGCCTACGGCGAGCGGGGCGCCGGCGGCGTGATCCCCCCCAACGCCACCTTGATCTTCGAGGTGGAACTGCTGGAGATCGGCCGCTGAGCCCGGGCCGCTGCGGCCCCGCCCTGGCCGGGAACGGCCAGGGAATCTTTAGCGATCGTTAGGATGGATGTGCCGTCGGTCACGCCGGCGGGCACTTTTCAGAACGACATCCCATCCATGGCCCACACGCTTCCCGCGCTTCCCTACGGCCAAGATGCGCTCGAGCCCCATATCTCCCGTCAGACCCTCGAGTTCCATCACGGCAAGCACCACAACGCCTACGTCACCAACCTGAACAAGCTGGTTGAGGGCACCGAACTCGACGGCAAGAGCCTCGAGGACACCATCACCGCCGTGGCCGGTGATGCCGCCAAGGCGGGGGTGTTCAACAACGCCGCCCAGGTGTGGAACCACAGCTTCTACTGGCAGTGCATGAAGCCAGGTGGCGGTGGCCAGCCCACCGGCCCCCTGGCCGAGAAGATCAATGCCGACTTCGGCAGCTTCGAGGCCTTCGTGGAACAGTTCAAGACTGCCGGCGCCACCCAGTTCGGCAGCGGCTGGGCCTGGCTGGTGCTCGATGGCGGCAGCCTCAAGATCACCAAGACCGCCAACGCCGACCTGCCCCTGGCCCATGGCCAGAAAGCCCTGCTCACCATGGATGTCTGGGAGCACGCCTACTACCTCGACTACCAGAACCGCCGGCCTGACTACATCACCACCTACCTCGAGAAGCTGGTGAACTGGGACTTCGTGGCCGCCAACCTGGCCGCCGCCTGAGCCCCTCTGCTCCATGCCCGGCCCATCAGGGCCCAGGGCCAGCCCCCGCCAGAACGGGGGCTTTTTTCATGGAGCTCACGGCGAAACCGCTTCAGGCAGCACCGCCTCAGGCGGGATCCACATGGCATCGCCATAGGAAAAGAAGCGATAGTCCCGCTCGATCGCCTCGGCGTAGAGCGCCAGCAGGCGCCGCCGGCCGAGCAGGGCGCTCACCAGCAGCAGCAGAGAGCTCCTGGGCAGGTGGAAGTTGGTGAGCAGGCCCTGCACCACCGCAAAGCGGAAGCCGGGCTGGATCACCAGGTTCACCGGGCCCGTGTGGGGCCGGAGCTCGCCGCCGTGGAGGGCGGCCACCCCCTCCAGGCTGCGCACGCTGGTGGTGCCGATGGCGATCACGCGGCCGCCGCGGGCACGGCAGGCCTGCACCGCCGCCACCAGTTCGGGGCTCACCTCCACCCACTCGCTGTGGAGCTCCAGGCCCCTGAGGTCTTCCGTTTCCACCGGCCGGAAGGTGCCCAGCCCCACGTGCAGGGTGGTGGTGGCAAGTGCCACACCGCGGGCCTGGATGGCTGCCAGCAGCGCATCACTCAGGTGCAGGCCGGCGGTGGGGGCGGCCACGGCGCCGGGCCTGGCGGCGTAGCGGGTCTGGTAGCGGTCGTTGTCGCTGGCGTCGTGCTCGTGGATGTAGGGCGGCAACGGGATGGCGCCGTAGCGCACCAGCAGCGGCTCCAGGGAGGCGGCATCGGCGCAGGCCGCCGGAAACTGCACGATGCAGCCGCCGGTTTCGGCATCGCGGCCACAGATCTCCACCGGCAGGGGGGGCTGACCCTCGGCGATCACCTCCAGAACCTCGCCGCTCTGGAGGCGCTTGGCCGGCTTGGCCAGGCAGAGCCAGCGGCCCGGCGCCGGCGGCCCGGGCTCCTCCAGCCAGGGCTCCAGCACCAGCAGCTCCACCTGCCCACCTGAGCTGCGGCGCGCCTGCAGCCGGGCCCGCAGCACCCGGGTGTCATTCACCACCAGCAGGTCGCCGGGTCTCAGCTCCTGCTGCAGATCCCACACGCGCAGGTGACGGCAGGCAGGCCCATTCCCAGCGGACGCGCTGGAGGCAGGGGCGCCCACCGCCAGCAGTCGGGCACTGTGGCGCGGCTCCACGGGCCGCTGGGCGATGCGCTCCTGCGGCAGCTGAAAGTCGTAGCTGGAGAGCTTCAGGTCGTCGGACTCCCCGCCGCCAGCGGCAGGGGGAAGGGGAGCGCAATCGCTGGACAAGCGCAGCGGGCCAGGGACGGCCGATCAGGCCGGCAAGTAATAGCGCACCAAGGTCAACACATGGTTGTGGTGCGCATCCAGCGCCTGGCGCATGTTGAGGCCCCTCTGGTTGAGCAGCAGGCTGTCGAAGGGGTAGCGAGGGATGGCCATCGGCATCACGATCGTGAGCGGTTCTGCTGGCTGCCGCCGCTCCTCCTCCTGCACGAGGGCGACGAAGGGCTGGATCAAGGAGGCATAGGGGCTCTCCAGCAACCGCAGCTCGAGTCCGGGGGCCTCCCCCACCACCCGGCGCCAGTCGGCGCGGATCGCCACGGGGTCATCTTCCGCGGAGAGCACCCACACCCCCACCACCTGGTCCGACACCCGGGCGGCGTAGTGCAGGGCCTCGAGGCTGGGGCGGTTCAGGGAGGCGATCCACACCAGGCTGCGGTTGCCGATCGGCTGCCGCCGCAACGGCAGCCGCACCGGGCGGATCTCCTCCGGCGGCAGGGCGATCTCCGCGTACACCCGGCGGTAGCGCCGCCGGATCGCGGCCAGAATGGCCACTAGCAGGGGAATGGCGATCACCACAGTCCAGGCGCCCTCGCCGAACTTGCTGACCACGATCACCAGCAGCACCACGCCGGTGGTGCAGGCCCCAAGGGCATTGATCAGCAGCCGCCCCAGCCAGCCGGCACCACGCCGCCGCCACCAGAGCACGACCATGCCGCTCTGGGAGAGGGTGAAGGCGAGGAACACCCCGAGGGCATAGAGATTCACCGCCACGGTGGTGTCGCCGCGGCAGACCAGAATGATCACCGCCGTAGCCAGCACCAGCACGGTGATGCCGTTCTGGAACACCAGACGGTCGCCCAGCCAGCCCATCTGGCGGGGAAGGAACCGGTCCTGGGCCAGCATCGCCGCCAGCCGGGGAAAGCCGGCGAAGGCGGTGTTGGCTGCCAGCACCAGGATCAGCAGGGTGCTGATCTGCAGCGCCCAGAGCAGCGGGCTGCCGGCGCCGAAGACCCGGGCGCCGATCTGGGCCAGCACGGTGCGCTGCGGATCCGGCGCCACGCCGTAGAGATAACCCAGGCCGCTCACCGCCAGCACCATGGCCGAAAGGATCAACCCCATCACCAGCAGCGTGGCGCGGGCCCGTAGAGCCGCCGGCTCGCGGAACAGCTTCACGCCGTTGGCGATCGCCTCAATGCCGGTCATCGCCGAGCAGCCGGAACTGAAGGCCCGCAGGATCAGAAACAGCCCCAGCGGCTGCAGCGCCGCCACCGCTGGAGGCGGGTCGGGGCGGAAGCCATGGTGGAGCAGCAGATCCTGCAGGCCGAACAGGGCCAGCAGCGCCACCATCACCACAAAGGCATAGGTGGGCAGGGCAAAGGCCTGGCCGGCTTCCTTGACGCCGCGCAGGTTGGCCCACCCCACCAGGAGCAGCAACAGCAGGGCGAACGCCACCTCGTGCCGCAGCAGGCCAGGCACCAGGGAAGAAAGGGCCTGGGTAGCGGCCATCAGGCTCACCGCGGCGGTGAGGGTGTAGTCCACCAGCAGGGCGGCACCGGCCACCAGGCTGGCCCCACTGCCGAGGTTCTCCCGGGCCACCACGTAGGAGCCTCCCCCCTGGGGATAGGCCTCGATCGTCTGGCGGTAGGAGAACACCACGATGGCGATCAGGGCGACGATCGCCAGGGTGATCGGCAGCGACAGGGCCAGGGCAGCGCTGCCGGCCAGGATCAGCACCCCCAGGGCCGCCTCGGTGGCATAGGCCACCGAGGAGAGGGCATCGGAGGAGAGGATCGGCAGCGCCTCATAGCTGGGCAGCCGCTCGCTGTCCGCCAGGCTGCGGGGCAGGGGATCTCCGAAGAGGCGGCGCAGCAGTGCCACGGGTCTCCTGCCCGGCCGGATCAGAGGGCCAGGCGCTCGGTGTTGGTTTCGATCAGCAGGGCGAGATCCTTGAGGAAGGCGGCGGCATGGGCTCCGTAGATGGTGCGGTGGTCGCAGGTGAGATTCACCTGCATCTGATGGGCCACGCGGATCGAGCCGTCCTTGTTGGCCACCACACAGGGGCGCGACGCCGCCACCGCCAGGATGGCGCCCGTGCCCGGCGGCAGGATCGCGTCGAAGCGATCCACGCCGAACATGCCCAGGTTGCTGAGCGTGAAGGTGCCGCTGCTGTACTCCTCAGGCTGCAGCTGCTTGCTGCGGGCCCGGGCCACCAGATCAGCCCAGCTGCGGCCCAGGGCGTAGATGTCGGTGGTGTCGGCGTGGGCCAGCACGGGGGTGATCAGGCCACCGTCTTCCATCGCCACAGCCACGGCCACGTTCACGGTGGTGGGGTAGACCATGGCGCTGCCATCGGCCGAGGTGGCGGCGTTCACCTGGGGGTGGCGGGCCAGGGTCAAGGCCACGGCCTTGGCGATCAGCACCGTGGTGGTGACCCCTTTGCTCTTCACCTGCCGGGTGAGGGCATCGAGCTTCGTGGTGGTGATCGTGTAGCCCACCCGGTAGGTGGGCACGGCCAGGCTGGCCACCATGTTGCGGTTGACCGCGCTCTGGAGGGTGTTGAAGGCCACGGCCTCGCCAGCCCGGCCAAAGCTCTGGCCCACCGCCGTGGGCGCCCCCGGGGCCGTGGCCCCTGCGCCGGCAGCCCCGCTGCCATGGGCGGCGGCCACGGCGGGCCCGGTGCCCTCCGCCACCCGCGGCACACTCACCGGCTGGCCACTGGCGGCCAGCACATCCTCGGCCTGAATGCGGCCATGGGGACCGCTGCCCCGCAGGCCATTGAGGTCCACCCCGAGCTGACCCGCCAGCTTTCTGGCACGGGGCGAAGCCACCACCCGGCCAGCGGCGGCAGGCGCCGCCAGCGGGACAGCCTGGGGAGCGGGCGCCGCCACGGGTGCCGCGGTGGCCACCGGAGCAGGCGCTGGTGCGGAGGCCGCCATAGGGGGGGACGGAGCTGCAGGGGCCTCAGGAGCGGCCGCAGGCGCCGCCGCCGTGGCCGCGGGAGCTGCCGCGGCCACGGCGGCGATGTCGGCTTCGTTCTCCACGATTAAGCCGATCGTTTCACCCACCGGCGCGGTGCCGCCGGCGGGCATCAGCACGGCGGCCAGGAAGCCCTCCTGGAAGGCCTCCACGTCCATGTCGGCCTTGTCGCTCTCCACCACGAGCACGGATTCGCCCCGCTCGACGCGTTCACCGGGTTGCTTGAGCCACTCCACGATCTTGCCCTCCGTCATCGTGGAGGAGAGGGCGGGCATGAAGATTTCGTGGGTGGCCAACGGGGTGCGCCGCGCGGAATGGGCGGATTTTACGAGGCGCCTTCCACCGCTTCGATCACGCCATCGCGCACCAGCACCGAGGCCTGCAGTTTTTCCACCAGGTTGTCGCCCACCTGCACCGTGCAGAAGCTCTCCAGCTGGCCCTGCTCCACGATCTGCTCCATCTCCAGCTCGCGCACCTGGCGTTGCTGCTCCAGCATCTGGCGCTTCTGTTCCTCCAGCTCGGATCGCTTCGCCGCCACCTGCTGCTGCACTGACCCCACCTGCTCCTGCACCCGGGGGTCGAGGGGGTTGGCGCTCTGACGGCGGATCTCATCGATCACCTGCTGGCCCTCCTGCTCCAGCTGGGCCAGCTGGGCGTCGCTGGCGGCGAGGCCATTGCTCAGTTCCCGCTCCGCATCCTCTTTCCAGCGCGGGGTGACCACAGCGCGCACGGTGATCGAGCGCTTGATCGAAAGACTGCCGTCGGCCATAGGGAAGGGGATGCAGCAGTCAGGTTGTCAGCGCGGCGGGTGCTGGTCAACCGACGCAAGGTCAGTGGGGCCGATACAGAGCCTCGATCGCGGCGGCATCGCGGCTGGCGATGCGGTCACGGCGCTGCTTGAGGGTCTGGGTGAGCAGGCCGTTCTCCAGGCTGAAGGGCTGCACCAGGGCCACCGCCCCCAGCCGCTCATCGGGCCGGGAACCGGACCGGGCGGCCAGCAGGCGGTTGCACTCGCGGGCCAGAGCCCGCAGCAGGGCCGGCTCCGCCGGCTGCCCCTGGGCCCAGACCAGGCCCGCCTCGGCCGCGAACGACCCCAGCACGTCGGGGCGGGGCACCAGCAGGGCCCCCAGCTGCTTGCGGTCCTGCCCCACCAGCATCACCTGCTCCAGCAGCGGACTGGCCACCAGGGCATCCTCGAGGGGGCCGGGCTCGATGTTCTCGCCGCTGCTGAGCACGATCGTGTCCTTGGCCCGGCCAGTGAGCACCAGGGAGCCATCGGGCAGCAGGTGGCCCAGATCCCCCGTGTCGAACCAGCCGTCGGCGTCCAGCACGCGGGCGCTGGCCTCCGGCTTGTGCCAGTAGCCCCCCATCACCTGGGGACCGCGGGCGAGCACCAGCCCCCGCTGCCCCAGGGCCAGGGGCCGATGACTCTCGGGGTCGGCGACGCGGATCGCCGTGCCGGGCAGGGGCTGGCCGGCGCTGCCACGGCGGTTGGTCCAGGGGCGGCGGCAGGTGAGCACCGGACTGGTCTCGGTGAGGCCGTAGCCCACCAGCAGCTCGATGCCGATCGCCTCGAAGAAGCCATCCACATGCAGGGCGAGGGCGCCACCGCCGCTGATGGCCGTGCGCAGACGGCCACCCACCAGCTGGGAGCGCACCTTCGGCCACAGCACCGCACCGGCCAGGCGGTGCAGCGGCCAGCGCAGCAGGGCCTCGCAGGCGGCCCTGGCCCGACTCGCCGGCGGCTCGGGGCTGAGGGTGAGATCAAGCATGCGGCGACGCGCCACCCCCTGGGCGCGGCTGTTGGCCAGGGCGGCCCCGATCAGCCGCTGGCGGGGGGCCGGCATGGAGCGCAGGGCGTCCTCAAAACCAGCCAGGATGGCCTCCCACAGGCGCGGCACGCTGATCAGGTAGTGGGGTTGCACCCGCTGCAGGTCGGGCCGCAGCTGCTTGAGCGTGGTGTAGGTCTGATGGCAGCCGCAGGCCAGCAGGAAGTACTCGGCGCTGCGCTCGTAGGAGTGCCAGATCGGCAGCACGCTCACCACCCGGTCCCCGGGCTGGGGCGTGACCGCCACGCCCAGGTGGCGCAGCTGGTGCAGCAGGTTGGCGTGGGTGAGCGGCACACCCTTCGGCTGGCCCGTGGTGCCGGAGGTGTAGAGGATCGTGGCCAGGGCCTGGGGGTCAGCCGCCGGCTGCGGGGCCGGCCGGGCGGCCGCCAGGGCCTCAGCGCCCCGCTGGGCCAGCTCCTGCCAGCCCATCAGCACCGTCCCTGAGGGGGTCTCGCCGGTCGGCGGCTCCGCCTCGATCAGCACCACGAAGCGCAACGCCGCCAGGGCCGCTGGCGGCAGGTCGAGCTGCCGCCACAGGGCCGCCGACTCCACCACCAGGCCGATGGCGCCTGAGTCCTCAAGGATGTAACGCAGCTCCTCCACCGGAGCGGCGCTGCCACGCACGGCATCGGCGGCCCCGCAGCGCATCAGCCCCTGGTCAGCCTGCAGCCAGCGGGCGCCGTTCTCGGCAAAGATCGCCACCACGTCGCCGCTGGCCACGCCCAGGGCCGCAAAGCCTGCAGCCAGCTGCTCGATCCGCTCCTGGAGCTGGCGGTAGCTCAGCGACTCGGGCACCGCCGCATGGGGAGCCTCCAGGGCAGGCGCATCGCCGTAGCGCTCGGCCAGGATCGGCCAGAGGCCGTGAATCCCGCTGAGCTGGCTCCAGTCGCTGCCTTGGGCCAGGGCCTGCTGGTCGCGGCGGCTGCCGCTCCAGTGGACCTCGGCAACGTCAGGAGCGACCTCAGGAGTGGCAGATGGGGGAGCTGGCGACACGGGCAGTGGTCCAGGGAGTCACCATCGTTACCATCCCTGGAGCTGTTCGTGGGGCGCCGGGGGGCGCAGGTTCAGCTGGAACCGCTCGGCGAACGCCGCCAGCAGCGGGGCGCGCAGCCCCTCGGCCGTGAGGCTGGGGTCCAGGTCGACGAGCCGGCCCACGCGCTGATCGGCCAGACCGCAGGGGACCACCGCCTCGAAGCCGGCCAGATCGGCCTCCACGTTCAGGGCCAGGCCGTGCTGGCTGATCCAGCGCCGTCCCCCCACCCCGATCGCCGCCACCTTGCGGCCCTCCAGCCACACGCCGGTGAGCCCCTCGATGCGCTCGCCGCGCAGGGCCAAGCCCGCCAGCAGGTCGATCACCACCTGCTCCAGCTGGCGCAGATAGAGGTGCAGGTCAGCCCCGTGGCGGCGCAGGTTGAGCACCGGGTAGAGCACCAGCTGGCCCGGGGTGTGGTGGGTCACCTCGCCGCCGCGGTCGATGCGGTGCAGGGGGAAGGGCAGGGCGCTGGGGGGAGAGCGCAGGAAGGCCTCCGAGGCTCCGCGCCCCAGGGTGTAACAGCTCTGGTGCTCCAGCAGCAGCACGGCATCGGGGCCCTGGGGGGCAGCCAGCAGGCGCTGCTGCAGCTGCCGCTGGGCCCGCCAGGCCGGCTCGAACGCCACTGGAAGGCGGGATTCAAAAAGGATTGCGTCGAGCGGGGGGGGCACCGGCAGGCGTTCCTAGCGTGGGGATGAACCAGCAACGGAGCCGGCTGCCATCTGATGAAACTGCTGATCCATGGCCGCAATCTTGAAGTCACCCCCGCCATCCGGGAGTACACCGAAACCAAACTGACCCGAGCCATCAGCCACTTTGAGGGCATGGTCAAGGAAGCTGATGTGCACCTCTCGGTGGCCCGCAACCCCCGCGTCCCCCAACAGATCGCCGAGGTGACGATGTTCGCCAACGGCACCGTGATCCGGGCCCAGGAGCACAGCGACAACCTCTACGCCAGCATCGACCTGGTGGCCAGCAAGCTCACCCGTCAGCTGAACCGCTACAAGGAGCGCATCCACGAGCGCCATCAGGGTCCGGTGCATCGCTCCGCCCGTGACGAAGAGGCCGGTGCCGCAGCCCTGCCACCCCCCGGCGGCAGCCTCACCGATGGCAAGGAGCCGGAACTGCCCAACCGTGGCGTGCGGCGCAAGTACTTCTCCATGCCGCCCATGACCCTGGATGAGGCCACCCACCAGCTGGAGCTGATCGACCACGACTTCTACGTGTTCCGGGAGGCCGAAACGGGGCAGATCCAGGTGGTGTACCACCGCAACCATGGGGGCTTCGGGGTGATTCAACCGAAGGAGGCGTGAGCCGCGAGCTCCCCGATCTGATCCCCCTGATCGAGCACGCCCTGCTGGATCCCCTGCAGGGCAGCGAGGCCATCCAGCAGGGCTGCGATCAGGCCCGCCACTACGGCTTCGCCGGCCTGTGCGTGGCCTCACGCTGGGTCGATGAGGCCCGCCAGCGCCTGCCGCTGGCGAGCTCGGGCCGCGGCTCCGGGCCGCGCCTGATTGCCGTGGTGGGATTCCCGTTCGGAGCGGTGCCCGCCGCTGTGAAACGGGCCGAGGCCGAGGCCGCCGCCGCCGCCGGGGCCGACGAGCTCGATGTGGTGCCCGACTTCGGCGCCCTGGCCGACAGGGACAGCGCCCGGGTGCTCGACGAACTCTCGGCCCTCTGCGAGCTGGGGTTGCCCGTGAAGGTGACCCTGGAGGCGGGGCGCCTTGACCCCGAGGCCCTGGCCCTGCTGGTGGAGATCAGCATCGATGCCGGCGCCCGTTTCCTCAAGAGCGGCGCCGGCTTCGGGCCACCGGTGACCGCGGCCCTGGTGGCCCAGCTGCGCGACCTGGCCCGGGGCCGGGCAGGCGTCCAGGCCTCCGGCGGCATCAGCGGCCTCGAGCAGGCCCTGGAGCTGGTGGAGGCTGGCGCCAGCCGCCTCGGCACCAGCCGGGGGGTGGCCCTGGCCCAGGCCCAGAAGAGCTGAGGCGCCTGTGGTTGAGGAACGGCTGGATGGACTGGCCCTGAGCAGCCGACCCCTGGGGGAGAGCGACCGCCTGCTCACCGTGCTCAGTGAGACCCACGGGCTCAGCCGCCTGGCCGTGCCCGGGGCCCGCAAACCCCGCAGCAGCCTGGCGGCGGCCGTGCCCCTGGCCCATCTGCAACTGCAGGTGGGCGGGCGCGGCGGCCTGCGGCGGGTGCGCCAGCTACGGGTGCTGCACAACTACAGCCAGCTGGCCCAGCGCCTGGAAACCCTGGCAGCCGCCCAGGCCCTGGCTGAACTCTGCCTCGCCCTGGTGCCCACGGACGAGCCGGTGCCGGGCATGCTCACCACCGTGCTGATGCATCTGGGTCGGCTGGAGCTGCTGGTGCGCGACCGCAGCGACAACCTGGAAGCCCTGGCCGTGGCTGTGCAGGCCAGCGTGCATGTGCTGGCCCTCGGCGGCTATGCCTTGCCCCTGAGCAGCTGCTGCCGCAGCGGGGCGGTCCTGGAGCCACCCGTGGGCACCTGGGAGTGGCGCTGCAGCCTGCTGCCCGGCGAAGGCTTCGCGATCGGCGCCATCGCCGGAGCCCGGGTGGTGCTGAATGCCTCCGAACTGGCCCTGCTGCAACGGCTGCCGCGGGCCGCCCTGCCCCGCCGCCGCGACGGGGCCCTGATGGGCCCCCAACCCGTGTGGCTGCACCTGCTCGAGCTGCTGGAGTGCTGGTGCGGCGAGCATCTGAGCCGGCGGCCCCGGGCCTTCCGGCTGCTGCGGCAGGGGATCGAAACCGCTCCCGGACCGCCATGACTCGGCCCTGAGCCATCATGGGCAGCCGTGCTCGGGGCCATTCCAGCTTGACCGGCAGTCCAGAAGGCTCCCCAGCAACCAGGGAGCGGGGCCCAGGCAGGCAGACCACGGGGGTGCAGGCCGTGCTGGCCTTCCCCGACTTCCGCCTGCTCTGGGTGGGGCAGATCTTCTCCCAGCTGGCGGACAAGTTCTACATCGTGCTGATGGTGTACCTGATCGCCCAGACCTGGGTACGGGGCACGCCGGATGCCAACCCCGCCCTGGCGGAGGCCGCCACGGCGATGCGGATGGATCTGCCCGAGACCAGGGCCCAGATGATCACGCTGCTGGCCACGGGCATCTACGTGGCCAACACCCTGCCCGCGATGCTGCTGGGCACCGTGGCCGGCGTCTGGGCCGACCGCTGGCCCAAGCGCACCGTGATGGTGGCCTCCAATGGCCTGCGGGCAGCGCTGGTGCTGTTCGTGCCCTTCTGCCTGGTGGACACGCCCCTGTGGATGGGGCTGAGCGTGGGCTACTGGGGCCTGGTGCTGATGACCTTCCTCGAATCGGTGCTCACCCAGTTCTTTGCGCCGGCGGAACAGGCCGCCATCCCCCAGCTGGTGCCAAGCCAGCACCTGCTGGCGGCCAATTCCCTCTACCAGGCCACCAGCATGGCGGCCACCATCGTGGGCTTCGCCCTCGGCGATCCGATCCTGCGGCTGCTGCAGCGGGCCCTGGCGGAGATCGGCATCGAGGGGGGGGAATTCCTGTTGCTGCCGGCCTGCTACGGCATCGCAGCCCTCACCATCTCCCGCATCCGCTGGCGGGAAGCTCCCCGGCCGGCGGCCCACACGTCGGTGCTGTCGGAGATCCGCCAGGGACTCGCCGTGCTGCGGGAGCGGCCGCCGGTGGCCCGGGCCATGGGCCAGCTGGTGCTGCTCTACAGCCTGCTGGCGGCCCTCTACGTGCTGGCCATCAGCCTGGCCTCGGCGGTGCCGGGGCTCGGTCCCACCCGCTTCGGCACGCTGCTGGCCATGAGTGGCCTGGGATTGGGGATCGGCGCCCTGGCCGTGGCCCAGCTGGGTCAGCGGCTTCCACGCCGCAGCCTGGCCGCCGCCGGCCTGGGCACGATCGGCTGGAGCCTGCTGCTGCTGGGCCAGCTGCGCGGCAGTCTCGTGTTCACCCTGCTGCTCTGCGGCGTGCTGGGGGTCGGCGCCGCAATGCTGGCGATCCCGGCCCAGACCACGATCCAGGAAGACACCCCCGAAGCGATGCGGGGCAAGGTGTTCGGCCTGCAGAACAACCTGATCAACATCGCCCTGAGCCTGCCGCTGGTGCTCGCCGGCGCGGTGGTGAGCCGCTGGGGTCTGCTGCCGGTGCTGTGGGCGCTCGCCTCGATCGCGCTGGTGGCGGCCCTGGCCGAGCAGCCCTGGCGGCGCTGGTAGCGTCAGGAGACGTCGCGCGAGGCTGGGTGGCTCAGATTGCCTGGCTAGGCAAGAAATCTCCCTTCTGCGGCAACGTCACCTACGGCCTCACCACGACGCATGCCCTGCGGGAGCGGGGCCACGCCGTGAGCTTCATCCACTTCGACACACCGGCCGCCCAGCTGGGGCGCTCTCTGGCTGAACCAGGTGGTCAGACCGCCGAGGTGGCGGGTCGCTGGCCGAGCTCGAGCCTGGGCCGCCTAGGGCGGCGCAGTGGCGTGGGTGGCGGCGCCAGGCTTGGGGACGGGGCGGTGCTGGACCTGCCGGAGGCGGTACGGGCCCTGGGCGCCGAAGCGGGCGGCTCGCCAGGGGGAATGGACCCGGAAGTGATCCTGTCCTACCTGGTCAAATCCCAGGTCTACACAATTCCCTCGCCTGGAGCCCAGCGGGAACTGCGGGAGTCACTGGAACGCCTGCGCCCCGATCTGGTGCACGCCAGCCTCACTCTTTCTCCCCTCGACTTCCGGCTGCCGGACCTCTGCCAGCAGCTGGGGCTGCCCCTGGTCGCCACCTTCCATCCGGCCTTTGACGCCAGTCTGCGCAACCTCACGGCAGGCACCCAGCAACTCACCTACCAGCTTTACGCACCCTCCCTGGCCCGCTTCGACCGGGTGATCGTGTTCTCCGATCGCCAGGCGGAGGTGCTGATCCGGCTGGGGGTCAGGCCCGAGCGCCTCGCCGTGATTCCCAACGGCGTGGACAGCGACACCTGGACGCCTGCCCCTGCCGTTCCCTCCAAAGAACTGCAGGCCCTGCGCCATCAGTTCGGGGGGACTCGCGTTTTCCTGTACATGGGCCGGATGGCCACCGAGAAGAACGTGGAGGCCCTGCTCAGGGCCTGGCGCCTGGTGCACCCCAGCGGCTGCGTACTCGTGATCGTGGGGGATGGCCCCCTGCGGGCCGCCCTCCAGGGCGCCTCCCAGGACGATGATGTGGTGTGGTGGGGCTACGAGCCCAACCTGGCCACGCGGGTGGCCCTGCTGCAGCTGGCTGAAGTGTTCCTGCTGCCCTCCCTGGTGGAGGGCCTCTCCCTGGCCCTGCTGGAGGCGATGGCCTGCGGCACAGCCTGTGTCGCCACCGATGCCGGCGCCGATGGCGAGGTCCTGGACGGCGGGGCCGGCATCGTGATCAGCACCCAGGGGGTCACCACCCAGCTGCGCACCCTGCTGCCGGTGCTGCGGGACCAACCTGTGCTCACGGCCGAACTGGGGCGAAGGGCCAGGGCCAGGGTGCTGGAGCGCTACACCCTCAGCTGCAATCTCGATGCCCTTGAGCAGCTCTACGGCGAGCTGATGGGCAAGCGCCCGCTGCCCTCCTGATCACAGGCGGCCTGAGTCCCATTCGATGGCAGCAGGGTGGCTTCCAGGCCGTGCCTGACAAAGGCGGTGAGGTCCTCCACGGCCTGGCGGCGATCGCGGCGGTAGGCCGGATGGCGCTGCGTGACCTCGATCGGTGCCTGCACCTGCAGCCGTGCCCGGCTGCGGCCCAGCGACGGCGGCGAGGCCCCTGGGCGACCTTCGATCCAGGCCACGGCCCGCCAGAGGATCTGCAGCACCTCGGCGTAGCGGTCCGCCGTGGGGGCCTCGGCCACGTAGTGGCCGCTGATGGCTGCAAAGGGCTCCACCAGGTGCATGTGCTCCAGGCAGAGGCTGGCCTCGGCGGCGGTCCAGTCGGCCAGGCCCAGAGCCACCGGTGAGAGCTCGGCGCGGTCGCTGCGGTAGATCCGCTCCCAGCCGGCCTGCTCGATGCGGCGGCAGCGCTCCTGCAGCGTGCCCTGGGGCCTGAGCCCGAAGCGGGCTTCAGCCAACCCGAGCATGGCCTCCCGCAGCCGCGCCAGGCGATCGATGAAGGGAGCGGTGGGATCGAACACCAGTCCATGGGCCTGGCGGTAAAACACCTCCATCGCCCCCAGCAGGGCCATGGACACCGCCTGAAGGCGGGCGTAGCGCCGGGCCTGGAGCGATGGGCTGACGGGATCGCCCGCGGTGGTGGCAACCACCCCCAGCTGCCGTTCCAGCAGCAGCAGCAGCTGGTCGATGCGCTGCCAGCTGGGCCGCAGCAGCTCGTAGCGCACACCGATGGGCACGATCAGCACCTGCTCGTCGCGCCCCGCCGCCGCCAGGTCATCACAGGTCCAGAAGGCGATCTGGGCCAGCCCCGGCTCCAGGGGAGCGATCAGATCCCCATGTTCATTGGTGGCCCCCTCCGGGGCGATGGCCAGGGGGAAGGGGCCCCGGGCCGCCACGTCCCGGGCGAGGCGGAGGGCCTGGCGATCGAGCTTGCCGCGCTGGATCGGGATGCCCCCCAGCCGGCTCAGCAGCCAGCCCACCGCGGCGCCGGCCCAGAGCGGAACGCCCCGGTCGTAGAGAAACTGGGCATGGCAGGGCTGGGGCAGCCGCAGGCCCTGGCGGCGGGCCTGGCGCGGCAGGGCACACCAGAACAGCCAGGCCAGCACCAGGGGGTCGCGAGTGCTCGGGTGGCGGAAGGCCAGCAGCAGCCGCAACTCACCACGCTGGTGAGCCAGGAACAACCTGGCGAGTTCCTTACCGCCGGCCACCTCGATGCGCCAGACCCCCTGGCAGCGGTGCAACAGGGGCAGCAAGGCCCGCAGCAGCAGCCGCACCCAGGGGCGGCGCATCGGCGGGATGAAGCGGAGCGGGGGCTGAACCCCCCCGACATGCAGACGCGGCATGACCCAGGCCTCAACTCAGGACAGCTCAGCGCAACAGGCGGCGAAGGCCGCCGCCGGAGCAGGCGCCGCGGTGATGGGCCGGCCGATCACCAGCTGGCTGGCCCCGGCGGCCAAGGCCTCAGCCGGCGTCAGCACCCGCCGCTGGTCGCCGGCGGCAGAGCCTGCAGGCCGGATGCCCGGGGTCACAAGATGAAAGGGCCGGGGATGGGCCTGCCGCAGGGCCGCCACCTCCAGGGGAGAGCACACGGCACCGGCGATGCCGGCAGCGGCGGCGAGCCGGGCCAGTTGCAGGACGTAGGGCTCCAGGGGGGTCTCGATGGCCAGCTCGGCGCGGAAGCGCTGCGCCTCCCAGCTGGTGAGCACGGTCACGGCCAGCAGGGAGGGAGCGCCCAGGCCGGCCCCCTCTGCTCCCTCGGCGGCGCCGGCCTGGGCAGCGGCGAGGGCCTCGGCCCCGGCGCAGGCATGCACGGTGATCAGCTGCGCTCCCAGGGCCGCCGCGCTGCGACAGGCCCCGGCCATGGTGGCCGGGATGTCGTGGAGTTTGAGATCGAGAAACACCGACAGGCCCTCGTCCCGCAGGCGACGGACCACCTGGGGACCGGCCGACACGAACAGCTCCAGACCCACCTTCACCCAGCGCAGGCCGGGGATGGCGTGGGCCAGGGCCAGGGCCTCCCCGGCCTGAAGGCCATCGAGGGCCACGATGATCTGCTCGGCAGGCTCCTGGAGGCCCGTGGCCGGGCTCGGCGGGGCCGCGTCCCAGGAAGCAACGGCCAGGGTGGGATCGACGCTCACCGGCAGTGGCGGAGGGTGATCCGCACCCTAGGTGGGTCGGAGCACAGGGCTCGGGCCTCGGGCCAGGGCGTCCTGATCCAGAGCGGCTCAGCCCGGCACCAGGCGCCGGAAGGTCTTCCTGCCCAGCTGCAGCACCTTGCCGGCCAGGTCCTCGGCCGCGCTGAAGCTCTGGTTGGGATCGGTGAGCTTCTCGCCATCGAGCCGCACGCCACCGCCCTGGATCTGGCGACGGGCCTCGCTGCTGCTGGCACAGAGCCCCAGGGCCCGCAACAGGTAGAAGGCTGTGGCCGGGAAGCTCACTGCCGCCAGGGAGGCCTCCGGCACCTGGGCGGCCTCGGCCCCGGCCACCAGCGAAGCGGCATCCCGCTTGGCCTGCTCAGCGGCCAGCAGGCCATGGCGCTGGGCGGTGATCGCCAGGGCCATGGCCTGCTGGCGCTCGCGGCAGCCGGCGCCCAGGGCAGCGGGATCGAGATCGGTGAGCAGCGTGAGGTAATCCCCCACCAGGGCATCGGGAAGCTTCTCCAGCTTCGAGTACATCGAGAGCGGGTCCTCGTTGAGACCCACGGTGTTGCCGAGGCTCTTACTCATCTTCTGCACCCCGTCGAGGCCGGGCAGGATCGGCAGCAGCAGGCCGAACTGGGGGCGCTGGCCGAAGTGGCGCTGCAGGTCGCGCCCCATGGCCACGTTGAACTTCTGGTCGGTGCCGCCCAGCTCCACATCGGCCTGGATCGCCACGGAGTCGTAGCCCTGCAGCAGCGGGTAAAGGAATTCGTGCAGGGAAATCGGCGTGCCGGAGCCGTAGCGCCTGGAGAAGTCGTCCTTGGCCAGCATCTGGCCCACGGTGGAGGTGGCCAGTAGGTCGATCACGGCGGGGAGATCGAGATCGGCCAGCCACTCGCCGTTGCGGCGCACTTCCAGCCGCCCTGGGGTGTCGAAGTCGAGCAGGGAGCGTTCCGGGGGCTGGCCCTGGCCCAGCTGGCTCAGGTAAGTGGCGGCATTGGCTTCCACGGCGGCAGCACTGAGCTGCACCCGCGTGGCGCTCTTGCCGGTTGGATCGCCGATCCGGGCGGTGAAATCCCCCAGGATCAGCACCGCCGTGTGGCCGGCGTCCTGGAAGGCCCGCAGCTTGCGGAACAGAATCGCGTGGCCCAGGTGGATGTCGCTGCCCGTAGGGTCGATGCCCAGTTTGACCCTGAGCGGGCGGCCCGCCTGCTCGGCCTGCTGGAGGCGCAGGGCCAGGCAGCTGTCGCCATCTTGGCCCGCCCCCCCAGACGTCGCAGGCCCCACGGCGGGAAACAGATCGGCGAGGCCCCGCTGCAGCCAGGCCGGAAGCTCCACTCTGTCTTCAGCCATCGGCCTGCCCCGCTCAGCGGCGGATCGTAGGCAGGCCTCGGTCACCGCCCCCCTGCGGGTGGTCAGGTCTGGGCTTCCAGCTGGCCCTTCATCCGCTCCAGGGTGTGGTGCATCTGCTCGAACATCGCCTCCGGCGTGAGACCGAACTGACCCAGTTGAGAGCGGAGCTGCTCGACGGTGAGCTTGGCCTGGAAGTCCTCCGAGAGCTCGAAGCGCTTCATGAACACCCGGTAGCGATCCATCATCGCCTCCATCTGTTCGATGTAGAGCTTCTTGCCCTCCCGATCGAACTTGCCGTAGTCGCCGCCAATCTGCATCAGCTGCTGGTAGTCGAGGAACAGCCGCTTGGCCTCATCCTGGACGATTTCGGAATCGAAGAAGGCCATTGGCTGCCCAGCCCCACGGATCTGCGTCTCATCAATTGTGAGCAGGGAGCCTCGGCCCTGGGGAGTGTGGATTGGCGTATTCGCCGCATCGGGCGGCCTGGCGACCACCCAGCGGCCGCTTCCTGGCAGACAAGCCGGCTTGCCGCGGCCAGGATGGAAACTCAGGCAGCCCTGAGCTGCGTTCGCGTCCCGTGGACTACACCCCCAATCTGGAGGCCATCCGCGACCGGGGGCGGCAGGTGGCGGAGCTGCTGCAGGACAGCCGAGTGGTGCTCTGCATCGGCAACAGGATGAGCCTGAGTGTGTGGGTGGGCGGATCGATCGCCTCCCGTGCCGTGGTGGGCGCGGCCACGACGGAGGCGGAGGGCCTGGCCCTGGTGGAGCGGCTCGCCCCGACCCTGCTGGTGGTGAGTGATCGGCTGGAGCAGGGCAATGGCATCGATCTGCTGCTGGCCATCAAGGCCCGCTGGCCCGACCTGGCCGTGCTTGTGGTGGTGGGCCGGCATCAGCGCAGGCGGCGACTGCAGCAGGCCATGGCTGTCGGCTGCGAGGGGCTGGTGCCCAAGTCCCGCTTCGGCCAGGGAGCCGGGCTGGCAGCCCTGTCCACGATCGCCAGTGGCGGGATCTATCTCGATCGCACGCTGCGCTCCCTGCTCCAGGGCTCTGTGCCCGGCGAGGGACCGATCGAGCTGCTCTCACCGCGCGAACTGGAGGTGCTCTCCCTGGTGGCCGGCGGCTCCAGCAACCTCGAGATCGCCCGCGTCCTGTTCCTGAGCGTGGACACCGTGAAGACCCATCTGCACAACGTGATGCGCAAGCTGCCGGCCCGGGACCGGACCCATGCCGCCGTGCTCGGCCTCTGCTGGGACCTGATCGACTGGCCTGAGCCCTGATCCTGCCGCTAGGTTCAGCCTCACGACAGCAGACGGCAACCACCCATGGCCCGCAGGCACTGGCTGGACCCCCTGGCGCGGCAGCTGCTGGTGGCCACGGGCCAGATCCCCGCCAGCCCACCGACTCCGCCAGCCGCCCCCAGGCAGACCCCCCGGCAGGCCTCCCGCGAGGACGAGATCGAGCGGGAGTTGCTGGCCCTCAAGCTGCGCCAGGACCCCTCCCAGCCCCTGCGCAATGCCGACGCTGTGCGCCATGCCGCGGCCCTCGGCTGGCGCCTGGATGTGAACCGGGCCACCGCCGCTGACTGGTGGCGGCTGCCTGGCATCGGTGCCGACCAGGTGGACCTGCTGCTCAGGCTCCAGGCCGGCGGCATCCAGCTCAGCGATGCAGACGATCTGCACCGGGCCCTGGGCTGGTCGGCAGAGCAGGTGGCGCCCTGGCTGCCGGTGCTCGCCTTCCGCTGGTACGGCGAGCCGCCCACCAGCCCGGAGCGCGCCCGCGTGGACGTGAATCAGGCCAGCGCCTCAACCCTGCAGGCCCTGGGGCTGTCCAGCCAGCAGTCCCAGCGCCTGCAGCGGGAGCGGGCCCGCCGGCCCTTCCAGGACCTCGCTGAACTGCAGGAGCGGCTGCAGCTGCCACCGGCCCTGGTGGAGCGCTGGCTCGGACGGGTGCGCTTCGGGGCGGGACCCGCCGGCCCCGTGCTGCCCCCGGGCCCCCGGCGCTAAGCGATGGCTCGCCAGGGGGAACTGTTCGGGGCGGCTGTGCACGGTGCCGCTGGCGCGCCGGGGGCCCAGCATCGGCTGGAGCAGCATCAGTTGCTGGCCTGGCAGCAGCGGGTTGCCGCCTTTCAGGAGCCCCTTTTCGCCGTTCAGCCCCCGCCAACAAGCCAGCCCTCCCTGTTTGCGGCCCCTGACTTCGCTCCGGCCCCGTCAGCGTCTCCAACCGGCGACGTGGAGACAAGCGCCGCCCGGCTCGATCCCCTGACGCTCCAGCCCCAGTCGCTGCTGTTCTGGCGTTGGCCCGAGGCCCCCCAGTCCGGCGCGGCGCTCTACCTGGTGATCGACCAGGAACCCTCCCTGCCCGGCCCACTGCTGCTCTACGTGGGCGAAACCGGCGAGGCCGGCCGGCGCTGGAAAGGGGCCCATGACTGCAAGAGCTATCTGGAGGCCTACGGCGAAGCCCTCAGCCACACAGGCCTGCCCAGCCGCCTCAGCATCCGCTTCTGGCTGGATGTGCCCGAGGCGATCCGGCCCCGGCGGGCCCTGGAGCAGGCCCTGATCCGCCGCTGGCAGCCCCCGTTCAACAAAGAGACGCGTGGCCGCTGGGCCACGCCGTTCACGGCCGAGGCCGGCACCTGACGCTGGCTACGATCACGGCCCCTAAGGGCAGTCCATGGAGTTCCGCTGCATCCCCACGTCGCTGAGCAGCAGTCTGGGGGCGTGTGACACGGTGGCCGTCGGCCTGTTCGCCAGCCCCCAGAACGGCCCTCAAGGCGCCGCCAGCCCCAGCGAAGAGGACGGCTTCGAGCCCCTGGATCCGGCCCTGACCGAAGCCCTGGGTGCTCCGCTTGAGCCCTGGCTGCGGCAGCGCCGCTTCAAGGCCAAACCCGGCGAGTGCCTCAGCCTGCAACGCCTGGGCCAGCGGCCCGGCAGCGTGATCCTGGTGGGGCTGGGCGAGGCGGCGACCTACGGACTCCCCACCCTGCAGGAAGCGGCGGCGGCCGCAGCCCGTTGCGCCCTGGCCAGCGGCAGTGATCAGCTTGGCCTGGCCTTGCCGCCGGCCGACCTGGATCCAGCTGAAGCGGCGACGGCGATGGCCATCGCGGTGCGTCTCAGCCTCTACGAGGACCAGCGCTTCAAGGGCGCACCCAGGTCCAGGTCCCTGCCGCAGCGCATCGATCTGATCGGCCTGCCCAGCGAGGCCGCCAGCGGCCTGGAGCGGGTGGAAGCCACCTGCGCCGGCGTGGAGCTGGCCCGCCAGCTGGTGGCGGCTCCGCCCAACGTGGCCACGCCCCAGCACCTGGCGGACACAGCAGCGGCAATCGCCCAGAACCATGGCCTCAGCCTCAAGGTGCTGGAGCGGGGCGACTGCGAGGCGGCCGGGATGGGGGCCTTCCTGGCGGTGGCCCAGGGCTCCGATCTGCCCCCCAAGTTCATCCACCTCACCTACACCCCCCAGGGAGGCGCCCAGCGCCGGGTGGTGCTCGTGGGCAAGGGCCTCACCTTCGATTCCGGCGGGTACAACCTCAAGACCGGTGGCTCGCAGATCGAGATGATGAAGTACGACATGGGCGGCAGTGCAGCCGTGCTGGGGGCGGCCCGGGCGATCGGTCAGCTGCAGCCCGCCGGCGTGGAGGTGCATGTGATCGTGGCCAGCTGCGAAAACATGATCAGCGGCGGCGCCGTCCATCCCGGCGATGTCGTGACGACGTCCAAGGGCACGACGATCGAGATCAACAACACCGATGCCGAAGGACGCCTCACCCTGGCCGACGCCCTCGACTACGCCTGCGGCCTGGAGCCCGATGCGGTGGTGGATCTGGCCACCCTCACAGGCGCCTGTGTGATCGCCCTGGGCGACGAGATGGCGGGGCTCTGGTCGAACAGCGATGGCCTGGCCCAGGCCCTGCTGGCAGCGGGCGCTGCGGGCGGTGAGGCCCTGTGGCGCATGCCCCTGCGGGCCTCCTACAAAAAGGGGCTCAAGAGTGGCGTGGCCGATCTCAAAAACACCGGCCCCCGCCCGGGGGGCTCGATCACCGCTGCGCTGTTCCTGCAGGACTTTGTGACCAAGGGGCTGCCCTGGGCCCATCTCGACATCGCCGGCACGGTGTGGAGCGACAAGGGCCGGGGCCTGGACCCTGCCGGCGCCACCGGTTACGGGGTGCGCACCCTGGTGGAGTGGGTCTGTCGCGGAGCCGGCAGCTGAGGCTCGTGGCTCGTGCAGGCGAAGCTCGGGTCGCTGATGTTCAGGCGGCGATCGGGCCGGCCGGGCCGGCGCAATCAGCCCTGGCCGCAGCCGGGGCCTCGAGGGCATGGATCAGCCATCGGGCACGGTTGCTGCAGTAGGGCAGAAGGCGGTCGAGGTCGTCAGCGGCGTGCTTGGGGCTGGCATAAGGACCGATATGGCGGGTCTGCAAGCCTTCGCGGATGGTCAGCAGATACATACAAAACTCTGCCCGTCAGTGCCACTCACCCTAAGCGAATCGGACTGCTTCTGAACCGCCCCAGCAGGCAAACCGACGGACAAAGTGCCGCCGGGCACACTCTCACAACCCGATGATCTTTATCTTTTCTTTTGATTGTCATCCTTGCGGTGGCGGCCTCGATCACCACGGATCGGCCGTTCGCGCCCGGTCCCCCCATACCGCCCGCAGCCGCCGGTCGCGCCCACAGGCCCAGCGGTAGTAGCCATAGCTGGCGCCGTTCTGCTCGGCGTAGTTCTGGTGATACGCCTCCGCCGGCCAGAACCGCTGCAGGGGCCTGATCGCAACCTGCAGTGCCGAGGCGTCCACGTCCAGGGCCCGGGCCGCCGACTCCAGGCTGGCCTCGGCCCGGGCCTGCTGATCGCCACCGGTAGAAAAAATCACTGGCCGGTAGGAATCGCCGCGATCGCAGAACTGCCCGGCGCCATCGAGGGGATCCACGTTGCGCCAGTAGGCCCGCAACAGGGTGGGATAGCTGATCAGCGCAGGGTCGAAGCGCACCTGCACAGCTTCCTGGTGGCCCGTGCCCCCAGCGGACACCTGGGCGTAGGTGGGATTGGCCAGGTCGCCGCCGCTGTAGCCGCTCACCGCCTCCAACACCCCGTTCAAGCCTTCGAGATCGTGCTCCAGACACCAGAAGCAGCCTCCGGCCAGCACGGCCTGCTGCGGCTCGGCGGCCCTGGCCGGCCGGGGGGTGAACACCACCCCCAGCAGCAGCAGCATCGCCAGCAGCGCGCCCAGGATGCGCTGCCCGCCACGGGTGAGCGGCCAGGGGACTGGCGGCTGGCAGCTGGCGCGGCGCGGCAACGGCGGGCTCATGGGGTCTCCAGCACCAGATCCAGAATGGCGGCGGCGGCTCGGCGGGTGACGCCGGGCTCGCCCAGCACCGCCCGCAACCTGGCATAGCCCTCCAGCATCGACCCATGGGCGCCGCTGTCCGGCTGCAGCAGGGGCCGGGCAGCCCGCACGATCGCCTCGGCGGTGAGATCGGCCTGCAGCAGCTCCGGCACCAGCCGCTCCCCCAGCACCAGGTTCACCGGCGAGATGTGGGGCACGCTGAAGCGCAGGATGCGTCGCGCCACGAAGGCCGTGAGCCCGCTCACCCGGTACACCACCACCTGGGGCACCCCCCGCAGGGCCAGTTCCAGATTCACCGTGCCCGACTTGGCCAGGGCCAGGTCGGCGGCCGCGCAGAGGGCCGGCTTGAGCCGGTCGGCATCGGCGGCAGGAATCACCAGGGCCTTCACCCCGGCCTGATCGAGCTGGCGGCTGAGGTGGGCCTCGAAACCCGAGAGCCCAGCGGGCACCACCACCTGCAGCTCGGGCTGGCAGCGCTGCAGCTCGGCAGCGGCCGCCACGATGTAGGGCAGCATGTAGCGCAGCTCCTGGCGCCGGGAGGCGGGCATCAGCAGCAGCACCGGTGCCTCGTTGACCAGACCCAGCAGGGCTCTGGCCTCACTGCGGCTGGGGGATTCCTCCACGGTGTCCACCAGGGGGTGGCCCACATAGGTGACGTTGGCGCCCCGGCAGCCGTAGTAGCGGGCCTCCTCCTGAAAGATGGCCAGGATCTGGTTGGTGAAGCGGATCAGGTTGGTGCGGCCTTCGGATCCGAATTTGAAGGCCCACTCCTGGGGCGCGATGTAGTAGGTCACCGGCACCCCCGGAAAGTGCCGCTTCAGCCGCAGGCCCAGGTTCACGTTGGGGCCCATGTAGTCGATCAGCACCACTCCGTCCGGCGGGGCCTGGCGAAACCAGCGCTTGAGGCGGCGCTGCAGCCGCAGGGTGGGCAGCACGAAGGGCATCACCTCCAGCAGGCCAATGGCGCCCATGCGGGTGGTGTCGGCCAGCAGCTCGGCACCGGCCCGGGCCATGCGGTCACCGCCGAGGGCCACCACCTGCAGCTCCAGCCCGCGCCGACTCGCCTCCTCATAGAGCGCCTGCACCAGCAGCGCCCCCTGCAGATCGCCGGACACCTCACCGGTGCTGACCAGCAGTCGCAGCATCAGCGGGCTCCGGGAATCGGACCGCGACGCCCTGGCTGAAGCGACGACTCCAGGAAGGCCACCAGCGTTTCAGCGGCAGCCGTGAGCGGAGTGGCCCGCAGCTGATCCAGCGCCTCGGCCAGGGTCAGCTCCTGCCGGTAAAGCAGGGTCCAGCAACGCTTGAGATCAGCGAACTGCAGGCCCCCATCCAGCTCGGTGAGGCCGCTGCGGCGCAGGCCGATCGTGTTCAGGGCCCGCACCCGCGAGGGGTGGCCTTCCACCAGGGTGAAGGGCGGCACGTCGCGCTCGATCCGGCTCATGCCCCCCACCATCGCCAGGGTGCCGATCTGCACGAACTGGTGGATGCCGAGCACCCCCCCGATCACGGCCCGATCGCCGATCACCACATGGCCGGCCACGGCCACGCCGTTGGCGATCACGATCCGATCGCCCAGGGCACAGTTGTGGCCCAGATGGCTGTAGGCCATCAGCAGGTTGCCATCGCCGATGCGGGTCTGCTGGCTGTCAGTGGTGGCACGGTTGATGGTCACGTACTCGCGGATCGTGTTGTCATCGCCGATCACCACCTCGGTGGGATCGCCGGTGTACTTGAGATCCTGGGGTTCCAGGCCGATGCAGGCTCCGGGAAAGATGCGGTTGCCGCGGCCCATGCGCACCCGGCCATCGAGCACCACGTGGGGACCGATGCTGCAGTCCGGACCGAGACTCACCTGGGGACCGATCACCGCATAGGGACCCACCGTGACACCGGCGGCCAGCTCGGCGCGGGGATCGACCACGGCGGTGGCATGGATCGTGGTGGCCATCAGTCCACCAGCGAGAACATCAATTCACCGGAACAGGCCAGCTCACCATCCACGAGGGCTTCGGCGGCCACTTTGCCGAAGCGCCGGCGCTTGAGGCTGAGCAGGGTGCAGGTGATCACGAGCTGATCGCCGGGCACCACCGGGCGGCGGAAGCGCACGCCATCGATGCCGGCAAACACGAACAGGCCCTTGGGCAGGTCGGGCATCTGGGTCACGATCAGGCCGCCCACCTGGGCCATCGCCTCCACGATCAGCACCCCGGGCATCAGGGGGCGCCCAGGGAAATGGCCCTGGAAGTGGGGCTCGTTGACGGTCACGTTCTTGATGGCCACGGCCCGCTTGCCGGGCTCGTGAAGGATCACCCGGTCCACCAGGGCAAAGGGGTAGCGGTGGGGCAGCAGACCCTGGATCTGCTCGGCGCTCAGCACCACGGACGGCGGCGCCGGCTCAGCAGCCGTGGTGTTCTCGGGGCAGGCGGAGGAAGGGTCGGGGGAGGCGGGCAAGAGGGTCAAGCGGCAAACGACGAACGGGGCAGGTCCGCCAGGGCGGCCGCGAGGGCAGTGTGGAGCCCATGGGAGCCCCGGAAGGCAAACACCTGGGCCCGGGGCAGGCCGACCAAGGCCAGGTCGCCCACCAGGTCCAGGATTTTATGGCGCACCGGTTCATCGGCAAACCGGAGCGGCGGGTTGAGCCAGTGATCGCCATCACAGACGAGGGCGTTGTCGAGGGCACCGCCCTGGATCAGGCCAGCCGCCCGCAGCTGCTCCACCTGGGAGAGCAGGCCGAAGGTGCGTGCCGGGGCGATCTCCGCGACGAACGTTGCCGGGCTGAGCTCCAGGCCATAGAGCTGGCGACCGATCGCCGCCTCGCCGAACTCGATGCCGGCCCCCAGCCTCAGGCCTGACGCCGGCAGGGCCGTGATGAAGCCAGCCCCCTGGTGCAGCGTGAGTGGAGCCTCCAGCTGGGGCGACGGCGGCGCGCCGTCCACAGGAACCAGTCCGGCTTCAGCGATCGCGTCCACCCAGGGCAGGGCGGAGCCATCGAGCAGGGGAACTTCCGGCCCATCCACCAGGATTTCGGCCTGGCTGACGCCCGTGCCGGCCAGGGCGGCCAGCAGGTGCTCCACGGTGGCCAGCTGACGGCCCCCCAATGCCACCGCCGTGCAGAGGGTGGTGCCGTGGACCGCCGCCGGGCCCAGCTGCAGCAGGGGAGCATCCGGTTGCTGGTCCAGCCACCCCAGCCAGTACCCCGGCCGCCGGGACGACTGCAACCTGACCCGGGAGTGAGCGCCGCTGTGCAGACCCACACCGGAGCGCTCCACGGCAGCTCCCAGGGTCCAGGCCCGGGAATAGTCAGAGGGCCAGAGCCCCACTAGAACTTCCAGCCCACACCGAGGTTGAAGCGCCAGTTGTCGGTGAAGTTCTCCGTGGCCACCTCCAGCCGCAACGGCCCCACCGGGGTGGTGACGATCACGCCAATCCCCGGCGAGAAGCCCTCACCCTCCTTGCCGAGCAGGCCACCCGGGTTGCCGGGGATGTCGCTCTGGGTGCCGAAGGTGGTGCCGGCGTCAAAGAACACCGAACCGCTGACGATGCTGAACAGGGGGAATCGGTATTCGACCGTGAACTCGGCATAGCTCTTGCCCACCCCCAGGTCGCAGTCGAAGTAGCCCCGCACCGAGTTGCCACCACCGAGACAGAAGGCCTCGTAGGGGGGGATGTCATCGCCGAGCAGGGTGCCGGCGGATACCTGAAAGGCCAGGGCCTGCTTGCAATCGCGGGTCTCGCCGGGCTTGGGACGGCAGCCCTTGTAGATCTTCAGCCAGTCCACCGGGATGAAGTGGGTGAAGGTGGTGCGGAGGCGGTTGAAGGTGGGGGAATCATCGCCGATGGAGATGAATTGTTCGGTGCCGATGCTGAAGAAGTTGCCGCTCGTGGGATTGCGGGGGTCGTCCAGGGAGCTGAAGGTGGCGCCGACCCGGAAGCTGAGCAACTGGTTTTCCGAGGCGCAGTTGAAGGCCAGGCAGATCACCTGATTGCTGCGCACCCGCGCCGGCTGAGGCAGGTCGTCGTCGACGCCGACCACGGCCTGGTTGAACTTGGAACCCGAGAAATTCATCGGCGTGACCTCCTGGCCGCCGAAAGCCAGGATCAGGTTCCAGGGGGCCCGCTTGAAGGGATTCCCACCATTGAGGGGGCGGATGAACTGCACGTTGGCTCCGACCCGCTGGATCGCCACGGTGTCAAAATTGGTGCGCACCTCGGCGAAGGGGCCGGAGGTGTCCACCGGACTGTTGGTGACGACATCAAAATCAGCGCCGTTGAAGTCCTGCAGGTTGAAGGTGGTGTCGTTGTTCTCACTCTGGAACAGCTGCGGCACCTCCCGGCTGAAGAAGATTCGGGTGCGGAAAGAAGTGCGGAAGCGATCACCCTTGATCCAGGGATCGGTGAAGGTGATGTCGCCCAGGCCACCGAACTGGCCATAGGAGAAGTTGGTGCCCAGATTCCAGGCCCTGCCAAGCAGATTGCTCTCCTGCAGCTGGATCTGTCCAAACACGCCCTGGGTCTGGCTGTAGCCGATGCCGCCGGAGATGGAGCCGGTGGACTGCTCCACCATGCCCAGCACGATCACCACCTTGCCGGGTTCGGCGGGCACCGGTCGCAGGGTGACCTTGACATCGCCGAACAGACCGGTGCCGTAGAGGCGCCGGATGTCTTCCTCCAGCTGACGGCGGTTGAAGACATCTCCGTTCTTCATGGAGATCTCCCGGGTCACCACCCAGGGCTTGCTCTTGCCGCGGATCGGCTCGCCCTTGTCGTTGGTGGCCGAACCCTCCTTGTCGAGGAACTGGACCTCCACCCCCTCCACGAGGCCTTCCCGCACCAGCAGTTCGACCGTGCCGTCCGGACTCACCCGGGTGGGGCCGGTGACGCGGGCCAGGGAATAGCCCTCATCCGCATACCACTTCTGCAGCTCCTGCATGCGGGACTGCAGGGCGTTCAGGTTGAGGGTCTTGCCGAAGTCAGGGGCAAAGGTGTCGGTGACCACCTGCTCCGGCAACTTCAGATCGGTCGGCTCCAGATCCACGGCCTGCAGCACCGGGTTGGGCACCACCGAGACGATCAGCCTCACCCCCAGGGGCCCGTCCTGGGGCTGGATGCGCACATCGGAGAACCAGCCCGTGGCGTAGATGGCGGAGAGGTCGGTCTGCAGTTCGCTGCGGGTGACCCGGGTGCCAGGGGTGACGGCCATGGCGGCGTAGGCGGCCAGCTCAAGGCGTTCGCTCTCGGGATGGCCATCGAGGCCCTCCACCACAATCTCAGCGATCTGAACCCGGGGCTCCTCAGGGGCCACCGACTGCTCAGGCTCCCCGAAGGCATCAGCCGGCCCCGGGCTCTCCTGTGCAGGCCCCGGAGCCGGACCCTCTGGTGCCGGGGCCGTCTGCTGAGGTGCCGGAGTGGCCGGCTGGTCGACCGGGACGGGGATGGGGAAGTCGAACTGCCCCTCGCCCGGCGGAATGGCGCCAGGGGGTGTCTCGCCAGGCGTTGTGGGAGGACTCCCCTCCGGTTGCACTGAGGGGGCTGCCGTCTCCGGCTGCTGCTCCTGGGCCAGCGCCGGCGAGCCCGCCAGCAGTGCCAGACCGAGGAGCGGCCCAGCACTCTTCCAGCCCATTGAACCCACCATGCCAGTCACGAAGAGCGCGGGATGGCCGCAAATGCCGTGACCTTACCGGTAGACCTCCGGTTGGGGACAGACCCCTTGGAGCCGTTTGAGAACCTGCCCATAGGCCTCCACCACACCGCCGAGATCGCGGCGAAAGCGGTCTTTGTCGAGAATGCGATCGTCGCTGTCGGCAATCCCCCTGTCCCAGAGCCGGCAGGTGTCGGGGCTGATCTCATCGGCCACCACCAACTGCTGGTCCGCCGTGAAGCCCAGTTCGATCTTGAAATCCACCAGAATCAACCCCACGCTGGCCAGCACCTCCTGCAGCACGGCGTTCACCTGACGGGCCAGCCGCTCCAGCTCCTGGCGCTGGCTGGCATCCAGCAGGGCGAGATGCTGCAGGCGCGCCTCCGTGAGCAGGGGGTCAGCGAGTCCATCGTCCTTGTAATAGAGGTCGAGCAGCGGCGGCTCCAGGGGGGTGCCGGCTTCGATCGGCATCTGGCGGCAGAGAGAGCCGGCCGCCAGGTTGCGGATCACCACCTCGATCGGCACGATGCGCACCGGCCTCACCAACATCCAATGGCCGCCGTGCTCCCCCTCGCCCAATCCGAGGTAGTGGGTGGGAACACCCTGACGGGCCAGGAGCTCGAACAGCAGGGCCGAGATCTGGCAGTTGAGTTCTCCCTTGCCCACCAGCTGGGCCGTTTTGAGCGCATTGAAGGCGGTGGCATCGTCCTTGAACTCCACCGCCACCAGGTCGGGCTGGTCCGTGGCATGCACCCGTTTGGCCTTGCCTTCGTGGAGCAGGGAACCGAGGCTGTAGGCGCTCATGGCAGGGATGGGTCAGGGGGCTGGACGGCATGGCCGCCGGGATCACGGGGGGAGCGCAGCAACCGATCCAGCTGGGCGGCCCGGGCCGGATCCGCCGCAAAGCGGCGCTGCAACAACCACTCACCGTAGGCATCGTCAATCCGGCCGCTGAGCCGCAGGCGCCGCTGCAGGGCCTGGGCCTCAGCCGCCGAGAGCTGGGCCACGGGGCCGGCCGGCGCTGCGGCGAGCTGTTGGTCGAGCAGGTCGGCCACCAGCCCCCAGGCACCGCTGGCGGCGGCCTGTTCCAGGGCCCGCTCCAGCAGGCTCTGCCGCAGCCCAGGCTCGAGGCTGGTGCTGAGGGCCACGGCTCTGGCCCAGCGCCGGGCGTCGCTCTCCGGCGTGCTGCGGCTGGCCAGCAGCACCACAGCGGCCTCGTCGGGGCGGCCCAGGCTTTCGAGATGGTCGGCCAGCTGGTCGAGGGCAGAACGGCTCTTGGCCGCTGCTCCCTGCTGCGGGGTCAGGGTCAGGCTGACCTCCTGCAGACGCACCGGATCGCCCTCGGCCAACCAGCGCAGGGCCTGGGCGGCGCGCTCGTGGTCAAGGCCGGCATCGGCGGCCCGCCACTGCAGCAGCAGCCAGGCCCGGCGGCCGGGGCCGGGGGCGGGAGAACGGCGCGCCAGCACGGTCAGGGCGGCGTCGGGGGCCTCACAGCGCACCAGGGCATCGGCGCTGGCCAGCAGCGACTCCAGCCCCTGGTCCGTGGGCAGGGCCAGCAGGCGATCGTGCAGGCTGCGCAGCTGAACCGCATCCCCCGCGGCCCGGGCCTGCCGGCAGAGGTCCAGCAGTGGGGGCAGGGCCTCCAGGCCAGGCATGACCTGCGGGGCGGTCTGGGCCCTGAGCGGGTCTCCCCCTGCCCCAGGCAGCAAAGTCGCCCAGGCCAGGCCCAGCGCCAGCGCGGTGCTTCGCAATCGACCAGCCTGCATGGGGAGAGAATGGGGCGCGAGTTCAGGGACGAGACCCCTGATGGGCCAGGCGGTGGCCACTGGTCCGCGCCTGAACCTGGCAGGCCTGTCGGGCCATGCACCAGCCAGGCTGGTGGTTTCAACCTAGCCACAGAGCCCTCCTCCCTTCCCTACCCCATGCCTGAGCCCAATGGCCCCTGAGGCAACGCAGCACGATCTCCGCATCCTGGTGGTGGGATCCGGTGGTCGGGAGAACGCCCTCGGCTGGGCCCTGGCCCGCTCCGCTGGGGTTGAGCAGGTGTGGCTGAGCCCTGGCAATGGCGGCAGCGGCGATCTACCCGGCTGCCGCCAGCTGGAGATCAGCGAGGGCGATGGGCCCGCCCTGCAGCAGGGCTGCCGCGAGCTGGCCATCGATCTGGTGGTGATCGGCCCGGAGGTGCCGCTGGCGGCTGGGCTCGCTGACCAGCTCAGGGCCTGCGGTGTGGCGGTGTTCGGTCCCGGCGCCGATGGAGCCCAGCTGGAGTCCAGCAAGCGCTGGGCCAAAACCCTGATGCAGGAGGCCGGGGTGCCCAGTGCGGGCTTCTGGCCGGCCGCAAGTCGCGAGGAGGCCCTGGCGCTCCTGGAGGCCCAGGGCCGGCCCCTGGTGGTCAAGGCCGATGGCCTGGCCGCCGGCAAGGGGGTGACCGTGGCCGAAACGCTGCAGGAGGCCCGGGACGCCATCGAGGCGATCTTTGCCGGCCGTTTCGGCCCCAGCGCCTCACTGGTGCTGGAGGAGCGCACCCACGGTCCGGAGGTGTCCGTGTTCGCCCTCTGCGATGGCGAGCGGCTGCTGCTGCTGCCTCCGGCTCAGGACCACAAGCGCATCGGCGAGGGCGACACCGGCCCCAACACCGGGGGCATGGGGGCCTACGCCCCGGCGCCGCTCCTCGATGCCGCCGCCCTCGAAGCGGTGCGTCAACAGGTGCTCGAGCCCACCCTGCGGGCCCTGCGGGCCCGGGGCATTGACTACCGCGGCGTGCTTTACGCCGGCCTGATGCTGACGCCGCAGGGGCTGAGCGTGATCGAGTTCAACTGCCGCTTCGGCGATCCCGAGTGCGAAACCCTGATGCCCCTGCTGGGCGAGGAACTGGCCCAGGTGCTGCTGGCCTGCGCCAAGGGCCGGCTCGACACCGCTCCAGCCTTGAGCCTGCGCAGCGGCTGCAGTGCCTGCGTGATCGCCGCAGCCGAGGGCTATCCGGGCGCCATCCGCCAGGGCGACCCCGTGGAGGGCGTGGCCTGCCCGGGCGACGATCTGCAGATCTTCCACGCCGGCACCCTGCGCACCTCGGATGGGACCTGCGTCAGCAGCGGTGGGCGGGTGCTGGCGGTGGTGGCCCAGGCGGAGGATTTCGACGCGGCCTTCGCCAGGGCCTATGAAGGACTGGCCCAGGTGCACTTCACCGGCATGACCTACCGGCGCGATATCGGTCACCAGGTGCGCCGCCGATGAGCCCGTCGAGCAGCCCCGCTCCGCCCCCATTTTCCTGGCGCCAGGCCCTGGCGCGCTGGTGGGCCGAGTTCAGCCTGCAGACCAAGTTGCTGGCGGTGGCCACCCTGGTGGTGAGCCTGCTGATGACCGGCATCACCTTCCTGGCGCTCAACGGCATCCAGCGGGACGCCCGCATGAGCGACACCCGCTATGCCCGCGACCTGGGGTTGCTGCTCTCCGCCAACGTGACGCCCCTGGTGGCGGAGGGCAACGACCGCGAGCTGGCCATGGTGGCCGAGCGCTTCTGGCAGACCAGCCGCAGCCTCCGTTACATCTTCTTCGCCGATCCTGACGGGATCATTTATCTGGGCATCCCGATCGGCGGCACCTCGGGGGGCAGCGAACTGCTGCTGAGTCGGCGTCTGGAACTTCCCCCCGACATCCAGAAGCGGCCAGACAATCCCCTGGTGCGCCAGCACCTCACCCCCGACGGCCAGGTCACGGACGTGTTCGTGCCGCTGGTGAATGAGGGGCGCTTCTTCGGGGTGATGGCCATGGGCATCAACCCCAACGAAACCCTGCTGGCCAGCGCGGCCCTCACCCGGGAGGTGACGGTGGCCGTGTTCATCTCGATCTGGGTGCTGGTGATCCTGGGGGCCGTGTTCAACGCCCTCACCATCACCCAGCCGGTGAAGGAGCTGCTGCGGGGCGTGCGCCAGGTGGCGGTGGGCGACTTCGAAACCCGCATCGCCCTGCCGATGGGGGGGGAACTGGGGGAACTTCTGGAGGGCTTCAACGCGATGACCTCCCAGCTGGAGGTGTACAAGGCGGCCAACATCGAGGAGCTCACTGCCGCCCAGGTGAAGCAGGAATCGCTGATCGCCACCATGGCCGACGGCGCCGTGCTGCTCGATGCCGCCGGCGGCATCGTGCTGGCCAACCCCACCGCCCGGCGCCTGTTCCGCTGGGAGGGCCGCAATCTCGAGGGCCAGGAACTGATCGGCGAGCTGCCGGAACGTCTGGCCCTGGAGCTGCATTCCGCCCTCGACAACATGATCATCGGCCAGCAGGATGCCGCCGACGTGCGCTGCAGCGTCGGCGATCCCGCCCGCACCCTGCGCATCGTGCTGCAGCCGGTGCGCGATGCCAGCGGCGAATCGCTCAAGGGCATCGCCATGACCATCCAGGACCTCACCCGGGAGGTGGAGCTCAACGCCGCCCAGAGCCGTTTCATCAGCAATGTGTCCCACGAGCTGCGCACGCCGCTGTTCAACATCAAGAGCTACGTGGAAACCCTCTACGATCTAGGCGACCAGCTCTCTGACCAGGAGAAGCACGAATTCCTCGGCATCGCCAACGCCGAAACCGACCGGCTCACCAGGCTGGTCAACGACGTGCTCGATCTGTCGCGGCTGGAATCGGAGCGATCCTGGAGCTTTGAGCCGCTGGATGTGGCCGAGGCGATCGAGCAGATCCTGCGCACCTACCGGCTGAATGCCGAGGAGCGAGGCGTGAAGCTTCGGTTCGAAGCCGAAACGCTGCTGCCCAGGGTGCTCGGCAACTGGGACCTGCTGCTGCAGGTGTTCGGCAACCTGGTGGGCAATGCCCTCAAGTTCACCCCGCCCGGTGGACAGATCGTGCTGAGGGCCTATCCCTGGCCCGATCTCTGCCTGCTCCATGACCACCAGCAGCCAGGCGGTGACAGCCCCCGCTGCGAGCTCACCTCACCGCTGCCGCGGCTACGCATCGAGATTGGCGACAGTGGCTGCGGTATCTCCGAACCCGACCAGACCCGCATCTTCGAGCGCTTTTTCCGGGTCGAGAATGCCGTTCACATTGAGGCGGGTACCGGTCTGGGTCTTTCCATCGTGCGGGGCATCCTCGACAAGCACGGCACCCAGGTGAGGATGGCCAGTGAGCCTGGGGTCGGCAGCGTGTTCTGGTTTGAGCTCTCGCTTGAGGATTCCGATCAAGACGAACTCCTCCTGAGCGCAGAGCGCAGGGCCCAGAGCCTCGAAATCACCCCACTCTCCGCGACGGCTGCCGAGCCGGTGACCCTCTAAGCCATGGCCAGCCGCTGGTCTCAGCGCTCGTCGGCAACACCGCGCACAATCCGCGAGAGCTCGCTGCGCTCATCGGTGGTCACCCGGTGGGGAACACCGCTGATGATGCGTTCAAAGTTGGAGAAGGAGTCTTTGATTTCGGGGCCATTGTCGGTGATCACGAATTCGCGGATGCCCTTGTCATGCCAGGAGCCTCGCATCTTGAACACATTCAGGGCGCGGGCCATCTCACCGCGGATCTCCACATACTGAAGCAGGAGGATTGTATCGGTGATCGTGGAGATGTGGGAATCAGTGATGGAGTGGCTACCCATGAACTCCTCTGATGTGTTCGTGAAGAATCCGGCAATTTCCTCCTGCTTGGCATAGCCCGTAACCCCGATCACAAACTGGCGGAAGGCGTTGTGGCTGACGCCGCGGGCCAGGGCACTGAGCGAGTCAATGGCCATCCTCGACGGCTTGAACTGACTGATTTCGGTCTTGATGATCTGGAGGTGATCCTCCAGGCCAGTGGATTCCGGATAGGCACAGATGATCTTGAGCAGGCCATCCTGCTCCATCTGCTCAAAGTCAATGCCCCAGCTGGTGCCGTTGCGCAGCAGCTGGGCCCGGGATTCCTCGTAGGCGAACAGAATGGCGCGTTGCTTGCTGCGGCAGGCGTCTTCAATGAACTTGGACACCAGCAGCGTCTTGCCCGTGCCGGTGGCTCCCGTGGCCAGGATGATGGAGTCCTTGAAAAAGCCTCCACCGCACATCGCATCCAGCCGGGGCACCCCCGAGCTCACGCGCACATTGGAGGACCGTTGGGTGAGCCGCATCGCCCCCAGCGGGAACACGCTCATGCCATGGCTGCCCATGGTGAAGGGGAATTCGCCCTTCATGTGGGTGGTGCCCCGAAGTTTGAGAATCTCCACGGTGCGCCGGCGCCGCTCACCCTCCAGCACATTACGCAGAATCACCACATTATCGGACACAAATTCTTCAACCCCATAGCGAGCGATCGGCCCATACTCATCAATGCGCTCGGTGGTCATGACGGTGGTGACACCGATCTCCTTGAGCCGGGCAATCAGTCTGAAGATCTCCCGGCGCACCACCGAAACGGCGTCATACTGCTGGAAGACAGCGGTGATCGAATCGATGGCTACCCGCTTGGCCTTGTACTTACGAATCGCGTAGTTGATGCGCTCGATCAGACCGGAGAGGTCAAAGTTACCCGCCACGTCCTGGCCGTCAGGGTCAGGTGAAGCATCCAGCAGGAAGAGCTTGTCCTGCTCGATCATCTCCTGAAGGTCCCAGCCGAAGCTGGCCGCATTGCGCATGATATCGAGGGGCGACTCCTCAAAGGTTACAAAGATACCGGCTTCCTTATATTGCCTGATGCCGTTATAGAGAAAGTTCAACGACAGCACGGTCTTGCCGGTTCCCGACGTGCCGCTGATCAGCGTGGAGCGGCCGATCGGCAGACCACCATGACAGACATCGTCAAAACCCTCGATGCCGGTGGGCAACTTCTGGACCTGCATCAACTGGGCTTCGATCGGACTGGGTTCCTGCATGACCTGGGGAGACGTGGACAAAAGGGCTGGGGGCGGATCAATCCGCTGATCAAGCTCGGGGATTCAGGCCATCGTCAGGAAGCGATCCTTCCAGGGCGAGATCGGCCAGAGCATCATCCTCCCCAGCGAGACGCGGGACTGCCAATCCCTGGCTGCTGTGCAGAAGCTCATTGAGCTCGCCATCTTCGGTGAGCTCGTCGTAGAGCAGGTCCAGGCCGATCAGCACCCGCTCGCGGTCGCTGAGATCACCAATGATGCGGCGCACCGGCGGGGGCAGGATCTTGGTGAGCGTGGGGGTGGCCAGGATCTTGTCCTCCTCGGCCAACTGTGGATTTACGAGCACGTCGATCACCTTGAGGGCGTAGACCCCCTTGAACTCGGTTTCCAGAATGTCGCGCAGCGTTTTCAGGGCGCGCATCGAGTTGGGGGTGTTGCCCGCCACATAGAGCTTGAGAATGTAAGTTTTGCGGGGTGTCATGACAAGACTGTCCAGGTGTGCGAATCCATCTGCGCCTCAAGCCTCCGAAGGGAACGGCATCAGTGGCACATCGGGGGGGATTGAGCGGCGATACATCTCGCAGAGATGGGCCATCACATCCAGCAGAGCCAGTCTGTAATCCTGAAGAAAATCACTCTTGTGCCCCTCCAGCTGCAGGCGCTTGGAAAACAGATCGATCAGGTCCATGTGGATTTGCACGGTTGTCGTGATGGATAAATCACTGAAAAAGGCCGTGTTCACAAAGCTCTCCAGGGCCTGGTTGGCCGCTGAGGGGTTGCGGAAGTAATGGATCAGCAGATCCCGATAGCTGCGCTCCAGTGAGCGCAGCAGGTCGTCCTGCTCTCCCTTGGGCAGATTGCGCAGGAAGCGGGAGGGATCGCGCTTGTAGAACACCCCCAGCAGCCCCAGCCGCTCCTTGAGGCGGCCATCCAGTCGCCAGGGCAGGGGCGCCGGGGCCACCTGCCTGGCCCCGGCGACCTGGGGCGATGGCGCCGCGCTGGTCGCGACGGCAACCCCATCCTTCTCGGCAGAGGCTTCGGCGGCCTCGGCCCCGCTCCATGACGGCTCGCTGCCGGCGGAGCCGGTTCGGGGGTTGTCTTCAGCTGGATGGCCCAGGCCCTGTCGCAGAAAGCGCGACACCGCGGCATCCAGGCAGTAGCTCAGCTGCTCAAGCTGATCGGCCTGCAGCCTCACTTCCGCCTCGTGGAAGCTCACCTCGCCATTGACCTCCCCGATCACCACCGCGGGCAGCACCAGACCCCGCTCCGTGAGCCCGTTCAGCACCGAGCCATCCACGGCATCGGCCTCGATCAGCAGGGCGTCGAAGTCCTCCCGCAGGCGGTCGAGATCCGCCACAGGGTCGGCCAGCGGGTCGACGCTGACGAGGGTGTAGCGGCCGCCGGCCAACCAACGGGACACCCCGGCCTGCACGGTGGGATCACGGACAAGGGAAGCAACGGTGAGGGCCGACTTGGGCATAGGGGCGGTCCGCAGGCAAGGGGAATCTGGCGGACAGGTGGCCCAATGTTGACGAAAGGCAGCTTGGAATCGGAGGATTTGCCATTGTCTTTCGATTGTGCGTCAGGCCCAATCGGCCGGCGGTCCCCGCCGGCCAGCCTGACCACGCCCCATCCCCATGACCCAAGACCCCGCCGCAGCCCAGGCGCCCTACGCCATCGTGGAGGCCTCCGGCCAGCAATTCTGGCTCCAGGCCAACCGCTACTACGACCTCGACCGGCTGCCCGCCGCCGTCGATGAGACCGTCACCCTCGACAGCGTGCTGCTGGTGAACGACGGCCAGGCCGCGACCCTTGGCCAGCCCTACGTGAGCGGAGCCAGCGTCACCCTCAAGGTGATGGCTCACCGCCGCGGTCCCAAGCTGATCGTCTACAAAATGCGTCCCAAGAAGAAGACGCGGCGCAAGAACGGCCACCGCCAGGAGCTCACCCGTGTGATGGTGGAAGCCATCACTGTGGCTGGCAAGGCCCTGGGCTGAGGCCCTCTGCCCAGAACAAGCTGACCAGATCCCCGCGATCGTTTCCGTCCATCCTCATCCGCGTTCATCGCCCCCCTGATCCATGGCCCACAAGAAAGGCACAGGCTCCACCCGCAACGGCCGCGACTCCAACTCCAAGCGCCTGGGCGTCAAGACCTCCGGCGGCACGAGCGTGAGCGCCGGCTCCATTCTGATCCGCCAGCGCGGCACGTCCGTGCTGCCCGGCCTCAATGTGGGCCGCGGCTCCGACGACACCCTGTTTGCCCTCAGCGATGGCGTCGTGGGCTTTGACACCATCAAGCGAGGCCTGCGCACCCGCAAGCGCATCAACGTGGCCCTGGCCGTCTGACGCGAGCCCCAAGCCGTCTGATCTCGCCTGGCTGTGCTCTCAGCGCAGCCGGTAGGCCCTGGTGGTGATCAGGTAGGGATGGAACACCTCCAGAAAGCGCTCCTGGAGGGTGTGGAAGAAACGGTTCACCAGGACCGGGTCATCCACGTGGAATGGGTATTCGCCATTGAAGCCCTTGAAGAAATACCAGTTGAGCAGGGCGGTTCCAGAGGGTGCCAGCCGCTGGGCGAACTGTTCGAGCTGACCTGCTGGATCGGGCAGGTGCTCCAGCACGTCAAGGCACACCAGGGTGTCGAACCGCCCTGGCAGCCTGGCGTCGTCCAGGTCGCGGTGACAGGAGAGGCGCGCCCCCAGCCCCAGGCTGTCGGCCCGCGCCTGCACGCAGGCCCGGTTGTGGGGGTTGAGATCGACGAACCACACTCGCTCCACCTGCGGCAAGGCGGCCGCGGCCAGGGCATGGCTGCCGATGCCGCCGCCGAAGTCGAGCACCTGACCCTGGGCAAAGCGCTGCTGCAGCCTGAGGGTGTCGGCGATGTAGTCGGCACTGCCCAGGTGCCAGGCGGCCAGCTCCAGCAGGTGGGCCGTGCCCACGGTGTCTTCATAGAAGCGGCCGGCCTGGGCGAAGTCGAAGGCGCCGGGGTGCAGGGCGGCCAGCTGCTCGGTGCTGCTGGGCAGCTGCTGCTCCAGCTCACTGAGCTCGAGGCGGAGGTAGTCGGCCAGGTGCTGCTTGAGCGCGAAGCCATCGGCCAGAAAGCGCTCCACTCCCAGCCCCGTGCCCACTGCCGTCGTCACTGCTGCGCTGGTATCGGTGGCGCCAACTTAGTTGGCGGGGGCTCAGCCGATCTCCGCCCCCTCGCCGGGCACCTCGAGCCAGCGCCGCAACCAGGCGGTGAGGGCGTAGAAGGGCAGGGTGTCAACCAGGGCAGCCAGGGCCTTGAACAGATAGCCGCTGGCGATGTAGCTGCCGAGCTGGGGCAGCACGGCCTCGTCGGCACGGATCGGCAGCACATGGCTGGCGTAGTGGCTCACCAGCACCACCGCCGTGGTGTCCACCAGCTGGCTGCCCAGGGTGGAGCCGTTGTTGCGCAGCCACAGGGCACCGCCGCCGCTGAAGCGCTTCCAGAAATGGAACAGCCGCACATCGGCGAACTGGGCGGCCAGGTAGGCCAGCATCGAGGCCCCCACGGCGCCGAAGGCCAGGTGCTGCACCTCAAAGAAGGTGGCCTCGGGCGCTCCCGCCAGGCCCGGCAGCACGCCACCCAACCAGAGAATCAGCACCACCCAGCCATTCAGGGCCAGCCCAACCCACACCAGCTGGGTCGCCTTCTGCTCGCCCCAGAGCTCACTGATCAGGTCGGTGCAGAGGAAGGTCACCGGGTAAGGCAGAGCGCCCACCGCCACCACGATCGGCCAGGAGCCGATCGACCCCAGCTGCAGAAAGCGGGTGAGGCCCAGGATGTTCAGCATCGCCATGCTGCCCAGGAAGAGGCCGGCCAGCACCAGGAACGCCAGGTCGCGGCGCTGCTGCAGGGTCATCGGGGAGGGTGGCGTGGGACTGTTCCAGGCTGATGGGTGCCGGCATGGCTGACCAGCCCTGTGGATTTCTGGTGTTGGACAAGCCCGCCGGGCTCACCTCCCACGGCTGCGTGGCCCGGGTGCGGCGGGCCTACGGGCTGAGGCGGGTGGGTCACGGCGGCACCCTCGATCCCGCCGTGACCGGCGTGCTCCCCCTGGCGCTCGGACCGGCCACCCGGCTGCTGCCCTACCTGGTGGGCGACAAGCGCTACGAGGGCACGATCCAGCTGGGGCTCTGCACCGACACGGACGATCTCAGCGGCACCGTGCTGGAGCGCCATCCCCTGCCGCCACTGCCGCTCGACGTCCTGGAGCGGGCCCTGGCGCCCTTCCGCGGATCGATCCTGCAGGTGCCGCCCCAGGTCTCCGCCGTGCACGTGCAGGGCGAGCGGGCCTACGCCCGCGCCCGCCGGGGCGAGGCCCTCAGCCTGCCCCCCCGGGCCGTGACCATCACGCAGCTGGAGCTGCGCCACTGGGAGCCGGGCACGGGCCGCCTGCAGCTGGAGGTGCAGTGCTCGGCGGGCACCTACATCCGCTCCCTGGCGCGGGACCTCGGCACAGCCCTGGGCTGCGGTGGCGCTCTGGCGGAGCTGCGGCGCACCGGGGCGCTGGGCTTCGACCTGGCCCAGGCCGTGCCGCTCGAGGCCCTGGAGCAGCCGCCGCTGCCACCGCTGTTGAACCCGCTCGCGGCCCTCGGCCATCTGCCGCGCCGGCAGCTGGAGCCGGCCGAACTGGAGGGCTGGCGCTGCGGCCGGAGCCTGGAGGGCCAGGCGGACTGGCCACCCGGGCAGCCGGTGGCGGTGCTCGGTCCGGATGGCAACCTGGTGGGGATGGCCCTGGCCTGCGCCGCTGATCGGCTGCAACCGAAGCTGGTCTTCGATGCGCTCGGCTGAGCCGGCTCGCTCCTCCCCTTCGACCACCTCCCAGCTCCGATGGCCGGCCACAGCAAATGGGCCCAGATCAAGCGCACCAAGGCGGTGGTGGATGCCAAGCGGGGAGCTGTGTTCACCCGTCTGGGCCGGGAGATCAGCGTGGCCGCCCGCGGCGGCGCCGACCCCAGCGGCAACTTCCAGCTGCGCACCGCGATCGAGAAGGCCAAGGCCGCCGGCGTTCCCAACGCCAACATCGAGCGGGCAATCCTGAAGGGATCAGGGCAGCTCAGCGGTGGCGGGGAGCAGTTCGCTGACGTGCGCTACGAGGGCTACGGGCCAGGCGGCGTGGCGGTGCTGATCGAGGCTTTCACCGACAACCGCAACCGCACGGCCGCCGATGTGCGCCTGGCTTTCAACAAGCACGGCGGCAACCTCGGAGAGACGGGCTGCGTCGGCTATCTGTTCGAGCAGCGCGGCGTGGTGAGCCTTGGTCCTGCCCTCCCAGCAGACCGGCCCCAGGAGCTGCTGGACGTGGCCGTGCTGGAGGCACTCGAGGCCATTGAGGCCGCTGGGGGGCCCCAGACCCTGGACTACGAGCTCCAGGACAGGGGTGTTGAGCTGCACTGCCGCTTCAGTGCGCTGGAAGGCCTGCAGGAGGCCCTGCAGGGCGCCGGCTTCGCGGTGGAGGGGTGGGAGCACCGCTGGATTCCCCAGACCGCCTGCCCCCTGCACGAGGCCGAGCTGTTGCGGCGCTGCCTGGGGTTGCTCGATGCCCTGGAGGAGCTCGACGATGTGCGCAGCGTGACCTCCAACCTCGAGGCCGAGGACTCCCTGCTGGAGGCCCTGATGGCGGAGTGAATCCTGGCCTGGAGACGAGTCAGCCCCAGCTGAGGGCAGCCCGGTCGGCCAGCACCGAGACGGCCGGGTGGCCGCGCAGCCAGCTCGCCGGCAGCAGGGCGCTGGGGGGCTCCTCCAGCAGCCGCCGCAGCACAGCCGCCTTGGCGCTGCCCGTGACCACCAGCACAATCTCGCGGGCAGCGAGGATCTCGGCCAGTCCCAGGCTGATCGCCCGGGTCGGCACGGCCCCCAGGTCGCCGCCGAAGGCCCCGGCGTTCTGCTCCCGCGTCATCGCACTGAGGGCCACACAGCGGCAGGGGGCAGCGGCAGCACAGGGAGGTTCGTTGAAGCCCACGTGGCCATTGAGGCCGAGCCCAAGCACCTGCAGCCCGATCCCCCCCGCAGCGGCCACAGACGCCCCATAGCGGCCGGCCTCAGCAGCGGGATCGACGGCGAGGCCATCGGGCAGCTGCAGCTGGCTGGGCTTCAGGCCCAGGGGTCCACCCAGCCGTTCCTGCATGAACGCCGCAAACGAGCGGCCATCAGCCGGGGCCAGCCCCACGTACTCATCCAGATTGAAGCTCAGCCAGGAGCGGCTCACGGAGCGGCGCTCCGCTTCCGGGGCCCGGCGCCACTGCGCCACCAGGGCGGCGTAGACCGGCTCCATGGTGCGCCCCGTGGCCAGCCCCAGGGGCTGGCGGGGCGTGGCCAGGCGCTGCCGCCAGAGGCGCTCAGCCAGATGGTCCGCCACGGCTGCGGCGTCCTCAAACCGGATCAGCTCCAGCTCTTCAGAGCAGCTCAAGCTAGGGGTAGTGGCGCAACTGGGTGCCCCTGAAGTAGTGGCTGAGGATGGTCTCATGGCTGCGGCCCTGTTCCGCCATGGCCAGGGCGCCCCACTGGCTCATGCCCACCCCGTGGCCGAAGCCCCGACCAATGGCCAGCAGGGAAGGGGCCGGGGGCACGGAGCCTGCGGAACGAACCCCGGGAGCCATGGCACCGGTGGCCGAATCCACGACAAGGAACGGCTGGACCGAGGGGGCCCCGGCGGCCGTCAGCAGGGGCGGCGGCGGCGTGGGCAGGCCCCGGGTGAGGGGGCGGCTGGGCTCCACCACCTCAAAACGCACCTTGGTGCTGCGCAGGCCGAGGCGGCTGCGCAGCTGGGGACCGGTCACCACCAGGGTGCCGGCCGGGCCGATCACCCGGGCCTGCCGCACCCGGCCGGTGGCCGTGGTGGCCAGCACATCGATGCGCTGCACCCCGCCGGTTTCAGAAAAGGCCTGGCGCAGTGCCTCTGGGGGCAGGGGCTTCTCCCACTGGTGCACAGGACTGTTGTGGTCAAAATCAGGCACGCTCACCAGGTAGGGGAGCTGACGTGTCCAGAGATCGCCGCTGTTCTCGGTGCGGCCGCCGCTGCTGCTGTGAAAGACGGTGGTGGCCAGGCTGCCCTGGTACAGCAGCACCAGGCCGCGGGTGCTGGTCACCGCGTGGCGGGTGGATGCGGTTTCGGCCTCCACGCCTTTGTAAACCTGGCTGCTCACCGTGGCGGTGACGTCGAAGGGGGAGCCGGGTTTGCGTTGGCGCAGGGCGTAGGTGCGGGCCGCCACGGCCTGGGCCCGCAGGGCGGCCTGGGGCCAGCTGGCCGGCATCTCGCTGCCCACCACGCTCGGGAGATAGGTCTCGAGGCCGATGTGGTTGATGGCCTGGAGTGCCTGGCCCTCCCGGCGCAGCTGCAGACGGCCGCGGTAGTGACGTTTTTCAAGCTGGAACAGGGCCTCCTGGACGCCAGCGCCAGGATGGCTGGCCTCCAGCCAGAGGGTCGTGGCGGCCGGCAGCTCGCGGGCCCCGGTCTCGCTCTGGAGCTTGAGGCGCCCCGCCTGCAGCCGCAGCACCAGAGCCGTGGCCGGAGCCAGCTCCAGCAGCGGCGCCTGCTGGGCCCCACTGCGAAGCACCAGGGGCTGCCTCAGGGAACTGAGGCGGATCTCGCTGCCCTCGGCCAGCAGCACCCGGATCTCGGGCTCACCCTGCTGGGCCTGGAGTTCACTGCCACTGGGTACCAGGGCCACCACCGGCAGGGCCAGGGCCAGGGGCAGGATCGCAGCCGAGCGGCGCGAGATCACTGAGTGCAGTGCCACGGGTGGGCCGGCAAAAGGCACCTCATTGTGGCGATGCTGGTGGCGGCCCGCCAGACCCGGCGTGGCAGCATGCGCAGGAGGCACAAGGCCCGTGCAGGTCACGTTTCTCGGCACCAGCTCCGGCGTTCCCACCCGCAGCCGCAATGTTTCAGCCGTGGCGCTGCGCCTGCCCCAGCGCAGCGAGCTCTGGCTGTTCGACTGCGGCGAGGGCACCCAGCACCAGTTTCTGCGCAGCTCCCTGCGGGTGAGCCAGCTGCGCCGGATTTTCGTGACCCACATGCATGGCGACCACGTCTTCGGCCTGCCGGGCCTGCTGGCCAGCCTGGGCATGGCCGGCAGCTGCGGCGGCATTGACCTCTACGGACCAGACCGCCTGCGCGACTACCTGGAGGGGGTGCTGCACACCAGTTCCACCCGCATCGGCTATCCCCTGCGGCACCACCAGGTGCGCCAGGCGGCCGAACAGGGTCGTCTGGTGCTGGACGACGGGGATCTCACCGTGCGCTGCACCCCCCTCACCCACCGGGTGCCGGCCTTCGGTTACCGCGTGGACCAGAAACCCAGGCCGGGGCGCTTCGACGTGGCCAGGGCCCAGGCTCTGGGCATCCCGCCCGGACCCGTCTATGCGGAGCTGAAGCAGGGGCGGACCGTGACCCTGGAGGACGGCCGGATCATCCGCGGCAGCAGCCTCTGCGGCCCGCCCCAGCCCGGCGCCAGCATGGTGTATTGCACCGACACGGTGTTCTGTGAGGCCGCCGTGGAGCTGGCCCGCGGCGCCGATCTGCTCATCCACGAGAGCACCTTCTCCCATGGGGAGGCAGAGCTCGCCTACCAGCGCCAGCACTCCACCAGCACCATGGCCGCCCAGACGGCCCTGGCCGCCGGGGTCAGGCAGCTGGCCCTGACCCATCTGAGCCCGCGCTACGTGGCCGGCAACGCGGTCACCGCCGACGACCTCGTGGAGGAAGCACGGGCCATCTTTGCCAACACGCTGCTGGCCAAGGACTTTCTGACCCTCGATGTACTGCCCGGCCCCGCCGAGCCACTGCCCGAGGCCGGGACTGCCCCGAGCAGCGGCCCCGCTGCCCCCAGGGCCAGCCCAGGACGCCGCGCACCGGCGGGCCCACAGCCCTAGCCCTGCAACAGTTCTCCCGACTGCGCCGCTACGGCCCCATTGCCCGTGATACAAGGTCTCCGATGCGGTTTCCGTCGCCCCACCTCCCTCTGCCACACCGCCGGCTTCCCCCAATGGCCTCAACCTTCTCCCCATCTGCCCTTCGCAGAGTGCTGCGGGCTGCCGCCCGTACCCTGCTGGCGCTGCCCCTGGCCCTGCTGCTCTGCCTCGGCTTCGGCGGCCAGGCGCTGGCCGCCCAGTGGACCAGCGAGCAGCTCACCGTTCCCGCCAGCCCTGACGGCACCGCGGTGACCTTCAGCGAAGCGGAGATCAAGGGCGGTCGCAAGCTGTTCAATAACAGCTGCGGCGAGTGCCACGCCGGCGGCATCACCAAGACCAACCAGAACGTGGGGCTCGACCCTGAGACCCTGGCCCTGGCCACACCGGCCCGCGACAACATCGAGGCCCTGGTGGACTACATGAAGGACCCCACCAGCTACGACGGCGAGTACAGCATCGCCGACCTGCATCCCAGCATGCGCAGCAGCGACGTGTTCGTGAAGATGCGCGATCTCGATGACGACGACCTGCGCCTGATGGCCGGCTACATCCTGGTGGCTCCCAAGGCCCAGGGCCTGCAGTGGGGCGGCGGCAAGATCTACTTCTGAGCCCGCTGCGCTCCAGCGGTCCCGTGAAGCCTCAGCCGGTGTCCCCGACACCGGCTTTTTGCTGGCTGGAAGGCCGGGCAGAGGCCGTTGGAGGCTGCTGGTTGGCAGGGTCGAGGGAACTGGGCACCTTGCTGTACCACCACTCCTGCAGGCCGCCGCCGAGGCGCACCGGGAACAGGGTGATCACCGTGGCGGTGGGCCGGGCACCGGGCTGGAGCAGCTCCACGGCATAGGAGGGGCAGCGACGCGCGGCCAGGTCGGCGACGAAGCGCCGGCCCACCCGCCGCCAGCTGGGCTCCTTGCTGCGCCAGGCCAGCCTGCAGCACGGCCAGGGCAGGTCTTCCCGATCAAACAGCCGGCAGCAGGCCCCCAGCACCCGATAGCTGTACTGGCCGCCTGGACTGGCGTGCACACTGCCCGGCTCCAGCAACTCCTGATCGGGCCGGGGCAGCGGGTCGCTGGTGGAGACACGACCAGGACCGAGCATCGAGGCAGGGGGCGGCTGGGAGGACATGAAAAAAGCCACCCATCAGGGTGGCATGCTCAGAACTGGAAGGCGAGAGGCCTGAGGGCCTCCCGTCAGACAGCCTGGGAACTCAATAGAGCTCTTCTTCGGAGTGGGTCTTGATGGTGCAGTCGCTGGTGGGGTAAGCCACGCAGGTGAGCACGAAACCAGCTTCGATCTGGTCGTCGTCGAGGAAGCTCTGGTCAGACTGGTCAACGGTTCCGGCAGACAGCTTGCCGGCGCAGGTGCTGCAGGCACCGGCGCGGCAGGAGTAGGGGAGGTCGATGCCCTGCTCTTCAGCGGCGTCGAGGATGTACTGGTCGTCAGGAACCTCGATGGTCTTGTTGAGGCCCTCGCTCTCGTTGATGAGGGTGACCTTGTAGGAAGCCATGGAAGGGATTGGGGCTCACAGGCACCCGGGCAACCGGGCCTGTAGGACCCGCCCTTCATACATCCGCCACAGGCCGTTCCTGTCGATTTCGGGGCCCGAAGGCTGGAAGGCCAATCAAAGGGGAAGCACAGATCAGCGTGCCTTATGCGACATCCGGCCCCAGCCTCAGGCCCTGCGGATGCGCAACAGCGCCCAGCCGCTCTGCTGCCGCGCCAGGCTGCTGCGCCAGCCCTCGGCCGCGAGAACCCTCTGCAGACGCGGTGTCTGATCCTCCAGCAGGCCACTGAGCACGCCCACCCCCCCTGGGGCCAGCAGGCTGTTGAAGGCGGGGCAGAGGGCTTCAATCACCGGCGCCAGGATGTTGCAGAGCAGCAGGTCGGCTTGCTGGCCGGCCTGCAGGGCCACGAGCTCCGCCGCCGAGCCCTGGACCACCTGCAGCTGCTCGCCACAGCCGTTCATGGTGGCGTTCTCGCGGGTGGCCCGCACGGCCAGGGCATCGGTGTCGGCGGCAGCCACCCGGGTGGCGCCCTGGAGCAGGGCCGCCACGCCGAGGACGCCGCTGCCGCAGCCCAGGTCGGCCACGCTGAACTCGGCTGCAGGGCACTCTCCCGCTGACCCGTGCACCGCCAGCAGCGCCTCGATCTCCTCCAGGCAGAGGCGGGTGGTGGGATGGCTGCCCGTGCCGAAGGCGCTGCCGGGATCCATGCGGATCACCAGCCTGTCGGCGTGCTCCGCAGGCCGACTCAGCCAGGCTGGGAGGATCAACAGCCGCTGGCCCACCGGATCGGGCTGCCAGTGCTGCTTCCAGCTGCTGCTCCAGTCTTCATCGGCCTGCTGCTGCCAGGACACGGGCGGGAACGCCAGGTCGAAGGGAGCGGCCAGGCGGGCCAGGACAGCCTCCAGCTGCCGCCGCTCGGCCTCTGGCCAGTCGATGGCCGGCAGCCAGGCCTGCAGCAGCCGCTGGTCAGGCCGCTCAGGCCGATGCCGGATCGCCACCCGGGGCAGGCCCAGGTCCTGCAGCTTCCACAGCAGCGACTCCTCCAGTTCGGGCGGCACGGGGAGTTCGAGCCGCCACCAGCACAGTTCCATGGTGGATCGCAGCAGGGGAACGGACCCGGTCAGAGGGTCACCGGATGGGCCTCCTGGATGCCGGTGATCGCGTTCACGCGGGCCAGCAGGCTGGCGGGGATCGGATCATCGAGGCTGAGCACCATCACGGCATCCCCCCGCACGATGCGGCGGCCCACCTGCATCGAGGCGATGTTGACGTTGTTCTCGCCCAGCACCGAACCGATCTGGCCGATGATCCCAGGCATGTCCCGGTGGCGGGTGAACAGCATGTGGCGGCTCGGGTTCACGCTCACGGGGAATTCGTCGATGCAGGTGACCCGTAACTCCCCATCGGCGAACACGGCTCCGGTGACGCTGTGGTTGCCGAGACTGCTGCGGGAGCTGAGCTGCAGCGAGCCGCCGGCGTAGTCGCGGGCGGCGTCATCCTTCACCTCAAGCACGTGGATGCCCCGCTCCTTGGCCTCCAGGCTGGCGTTCACGTAGTTGATCGAATCGCCGAGGGCGGTGGAGAGCATGCCCTTGAGGGCGGCCACCACCAGGGGCTGGGCCGGGTGGCTGGCGAATTCGCCCTGCAGACGCACCTCCAGCTCGCTGATGGCGCCGCCGGCCAGCTGGCTCACCAGCTGCCCCAGGGTCTCGGCCAGCTGCAGGTGAGGTTTGAGCTGCTCCATCACCTCGGCGTTGAGGCCGGGGATGTTCACGGCACTGCGGGCGGGCAGGCCCTGCAGCACGTCCCGGATCTGTTCGGCCACATCGATGGCCACGTTCTCCTGGGCCTCGGCGGTGCTCGCCCCGAGGTGGGGGGTGAGCAGCAGACGCTCCTTGACGAGCCGCAGGGGCGAGTCGGCGGCCAGGGGCTCCTTGGCGTACACGTCCAGGGCGGCGCCGGCGATCACGCCGGCCTCCACGGCCTCCGCCAGGGCCGCCTCATCGACGATGCCCCCCCGGGCGCAGTTCACCAGGCGGGCAGTGGGCTTCATGGTGCGCAGCAGGGCCGCATTCACCAGGTTCTCGGTGTCGGGCGTGCGGGGCAGGTGCAGGGTGACGTAGTCGGCCTCGGCGAACAGCTCGGCCAGGGGCAGCAGCTTCACCTGCATCGTCTGGGCCCGCTCGGGGGAGACGAAGGGGTCGTAGGCGAGCAGCTCCATGCCCATGGCCTTGGCCACCCGGGCCACGTGGGAGCCGATCTTGCCGAGGCCCACCACGCCGAGTTTCTTCTTGTAGAGCTCATTGCCCACGTAGGTCTTGCGGTCCCAGCCGCCGGCCAGGGTGCTGGCGTGGGCCTGGGGCACGTGCCGCGACAGCGACAGCATCAGGGCCAGGGCATGCTCGGCGGCCGCGATCGTGTTGCCCTCGGGCGAATTCACCACCAGCACACCGCGGCGGGTGGCGGCAGGCACGTCCACGTTGTCGACGCCGACGCCGGCCCGGCCGATGATCTTGAGCTGGTCGGCGGCCTCGATCACGTCGGCCGTCACCGTGGTGCCGGAGCGGATCATCAGGGCGTCGTAGCCACCGATGCAGGCCTGGAGCTCCGCGGCCGAGAGACCGGGGCGGAGGTCCACCTGGGCCACCTCGGAGAGGATGTCGATCCCCGCCTGGTCGATGGGATCAGAGACGAGAACCTTTGTCATGCCCGGCGGGTGGGGTGGGGAAGCCGGAGGTGAAGTGTAGTGAGCAGCGAGAATCCTCTTGAAACCGATTCCTGAGGCAAAGCGGCGTGGGCACGAGCGTGGTGGTGGTGTTCAACGACCGCAAGCGGCTGAAGCAGCTCCAGGGGAGCCTGGCCGAGCGCCAGCCTCCCCTGGTGGAGCTGGTGGCCATCGGGGCCCAGGAGAGCAGCCTCGACGACGTGCCTCGCCTCAATCCGGCGGTGGCCCGCCGCATCCGGCAGCGCAACATGGCCCGCTGGCTGCTGCCCTTCGGCTTCATGGCCGGGCTCACCTTCACCTACATCACCGACCTGGACACCTTTGCCTTCGCCGGGGCCTGGAGCCAGCACCTGATCGGCGGCCTGCTGGGTCTGGTGTCGGGCTGGATGGGCAGTTTCGCCGCCTCGGCCAGTGTCAGCTCCGAGGACGACGACCGGATCCGCGGCCTGCGCAACCGCCTGGCGGAGGGCAGCTGGCTGCTGCTGGCTGAGACCGCCAGCGGCGTGGACATGCCCTGGCTGCTGCTGCAGCAGCACCGGCCCCAGGCGGTGGTGCGCCTGGCGGACCGCTGATGCTGCCCCGCCGCGACCTGCTGTCGGGCAGCCGCCATCCGGCCGAGCTGGAGGTCCTGATCGCCACCGCCGAACGGGTACTGCAGACCTGGCAGCCCATCTGGAGCGGGTTTCTGGAGGGCTCGGTGCTGGAGGAGGCCCAGCAGCGCCTGGGCGATCTGGCCGAACTGCAGCTCCATGCGGAGGGGGGCTATGCCGGGGCGGAGCGCTGCCGGCTGCTGCTCAGCCGGCGGGAGGGCGCCCAGCAGAGCGATGCCACGCGGGCAGCCCTGACCGGCCTCAGCCTGAACGGCAACTTTCTGTTCGATCCAGCCGCACCAGCCGATTTCCGCGCCAGCCTCACCGCGGCGGGGTTACCCCCTGAAGCCCTGGGCGATCTCTGGCTGCGGGGCGACCGCGGAGCCCAGGCCGTGATCATCGCCTGCTGCGCCGTGCCCGAGGCGCTGGATCTGCAGGTGCGCAGCGTGCCGGTGGCCCTGGAGCCCCTGCCCCTCGATCAGCTTCAGCCCCCAGGGCGCCGCCTGCCGCGCCGCATCGACACCGTGGAGGCCTCCCGGCGGCTGGACGCGGTCGCCTCCGCCGGCTTCGGCGTCTCGCGCAGTCGCATGGGCAGCTGGATCCGCGACGGACTGGTGCGGCTCAACTGGGCCGAGGTGACCCGCCCCGGCCAGGAGCTGGTGGCGGGCGACCGGGTGCAGTTGAGCGGCAAGGGGGAGCTGCAGGTGGAGGCGATCAACCCCACCAAGCGCGACCGCTTTCGCATCACCCTGCAACGCCGCTGATGGCGGCTGGTGCCAGGAGCTCCGACTGCTAGGTTCCAAGCATCCTGTTACGGCAGGACACGGCAACGATGGAGTCTCCGAAGGGAGATTCTGGCCGGGGGCATCCGTCCCAGGCAACCATCGACTCGCTGCACGACGGTGCCCGTTGATGACTGATCCAGGCCCCTGGCCCGGTTGACTGTCGGCAACAGCCTCTCTCCACCAGCGTTGATGTCGTTTCGTTGTCTGAGCTTCCTGGGCTGAACTTTCCGCTCCGGGAGCCGATCAGCATCAAGCTACTGGCTTGAATTCTGGATCAAGCTTCAGGCTTGAATCTCCCACTCTCGAACCCGTTTTACGGGCGATTAGCTCAGAGGTAGAGCACTACCTTGACACGGTAGGAGTCACTGGTTCGATTCCAGTATCGCCCACTTGTCTGAACCGGCGCCCTGCAGCGCCGCCCCCGATGTCCACCACGCCTCTGCGCCGTGAGGGTCTGACCGCCGTGGTGGGGATCGGACGCTCCGGCTGTGGCGCCGCCCGTTTGCTGCACCGAGAGGGCCATCGGGTGTGCGTGATCGATTCGGCCGATGCCGCCGAGCAGCGGCAACGGGCTGACCAGCTGAGGCAGCAGGGAATCGAGGCGCGCCTGGGCATCCCCCTGGAAGCCAGGGCGCTCGACAGCCTGGGACCCCAGCTGGAGCGCCTGATCCTGAGCCCAGGCATTCGCTGGGACCATCCGGCCGTGGAGGATCTACGGCGCCGCGGCGTGCGCGTGGATGGGGAACTGGTGCCGGCCTGGGAGGCCAGCCGACCCGTGCCCTGGATCGGCATCACAGGCACCAACGGCAAGACCACGGTGACCCATCTGGTGCACCACCTGCTCAGCAGCAACGGCATCGATGCGCCGATGGCCGGCAACGTGGGCCTCTCCGCCGCAGAGCTGGTGCTGGAGCGGCTGAGCGCCGCCGAGGGGCTGCCGCAGTGGATGGTGGTGGAGCTGAGCAGCTATCAGATCGAGGCGGCTCCTGTGGTGGCGCCCCGGGTGGGCCTCTGGACCACGCTCACCCCAGACCACCTGGAACGGCACGGCAGCCTGGAGGCCTACCGAGCCATCAAGCGGAGCCTGCTGGAGCACAGCGCCGTGCGCCTGCTGAATGCCGACGATCCCGATCTGCGCCGCCATGCCGAGAGCTGGCCGGCAGCCCATTGGGTCAGCGCCGGGCCGAGGCAGGCCCTGCCGCCCTCGATCCAGCCCCTGCTCTGGATCGAGCAGGGCCGGGTCTGGCAGCAGCAAGACGGCCAGAGCCACGACCTGATGGACGCCGCCTGTCTGGCGATGCCTGGGCAGCACAACCGCCAGAACATGCTGCTTGCCGCCGCCGTCGGCCTCGAAGCCGGCCTCGACGGCCCGAGCATGGAGCGGGCCTTCCGCCTGTTCCAGGGGGTGCCGCACCGGCTCGAGCGCATCGAGGTGTTGAAGGGCATCACCTATTTCAACGACAGCAAAGCCACCAACTACGACGCCGCCGAAGTGGCCGTGCGGGCCCTGGAGGGTCCCCTGGTGGTGCTGGCCGGGGGGCAGGCCAAGCTCGGTGAGGCCCGCCAGTGGCTGGATGCCCTCAAGCAGAAGGCCCTGGCGGTGGTGCTGTTCGGCGCGGCCCGCGAGCCGTTCGGGGCCCTGCTGGAGCAGGCGGGCTTCGCAGGCGCGGTGCATCGCTGTGAGGACCTGGAGGAGGCCGTACCCTTGGCCCGGCAGGCCGCCGAGAGCCTGGGTTGTCGGGCCGTGCTGCTCTCACCGGCCTGCGCCAGCTTTGATCAGTACAGCGATTTTGAGGCACGCGGCAACCACTTCCGCGAGTTGGTTCTCAACCTGAAGAGCTGATCGTGCCAGCCGCTGTCACCCCCCGGCGCTGCCCCTAGCATGGGTTTCTGGCTGGCGGTGCGATGGCCTACTGGTTAATGAAGAGTGAGCCCGAGGTCTACGGCATCGACCACCTGCAGCGGGAGGGCACCACGCTCTGGGATGGGATCCGCAACTACCAGGCCCGCAATTTCATGCGCAGCATGGTGCCGGGAGATCTGGCCTTTTTTTATCACTCCAACACCAAGCCACCCGGCATCATCGGCCTGATGGAAGTGATCGAAACCCACCTGGTGGATCCCAGCCAGTTCGATCCCGCCTCGAAGTATTTCGATGCCGCCGCCTCCCCGGAAAACCCTCGCTGGGACTGCGTCCGCCTGCGCTATCGCACCACCTACCCCCGGATCCTGAGCCTCGATGCCCTGCGGGAGGTTTTTACCCCTGAGCAGCTGGGCGTGGTGAAGCGGGGCAACCGGCTGTCGATCCTGCCCGTGCCGGAGGCCACCGCCCGGCGACTGGAGACACTCCTCGCCGTCGGCCCCGGGGAGGCCTGATGGCTGATCCGGTGGCCGCGGCCACACCCGCCATCGCGATCCGACGGGCCGTGGAGGAGGGCTGGCAGGCCTTCATCAGAACGCCGGTTCCCTTCGTCCTGTTCACCAGCGTGCTGGGAGGGGCGAACCTGCTCTGCCAGCTGGCGATCCGCTTTCAGCAGGAGCAGCTGCTGACGCCCTTCGGCCAGCCTGATGTAGGGGCCCAGCTGTTGCTCCTCGTCGCCTGGTTCTGCTGGGGGCTCAGCAATCTCTGGCTGGCCGTGGGGCTGCTGCATGGAGCCAGCACGGCCCTGGACCATGGCCGACCACGGCTGCGCCGGATGCTGCGGCCGGATGGCCGGGCGATGCTGCGGGGGGCAGGCACCCTGGGCCTGGTGCTGCTGGTGCTGGGGGCCATTGCCCGGCTCGCCCAGGCCAGCGGCTGGCTGCTGGCCCTGATTCAGCCGCTGCTGTCGTGGCTGCCGCTGCTGGCCGGCTGGGCCGTGACCGTGTACCTGGCCACCGACCAGCTGCTCTGCCTGCCGATCAGCGTGCTCGGCCAGGCCTCGCCGCTGGGGGCCTTCCGAGAGGGGCGCCGGGCGATTGATCCCCACTGGCTCCAGGCCCTGGGGCTCACCCTGGTGTTGATCCTGGTGGTGTTGGCGGGGTTCCTGGGGCTGGTGCTGGGGCTGGTGGTGGCCCTGCCGGTGGCCACCTGCATTCAGACCGCCGCTTACCGCCAGCTCTTCGCAGGGCCTGCTCAGGGACCCCTGAACTCCGACTGAGTCGGGAACAGTGTGGCCAGGTAGGTGCGGGTGAGCTCGCGGCTCTGCTCTCCGTTCTGCACCAGGAATCCCGCCAGGGCCGCCTGCACCAGGCGGTATTGATCCCAGTGGGGGTGACGTTCGATGAACAGCCGCATGCTGCGCAGCAACCCCTCGGGAACGCAGGCCTGCAGGCTCACAGTGGCCGATCGGTCCTGGGGGGAGGCGTCACTGGCAGAGGGGTCAACGGGGGGTCGGTGATCGGCAGGTAGGCCCAGTCCACCAGCCCTCCCATCGTCATTGTCCATGGCAGCCTGAGATCCGCAGTCTTGACCCAGTAGCCCACAGGTCGGCGGGGGGGTCAAATGCCACCTTTCCGGGCAGGGGCGAGGGGTTCCCAGCCTGAGATCACTTGCTGCGCCTGGGGTCGGGGGTCACCCTGCGCGGCACCGCGCGACACCGCTGCCATCGAGCCTGGTCTGTCAAGGGGAGCGAGGCGGCATGAGCGCCGCCGCAGTGCCTCTCCCCAGGTGAGGGAAGGCGCAAGCCCAGGCCGATGGCCCCCCCGGGAAAACCTGGGGAAAAACGGTGGCGGGCCTGGGGGATCCCGAGCAAGACCGAAGCAATCAGCACTGCTGATCACCCCCGGCGGAACCGGAGCCGTCTCAGCCGGGATCGGCGTCACAAGCTGGGGGCCCCGGAGACCGCCGATGCCTTCTGCTCCGCCGATCGCCCTGCTTGGCACTGGACTGCTGGGAGCCGCCATCGCCCAGCGGCTGCTGGGGCAGGGCTACAGCGTTCAGGCCTGGAACCGCACACCCGCCCGGCTGCGGGCCCTGGAGACCTGCGGTGCGCTGGCCTGCCCGAGCCCCGCCGCGGCGGTGCAGGGCTGCGGCTGGGTGATCACCGTGCTCTCGGACGCCAGCGCCTGCCGCCAGGTGCTGCTGGAGCAGCCGGGGCTGGAGCTGGCAGGCCTGCGGGTGGTGCAGATGGGCACCATTGGGCCATGGGAAAGCCAGGAGCTGGCGGAGTCGATCGCGGGCCGCGGCGGCCGCTACCTGGAAGTGCCGGTTCTGGGCAGCAGGCCAGAGGCACTGGCCGGCAGTCTGCAACTGATGGCGGCAGGGCCAGACGAACTCTTCGCCGAGGCCCTGCCCCTGCTGCGGGACCTGGGACCCCAGCCCCTCCATCTGGGCCCGGTGGGTCGGGCCATGCACACCAAGCTGGCCCTCAACCAGCTGATCGCCAGCCTCACCCATGCCTTCAGCCTCTCATTGCAGTTGGTAGAGGCGGCCGGAGTGGAACGGGAGAGCTTCATGGCCCTGCTGCGGGGCAGCGCCCTGCATGCCCCCACCTTCGACAAGAAGCTCTCCCGGATGGTGGCTGGCGACTACGCCAATCCGAACTTCCCCACCGCCCACCTGCGCAAGGACCTGAACCTGTTCCTGCAGGCGGCCCAGCGCCAGGGCCTCCACAGCGAAGGGCTCGCGGGCCTGGCGGCGCTGCTGGAGCGGGCTTCAGGCAGCCGCCTCGATGGCCTCGACTACAGCGCCCTGCACGAGCTCACGGGCCCCTACTCCGAGGCTTGAACGTCCAAGCCCTGCAGGGCCTGCTCCAGGGCTGCCGCGATCGCGGCGCTGCCCTGGGGGCACCAGCGCCCCTCAAACCCCCGTCGCTCCGGGCCCGGGGCCAGCACGACCCGCAGGGCCCAGGCGCTGGGATGGCCCTCGATTTCCAGCCAGAGGGAGCCGGCGCCACAGGGGCGCTCCAACTCGAGGGTGATGGCCTCTTCCGCCATCAGCTGATCGGCCAGGGCCTCCAGCTGGACGGCCAGCTCCTGCACACCGCTCGCCAGCAGGCGGGCCTCGCCAGCACTCAGCTCGGCGGCCCAGTCCTCAGCGCCGATCAGCACGGGCCAGGGATCACGGGAGGCGTCTACCTCCAACCGCCATCCCAGACCCTCAAGAACCTGCATGGCCTCGGGCCGCGTCGATCAGCCAGGCAACAGGGCGGGCTGGTCCTGCTCATCGCTGAGCTCGACGATCGCCCGCTGGACCGGTTTGATCATCGACTCATCGAGCAGGCCGTCGAAGTCGTCAAAGCGCCGCTGCTTGGCGCGGAAGGCGATCCGAACCGTGGTGAGATAGCGGTTGCTGGAGTGGCGGATCAGACTCTCCGCCCGCTGGGCCAGTTCCTTGGCGTTCACGTCCAGACCGCGTTGCATCGGATGCCGTACCACAGATCCTTCACCTTAAGTCACCACCCCGGGAACTCCCGTACCCCCGGGCTGACCGTCTAGAAGGGCGCCATGGCCGGCACGCTCGCCATCGATCTCGGCAGCAGCACCACCGTGGTGGCCTACCAGGCACCAGGGGGGGAGCCCGTCTTGCTGGCCCTGCCGCCCTTCAGCCTGGAGGAGCCGCCGGTGATCCCGTCGCTGCTGTGGCTGGCGGCCGCCGACAGTCCGAGCCCCCTGGTGGGCCGCCAGGTGCTGGAGGCGGGCCTCGCCCAGTCCACGGGACCTGAGCTGCAGCGGGATTTCAAACGCCGGATCGGAGCTGGCCCGGCGCCAGGAGCTGCCACCGGCGCTGACGCCAACAACGCTTGCAGCGCCCTGCCCCTTGCCCCGGAGGCCAGCGCTGCCCTGCTGCTGCGGCTGCTCTGGCAGGCCCTGCCGGCTGAGTTGGAGCCAGGCCGGCTGGTGCTCACCGCGCCGATCGAGGGCTACCGGGGTTACCGGAACTGGCTGCTGCAGGCCTGCAGCGAGCTGGATGTGGCCGAGGTGGCCCTGGTGGATGAGCCCACCGCCGCGGCCATCGGTGCCGGGCTGGCGGCCGGCAGCACCGTGCTGGTAGTGGACGTGGGGGGCGGCACCATCGACCTCTCCCTGGTGCGGCTGGAGGGGGGCGAGGGCCGGGCGATGCCGATCGCCCAGCTGCTGCGCTTCGCGGGCCGCGACCTCGGCAGCAGCCGGCAGGCCCTGCGCTGCGCCACGGTGATCGGCAAGGCCGGGGTGGCCTTGGGCGGCCGCGACATCGATCGCTGGATCGCGCACCAGCTCTGCGGCGAACTGGGCAGCGACGGCCAGGCCGAGCCGGCCCTGCTGGATGGGGCCGAACGGCTCAAGTGCCGCCTTAGCCAGGTGCCCGAGGCGCGGGTGCTGGTGAGCCCCCCAGGCAGGGCTCCAGTGGAATGGCGACTCAGCCGCAGCCAGCTCGACGCCCTGCTGGAGCAGCAGGGACTGCTGGAGGAACTCGACGCCTTGCTGGAGCAGGTCCTGGCCGCTGGCCGCCGCGCCGGCATGGGCCTGGCCGACATCGGGGCGGTGCTGCCGGTGGGGGGAGGCAGCCAGTTGGGGGCGGTGCGGGACTGGCTGGCCAGACGCTGCCCAGGGGTGACCATCCGTGACCAGCGGCCGGTGGAGGCCGTCGCCCTTGGCGCCCTCGCCCTCACCCCGGGAGTCCGCGTCAACGACGTGCTCAGCCATGGCGTGAGCCTCCGCTGCTGGGACCGGCGCAGCGCCTGCCACCACTGGCATGCCCTGTTCGTGGCAGGCCAGAGCTGGCCCACCGAAAGCCCTCTGGAGCTGGTGCTGGCCTGCAGCCATGACGGGCAGCGGCAACTGGAGCTGGTGTTCGGTGAGCCGGTCGACGAGGAGCGGCGTGAGGTGGTGTTCGAAGCCGGACTGCCCGTGCTGCGCCGACGCCAGGCCGGTGAGGCAAGCGTGCGGCGCTGGAGCCAGCCGCCCCTGGCCCTGCCCCTCGCTCCTCCCGGCAGCCAGGGCGTCGATCGGTTGCGTCTGGGCTTCGGGATCGATGCCCAGGGTCAGCTGGTGCTCACGGTCAAGGACCTGCTCACGGAGGAGCAAGTCCCAGCGCGGCCCCTGGGGCCGGTCCGCTGAGACGGATCCGCGGGATCGGCGTTGCATGGCCCTGGCCAGCAGGCCCTGCCAACGCCGACGCGGGCGCGCCGGGGGCGCTTACATAGAAACTGCCCCCCCCCAGGATCTGCCCCCTTTTGGCCCTGCGTCTGCATCGGCGGCCTCGCGTCTGGATTGCTGTTGCTGTCGGGCTGGCGGCCGCGATGGCGGGGGCAGCCTGGTGGTGGGAACGCCAGCTGCCTGCTCGCCTCGAGGCGGCCGGGGAACGCGGTGACCTGGATGCCTGCTTGCGCTACGGGGCCCAGCTGCAGGCCCTGCGCTGGCTGGGGGGTGGCGCAGCTCAGGAGCTGGACCAGTGCCGCCGGCGCAAGGCGGGCCAGCTGTGGGAGGAGGAACAGTGGGGCGAGGCCCTGCGTCTGCAATTGCAACTGGTCAATTCAGAAGCATCCAGGCCGGAGGATCGCCAGCGGCTCGATGCCTGGCAGGTGGCCCTGCAGGATCGGGCCATGGCCCGCTTTGAAGCCGGCGATCTCGAGGGCAGCCTGGCCCTGCTGGAGCCCATGGGCGAGCACGAACGCCCTGACCGGCGGGCCCTGGGCAACCGCCTCAGGGAGATCTGGAGCCGCAACCAGCAGCAGCTGGAGCGGGCCCAGCGCCTCAGTCAGGAGAAGCGCTGGTGGGAGGCCCTCGAGGCCCTCAACCGCATCGACCATCCCTGGTGGAAGCAGCAGAGTGAGGCCGTCAGGGCGGAGGTCCAGCTCGGCATCGGCAGCCTGCGCGGCCCCGACCGCCAACGGGATGGCCATGGCGCCCTGCCCCACTCGGTGCCCCTGGAGCAACTGGACCGCGAGGTGCAGCAGCGCATCGCTGCCGGCATGGATGAGTGGGCCGCCTTCGAAGCCGCCTGCCGGGCCCTGGGTGGCAAGGTGGTTGAGGCCGGCCCGGAGAGCGGTTGTCAGCGCTGAGGGAGGCTCAGGCCCGCCATGACAAGATTGGGGCCTTGAGTGTCGGGTCGTCCATGCAGCCAGGGGATCAGGTCAGGGTCTGCCAGAGCGTGGTGGTGTATCACCATCCCGAACACCGCGGCGAGGCCTTTGATCTGAAGGGCCAGCAAGGCGAAGTGAAGTCCGTGCTGAACGAATGGAAAGGCCGGGTGATCAGCCCCACCCTGCCCGTGATCGTGGCCTTCGGAAAATTCCGGGCCCACTTCCGCCCCGACGAACTCGAAGCCGCCTGACCAGGCCGCCCCGCGACCCACCCGAGCGCTGGAGCAGTGGCTTGTCCGGCACTCACAGTGGCTCAAGGACGGATCAGAAAGACGCCCTCCTCCGCGTCAATGCCCCGAAGACACAGCTGAATCGACTCCTGGCGGCTGGTGGGCACGACCCGGCCGCAGAAGTCGGGCTGGATCGGCACTTCCCGGTGCCCCCGGTCCACCATCGCCAGCAGGCTCACCCGTTTGGGGCGACCCCAGGCCTGCAGTGCCTCCAGGGCGGCACGAACCGTGCGCCCGGTGAAGATGACGTCATCCACCAGCAGCACATGGCGCCCCTCCAGCGCCACGGGTAGAGCCGTGGGCTGCACCAGGCGGGTGCCCACCCGGTCGAGGTCGTCACGGTGAAAGGTGGGATCGAGCGCCCCCCGATCCACGGACTGGCCGCTGAGCCGCTCCAGCCTTGAGGCCAGCACCTCGGCCAGGGCCACCCCCCGGGTGGGGATACCCAGCAACAGCAGCGCCTCGCTGTCCGGCTCAGCCTCCAGCACCTGGGTGGCGAGACGATCGAGCGTGCGGGCCAGCTCACCGCTGGAGAGAAGTTCCAGCCTGGCCATGCGCGCAGAAAACTCCAGGACGCTCAGGCTGAATCGTACGCAGCCCGGGCCGCAAGCCATCCCAGCGATCGGCGACCTGCTCGGCCCTCCCGCTCCCAGGAGTGTGACCAAAACCTGACGCTGGCTGGAAGCAACGCAGGAGCGTTACAAACGGGCTGTAAGTTGACACCCGAAGACACTTTCCAGCATGTGAGGTGAGCCGGGTGTCAGCAAATCCCTCCCAGCAGTCGGCCGTGGGTTCCAGGGAGGGTGCATCTGCCTCCAGGCTGCAGGGGCGTTCAGCTGACGGCTCCGCCCCGGTGGCTCCCGTGGTGCTGGCCATTCTCGACGGCTGGGGCCACCGCCATGAGCAGGCCCACAACGCCATCCAACTGGCCGAAACCCCAGTGATGGATGCCCTCTGGCAGGCCTATCCCCACACCCTGATCGAGGCCAGTGGCGCGGCCGTGGGCCTGCCGGACGATCAGATGGGCAATTCCGAGGTGGGCCATCTCACCATCGGCTCAGGCCGGGTCATCCGCCAGGAACTGGTGCGGATCAGCCAGGCCGTTCGCGACGGCTCTCTGGCACACAACAGCGCACTCAACGCCCTGGCCGATTCCCTGCTCCAGAGCGGCGGCACCCTGCACCTGCTGGGCCTCTGCTCCGATGGCGGCGTGCACAGCCACATCAGCCACCTCGGAGGCCTGCTGCGGTGGGCCGCCGGGCGGGGGCTGAGCGATGTGTGTGTGCATCTGATCACCGATGGCCGCGACACCGCTCCCACCAGCGCCCACACCTACGCGGCGATGGTCGAGGCCCAGATCGCGGCTGCGGGTATCGGCCGCGTCGCCACTGTCTGCGGTCGCTACTGGGCCATGGATCGCGATAACCGCTGGGAACGCACGGAGCGGGCCTACCGGCTGTACACCGAGCCCGGAGCACCCACGGGCCAGTCGGCGGCGGATGTCATCACCGCCTCCCATGCCGCCGATGTGGGGGATGAGTTTCTCGAGCCGGTGCGACTGAGTGAGGGCCATCTGCAATCCGGCGACGGCCTGATCTGCTTCAACTTCCGCCCCGACCGGGTGCGGCAACTCGTCCGTGCTCTGGTGCTCGACAGCTTCGAGCCCTTCCCCCGCCCCGATCCCCCCCTGCTGCAGGTGGTCACCTTCACCCAGTACGAGCGGGGCCTGCCCGTTGCAGTGGCCTTTCCACCGGAATCCCTTGATGGCCTGCTGGGTCAGGTGGTCTCAGAGGCGGGCCTGCGCCAGTTCAGAACCGCAGAAACGGAGAAATATCCCCATGTCACCTACTTCATGAATGGCGGCATTGAGCAGGCCTTCCCCGGGGAAGACCGCCATCTGGTGCCATCCCCGCGGGTCGCCACCTACGACCAGGCTCCCGCCATGTCGGCCGAACTGCTCACCGAGAACTGCCTGACGGCAATCCGCAAGGGGATCTATGCCCTGGTGGTGATCAACTACGCCAACCCGGACATGGTGGGGCACACAGGCCAGATCCAGGCCACCACCGAGGCGATCGGCACCGTGGACCGATGCGTGGGCCGGTTGATGGAGGCCACCAATCGCATGGGCGGCACGCTGCTGATCACCGCCGACCACGGCAATGCCGAGGTGATGGTGGGAAGCGACGGCCGGCCCTGGACGGCCCACACCACCAACCCGGTGCCGGTGATCCTGGTGGAGGGGGAGCAGCGCAAGCTGCCCGGCCACGGCAACGCCGTGACCCTGCGCGAGCACGGCGGACTGGCGGACATTGCCCCCACCCTGCTGGAGATCCTGGGGCTTCCCAAGCCCAGCCTGATGACCGGCACCTCCCTGGTGGAGCCGAGCACCGTGACCGTCACGGAGAACCGGGTGCCGCAGACCCTGAGCGTCTAGCCTGCGACAACCGCACCCGCAGCCATGGTTGCTTCCGTGATGGCCTGGGTCTGGGCCGCCACAGGCATTCTCCTGATCCTGACCATTCTCCTGCACAGCCCCAAAGGCGACGGCATGGGTGGACTGGCCTCCAGCGGCGGCTCGATGTTCACCAGCGCCCGCAGCGCTGAACAGACCCTCAACCGCGTCACCTGGACCCTGCTGGTGCTGTTCCTGGCCCTGGCCGTGGTACTGAGTGCCGGTTGGCTGGCCTGAGCCCCGCCCCTTGCCTTCCCCTCTCTGATGCCCATGTCCCGTCGCAACCTGTTCGCCGGCCTCGCCACGGGCCTGGCGGGTCTGCTGGCGACAGGATGCCGAGCCGATGCCTCCTCGGAGGCGAAGGACCCGAGCTGGCAACTGAGCGAAGCCGAGTGGCGCAAGCGGCTGAGCCCCGAGGCTTTCAAGGTGCTCCGCCAGGAGGGCACTGAGCGGCCCTTCTCCAGCCCGCTCAATGGCGAAAAGCGCCAGGGCACCTACAGCTGCGCCGGCTGCGAGCTGCCCCTGTTCAGCTCCAGCAGCAAGTACGACAGCGGCACCGGCTGGCCAAGCTTCTGGGAACCTCTGCCCATGGCCATCGGCACCAAGCAGGATTACAAGCTGATCGTGCCCCGCACCGAATACCACTGTCGTCGCTGCGGCGGCCACCAGGGCCACGTCTTTGATGACGGCCCCCGGCCCACGGGCAAGCGCTACTGCAACAACGGCGTCGCCCTGAGCTTCGAACCCAGCTGATTGCCCCTGAACTGTGCTGATTGCCCCTGAACTGTGCTGATTGCCCGTGAACAGTCCCTACAGCACCCTGCCGAGCAGGGCTTTCTGGCGCAAGGCGGTGGCAGAGGTCTCTCCCTTTGATCAGGGTGATCTCTATCGGCCCAAATGGAAGATCGGCCCAGAAACCAAGATTGCCACCGCCGGCAGCTGCTTTGCTCAGCACATCACCACTCACCTGAGGGCAAACAGCTTCAACGTTCTGGATCTTGAGAAACCGCCTTTTTCCTTGGCAGAAGAACACCACCAGCGTTTCGGATTCTCGCTCTATTCCTGTCGCTACGGGAACATCTACACCGCCCAGCAACTGCTCCAGCTGGCTCAGGAAGCCCTGGGCCGCTTTCAGCCCCAGGAGCCCGCCTGGGAGCGGGACGGCCGCTGGTTTGATGCCCAGCGGCCAGGCATCGAGCCTGAAGGCCTCGAGAGTCCAGACGCCGTCAGGGAGCATCGCCGCCATCACCTCGCTCAGGTGAAGCTGATGTTCAAACGCATGGATCTGTTCATCTTCACCCTCGGACTCACGGAAGCCTGGGTGCGCCTCGGCGTTCCTCAGGACACGGTCTACCCAACAGCTCCTGGCACGATCGCCGGCCAGTTCGAGCCACAGCAGCACATCTTCAGAAACTACAGCTGTGCCAGCGTGCTCCAGGCGCTGCAGAGCTTCCGCAAGGTGGTGCTGAACATGCGGCGGGGCCGACCCTTTCAGATGCTGCTCACCGTGTCACCAGTGCCCCTAACGGCCACCGCCAGCGGCGAACATGTGCTCGCCGCCACCGCTTATTCCAAGGCCGTGCTGCGGGCAGCGGCGGGTGAGCTGGCAGCCAGCTCGGAGGCCATTGACTACTTCCCTTCCTACGAAATCATCACCAACCAGGCCGCCCGCGGGCTCTTTTACGAGGCCAATCTGCGCTCGGTGCGCAGTCAGGGTGTTGCTGTGGCCATGGACACCTTCCTCAGGGCCCACAGCCTCGGTAGCCAAGGAACTGATGCCACCCCGGGAGCGCCGATGCCAGGCAGAGTCCGGGGCAAGAGCGCTGCCCGGGTGCGCCGTCAGGGCCAACGGGCCGAACAGCAATCCAGCCAGCGGCGCCGGGGCGATCTGCAGTGCGAGGAGGCCCTGTTGGAGGCCTTCGGGCCATGAAGAGGGTCCTCTGGTGCGGAGGCTCCCACCTGGGCAATGTCAAGAATTCAGCCATTCGCCGCCTGCACGAGGAACAGCTGCGCGACTACAGCGCCGAGTTTTACATCACCGCTGCCCCCGCCAATCGCAACTGGAGCGCCAGAGGTGGGCGCTACGGGGTGGAGCAGAGCACGGTGTTTGGCAATCGCACCATGCGGCAGGAGCGGCGCGACTTGAGCAGCTATGCCGCCATCATCTTTGTTGGCCAGTGGATACAGCCCTGGTTTGCGTTCAGAGACGCCTTGCCGCTCTCGGAGGCGCTGCTGCGCCTGAGCCTTGAGGGCCTGCCCCTGCATCCCTGGATCACCAGGAAGGGCCGACGGATGCGCTGGTTCAACGAACCCCTCGCCCTGTTTCCCAAGCTCACCCAGGCGCCGGTGATTCTGATTCGCGACCCCGAGGCCCGCATGAAGCACTACCGGCTCGTGCCGGCGGCGGTGAAACGGCGCTTCCAGTCCCATCTGGAGGCGTTCTGCCAGGAGGCCGGCATCGTGCTCTGCCCTCAGGCCTCAGATGCCCTGGATCGCGACCTGGTGACCCAGCCGCGCTATCTCCGCGACCGAACTGGGGCAGATTGCGTGCACATGTCGGATCGGTACTGGCAGCGTCTGTTCGTCAACCAGCTGGAGCCCTTGCTGAGGGTCCAGCTGCAGCAGTGGAAGGAGAGTATGGCGGCGACCAACCTGGGAACAGCTAGAGTAAAATCATCAGGTCAATCCTGAAATATGAGCAGGTTTCAAGCAACCATCTCCACGTTTGCAGCGATCGGCACGATTGCCCTCACTGTTGTGACGGTCTATCGTTTCGTTGATAATCAGCGGCAGAACGAGCTGCAGAATCAGAAAGAAATTCAAACCCTCAGAGAGCAGCTCAACCAGCAGTTGCTGGACAGGTCCCGCGAATCGGAGCCTGAGGATCCCACTCCCACCCCGCGAGAGTCCTCAAGGCCGTCCCTGGAATCTGGTGGGCCATCCGAGCCAGCCCAGTCCCTGCCGCCCGTGTTCAAGCCCCTGGACCCCCCTCCGGAACCGCCACCTGTCAACTCCCGCCCCTGAGGAAGCGGGCAGGGGCACGGCCCAACAGGCCCGAAAGCACGACCCAAAAAAAAAGCGCCCCCTTGGAGCGCTTGCCGGAGGGTGGAGGACAGGATCCACCCCGGATGATGAGACAGCGGATTCAGTAGTCGAAGTCGCCGCCCATGCCGCCGCCGGCAGGAGCTGCTTCCTTCTTCTCGGGAAGGTCAGCCACGATGCACTCGGTGGTGAGTACCATTCCGGCGATTGAGGCGGCGTTCTGGAGGCCGGAACGGGTCACCTTGGCGGGATCCACAATGCCGGCAGCCAGCATGTCCACGTAGTCGCCGGTGGCGGCGTTGTAGCCCTCGTTGAAGGGCTTGTTCTTCACGTTCTCGGCCACCACAGCACCGTTGGCGCCGGCATTCTCAGCGATCCGCTTGAGCGGAGCGGTGAGGGCGGAAGCCACGATGGTGGCACCGATCAGCTCTTCGCCGGAGAGGTTGGCCGCGGCCCACTCCTCGAGGGCGGGAGCCAGGTGGGCCAGGGTGGTGCCACCGCCGGGAACGATGCCCTCCTCAACAGCCGCCTTGGTGGCGTTGATGGCGTCTTCCAGGCGCAGCTTCTTGTCCTTCATCTCGGTCTCGGTGGCAGCGCCCACCTTGACCACGGCCACACCGCCGCTCAGCTTGGCCAGACGCTCCTGCAGCTTCTCCTTGTCATAGGAGGAGTCGGTTTCGTCCATCTGCTTGCGGATCTGCTCGCAGCGGGCCTTCACCGCCACCTCATTGCCTTCGGCCACGATGGTGGTGGTGTCCTTGTTGATGGTGATGCGGCGGGAGGTGCCCAGCATCTCCAGCTTGGTGTTCTCCAGCTTGAGGCCGGCGTCCTCGGTGATCAGCTGACCGTTGGTGAGAACGGCGATGTCCTCAAGCATGGCCTTGCGGCGGTCACCGAAGCCGGGGGCCTTGACGGCGGCCACGTTGAGCACGCCGCGCAGGCGGTTCACCACCAGGGTGGCGAGGGCTTCCTTCTCGATGTCCTCGGCGATGATCAGCAGCGGCTTGCCGGTGCGGGCGATCTGCTCGAGCACGGGCACCAGGTCCTGCACCAGGCCGATCTTCTTGTCGGTGAGCAGGATGTAGGGCTCTTCGAGCACCGCTTCCATGCGCTCGGTGTCGGTGGCGAAGTAGGGCGAGATGTAGCCCTTGTCGAAGCGCATGCCCTCGGTGACCTCCAGTTCGGTGGTCATCGACTTGCCTTCTTCCAGGGAGATCACACCCTCCTTGCCCACCTTGTCCATGGCGTCGGCGATCATCTGGCCGACTTCTTCGTCGTTGCCGGCCGAGATGGTGCCCACCTGGGCGATGGCGTTGGAATCGGAGATCGGCTTGGCGTGCTCCTCGATCTTCTTGACGAGGAAGTCGGAGGCCTTGTCGATGCCCTTCTTGAGGGTGATGGCGTTGGCACCGGCGGCCACGTTGCGCAGGCCCGCCTTGACCATGGCGTGGGCCAGCACGGTGGCGGTGGTGGTGCCGTCACCGGCGGCGTCGTTGGTCTTGGAGGCGGCCTGACGGATCAGGGCGACACCGGTGTTCTCGATGTGGTCCTCAAGTTCGATCTCCTTGGCGATCGTGACGCCGTCATTGATGATCTGGGGAGCGCCGAATTTCTTCTCGAGCACCACGTTGCGGCCCTTGGGACCGAGGGTGACGGCGACGGCCTCAGCCAGGATGTCGATGCCTTTTTCGAGAGCCCGGCGGGCTTGCTCGTTGTAGATGATGCGCTTGGCCATGGGAGGCAAAGATCGTAGGAAAGAACAGTGAAAGGAGTGTTCAGCGCGTCAGCGCGCCGCCCCACTCAGCATGGAGCTGGGATTCAGCTGACGACGGCGAGGATGTCCTTTTCGGACAGCAGCACGTATTCATCGGAGCCGAGCTTGATATCGGTACCGGCGTACTTGCTGTAGAGCACCTGATCGCCGATGCTCACTTCAGGAGCCTGGCGTGAACCGTCGTCATTGCGCTTGCCGGCACCCACTTGAACCACTTCCCCGACCTGGGGCTTTTCCTGGGCGGTGTCGGGCAGCAGGATGCCGCCGGCGGTTTTTTCGTCTGAGGCAGAGACTTTGATGAAAATGCGATCTCCGAGGGGCTTAACCGTGGAGACGCTGAGGGAAACAGCAGCCATGGATAGATGCGATAGCAACGACATGGCGCCCGAGACGCCATGCAAGACCCGAGTTAGCACTCTGGCCCTGCGAGTGCCAACCTATGCGGCGCCGATCCCCAACGGCTACCCCATCCGTTGTGCGGGTCACCGAACCCAGGGCCCGAACCAGGCCTGCCAATGTCCGCCGCTGAGCCGTGCTCGGCCCACCAGGCGCCTGTGCTGAGCGGCCCGGTGGTAAGGTTGCCCGGCTCCCAGCGGGCAGGGATCGTTCCAGCACCCCTCCCGCCCAGCGCCCTCCACGACTTCCTTCCATATGGCTGCTGCTACTGCCTCCGGCACCAAAGGCATCGTCCGGCAGGTGATCGGCCCCGTGCTTGACGTCGAATTCCCAGCCGGACAGCTGCCCAAGATCTATAACGCCCTGCGCATCGAAGCGAAGAACTCCGCCGGCCAGGACGTGGCCCTCACGGCCGAGGTGCAGCAACTGCTGGGCGACCACCGGGTCCGCGCTGTGGCGATGAGCGGCACTGATGGTCTGGTGCGGGGCATGGAAGCCCTCGACACCGGTGCTCCGATCTCGGTGCCCGTCGGTGAAGCCACCCTGGGCCGGATCTTCAACGTGCTGGGCGAGCCGGTGGACGAGAAGGGTCCTGTGACCACCAGCCTCACGGCGCCGATCCACCGCGCTGCTCCCAAGCTCACCGAGCTCGAAACCAAGCCCAAGGTGTTCGAAACGGGCATCAAGGTGATCGACCTGCTGGCTCCCTACCGCCAGGGCGGCAAGGTGGGTCTGTTCGGCGGGGCCGGCGTGGGCAAGACCGTGCTGATCCAGGAGCTGATCAACAACATCGCCAAGGAGCACGGCGGAGTGTCGGTGTTCGGCGGCGTGGGTGAGCGCACCCGCGAGGGCAACGACCTCTATGAAGAGTTCAAGGAGTCGGGCGTGATCAATGCCGACGACCTCTCGAAATCGAAGGTGGCTCTCTGCTACGGCCAGATGAATGAGCCCCCCGGCGCCCGCATGCGTGTGGGTCTCTCAGCCCTCACCATGGCCGAGCACTTTCGCGATGTGAACAAGCAGGACGTGCTGCTGTTCATCGACAACATCTTCCGCTTCGTGCAGGCCGGCTCCGAGGTGAGCGCCCTGCTGGGCCGCATGCCTTCTGCCGTGGGCTACCAACCCACCCTCGGCACCGATGTGGGCATGCTGCAGGAGCGCATCACCTCCACTCTGGAGGGCTCAATCACCTCCATCCAGGCTGTCTACGTGCCTGCTGACGACCTCACCGACCCCGCGCCGGCCACCACCTTCGCCCACCTGGACGCCACCACCGTACTGAGCCGGGGCCTCGCCTCCAAGGGCATCTACCCCGCCGTGGATCCGCTGGACTCCACCAGCACCATGCTGCAGCCCGCCGTGGTGGGCGATGAGCACTACCGCACTGCCCGTGCCGTGCAGAGCACCCTGCAGCGCTACAAAGAGCTCCAGGACATCATTGCGATTCTGGGCCTTGACGAACTTTCCGAAGACGACCGTCGCACGGTGGATCGGGCCCGCAAGATCGAGAAGTTCCTCTCCCAGCCCTTCTTCGTGGCCGAAGTGTTCACCGGCATGTCAGGCCAATACGTGAAATTAGAGGAAACGATCAAGGGTTTCAACATGATCCTTGCTGGCGAGCTCGATGACCTGCCCGAGGCAGCCTTCTACCTCGTCGGCAACATCGATCAGGTGAAGGCTAAATCTGAAAAGATCAAGGCGGATGCCCAGGGTTGATCCCGCTCCTTCAACCCTGAGGTTTTCATCATGTCCCTGACTCTCCGAGTTCTGGCACCCGACCAGAGCGTTTTCGATGGCAGCGCCGAAGAGGTGATCCTGCCCAGCACCACCGGCCAGGTGGGCATCCTTCCCGGCCACGTCACCATGCTGGCGGCCCTGGACACCGGGGTGATGCGTCTGCGGGCAGGCGGCTCCTGGAGCTCAATCGCCCTGCTCGGGGGCTTTGCCGAAGTGGAGGCCGATGAGGTCACGGTGTTGGTGAACGGCGCCCAGCTGGGTGCCAGCATCGACGCCACCGCAGCCGAGGCTGAGTTTGAAGCGGCCCAAGCCGCTGCGGCCAGCTTCGATGGCAAAACGCCAAGCACCGAAAAGCTGAAGGCTCAGCAGGCCCTCGCCAAGGCCCGGGCCTGGATGCAGGCCACCCGGGGCAGCTGAACGCAGGGGCTGCGCAGGTCATGCCCGCCTGGGCATCGATAGATTCGCGCCCATGGCGGTGCCGCCACGACAGCACTTGCGAGAGGACGGTGGGAGGCAAGGGGCGTGAGCTCGGACTCAAGCTGCGGGCCTGGCAGGAAAGCGGTACGCCGGGGCTGCTCAACGGCAAGGCCCTGGCAAACCGACTGGTGGATCTGCTCGGGGCCGATGAGGTGCTGAAGGGTCCCGTGCGGGACCTGGCCGTGCAACCCCTGTTTCTGCGTGCCCTCGGCCCTTCCGGCGCCGCCCGCGACAGCTCCGTGGAGCAGCTGAGCCAGCAGCTCGCCGCCACCTACGCCCCTGCCGTGCTGGCCGAACTGCTCGACCTGTTGGAGGCCGCCACCGGGGTGGCCTTGCCCCCGCCGGACACCACGGCCCCCCGGCGCCCCCCGGCTCCAGACGGAGCCCAGGCCCTGGACCCGACCCTGCAGGCCCTAGCCCTGGGCCCCACCCTCAGCGCCCTGGGCCCTGGCCTGGCCCTGGCCGCCAGCTTCGCCCTGGTGCTGCGCTGGTTCGGCGGCGAGCTGGAGCGGGAGCTGTTCAAGCCCTGGGGCTGGCCCGCCGTTGTGGTGCTGGCGGTGACGCTGGGCCTGTTGCAGGCCCTGGCCCTCGGCCCCCTGAAGGCCCTCCGGCGCCAGTGGCCGCTGGAGCAGGCCGATGCCTCTGAACCCCGCCAGGCCTGGCGCTGGATCACCGCCCCCTGGATCCACCACAGCCAGGCCGAGGCGGTCATCAACCTGGTGGTGCTGCTGATCCTGCTGGGGCCCTCGCCCCTGCCCCTGCCAGACCTGCTGCTGCGCTATGCGCTCACCAGCCTGGCCACCACGGCCCTGGCCCTGGTGCTGGCGAGGCAGGGCACCGACCAGCGGCGCTGGGATGGAGCCGCTGGAGCGATCAGCGCCCTGATCGGCCTGGGGGCCGCCTCGAGCCTGCTGCACTGGCGGGCCCTGGCCTATCCGGTGGGCGACAACCTGGCGATCCCCTGCTGGGTGCTGCTGCTGGTCTACGGCGCCCTGCAGCTGAGCTGGCAGCTGCCCCGCCAGAGCGACACCGACTTCAGCCGCCCCCTCGATCGCCTGCTGAGCTGCCAGTGGTGGTGGGGCCTGGTGCTAGGGGTCGGCTGGGCCGTGGTCAGCCGGCTGGGGGGGTTGGTGCAACTCGCCCTGCGGGCGCGGGAAGCCGGCGGCTGAACGGCCTCAGCTGCCGCGGGCCGGGATGGCTCCCATGTAGCGGCCCCAGAGTTCGGCCACGAGGCCGCCGCTGGCCGCCGCGGCCGGCCGGTTGTCGTCGTTGCCCATCCAGATCGCCGTGAGGATCAGGCGAGAGGGGGAGTAGCCGATGAACAGCACATCGACGCCGTTGTTGGTGGTGCCGGTCTTGCCGCGGGCATCGGCCACCCCAGCGGCCGCCTTGCCCGTGCCAGCCTGCACCACCTGGGCCAGCAGGTCGTCCATCACCGCGGCATCAGCCGCCGGGAGCAGCTGGCGGGGCTGCTCACCGATCGGAATGGTGACCCCCTGCTCCGGGCAGCTGTCGAGGCTGTAGATCGAGCGGCAGAGGCCCAGGTCGTAGATGCGGCTGACGCCGTGCATCGGCACGCTGCTGCCGCCATTGGCCACCACCGCGTAGGCGCGGGCCAGCTCATAGAGAAAGGTTTCACGGCCACCCAGCATGGTGTTGAAGTCGGCGTCGAGGGGGGTGCTGAGGCTCAGCTGGCGGGCCTTGCGCACCACCTGGTTGAGGCCGGCCTTTTCGGCCAGCCGTAAGGCCACCACGTTCTCTGACTGGGCGAAGCCGCGGGCCAGCGTGATGCTCCCTCCCCCCTGGCGGCAGCCGGCCACGTAGCCCAGGGGGGCACAGGAGATCGAGTCGGCTGGGCGGGCGCCCGCCTCCAGGGCCGCCAGATAGGGGAAGAGCTTGAAGGTGGAGCCGGGCTGGCGCAGGGCCTGCACTCGGTCGAAGCTGGAGCGGGAATAGTCGCCACCACCCACATAGGCGAGGATCTCCCCGCTGCGGTAGTTGAGCGAGATCAGGGCGCCCTGGGTGAGGCCCACCCGAGCCGCCGGCCCCTCCAGGAAGCGCTGCAGCTGCTGCTGGGCCAGCTGCTGCAGCTTCGGGTCGATGGTGCTCACCACGTAGTAATTGCCTCCCCCGGTCTGCTCCGAGAGGTTGAGGCCGAAGCGGGTGCTCTCCAGTTCCCCGAGCACGTAGTCGCTGAAGAAGGGATAGCTGGAGAAGCTGGATTCACTGCAGGCGGAGGCGTCGATGTTCAGCGGCCGCCGCTGGGCATCAATCAGCTGCTGATCCCCCAGGTAGCCCTGCTCGTGCATGAGCTGAAGCACCAGGTCGCGTCGTTCCCGACCTGCGGTGGGGTCCTTGACATTGCAGGGGCTGTAGCCGTTCGGGCTCGGCAGCAGCCCCACCAGGAAAGCCGCCTGGCCCACGTCGAGGTCGCCGACAGACTTGCGGAAGTAGAGCCGCGCCGCCTGCTCGAAGCCGTCGGTGCCCTGGCCCAGGTGGGCCCGGTCCAGGTACATCTTGAGAATCTGGTTCTTGCTGTAGCCCACCTCCAGCTGCAGGGCCACCCAGAGCTCCCGCAGCTTGCGGCTGAGGCTGTAGTCAGTGCCCACCTCCGCGTAGTAGATGCGGGCCACCTGCTGGGTGAGGCCGCTGCCGCCGCCACTGCCCAGCAGGGCCGAGCGCAGGGTGCCGAACAGATCCACGCCGCTGTTCCAGCCGAAGCGTGCCTCCTCGGAGGCCAGCAGGGCCTGGCGCAGATGGAGGGGGTAAGCCTGCAGGGAAGGCAGGGCCGTCGCCGAGCCCTCCTTGGCGTCGATCTGCTGGCCCGAGGCCGCCACGATCTTCACCGGGCCGGAGATCAGCCGGATGCGGGAGCCGCCACCGATCGAGGCCGCCGCCAGCAGCGCCCCCACCAGCAGACCCGACCCCACCAGGCTGGCGAGGCCGAGCAGGTGCACGGCCTGCTCCAGGGCGCTGCGGGGGTTCAGGTAGCGGAGTCGGGGTGCGGCGCCCTTGAGCGGCGAGCCGAAATGCACCCAGTCGCCGTGACGCAGGCGGATGGACCGGATGCGACGGTCACGGTGGAACAGGCCGTTGGCGGAATTGAAGTCCTCCAGAGCGAAATCGCGCTCGCCAGGGCGCTGCTTCTCGAGGATGGCGTGCACCCGGCTGAGGCTGTCTGCGGGCAGGGGCATCTCACAGGCCGGGTCGCGGCCGATGCGGTAGCGGCCCTCCCGCAGCACGGTGCGGCTGAGCCGCCGCTCCCCGAGCCAGAGCTCCGCCACCGCCCCGTGCTCCCGCAGCGGTCCCAAGGCCGAGCGCACCGCAGCCGGGCGCTGCCGCAGTCCCCCCTGGCTGCAGGCGGCCAGAAAGCGTTGCCAGGCCCGGCGGTGGCCGAGGGGTGCCGTGTCCGAGGCCGGAATGGGGGCGGAGGGGTCGGCCATGGAAGCAGGTCTCTGGCGCAGCCCGGGATACGCTAAGCGCTCTGATCTCCCCGTCCCGTGCTGCGCCAGCGCGATCCCTGGGAGCCCTTCAGGCTCTGGCTGGCCCTCACGATCGGCCTCTACGCGATCCGTGCCAGCTTCGCCGCCACCTGGATGGGGGCGATCCCCGGCTGGGTGCTGCTGGCCATGGTGCTGGTCGCCCTGGCCCTGGCCAGCAAGGCCCTGCTTTTCCCCGGGCGAGTCACCCCCTACCGCGAAGGCGATGGCGGCTGGTGGGCCGACATTCAGGCCGACTGGCGCCTCTGGTGGCGCCGCCGCCGCGGGGGGGCATGACCCCTCCAGCCGCCCAACTGCGGCTTCGGGATCAGGCCGGCAAAGTCGCCCGGCTCGATCCCCAGCAGCCGCTCACCATCGGCCGAGCCACCAACAACCGGCTCTGCATGCCGGAGCAGTCGGGCCTCTCTCCCCACCACGCCGTGGTGCGCCACTCCCGCAGCCAGGGTGGCTGGGTGGTGTGCGACTGGCAGAGCACCGATGGCACCTACCTGCGGGGAGAGCGCCTGCAGCACTGCCGCCCCCTGGGCGATGGCGACGAGATCCGGCTGGGCATCAGCGGGCCGGTGTTGATTTTTTCGCTGAGTCCGGCAGCAGCGGCCGCCAGCCGGCCAGTCAGTGCGGCCAGCCCTCCGGCCACCGCGCCGGCCGCGACACCGACCGCGATCCCACCCCCGCTCAGCCCCGCCACTGCCGCGCCGCGCAGCCTCGACATCGGCGGCGAGCAGATCGCCATCGATCAGATTCGTTCGGCCACGGTGCTCAGCCTGCCGCACCATCCCCACATCTTCAGCTGGTGGCTGCTGGTCAGCCTCGGCAGCCTGCTGCTGCTGCCCTTCCCGCTGCTGTTCTGGCCCCTGGAGGTGGCGGCCCTGGCCGGCTGGGTCCTGCTGGGGTCCCGCAAGGACCACAGCCTGGTGGTGGTGCTGCGCGACGGTCGCGCCCAGCGGCGCAGCTTCTCCAACCGGCTCACGGCCCTCTCCCACCGCAACGGCATCCGCAAGGCCATCGGCCAGAGTCTGGAGGCCTGACCAGCCACCCCCTGTGACCTGGATCCTGCCGGAAGGCGCCAGCCTCGACCTCGAGGGCATTGCTGCCCCGCTGCGGGTGCTGCGGGGCCTCGGCGGCGGCACCCAGGGACAGGTGTACGCGGTGGAGACCGCCGGGGAGCAGCTGGCGCTGAAGTGGTACCTGCCGGCCTGCATCGCCCGCGATCCGAATCTGGAGCGGCGGCTGGGGGAGAGCATCCGGGCCACAGCTCCCAGCGACGCCTTCCTCTGGCCCCTGGCCCTGGTCAAGGCCACCCCGGGGGCTCTGGGGCTGATCCGCACTCGAGAGCCGGGCTTCGGCTACCTGATGGAGCTGCGCCCTGCCGGCTTTCTCGGGGCCCACGAACATGTGGGGGGCCACCTGGAGATCAGCCTGCGCAACGTGGTGCGGGCCTGCTTCTTTCTGGCGGAGGCGTTCCACGCCCTGCACCTCAAGGGTCTCTGTTACAAGGACATCTCCCTGGGCAACCTGTTCCTGGAGCCTTCCAGCGGCCGCATCCTGATCTGCGACAACGACAACGTCGACGTGGATGGCCGCGACCTGGGCAGCGTGCTGGGCACCCCCGGCTTCATGGCGCCGGAGATCCTGATGGGCCGGGCCCGGCCGGGGGCCGCCAGCGATCTGTTCTCTCTGGCGGTGCTGATCTTCCGCCTGCTCACCCGCCACGATCCGCTGCGGGGCAAGCGGGAACTGGCGATCCGCTGCCTCGATGAACCGGCCCGTCGGCGGCTCTACGGCGAGGAGCCCCTGTTCATCTTCGATCCACGCGATGCCAGCAACCGGCCCGACCCGATCGAGCACGCTGCCGCCCTGGTCACCTGGCCGATCTACCCCGAACCGATCAAGCGGCTGTTTGAGCAGACCTTCTGCGACGGCCTGCAGGCGCCGCGGCGGCGCGCCCTCACCGGCCAGTGGATGGCCGCCCTGGCGGCATCCCTGGACCAGCGCCAGCTCTGCCCTCACTGCGGCCAGGAGACCTTCCCGGATCCGGCGGCCCAGGCCCCCCTCTGCTGGAGCTGCGGCAACTCCCTGCCCGCCCCGCTGCGGCTGCGGCTCGCCCATGGCCTGGTGACGGCGACGGCAGGCAACGAGCTCCATCCACACCATGGCGACAGCCGGCTGCCCGTGGCCCTTCACCAGCCCCTGGCCAGGGTGGAGGCCCACCCCGGTGATCCCACCCTGCTGGGGCTGCGCAACCTGGGCGCCCAGGGCTGGCTGGCCGAACTCAGAAACGACCGGCGGGTGACGGTGGAACCGGGCCAAGCCTGTAATCTCGCGCCACTCGTGCGGCTGATCACGCCGGACGGGGCCATTGCGCTGCAGTCCTGAGCCAGTCGTCGAGCCCGGAACCGATGCCCTTCCCCAACGTCAGGCTCGCCAATCGCCCCCTCCACTTCATCTACATCTGCGACTGCTCCGGCTCGATGCAGGCCCAGGGCAAGATGCGGGCCCTCAACCAGGCGATCCGCCAGTCGTTGCCAGGCATGGCCGAGGTGGCCCGCCAGAACCCTGAGGCGCGGGTGCTGGTGCGGGCCGTGAGCTTCGCCGACCGGGCCGGCTGGCACATCGCTGCGCCCACGCCAGTGCAGGAGCTGGAGTGGGTGGATCTGGAGGCCGGTGGCATCACCGCCATGGGGGAGGCCCTGGAGCTGGTGGCCGCAGTGTTGCAGTCGCCGCCGATGGAGGAGCGGGCCCTGCCGCCGGTGCTGGTGCTGATCTCAGACGGTCAGCCCACCGACGACTTCGACGCCGGCCTGGCCAACCTGATGCGGCGCCCCTGGGCCCAGAAGGCCGTGCGCCTGGCGATCGCCATGGGCCACGACGCCGACACCGAGGTGCTGCAGCAGTTCATCGGCCCTGACCCCGCCGGCCATCTGCCCGCGGGAGAAATTCCAGGAGCCAGCGGCCAGAGCCCCCTGCACAGCGTGGGCAGATCCCCCCGCCGCCCGCTCCAGGCCAGCAACGCCACCTCCCTGGCCCAGTACATCCAGTGGGCCTCCACCGCCGTGGTGGGCGCGGCGTCCATGCCCACCAGCCGCCTGGCGGGAACGGGCCCAGCCGGCAACATCCCCCTGCCGGACCTGCCCCCCACCCAGCTGGACCCCACCGACGATGTGGGACCGGTGGTGTGGTGAACCGCTGGCGCCCACCGCTCCAGGCCCGCCGCAGCGGTGCGGCCCATCTGCGCCGGGGCCGCCCCTGCCAGGACGCGGTGGCCGTGGGCGAGCTGCGCAGCCGCGACGGCCAGCCCGTGCAGCTGATGGCCGTGGCCGATGGCCATGGCGGTGAGCGCTACATCCACAGCGCCGAGGGCAGCCGCCTCGCCTGCAGCGTCGCCCTGGCGGCCGTGGAACGGCGGCTGCGGGCCGGCAGCCTGCCCGCTGGCGAGGGGCCGGAGCTGGAGGCGTGGGTGGACTGGCTGGCCGTCAGCCTGCCCCGCCAGATCCAGCACGACTGGCTGGCCGTCGTGCAGCGGCACTGGCTGGGCCTGAACACCCTGGAGGTGGCCAACACCAGCGAGGCTGGATCCAGCGAAACCAGCAGCGCCGCCGCGGCCGACGTGCCCTTGCTCTACGGCACCACCCTGGGGCTGGTGCTGATGGCCCCCGGCTGGTGGGGCTTCACGGGCCTTGGCGACTGGGACCTGGTGCGGATCGATGCGGCAGGCCAGGGGGAGCTGCTGAGCGAGGAGCCTTCCATGGGCGGCGGTGAAGCCACCGGCAGCCTCTGTCTGGAGCGGGCGGCCGAAGGATTCCGCAGTGGGCTGACACCGATCCGCGATCCTGATCGCGCCTTCGCCCTGGTGTTGAGCAGCGATGGCATCCGCAAGTCGTGCGCCACCGATGCCGACTTCCTCGCCCTGGCCAGCCACCTGGCCAGCACCCCGGCTCTGACAGCCAGCGACGACCTGGCCGCCTGCCTCGATCAGATCAGCCGGGAGGGCAGCGGCGACGACGTGACCGTGGCGATCGGCCACTGGGGCGGATCCGGCCACTTGACCGAGGCACAGCCGGCTGCCGATCCTGCTCCAGCGGTTAGGCAGCCACGCAGCAGGGCCATCGGGCTCACAGCCCTGGCCCTGGTGGTGGTGATGGCTGGGCTGGCCTGGGGCTGGCTGGGGCTGCGGCAGCGGAGCCAGACCGGCGGCCCGGTCGCGCCCCTCGCGGCCGAGATCACCCGGCTCTGCCGCAGCCCCGCCGCCACCATCGGCGGCACCCTGAGCGGCCGGCGCAGCCAGTTCAGCGGGCTGCGCCAGGGCACCCTGACCCCCGCCCAGCTGCTGGCCTCGGCCCAGCTCGATCCCCTTGGCGCCCTGATCGCCAGCAGTTTCGATCCCGGCAGCGGTGGCATGGTCCAGGGGCCCAGCCTGCGGGCCCTTGCCCTCTGTCCCGATCTGGCGGCGGCCCTGCGCCAGCAGTGGCAGCCGGGCCCTGCCGCCGCTGGCCTCAAGCTCAAGTCCCTCCCTTCTCAGCCATGACCGACCACCAGCTCGGCGCTGCCCTGAAGGCCCAGGTCCTCAATGACCGCCAGCGGGGACTGGCCGCCGATGGCCGTCGCCTCCAGGCGGTGGCGGGCGACCTCTGCGGGGCGGATCAGGCCGGGCTACTGCCCGCCGTGCGCTACCTGGTGATGTCGGCGGCCTTCGCCAGCGCGGCCGGCCAGGCCGAGCCCCTCGCCGATCCGCGGCTCCACTCCCGACTGATGCAGGAGTTGCAGCAGGTGTTCACACCCGCCATCTGCGCTCGCATGGAGGAGGTGCTTCGCGGGCTGCTCAGCCTGCCCTCCCAGGCCGGGGCCATGCCTGTCCCTCCCCAATCCCCTGCATCGGCACCGTCACCTGCCCAGACAGCCGTGTCCCTGCCGGCAGTCACCGCAGCGGCTGACCCCCCTGAGGCCGCCGCCGCCGGCAGCAGTTCCGGCAGTGGGGGCCTGGTGGCCGTTCTGTCCTTCCTCACCGGCGGCCTGCTGGTGGCCCTGGTCGGCGCCGTGGTGCTGGTGCACCAGTCCCGCCTGCCGCCAGTCGAGGTCAGTGCCCCAGCGGCATCGCTCCCCAGCCCGGAGCCGGAGCTGCCGCCCTCGGAGCTGATTCCCCCCGCCGAGCCGAGCCTGCCGGATGCTGCCGAGACTGCAGGGGCGGGGGACCAGGCCATGGCGGATCAGGCCTTGGCCAGCCTCCAGGGCCTCTATGCCGCCCTGAGCAACAAAAACTTCAGCGAAGCTCGCCAGTACTTCGGGGGTGCTGCCGCCGACCAGTTCGACCCTGCCTTCTTCGAGCAGTTCGAGCGGGTGAGCGTCGCTGACCTGCGCGAAACGAGTCAGGTGGGCTCCAGCCTCAACCTCCAGGGGATCGTGACCTTCGTCTACCCCGACGGCAGCACCCAGATCGAGAACCGCAGTTTCACTGTGGACACGTCAAGCAGCCCGGCCCTGATCACTGGCAGCGAATTCGGCGGGGTGCTCAAAGCCCGCTGACCCTGGGCCCACCCCGACAACCCCAAGGCCCCGGACCCCCCAAAAACGCAGGTAGCACCCCTGGTGCGAGCTGGTAGGCCGTTACCGCTCAGGCGGTGCCGCAGAAGGTCACGTCGGGGAACTTGAGCTTGGCTTCATCGAGATTCTTGCCCTTGCCCTCTTCCTGCCAGTAGTTGATCACCTCGGTGGCCTTGTTGAGCACCTCGACGCGCTCGTTGTCGGTGATCCAGCTTTTGGCCTCGAGCTCACTCTTGAGGGTTTCCCAGGCATCTTCCCGGGGCCAGAAGAAATAGGCGGTGAGAGGGCTGGGGCCGCCACCCACGATCTGATCCACCGCCAGGGCCACGTTGTCCGGCAGCCAGAGAATTTTCAGCAGGAAGCGGCCCTCGTCGGCCTTGGGGGTGTAACCCGAGGGAACACCGTCTTCATCGATGGTGGCCGAGGCCAGGGCAGCACTGCCACCACGCATCACCGGACGTCCCTGAGAGGCGGTGTCTTCAGTGGCGGTGGCCACCTCGGGCGCATCACTCACGGCAGCGCCGGCGGCGCTTTCGGTGGCTGGCATGGTGTCGGCGCTCAAGGCAGAAAGTCAAACAACTAACCTATCAGCCGAGCTGCCGCAGCCCCCTGAGTCCCCGCGCTGTCCAGCTGTTCGACATCGACGGTGTGATCCGTGACGTGTCCGGCAGCTACCGCCGGGCCCTGGCCGAAACCGTGCAGCACTACGCCGGCTGGCGACCGGATGCGGCCACGATCGACGCCCTCAAGGGCGAGGGCCGCTGGAACAACGACTGGGATGCCTCCCTGGAGCTGCTGCGCCGCCACGGCCACACCCCCCTGCCCCAGCGGCAGGCCCTGGTGGAGGTGTTCAGCCGTCACTATTTCGGCGGCGACCCCCACGGAGACCCGGCCCTGTGGCAGGGGTTCATCGGCCAGGAGCCCTTGCTGGTGGACGCCTCCCTGTTCACGTGGCTCAGCCATGCCCAGGTGGCCTGGGGCTTCGTGAGCGGTGCCGAACCCCCCTCCGCCCGCTACGTGCTGGAGCAGCGGCTGGGCCTGGAGCAACCTCCCCTGCTCGCCATGGGCGATGCTCCGGACAAACCCGATCCCACAGGCCTGCTGCGTCTGGCCGCCCAGCTGGCCGAAGCACCCCTGGGCCTGGCCTCCAGCCCACCGGTGCTCTACCTGGGCGACACGGTGGCGGACGTGCTCACCGTGGTGCGGGCCCGGCAGCAGCTGCCCGAGCAGCCCCTTCTCGCCCTCGGGGTGGCACCTCCCCACCTGCGCAGCGATCCAGCCGCGCTCCGCCGCTACGAGGCTTCCCTGCTCGAGGCCGGGGCCGACGCCGTGATCCCCAGCACCCAGACCCTGCCGGAGCGCCTGGAGCACCTGCTGGCGTCGCTCAGCGCTCCATCGCGCTGAGGCTCTTGAGGGCGGCAGCCGTCAGCACCTCATGGCCCCGGCCGGTGACAGCCACGTCATCCTCGATGCGGATGCCGATGCCCTTCCAGCGCTCCTCAATGGCGGGCTGGCCTTCCGGCACGGCCAGCCGGTCGCTCACGTACAGCCCCGGCTCCACCGTGAGCACCATGCCCGGCTCCAGCTGCACCGGGTGCTCGCCCAGTCGGTAGGCCCCCACGTCATGGACGTCCAGGCCGAGCCAGTGGCCGGTGCGGTGCATGTACAGGTGCCGGAAGGCGCCCTGCTCGATGACGCCGTCGACGTTGCCGCTGAGCAGGCCAAGCTCGATCAGGCCCTCCACCAGCACGCGCACGGCCGTCATGTGCACGGCCTCGGCGGTGTGGCCCGGGGCCACCGCCGCCACTGCCGCCTCCTGGGCTGCCAGCACCAGGACATAGAGCTCGCGCTGTTCGGCGCTGAAGCGACCGTTCACCGGGAAGGTGCGGGTGATGTCGCCGTTGTAGTAGTCGGCCAGGCTGCAGCCGGCATCGATCAACAGCAGATCGCCGTCCCGCAGGGGGGCGCTGTTGGCGGTGTAGTGCAGCACGCAGGCGTTGTCGCCACCCGCCACAATCGAGCCGTAGGCGGGCCCCCGCGCCCCCTGCTCCAGGAAATGCTGCTCAATCACCGCCTGCACCTGCCGCTCATTCAGGCCGGGGCGGGCCACCTGCCGGGCCAGCTCATGGGCCTCCGCCGAGATACGGGCGGCCTCCCGCAGGCGCTCGAGTTCATCGTTGCCCTTGCGCAGCCTCAGGGCATGCAGCAGCGGGCAGGGGGCCACCAGGCCGAGGGCAGCGCCCCCCCGCCGCGGCGCCCGGTCCAGCTGCTGGCCCCAGGCCTGCAGCACCAGGGGCTCCACCGCCGGGTGGCGACCCACCCGGAAGGCAATGCCCTCGGAGCCCTCGACGTAGTCGGCCAGTCGGGTCTGCAGCTCCGAGAGCGGATGGGCCGCCGAGGCCCCGAACTGGTCCACCGCGCCCTCGGTGCCCCAGCGCACGCCGGTCCACACTTCGGCGCTGGGCTGCTTGGGCTGCACGAACAGCACGAAGGGCGTGTCCGGGCGGTGGGGCAGGAACAGGGCCACCGCATCGGGTTCGTCGAAGCCGGTGAGATACCAGAAATCGCTGTTCTGCCGGAAGGGGTACTCGCAGTCGGCGTGGTGGGTCACCAGCGGGGCCGCCGGGATCACCGCCGCGGCACCGCCGAGCTGCTGCAGGAAGCGGGCGCGCCGCTCGGCATGAATCGACACATCGGGAAGAGCCGTTGCGGCCATGCTGACGAACCCTGTGCAGCGACCATGCTGACGGTCCGTGGGCGACAGCGGTGGCGCCGGCGGATTTAATGGAGCGATCCACCCCTTCGATGGCAACGGGCCTGCCCCCACCTGAATGAACGACCTGGTGGCTCTGGCCCTGCTGGTGCTGGTGGTGCTGGTGGGCTCCGCCCTCTGCTCCGGGGTGGAGGCCGCCCTGCTCACGGTCAACCCCCTGCGGGTGCACGAGCTGCAGGCGCGCATCAGACCGGTGCGGGGCGCCCGCCGCCTGGCCCAGCTGCGCCAGCGCCTCGGCCGCACCCTCTCGGTGCTGGTGATCGCCAACAACGGCTTCAACATCTTCGGCAGCCTGATGCTGGGGGGCTATGCCGCCCACGTCTTCTCCGAGTACGGCGTGGAGGGCGTGGCCCTTCCCCTGTTCTCGGTGGGACTGACGCTGCTGGTGATGTTGCTTGGGGAAATCCTGCCCAAGGCGCTGGGCAGCCGCATGGCCCTGCCGGTCGCCCTGGCCAGTGCCCCCGCCCTCTACCTGCTGGGGCGTCTGATGCTCCCCCTGGTGCTGCTGCTCGAGAGGGTGCTGCCGGCGATCACGGCGGAGAGCGAGATCAGCACCGATGAGGAGGAGATCCGCCTGCTGGCCAGGCTCGGGTCCCAGAAGGGACAGATCGAAGCCGATGAGGCCGCAATGATCGCCAAGGTGTTCCAGCTCAACGACCTCACGGCCAGGGATCTGATGACCCCCCGGGTGGCCGCTCCCACCCTGCGCGGGGCTGCCACCCTCACCGAGGCCCGCGCGGAGCTGCTGGCCACCAACGCTCCCTGGTGGGTGGTGCTGGGTGAGGAGGTGGATGAGATTCTCGGCGTGGCGAGCCGGGAACAGCTGCTCACGGCTCTGCTGCAGGGCCATGGCCAGCTCACCCCCGCCGACCTCAGCGAGGCGGTGGAGTACGTGCCGGAGATGATTCGCGCCGACCGTCTGCTCACCGGCTTTCGCCGCAACAGCGGCGGCGTGCGGGTGGTTGTGGATGAATTCGGCGGCTTCGTGGGGGTGATCGGCGCCGAGGCGGTGCTCGCCGTGCTGGCCGGCTGGTGGCGTCGCCCCCAGGGGACGACCGAGGCCTTGGCACCATGAGCCCGACGCTGCCTGCCCAGCTGCAGCGGCCACCGGCCTCCCCCGAGCGGGCACGGCTGCTGCTGGATCAGTGGCGCCGATCGCTCAGCCTCAGTGGCCGGGAAGCCAGTGGGCTGCAGGGCCAGCTGGCCGCCCTTGACCGCCAGTTGCAGCGGCTGCGCCAGCGGCAACCGCGGCTGGCCGTCTATGGCCGCGTGGGCGTGGGGAAGTCGAGCCTGTTGAACGCGCTGCTGGGTCGCCAGGCCTTCGCCACAGACGTGGCCCACGGCTGCACCCGCCACCAGCAGGCGGCACTCTGGCCCCAGCCGCTGGCGGGCCTGGCCGCGGCGGAACTGGTGGACACCCCTGGCCTCGACGAGATCGGAGCGCTGGCGCGGGCGCGGCTGGCCCGGCGGGTGGCCCTGGGCTGCGATCTGGTGCTGATGGTGCTGGACGCCGATCTCAGCGCCGTCGAACGCCAGGCCCTGGACGTGCTGCTGGCCGCTGGAAAACCCGTGCTGCTGGTGCTCAACCGCAGTGATTGCTGGCCGCTCGAGCAACGCCAGAGCCTGCTGGAGAGCATCCGGCGTCGGCTGCCGCCGCAGGCGCGGCAGCTGGAGCTTGTGGCCGTGGCCGCCGCGCCGCGGCGGGCCCGGCTGCTGGCCGATGGGCGGGTGCGCAGCGAACCCCTGCAGCCCTCCATCGCCCCCCTGGAGCGGCTCCTGATCGCCCTGCTGGAGAGCCAGGGTGAGCTGCTGCTGGCCATCAACGCCCTGCGAGCCGCCGAGCGGTTCCACCAGGCCCTGCAGGCGGCACGGCTGCAGCACAGCCGCCGGGCGGCCCAGGGGCTGATCGGCAGGTTCGCAGCCCTGAAGGCGGCGGGGGTGGCGGCCAATCCGCTGGTGCTGCTCGATCTGGCCGGTGGCCTGGCCAGCGACACCGCCCTGGTGATGCAGCTCTGCCAGCTGTACGGCCTGCCGATGGAGGGGGCCCGCGCCCGTCAGCTGCTGGCGCGGCTCAGTGGCCACAACGCCCTGCTGGGCGGTGCCCAGCTCGGCCTCCAGGCCCTGTTGGGGGGCCTGAAGCAGCTGTTGCTGGCGGCGGCGCCCCTGAGCGGCGGCCTGAGCCTTGCCCCTGCCGCGCCGGTGGCGGTGGCCCAGGCGGCCCTGGCAGTGCACACCACCCGCCGCACCGGCAGGCTGGCGGCGCTGGAACTGGTCCGGGCCGCCAGGGGCGGGGGCCGGCCTGGTTCGCTGCTGCGAAGGCTGGCCGCCAGTGACCCGGAGGTGCGGCTGTGGCTGGGCACCTGGCCGGAGCGCTCCCACACCGCCAAGGCTGGGGAGTCCGGCCAGGCCCCCTGGCAGGGCCTGCTGCCATGAGCCGGCCTGGCCTGAACGCTGGGGGCGACGCCATCGCCCTGTTCGGCACCAGTGCCGACCCCCCCACCCGGGGCCACCAGGCCCTGCTGGAGGGGCTGCTGCAGCACTTCCCGCGGGTAGCCACCTGGGCCAGTGACAATCCGATGAAGCAGCATGGTGCCCCCTTGGCCCAGCGAGCCGCGCTGCTGGGGGCCCTGGTGCGGGGCCTCCATGAACCGCGGCTGGAGCAGCATCAGGAGCTGAGCAGTCCCTGGACGATCACCACCCTGGAGCGCGCCGCCGCTGCCTGGCCTGGGGCTCCGCTGGTGTTTGTGGTGGGCAGCGATCTGGCCCCCCAGATCCCGCGCTGGAAGCAGGCCGGCGAGCTGCTGCAGCGCTGCCGGCTGGCGATCGTGCCGCGGGTGGGCTGGCCGGCGGCAGAGGCTGATCTGCGCCCCCTGCACAGCCTCGGCGCCCAGATCGAGGTGCTGCCCCTGGCGATTCCGGCCAGCGCCAGCTCGGCCCTGCGCCGCCAGCCCGATCGCGGCCAGGTGCCCGACAGCGTCTGGCCGGTGCTGCTGCAGCAGAATCTCTACGGCCTGCCCCAGCCCTGATGCAGCTCGCCCTCGCCCAGCTCAATCCCCTCGTGGGAGATCTGCGGGGCAATGGCGAGCGCATCCTGCGGGCCTGCCGCGAAGCCGCCAGCGGCGGGGCTGAGCTGGTGCTCACCCCCGAGCTCTCGCTCTGGGGCTATCCGCCGCGGGACCTGCTGCTGCAAGCGTCGCGCCTGGCCAGCCAGGCCCGGGTGCTGGGGCAGCTGGCCGCTGACCTGGCCGCTCACTGCCCCGGGCTGGCCGTGCTGGTGGGCATCGCCGAGCCGAGCGGCAGCTCCGCCCTGCCCAGCCTGTTCAATGCCCTGGCCCTGGTGCAGGCGGGGGGCTGGCGGGTGGTGGCGCGCAAACAGCTGCTGCCCACCTACGACGTGTTCGATGAACAGCGCTACTTCCGCCCGGGGTCGGAGCCGGCCGTGCTGCAGCTCAACGGCCGGGATGGCCCCCTGCGGCTGGGGCTCACCATCTGCGAGGACCTCTGGGTGGAGCAGGAGCTTCAGGGTCACCGCCTGGCGGGACCGGATCCCGTGGCGGCCCTGGAGCACCAGGGCCTGGACCTGCTGATCAACCTCTCGGCCTCCCCCTTCAACCCAGGCAAGGCCGCCCTGCGCCATGCCCTGGGGGCCCGGGCGGCCCGGCGGCTGGGCTGTCCGGTGGTGTACGTGAACCAGGTGGGAGGGAACGACGAGCTGGTCTTCGATGGGGCCAGCTTTGTGGTGGACCGGGCGGGGGCCGTGGTGTGTCAGCTGCCGAGCTGCCAGGAGGCCCTGGAGCCCTGGAACCCCCTGCACAGCACTGGCTTGGTCAGGGCTCTGCCTGAACCGATCGAGCAGCTGTTTCGGGCGCTGGTGCTGGGGGTGCGCGACTACGCGGCCAAGTGCGGCTTTGGGCGGGCGCTGCTCGGCCTCAGCGGCGGCATCGACTCCGCCCTGGTGGCGGTCCTGGCGGTGGCGGCCCTGGGGGGGGGCCAGGTGCGGGCCCTGTTGATGCCCTCCCCCTGGAGCTCCGAGGGTTCGCTGGCCGATGCTCTGGCCCTGGCCAGCCGCCTGGGCCTGGACACCGACACGGTGCCGATCGCCGAGCTGATGGGCGGCTTCGATGCAGCTCTGGCACCAGCCCTGGGGCAGGAGCCGGCGGGGCTGACAGCCGAGAATCTTCAGTCGCGCATCCGCGGCACCCTGCTGATGGCGGTGGCCAACCAGGACGGCCCGCTGCTGCTCTCCACGGGCAACAAATCCGAACTCGCCGTGGGCTACTGCACCCTCTACGGCGACATGAACGGGGGCCTGGCCGTGATCGGCGATCTCTACAAGAGCACCGTCTTTGCCCTGTGCGCCTGGCTCGACAGGCCGGAATCGTCCGCCTGCCGCGCGGCCCTGGGCTTGCCAGCCGAGGGGGAGCTGGTCGGCGCGGCCATCCGCCAGAAGCCCCCCAGCGCTGAACTGCGCCCCGACCAGCGCGACAGCGACTCGCTCCCCGACTACGGCCAGCTCGACCCCCTGCTCGAGGCCCTTGTGGAGCAGCACCGCAGCCCCGAGGAGCTGGTGGCCCAGGGCAGCGATCCCGCCCTGGCCGCCCGGGTGCATGGGCTGCTGCAGCGGGCGGAGTTCAAGCGCCGCCAGGCGGCACCGGTGCTCAAAGTGAGCGGTCACGCCTTCGGCAGCGGCTGGCGGATGCCGATCGCCGCTGGCTGAGCCAGTCTGGGGACACGCCTACCGCGTCTGCATGGCTGCCCAGGCTTCGTCCCTTCCCCTCACAGCGCCGATGGCGAGCATCGGTGTGCCCACGGAAATCAAGCGCGACGAGCGGCGCGTGGCCCTCACCCCCGATGGGGTGCGGGAGCTGGTGGGCCAGGGCATGGAGGTGCGGGTGCAGCAGGGCGCCGGCCTCGGCGCCGGCATGGAGGATGCCGACTTCAGCGCCGCCGGCGCCCGGCTGGTGAGCTGCGAGGAGGCCTGGGCCGCCCACCTGGTGGTGAAGGTGAAGGAACCCCAGCCCGAGGAATTCGTCTACCTGCGCAGCGACCTGGTGCTGTTCACCTATCTGCACCTCGCCGCCTACCCGGCCGTGGGCCGGGCCCTGCTGGAGGCGGGCACCACCTCCGTGGCCTACGAGACGGTGCAGCTGGAAGACACCAGCCTGCCCCTGCTGGCGCCGATGAGCGAGATCGCCGGTCGGCTGGCGGCCCAGGTGGGCGCCCATCTGCTGGAGAAGCCCCACGGCGGCCGCGGCATCCTGATGGGCGGCTGCACCGGTGTGCGGCCGGCCCGGGTGGTGGTGCTGGGGGCCGGCACCGTGGGCTGGAACGCCGCTCGCATCGCCGCCGCCATGGACGCCGAGGTGTTCCTGCTTGACCGTTCGCCCCAGCGCCTGCGCCAGCTGGAGGCCGACCGCCGCGGCAGGCTGGTGAATCTGGTCAGCAGCCGCAGCCTGGTGGAGCGCCTGGTGCCCGGTGCCGACCTGGTGATCGGGGCCGTGCTCACCCCGGGGGGGCGGGCCCCCACCCTGGTGGAGGAGGAGCTGGTGCAGCGGATGAAGCCGGGTTCGGTGATCGTGGATGTGGCCATCGACCAGGGGGGCTGCATCGCCACCAGCCGGGAGACCACCCACACCGAACCCGTGCATGCCGTGCACGGCGTGCAGCACTACGCCGTGGGCAACATGCCCGGGGCGGTGCCCTTCACCTCCACCGAGGCCCTGATGAGTGTCACCCTGCCCTACATCCTGGTGATGGCGGGCCGGGGGCTGGCGGAGGCCGTCACCGACCGGCCGGAGCTGCTCTCCGGGCTGAACACGGTGGATGGTGCGGTCTGCCATCCCGGCGTCGCCAGGGCCCTCGGCGTGTCGCCGCGGCACCCGATGGCCTGTCTGCGCTGAGCGGCGAGCCCCCCGCATGCTGAATCCGAGCCGGATCCGGATCCTCGCAGTGGGCAAGCTGCGCAGGAGCTGGGTGCGGGATGGACTGGCGCACTATGCCAAGCGCCTGCCGGGTCTCACGATCGTGGAGCTCAAGGACAGCGATCCCCTGCGCGAGGCGGAGGCGATCCGCGCCCAGCTGCGGCGCGATGAGCAGCTGATCGCCCTCAGCGAGGAGGGCCAGGTCCTGCCGTCGCGCCAGCTCGCCGCTCAGCTGCTGCAGCGCGGCTCCCTCAGGCTGGCCTTCGCGATCGGCGGGGCCGATGGTCTGCACGCCCAGCTCAAGACCGAGGCCAGCTGGCAGCTGAGCCTCTCGGCCCTCACCTTCCCCCATGAGCTGGCCCGGCTGCTGCTGGTGGAGCAGCTCTACAGGGCCCAGACCATCCTCCAGGGCGGGCCCTACCACCGGGAGTGAGGCCCCAGAGGTTCACCCCCCCGGGTTGAGGGGCGGCAGGGGCCGACTCAAGGCCGTGGGGCAGATCCCCTCCCGCAGGGCCAGCACCAGGCCGGCGGCCTCGCTGTAGCTGCGCGCCGGCAGCACCTCCAGCCCCAGGGCCGCCCCATCCACCTGCAGCACGCAGGGGTTCTCCACCGCGATCAGGGGCACACCCCGCTCGGCGCAGGCCAGCACCGCCGCTCCCCCCAGGGCACCGGCCGGAGCCACCACCGCTCCGATCTGCTCGGGCAGCAGCAGGTCCGGATCGGCCCAGGCCGGGCGGCCGTTGCAGAGCGGCACCAGGTCGGGGGCCCGGCTGAGGCCCACCAGCACACAGGGGAGGAAGGTGTGGCCGAGCTCTTCGGCGGCAGCCCTGGGGTCGAGGGCCGGGTCCAGGGGCAGGGCAGCCAAGGCGGGGGCATGGGCACAGGGCAGCCCCAGCTGATCGGTGAGCAGGTGGCTGATCACCGCCTCGGCACCGGCCAGGGCGTCGACGCCGGAGCCGTCCCGGTAGGCCGCCAGGGCCTCAGCATCGGCATCGTCCGGGAAGCGCGCCACCACGGCGATGGCCGTGGCTCCGGCGGCCCGCAGCCGTTCCGCCCCCTGCAGCAGCAGATCCGGCCGGCCCAGGCTGCCCCAGCTGGCCCCACTGGGGCCGAGCTCCAGGCGAACCTGCAGCGGCCCAGCGGTGCCCAGCACCGGGCCGATCGTGAGCCCCAGGGTGGCCCGGCAGGCGTCCACCACCTGAAGATGGCGCTGCAGCAGGGGCTGTTCAATGCCGTCGTCGAACAGGACCCCGAGCCGCTGGCTCCGCACCGGTCGCAGGGCCAGGGTGCCGCCAGCGAAGCGATCCAGGGCCGCCCCCTCCACATAGTGGATGCGGGGGTCCCGCCAATAGAGCGCCGCCCCGTTCATCACATTGGGATGGGTGATGAGACAGCCGCTGGCCGCTGCCAGCAGTCGGGCGGCAGGCAGGGCATCGCCGGCATAGCCCCCGAGGGCGCAGCCGATGCCCGTGGGCACCACCAACAGGGTGGGCAGCGGTGGCGACAGCACCGCTTCAGGGGCGATCACGGCCGGCCGGACGGGCCGATCACCACAGCTTCAAGGGTGAGGCCATCGCCGCACACTCCAGTGATGGCCCAGCGCAGCGGCCGGCCGTGCAAGGCCAGGGCCGCCAGCACCTGGGGGAGCAGGGCCCCCGGACAGCGCTGCAACCGCAGCTCGACAGATCTGAGCTCAAGCGAGCCGGGGGTGAGGAACTCGGCACTGGATGGGGCGCTCACTTCTGGTACTGGCCGAACTGGAGGTCGTACAGCGCGTCCTCCATGCAGGCCTTGAGGGTCAGGTCACTGGTGGGAAAGGACACACACAGCAGCGCATAGCCCTTCTCCTGCAACTCAGGCTTCACCCCCATGGCATCGGGCTGGCGCACCTGGCCCGTGCCGATCAGGGCCGCGCAGGTGGTGCAGACCCCGGAGCAGCAGGAACTGGGCAGGGGCACAGCGGCCAGCTCGGCCGCCGCCAGCACCGTCTGGTCGGCTCGACAGGGGAAGGTGTGGCTGGTGCCGTCGATCTCAGCAGTGATCGTGAAAGTCTGGGGCGCGTCAGTCACGGAGGCGTCCGGCGTCGGGCTGGGGTGCTCCATCCTCCCAGCCGAACGGTCCGCCCCCCAGATCCTGCCAGTGACCCGGATGGGGGGCCAGGTATTCCGGGGGGGCTGTTCCAGCCGGAGCCGTCAGCACGAGGTCCAGACTCAGGGAGCAGCGAATGCTGTCGGGATCGCGGTTCGGCAGCACCGCATGGTCAAGGCTGGCTGGGAACAGCACCAGCAGCCCGGCGCGGGGAGCCACATCCACCCAGGGGAGGGTCCAGTCCGAGGCTCGCAGGGGTCCGTCATGGCCCACGGCCATGCCCGGCACCAACTCGTTGCCCGTGGCCGGCGGGAACAGGCGCAGGCTGCCCTGCTTGCCACTGCCATCACCAGTGAAGTAATACACAGCGCTCAGATGGGCATTGGGATGGTGGTGGCGCCCCACCACCTGGCCGGCCTCGCTGAGCACGGGCCAACAGCGCTGCACATGCAGAGCCACGCGGTCGGGCGCAAAACCCAGTTGCTTCATGAAATCGGCGGCATGGCCACAGAGCTCTTGCACCAAGGGCGCAAAGGTGGCGTGGCGATGAAGTTGCCACACCCCCTGCAGATCGCCTGTCCAGGCGCAACCGGGCTCAGGGTTGCTGCAGGCATCGCCACGCAGCGCCAACAGATCCTGCAGCTGGATGGCCAGGTCCAGAGGATCAGGCCGTCGCTGCAGCTCGCCCAGGGCCACGGGGAACAGCGGCTTGAGATGGAGCTCGGAACCGGAAGGGTCCAAGGGAGGTCTTCGGCAGGTGGGAGCCGGCAGGCCCCCTCAGGCCATGGCGGCAGAGCCACCCACCACTTCCAGGATTTCCTGGGTGATGGCGGCCTGGCGGGCCTTGTTGTAGTCGAGCGTGAGCGTCTTGGCGAGGGCCTTGGCGTTGTCGCTGGCGTTGTTCATGGCCGTCATGCGGCTGGCCAGTTCTGAGGCTGCAGCTTCCTGGAGAGAGCGCAGCAACTGGTTCTGCATGTACAGGGGCAGCAGAGCATTCAGCAACTGCTCCGGGCTCTGGTCAAAGACGATGTCCGAGGGCAGGGCAGGGGCCGCGTTGTTGGCACTGCCGGCTTCCACCACCAGGCGACCTTCACGGGTGGTGAGCCGGAAGATCTCATCTTCAGGGGTGGCAATGCCCTGGGGATCCAGGGGCAGGAGAGTCTGAATGACAGGCCTGGAGCTCACCAGGTTGATGAACTTGGTGAAGATGATTTCCACCCGATCGGTGGAAGCGGAGAGGAATTCCGCCAGGATTTCGTTGGAAATCGTCCTGGCCTCATCGGCACTGGGCACCTGCTCAAGGCCGGTGAAGGTGGCACGGATGGTGTAGAGGCTGGAGCGGTTCTGGAAGTAGCTGATGGCCTTGCGGCCGATCAGCACCAGATCCACCTTGAAGCCCTGGCCCACCAACTCAGCGTGGCGCAGTTCCGTGCGCTTGATGATGTTGGCGTTGTAGCCACCGCAGAGGCCCCGATCACCTGTGACAGCCAGCAGGGTGATCTGATCCACAGGGCGGGACTCCAGCAGGGGAGCGTCCATGTCTTCAAACCCCATGCGCGACTGAAGGTTTTCGAGCACGCGAGCCAGGCGATCGGCAAAGGGACGACTGCGCAGCACCTGATCCTGGGCACGTCGCACCTTGGCTGCAGCCACCAGGCGCATCGCCTCAGTGATCTTGCGGGTGTTCTTGACCGAACTGATGCGGTCGCGGATCTCTTTGAGGTTGGCCATAGGTTCGTTCGCTCCTGCTCAGATTGAGGCCAACATGGTGGACTTCACCTCGGCAATGGCCTCTTTGAGCATGGCTTCCGCCTCCTCGCTGAGCACCTTCTCGGTTTGCACCTTCGAGATGTAGTCAGGCTTGTTGGACTTGAGATACTCCCGCAGCTCACGGCAGAACTGGGCCACCGCATCGGCCGGGACCTCGTCGATCAGGCCCTTGACCCCGGCATAGACCACGGCCACCTGCTCAGCCAGAATCAGGGGGCTGAACTGGGGCTGCTTGAGGATCTCGCGTAGCCGCTTGCCCCGCCCCAGCTGGGCCTGGGTCGCGGCATCCAGGTCTGAGGCGAACTGGGAGAAGGCGGCTAGTTCATCGAACTGGGCCAACTCGAGCTTCAAGGTGCCAGCGATCTTCTTGATCGCTTTGGTCTGGGCGGCACCGCCCACCCGGCTCACGGAGATGCCCACATTGATGGCGGGGCGCAGGCCGGAGTTGAACAGGTCGGAGCTGAGGAACACCTGGCCATCGGTGATCGAGATCACGTTGGTGGGGATGTAGGCCGACACGTCACCAGCCTGGGTCTCGATGATCGGCAAAGCGGTCATCGAGCCCTTGCCCATGGCATCGGAGAGCTTGGCGGCGCGCTCCAGCAGGCGGCTGTGGCAATAGAACACGTCGCCGGGGTAGGCCTCCCGCCCGGGTGGGCGGCGCAGCAGCAGAGACATCTGGCGGTAGGCCTGGGCCTGCTTGGTGAGGTCGTCGTAGATCACCAGGGTGGCCTTGCCCTTGTACATGAACGATTCAGCCAGGGCCGCACCCGTATAGGGGGCGAGGTACTGCAGAGCTGCAGATTCCGAGGCGCTGGCGGCTACCACGATGGTGTAGTCAAGGGCGCCCTTCTCGCGCAGCACCTCCACTACGTTGGCCACCGAGGCGGCCTTCTGGCCCACCGCCACGTAGACGCAGACCACGTCCTCGCCACGCTGGTTGATGATGGTATCGATGGCGATGGCGGTCTTGCCAGTCTGGCGGTCACCGATGATCAGTTCCCGCTGTCCCCGGCCGATGGGGATCATGGCGTCGATGGCCGTGATGCCCGTCTGCATCGGCTCGTGCACTGACTTGCGCTGGATGATGCCAGGCGCCATCGACTCGATCAGGCGTGTCTCGGTGGTGGCGATGTCGCCCTTGCCATCGATCGGCTGACCAAGGGCGTTCACCACCCGGCCGAGCATGGCATCGCCCACCGGCACGGCAGCGATCTTGCCGGTGGCCTTGACGGTGCTGCCCTCTTGGATGCCCCGACCCTCGCCCATCAGCACGACGCCGACGTTGTCGTCTTCGAGGTTGAGGGCGATCCCCTCGGTGCCATCCACGAATTCGACCAGTTCCCCGGCCATGGCCTGCTGCAGGCCGTAGACGCGGGCGATGCCATCGCCGATCTGCAGCACGGTGCCGACGTTGCTGACGGCCACCGACTTGTCGTAGTCCTCAATCTGCTGCTTGAGGATGGCGCTGATCTCGTCAGGACGGATGGAAACCATGGGAGAAATCCCCGCAGGGGGAGTGGAGGGGAACTGGGGGGAGAGTGATGGGGCGGGAGCGGCGACTCCCGAAGAAGAGCGGGCAGGGCCCTCTAGCCAACCTTGGCCAGGGCAAGACCGAGGCGACGAACCTGGCCGGAGAGGCTGGCGTCGACCACCTGGGAACCCACACTGACGATGAAACCGCCGATCAGGGCGGGATCGATCTGCAGATCGACCTCGACGGCATCGGTGCCTGCCAGGGCCTGCACCTTGGCGGTGAGCTGCTGCTGCTGCTCTTCGCTCAGGGGCGTGGCGGACGTGACAGTGGCCATGGCGATGTTGCGGAGCTCGCGGTACAGCTCAAGGAAGCGCATCAGCACGGCATCGAGCACGGCGATGCGCTGGCGATCAGCCAGCACTTTCAGCAGATTCTGGAGCGAGGCCGCAGTCTGGTCCTTGAACAGAGCGTCCAGGGCCGCCTTCTTGGCCTCAGGCTCCAGCACCGGTGAGGCCATGGCCTCGCGAAGCTGGGACGAGGCCTTCCAGATGGCCAGCAGGTCGCGGGCCTGGTCAGCCACGCTGTCGGTTTCCTCTCGGGCCTCGGTGACCTGCAGCAGCGCCTCCGCATAGGGGCTGGCGAGACTATTGAGCAGAGGCATCAGGCGTTCCCCAGATTCTGGATGGACTGATCGATCAGGCGGGCCTGGGCCGTGGCATCGAGCTTGCCGGGCAGGCTGGCGAGAGCCTTGTCGATCGCCTGCTGGGCGGCTTCCCGGCGCAGAGCTTCTGTGACCCTGGCGGCCTCGGCATCGAGATCGGCCATGGCGCCCTGCTTGAGGCGGGCCATCTCATCGATGGTTCGGGCCTCACTGTCGGCCCGAATGGCCGCTGCCCTGGCCTTGCCATCCACCCGAATCTGCTCGGCCTTCTGGTGGGCCGCGGCGAGGGCGCTCTGGGCCTCAGTCAGGCTGGCGTTGGCCTGGCTCAGGCGTTGCTCGGCATCGTCGAGATCCGTGAGGATGGCCGCCCTGCGGCGCTCAAGGATGCCGCCCAGAAACCCCGGAAGAAACTTCCAGAGAGCGACGATCACGATCACCAGATTGATGATGTTGGTCTCGAACAGGTCGAGGTTGAGACCAAAGCCGCCGTGGCTGGCGAAAAGAGGAAGCATTGGGGTCATGGCGCGGGAGCCAGCAGGCGGGAGACGATCAGATCGGCAAGCCCATCAGCATCCCCGCTGAGGCGGATGAGGGCCTGATCCCGTTGGCCATCGATCTGGCGCCGGACTTCTTCCCTCTTGGCGTTGGCGTCGGCAGTGGCCGCAGCCAGGGCGGAACGGTAGAGCTGGTCCATCTCCTGCTCGGCTTCCAGGATCAGCTGCTGGGCCTGCTGGCGAGCCTCTTTGAGCTGCTCACGCAGGTCGCCCTCCAGGCGCTCCACCTGGGCCAGCTTCTGCTTGGCGTCGGCGCGGCTGGTGCTGATGTAGCCCTCGCGCTCCTCAACAGCCCGGCCAACGGGGCGGAAGAACAGCGAGTTGAGGATGAAGGTGAGGAGAACGACCTGCACAGCCATCAGAGGCAGTGTGGCGTCGAGGTCGAAGAGACCTCCCTCGGGTGCGCCTGCTTCGGCGAGCAGAAGCCAGCTGGTCATGGGAATCGATGCGCTGGAGGGATCGGGATGGAAGGAGGGGCCGAGCTGCCAGACGGCAGGGGCATCAAGCCCCCACCGACCGTCCACTCAGAAGCCGATCAACCAGCGAAGGGGTTGGCGAACAGCAGCACCAGGGCAACCACGAGGCCGTAGATGGTGAGCGCCTCCATGAAGGCCAGCGAAAGCAGCAGGGTGCCGCGGATCTTGCCCTCGGCTTCGGGCTGGCGGGCGATGCCTTCAACGGCGCCGCCGGCAGCGGTGCCCTGACCGATGCCAGGGCCGATGGCGCCCAGGCCGACGGCCAGACCAGCGGCCACAACGGAAGCTGCGGAAGTGATGGAATCCATGGGGGAAGAAAAGATGGATGCGCTGGGACAGCGCTGAGTGGACGGAGGGATGAAATTCTCCTGCGCCTGGGACGTTGCCTGGGGTTGGAAACGGGCCCGGTGGCTACCGGACCTGCGCGCAGTGAGTTTGCCAGACCGGCGGACCGGGCCAGCTGAGCCGCTCTAGTGGTGCTCCTCGTGGACCGCTTCACCGATGTAGTAAGCGGCAAGGGTGGCAAAGATCAGAGCCTGGATCGCGCTGGTGAACAGGCCCAGGAACATCGCCGGAAGCGGCACCAGCAGGGGAACCAGAAAGGCCAGCACGGCCACAACCAATTCGTCGGCCAGGATATTGCCGAAAAGTCGGAAAGAGAGCGAAAGTGGTTTGGTGAAATCCTCGACGATCTTGAACGGGAGCATGATTGGCGTGGGCTCCACGTAATACTCAAAGTAACGAAGCCCTTTGCGGCTGAGGCCCGCGTAGAAGTAAGCAAGCGACACCAGCAGTGCCAGGGCAATAGTGGTGTTGATGTCGGCGGTTGGGGCGCCAAGCTCGCCGCTGGGCAGGTGGATCAGCTTCCAGGGAACCAGCGCTCCGCCCCAGTTGCTCACGAAGATGAACAGGAACAGCGTGCCGATGAAGGGCATCCAGTCTCTGTAGGCCCGTTCACCGATCTGCTCCCGGGAGAGGTCGCGGATGTAATCCCACAGAAACTCCAGCAGATTCTGGGTGCCGCGCGGGTCACGTTCGAGCTTGCGGGTTCCGGCGATCACCAGGGCCAACAGGGCACCGATCACAACCCAGGAGCTCAGGAACACCTGGCCATGGATCTTGAGGTTGCCCAGCTGCCAGTAGAGGTGTTGACCCACCTCAAGCTCGGCGAAAGTCAGAATGGAGGGCAGCGCAAGCATCGGGGGGATCAGGGGGACGGGGAATTCAGGCGTCGAGCACGGCCTGCAGGATCACTGCGGGCTTGTAGAGCAGGAACCCCAGGAAAGCAGGCAGCAGATCCAGCTGGGGCAGGCGGCAGGCGGCCAGCACAAGGAGAATGGGCACGAGCAGCTGGGCCTTGCCCATGCCGCGTCGCTCACCACCCAGTCGGGTGACGCTGCGCCCGAGCAGCCGCAGATAGAGGAGGGCGGCCGTAGCCCCCACCAGCACAGCGAACGCTGTGCTCCAGCTCAGGAGCAGACCGGTGGCCAGGAAGGCCACACCGCTGAGCAGCAGGGTGAGCTGCTGCAGCTTCAGTTGGAGACGGTGATACTCGGCCATGCCATTGTCCGGCTCGGCGGCATCGGCCTGGGGGGCTTGCGCGTCGGCAGCAGGGTCCACGTCCCCTGCCGGCTGGCCGGCATCAACCGATCCTGTCACCTGATCAGCCAAGGGCTGCCCAGGCAGGCAAGGTGGAGAAACCGACAACCGAGCCAACCCCTAGAAGGCGCGCGGAATCTATCACGCAGCCCCAGAAGCCAGTGGTAGCAACACCCGGGCGGCCAACAGCTCCCGGGCGGCGCCAAGTCGGCGTTGCCTCGATGCGTTGATTGTGTCGTCCGTCGGGCCGGCTGTCGAGCGCTCAGCAGGCAGGGCACCGATCGCCGTCCCCGGGGGGGCGGCCTCCAGGGCCTGCATGAGGGCCAGAGCCTCGTTGCTGAGGCTCAGAGGCATCAGATCCGGATCCAGCAGCTCCGTGGAGGGCCAGCCCCAGAGGCAGCGGTTGCGGATGCCGCCGGCTGCCAGCAGAGCTCCATCGTCATCCCAGCAGGGGCTGGGCAGCGCCCCCTGGGAGAGAAAGAACTCGAAGTGGCTGATCTCAGGGTCCAGATCCTCCACCAGAGCCCAGCGCTCCAAGTCAGGCAGGGCCTGGGCCCTCTCCAGCAGCTCGCCGCTCAGCAACCGGGCCGGGTCCCAGACGCCCGGATTGGAAAAGCCCGCAAATGAGAGCTCCGCGCTCTGCACGAAGGCCATCAATCGCTCCAGGTTGTAGCTGGTCTCCTGGGGATGGAGGTACATGTCGGCGAAGTTGGCCTCGGCCGCGGTGTCGAGGGCCCAACGCTGCTCGTGGTGCCGCCGTAGCCGGTTGGTCTCGGGCAGGTCGGCGAAGAGCTGGCGGCCCAGCCGCATCCCCTCGCTGCCGCTGCCCACCCCCAGACGGCCGAGGCTGCGCTGGATCCGGTGAATTTCCCAGCGCCCCCCATCGGCATACAGAAACAGATGCAGGAGGCCGCCGGGCCTGAGCAGGCCCGCCAGGGCCTTCAGTCCGGCCTCCGGCTGGCGCAGGTGATGCAGCACACCCACCGAGTTGATGTAGTCGAAGGGTCCCTCGCCGGCCAGGTCGAGCAGGCTGCGCTGCTCGATGCGCAGCTCCCCGACCTGCTGGGCGGCGCCGGAGCGGCGGGTGCGCTCCCGGGCCACGTCCAGGGCACCGGCACTGATATCCACCGCCAGCACCGACGAGCCCGGGTTGAGATGGCAGAGGTAGTCGGTGCTTACGCCAGTGCCGCAGCCGGCGTCCAGGATTCGCCAGGCCCGCCTGCCTGAGGGCCCGGGTGGCGGCAGGGCACCGCTGGCCGCCACCCAGGCGCTGTCGACACACCAGCGCCAGTTGTAGCCAGGAGGAGGCCCGTCCTGGAGCGGGTCGGCTGGGTAGGGGAAGCGGTCGTAGAAGGCGCTCACCACAGGGGTGGCGGCATCACTGGCAGACACGGCAGCAGGGCGATCTGGGGGCGAGCATTTCACGGCGGCCCCGGCGACAGGGCTGGACCGGGGGGGCTGCCGGGGCTGCCGGGGCTGCCGGGGCTGCAAACATTTGTTCAACAGCTCCCGGTGCTCCTGGCAACGAGCCGTAGGTTGGCGCGGCCCGGTTCGCTCTCGTCAATGACCGTGACCGCCAGCAGCGGCAGCACCAGGGTTGCTCCCCAGCGCTACGACACCCTGCCGCTGTCCAGCGTCCGTCAGGCGGAGCAGGAGGACCGCTTCCCTGATGGGGGGGAGCTGAACAACCTGGTCACGTTCTTTCAGAGCGGCCAGAGGCGGGTGGAGGCAGCCCGTCGCATTTCGGACAATGCCGACTTCATCGTGGCCAAGGCGGCCAACAGGATCTTCTCGGGTGGAACGCCGCTTTCCTACCTGGATGCGCCCCTCAGCCCTGCGGCCCGCTCGGGCAGCCAGACCGCCGTCCTGGCCGCAGATCAGGCCGCCTTCCGCCGTTCGGTCGAAACCTATGCAGGGGCCAGCGGCAGCACCGGCCGCGGCAGCCTGATCAGCCGTCTGCTGGACGGTGCTGGCGGCGACGCCGACGTGCGCGTGGTGCTGCCGACCGGCTTCTCGCCGATTGCGGTGGGTCTCTACGGCACCGCCAGGATGCGGAAATCGATCCGCGACCTCGCCTGGTTCCTGCGCTACGTGGGCTATGCCCTGGTGGCAGGCGACCCCAGCATCCTGGCCGTCAACACCCGCGGCCTCCGCGATGTGCTCGAGAAGGCCTGCTCCCTGACAGCCACCAACGTGGCCCTGCAGGAAATGCGGGCGGCCTCGGCCGGGCTGTTCAAGGGCGAGCCTGACACCCGCCAGCTGGTGATCCAGTATTTCAATGTGCTCATCGCCGAACTGGCGATTCCCACCCCCTCGGCACGCCAGCGTCTGGGCAGCCCGATGAGCCAGGGACTGCAACTCCCCGCCACCTACGCCCTCGGAGCCCAGGGCAAGGCCCTGCGCTTCGTGATGAAGCCGGCCATGACCGGGGCCCAGAAGGCCGAGGTGATCCGGGCGGCCTACCGCCAGGTCTTCGAGCGCGACATCGTCAAGGGCTACGGCCAGGAGGTGTGCTCCGTGGAAGCCACCCAGACGCGCCAGGGGCAGCTCTCGATGCGCGAGTTCATCCGCGCCCTCGGCCGCAGCCGCGACTACCAGAAGCAGTTTTACGGCCGCTTTTCCAACAGTCGGGCCGTGGAGCTGGCCTTCCGCCACTTCCTCGGCAGGGGCCTCAGCTCGAGAGAAGAGTTCACCGCCTACTTCGACATCATCAGTGCCCAGGGCCTGCCCGGCCTGGTCGACTGCCTGGTGAACTCGATGGAGTACGCCCGGGTCTTCGGTGAGGAGACCGTTCCCTACCTGCGCGACCTCGGCGAGGAAGCCCAGGAAAGCGCCGGCTGGGGTTCGAACCGCAAGCTCTTCCGCTTCAGCGCGCCCTTTGAGGGAGCGCCCCAGTACGTCACCCTCTACGCCTCCTACCGCCAGCCCTATCCCGATCAGCACCCCTACGGCGGCAGCAACGATCCGCTGGGCCTCACCTACGGTGCCATTTTCCCCTCCAGCACCGCCAAGGTGGCCACCCGTCCCGCCCCGTTCGGCTATGACAGTCGCCGCATCCTGATCGGCAACGGCCTGAACCAGCCCGGTCAGATGGACAGCCGCCAGTTCCGCAAGGCAGTTCCCCGGCGGGTCGGCCCCAAGGTGGTGCGCCTGCAGCAGATCGCCACCGGTGGCAACTCCGTGCCCCGCCGCGGCGGCCAGCCCAGTATCCGCGGCACCGAAGCCAGCACCCAGGCCGTGATCAATGCGGTGTATGTGCAGGTGCTCGGCAACGCCGGCTATGCCGGCGAGCGCAACAAGGTGGAAGAGATCAAGCTGGAGAACGGCGACATCAGCCTGAGGGAGTTCGTGCGCCAAGTGGCCCGCTCCAACGCCTTCCGCCGGCGCTACTGGAGCGGCCTCTACATCACCAAGGCCATTGAAGTGATGCATCGGCGCCTGTTGGGCCGCCCCAGCTTCGGCCGCTGGGAAATCGATGCCTACTTCGACACGGCAGCCCGCCAGGGCTTCTATGGCGTCATCGACGCCATGCTCAACAGCCGGGAGTACAACGACTGCTTCGGCGAGGACACGGTTCCCTTCGAGCGCTTCATCACCCCTGCCGATCGGAGCGCCCGCAAGGTTCCTGGCCTGAATCGGCCCTTCAACGCCGCCGCCTACCCGGACCTCACTCCCACCAAGCGCCCCGAAGTGGCTCCGCCCCTGGCCGTGCGCACCGTTGGCGACATCACCCCCCGCAACCTTCCCCAGCGCGACAGCGTCATCCGCGGCAGTTGGAGCGCCAAGGTTGCCGGTGGCGAGGTCAGCCGTCCTGCCGGTTCCCGGACAGCCAGCAACAGTGTCCGCCAGCAGCCGGCTCCGGAACGCACCTGGCGCGCTCCCGGAGTGAATGCTTTCTGGAGCACTCCCGGTGGCCAGGGATTTGAGAGCCCCTCTGCCCCCCAGGCTCCGCTCGTCGGTGGCTGGACCAAGGCCGTTGGGGGCAACCTGGCCACGGCACCGGCCCTGCAGCCTGGAGAGGCCATGCAACGGGCCCTGCGTCCCGGCCAGCCGCAGGGCTTCGGCCGGCGCCAGGGCCTCGGACGTCCGGTCCGCGTGGGCCGCACCGCCAGCGAGGCCCAGGTGCAGGAAGCCGTCACCAGCACCTACCGCCAACTGCTCAACCGCATTCCCCTGGCGGTCGAGCGCCTCAAGGACGCCGAGTCCCAGTTCCGCAACGTCCAGCTGACGGCTGCCGAATTCGTGGCCCAGGTGGCCACCGGTGAATTGTTTCAGCAGCGGCTCAACCGCATGGCGCCGCTGCGGGCTGCTTCTGCGGCCTACCTGGCCCTGCTGGGACGGGCAGCCCAGCCCCAGGAAGTGAGCCGTTATCTGGCCACGAGGGCCGCCTCCGGTCAGGTCGCAGCCGTACAGGAGCTGCTGAACAGCCAGGAGTACGCCGAGGCCTTCGGACAGGACACCGTTCCCTATGTGCGCGGCCTGGCCACCGCTGACGGCATTCCCCTCAGCACCGTGAACCGGACGGCGGCTCTCTATGGTGGCAACGGGGGGTTGAATCCAGCCCCCCGTGGAGCGATTTAGCTGGGTCCCAAGTCCCCTCCTGGGCTGCGCACAGACGCCCAGACCCCTGAGGAGCAAGGCCCCGTGAGCTCACCTAGGCCAGAGGCCACAGGCTCGAAGCTATGACGCTGCTCGTTCAGCCTCCAGCCCTCGGCCACCTGAACGGTTCCGATCCGATGGCTACAGATGACATGGCCGCCACCAATCTGTCGATGCACGCTAGATGAGCGGCTGAGGCATTAACGCCCATCAGAGCAACATCTTCTCCTTCGGAGCACTCCAACGTGAGGTTATGCATCGCAGGAAAAATATGCCTCCACAGCAATTCTTTGCCGTATCCGCTGAAGACAACAGTCACCCCCTACGACGCCCCTAGCCAGGAGCGTCGTAGGGTTTATTCACTATTGGAAACATCCGCCAAACCCCTTGCGCGCCAGTGCTTTTCCTTCAGCGTCTGGCCATGAAGAACTGTTACCGGAGCAGGAGCCATGGCGGGGCCTTGGCGCAGAATGATTCGGCGATCGGCGCGAGTCGATCACTCCCTTACCCACCGGATACCGGTCTCCGTCAAGGCGGCCGCTTGTTTCGAGGCAGAACTGCATGAGCATCGTCTCCAACTCGATCATCAACGCGGACGCCGAAGCCCGCTATCTCAGCCCTGGCGAACTCGACCAGATCAAATCCTTCGTGACTGCCGGCCAGCGCCGTGTGCGCGTGGCCCAGGTCCTGAGCGAGAGCCGCGAACGCATCGTCAAAACCGCCGGGGGTGCGCTGTTCCAGCGGCGTCCCGACGTCATCTCCCCTGGCGGCAACGCCTATGGCGAGGAGATGACCGCGTCTTGCCTGCGGGACATGGACTACTACCTGCGCCTGGTCACCTACGGCGTTGTGGCCGGTGATGTGACACCCATTGAGGAAATCGGGATCATCGGTGCCAAGGAGATGTACCGCTCCCTGGGCACGCCTCTCGATGCGATGGCCGAGGCTGTCCGCGAGATGAAGAACGTGGCCACCGGCATGCTCACGGGTGGTGACGCCGAAGAAGCTGGTTTCTACTTCGACTACGTCATCGGCGCCCTCTCCTGAGGCTGCTCATTCCCTTTTCCTCCTACGCCTTCAGCAGGATTCATGCAAGACGCCATCACCAACGTCATTAATCAGGCCGACGTTCAAGGCCTGTATCTCGACGGCTCCGCCATGGGTCGTCTGGAGCAGTACTTCGCCAGCGGTGAGCTGCGCGTCCGTGCCGCCGCCACGATCAGTGCCAACGCTTCCGGCATCATCAAAGAGGCCGTCGCTAAGTCTCTGTTGTATTCGGACATCACCCGTCCGGGCGGCAACATGTACACCTGCCGTCGTTATGCGGCCTGCATTCGCGACCTCGACTACTACCTGCGCTATGCCACCTACGCCATGCTGGCAGGTGACACCTCCATCCTGGATGAGCGGGTGCTCAACGGCCTCAAGGAAACCTACAACTCCCTGGGTGTGCCCATCGGCGCCACGGTTCAGTCGATCCAGGCCATGAAGGAAGTCACCGCTTCCTTGGTGGGCCCCGATGCCGGCCGTGAAATGGCCGTTTACTTCGACTATATCTGCTCGGGTCTGGGTAACTGATCCAGAGTTTCCGTCTATCCCTGCGGATCACTCCATGCGCCTGTTCAAAATCACTGCCTGCATCCCTTGCCCTGAGAAGTCGCGAACCCAGCGCGAACTTCAAAACACCTACTTCACCAAGTGGGTGCCCTATGAGAGCTGGTTTGCTGAACAGCAGCGAATCATGAAACAGGGCGGCAAGATTCTCAAAGTTGAATTGGCCACCGGCCGCCGTCAGGTCAACGTTGGCAACTGAGCGAATCACTGATCTCTCAGGCCTCTCCTGAGAAATCATCTGATCAGCCCGGCCCCGTGCCGGGCTTTTTCATGCCCATCCGGTTGCGGCCATCCGTGAGAGGACAGCTGCATGGGCGGACTCAAGACTCGACAATCAGGGGTGAGGCGCGGCTCAATGGGAGTCCTTCCTGGTTCTGCCAGGACCCGATGTCCAGTTCGTGACCTCCACTGCTGCGCCAACAGCCGCACGACCGCGACGGCCAGGCCGCCGTCCCCACGCCGTAACCCCGGAGCGGACCCTCTGGCCCTGGCCTTGGGCCCAGTGGCCGGCGGAAGCACGTCTGCTCCTGGCCCTGGTTGGCCTGTGGAGCCTGATGGGCTTACTGGTGCTCGCCTCCGCTAGTTGGTGGGTGGCCGAGCGGGAGATGGGGGATGGCGCCTTCTATCTCAAGCGCCAGCTGATCTGGATGCTGGCGAGCTGGGGATTGCTGTGGATGGCGGTGCGCACCAGCCTGCGGCGCTGGCTTCACCTGGCTCCGCTCGCCCTGCTGGTCTTCACGTTGCTTGTGGCCGCCACGTTGGTGGTGGGCAGCACCGTGAATGGCGCCAGTCGCTGGTTGGTGCTGGGCCCCATCCAGATCCAGCCCTCCGAGCTGGTGAAGCCCTTCGTGGTGCTGCAGGGGGCCGCCCTGTTCGCCCACTGGCGCCGCATCAGCCTCGATCAGAAACTGCTGTGGTTGGGTGTGTTTGGAACCCTGATCCTGCTGGTGCTCAAACAGCCCAACCTCAGCACCGCCGCTCTCACCGGGCTGTTGCTCTGGCTGATGGCCCTGGCCGCTGGGGTGGGGCTGCCACTGCTGCTGGGAGCCGCCACCGCGGGGGGCCTGCTGGGCTCGGCCAGCATCCTGATCAACGACTACCAGCGGCTGCGGGTCATCTCGTTCCTGGACCCCTGGCGGGACGCCCAGGGCGATGGCTATCAGCTGGTACAGAGCCTCCTGGCCATCGGCTCCGGTGGGCTGCTCGGGGAGGGCTTCGGCCTCTCGACCCAGAAGCTCCAATACCTACCGATCCAGACCACCGACTTCATCTTTGCCGTCTACGCCGAGGAGTTCGGCTACGTGGGCTCGGTGGCACTGCTGCTGTTCCTGCTCCTGTTCGGCTTTGTGGGGGTGCGGGTGGCGCTCAGTTGCCGCAGCAACCAGCAGAGGCTCGTGGCCATGGGGGCCACCACCTTGCTGGTGGGCCAGTCAATTCTCAACATTGCCGTGGCCAGCGGGGCCATGCCCACCACGGGGCTGCCGCTGCCCCTGATCAGCTACGGGGGCAATTCCCTGCTGGCCAGCCTGCTGATCTGCGGTCTGCTGATTCGCTGCTCCCTGGAATCAGGGGGCCTCAGCACCGAACCCCGCCGCCGTCGACCGCAGCCGGCCCGATAGGCTGGAGTCATGATCGAAGCTGGCGCAGCACTGGCCGATTGGGCCCGCTACAGCGAGCTGCTGCTTCGGAATTCTCTTCAGCATCCCGGGCCCGCCACCGTGCTTCTGGTGTTCGCCGGAGGTGTGCTGACCAGCCTGGGCCCATGCTCCCTCTCGCTGCTGCCGGTCACCCTGGCCTACCTCGCCGGGTTCAGCGGCCAGAGCGAGGCAGGCCGGCCCTGGCTGCGCAGCGCCAGCTTCGCTGCCGGGATCGTTGCCGCCCTGGTGCTGCTGGGGCTGGCCAGTGGGCTGCTCGGCAGGATCTATGGCCAGATTCCCGGTCTGATTCCCACCATCGTGGCCCTGATCGCCCTGGCGATGGGCCTCAACCTGCTGGGCTGGCTCCCCTTGCAGCTTCCTGCCGGCCCGGATCCCGAACGCTGGCGCCAGCATGTTCCCGCCCCCCTGGCTCCCCTGGCTGCGGGCCTTGCCTTTGGCCTTGCCGCCACGCCCTGCACCACGCCCGTGCTGGCGGTGCTGCTGGCCTGGATGGCCCAGGTGGGCAAGCCCCTGGTGGGCATGCTGTTGCTCACCAGCTTCGGCGCCGGCCAGGTGATGCCTCTGCTGCTGGCCGGCACCGTGGCCGCCAGCCTGCAGGGCCTGCTCAGCCTGCGGCGCCTGGGTCAATGGGTGCCACCCCTGAGCGGCGCCGTGCTGCTGGCGACGGGACTGGTGATGCTGGTCGCCAACTGGACCTGACCCCATGAGTGCCCTGCAACGCCTGGCTGGCTGGATTGCCGATCTGCGTCTGGCCATCGGTCTCCTGATCGTGATCGCCATCGCCAGCGGTGTCGGCACCGCCATTCCCCAGAAAGAGCCTGAAGGCCTCTACCACCAGCTCTACGACCCCCAGCCCTGGCTGGGGGTGCTCAATGCCGACAGGGTGCTCGGCCTGGAACTCGACCATGTGTATTCCAGCCACTGGTTCCTGGCCCTGCTGGCCTGGTTGGCCCTCTCGCTTCTGCTGTGCAGCTGGCGGCGCCAGTGGCCTGCCCTGCGGGCCTCGCTGCGCTGGATCGATTACCGCAGCCCGCGCCAGCTGAGCAAGCTGAACGTGGCCGAAACGCGGGCGTGCGACGACGCCAGCGCCGATCTGCAACGCCTGGAGGAAAGGCTGCGGGCCGAGGGCTGGCAGGTGCAGCGCCAGCCCGATCGCCTCGCCGCCCGGCGGGGAGTCCTGGGGCGGGTGGGGCCCCTGCTGGTGCATGCCGGCATGGTGGTGCTGATGCTGGGGGCCGCCTGGGGAGCTCTCGGGGGCCAGCGGGCTGAGCAATTCCTGGCACCTGGCCGCAGCCTGGAGCTGGTGGACAGCCGCGGCCACAGCACCCTCACCCTCGCCCTCGACAGCTTTGCGGTGGAGCGCGATCCCGCCGGGCGGCCGGAACAGTTCCGCTCCGACCTGCGGCTGCTGGAAGGCGATGGCGAGACCGGCACGCTGCTGAAGGCCTCCCAGATCAGCGTCAACCACCCCTTGCGCTTCCAGGGCGTCACCCTTTACCAGGCCGACTGGGGCCTGGCCGCCATCACCGTCCAACTGGGGCGCAGCCCGCTGCTGCAGCTGCCCCTGCAGAGCTTCCCTGAGCTGGGAGAGCAGATCTGGGGCCTGGTGCTGCCCACCAGGCCCGATGGGACTGATCCAGTGCTGCTCAGCCTCAGCAGCGAGCAGGGACCGGTGGAGGTGTTCGGCGCCGATGGCTCCAGGCTCGGCCAACTGGGGATCGGCGCCGCTCCCCTGGAGATCAATGGGCTGCCTGTACGGGTGGATTCGGTGCTGCCGGCCAGTGGCATCCTGCTCAAGCGCGATCCAGGCGTCCCCCTGGTGTATTCGGGCTTTGCCATCGCCCTGGTCGGCGGCGGCCTGAGCCTGCTGGCCACCCGCCAGCTCTGGGCGATCGCCGAGGTGGGGCGGTTGCACGTGGCCGGGCTGTGCAACCGCAACCTCACCGCCTTTGCACGGGAACTACCCGAATTGCTCAACCCGCCTCAGCAGGCCTGACGGCTGCCATGGCTCACTGTGACCACCGTGTGCACATTGCCGCGGGGGTTGAAATCGGCTTGCAGCTGCATCCACTGCGGCTCGCAGGCTGCCACGAAGTCGTCCAGGATCCGGTTGGCCACCTCCTCATGGGAGATGCTGCGATCGCGGTAGCTGTTCACATACAGCTTGATGGCCTTCAGCTCCATGACCCGGGGACCGGGCTGGTAGAGCAGACGCAGGGTGGCGAAATCGGGGTAGCCCGAGAACGGACAAAGGCAGGTGAATTCCGGGAGGGTGATGGCGATGTCGTAGGGACGCCCCGGCCGGGGATTGTCGAAGCAGATCAACCGGCACTCGGCGATCGCCCGTTCGCCGTAGAGGGGTGTCTGGGTCTGCTCCGCAACGGAGCTGGCGCTCGCCTCGGGGATGGCAGGTGGCGTGGACAAGGCTGGGCACAGAGCTGACGCAGGCCATGATGACTGAAACCAACGGAGGGCCTGGGGGCCACGGCCTGCCGGTTGCAAGCGGGGATCCTGTCAGGGCGCTGGCCGAGTAGCATCGGCTACGACAACACCCCCCTGGCTCGGGCGTAATGGACCCCTCTCCGCCAAAAGCGGGGAACCCTGAGATCCTGATCGTCCAGCCCACCGGTATCCATGAAAAAAGTAGAGGCCATCATTCGGCCCTTTAAGCTTGAAGATGTCAAGATTGCCCTGGTCAATGCCGGCATCGTGGGCATGACAGTCAGCGAGGTTCGCGGCTTTGGTCGGCAGAAAGGTCAGGTGGAGCGCTACCGGGGTTCTGAATTCACGGTGGAATTCCTCCAGAAGCTCAAGCTGGAAATCGTGGTGGATGATGACAAAGTCGACACCGTGGTCAATGCGATTCAAGACGCGGCTCGCACCGGTGAAATCGGCGACGGCAAGATCTTCGTGGGCACCATCGATGGGGTGATCCGCATCCGCACCGGTGATCGCGACAGCGGCGCCATCTGAGCTCGCCGGCTCTGAAGCTCTGAGTTCTAGGGATCACCAGGGGGCCTCTCGGCCCCCTGGCCACGGCAATCTTCCCCTCAGGGGGTGGCCAGGGTGGAAGCCACGCATGCACTGATCGCTTCAATCCGCTCTTTGGGGTCCAGTGGCAAGGCCCAGCTCGCCTCAGCAGGAACGCTCACCAGGGCTGCCGAACGCAGCCAGAGCAGGTATTCGTGGTTGCCGGCCGGGCCTGTGATCGGAGACGCCACCAGGCCTGGGGCCTGAAGTCCTTGCTGTTCAGCGGCCCTCAGCACCGCCGTGATGGCTCCGACATGGGCCTCTGGGCTGCGCACCACACCCCCTTTGCCCACCTGGCCCCGACCCACCTCAAACTGGGGTTTCACCAGCAGAATCAGATCGTGAGTGCCACGAGGGGGAGCGTCCCCCAGCAGCCCCAGCAGGGCTGGCAGCACCAGGGCAAGGGAGATGAATGACACATCAGCCACCGCCAGATCGGGCCGGGGGTCGGCGGCCCCGAACAGAGCTTCGGGACTGAGATGGCGCAGATTGGTGCGCTCCTTGAGCACCACCCGCGGGTCGCAGCGCAGCCGCCAGGCCGTCTGGCCGTAACCCACATCAATGCCGTACACCCGCGCAGCCCCGTGCTGCAGCAGGCAGTCGGTGAAACCGCCCGTCGAGATGCCGCCATCGACACAGACTCGACCGCTGACCGGGAGCGGGAAAACGGCCAGGGCCGTCTCCAGTTTCTCGCCTCCGCGCGACACATAGCGAGGCAGCTGCAGCACCTGCAGCGGCAGCACAGCTGCCACGGCCATGCCGGGTTTATCGAGCAAACGCTCACCGCTGCGCACCCGACCGGCCCTGATCAGCACCTGGGCCTGCTGGCGTGTCTCCACCAAGCCGCGGGCCACCAGTTCCAGATCCAGGCGCTGTTTCGAAGCCACGACTCCGGGAGCGGACAGGTGTTGCCGTTCCCTGATCAAACCACAAGGTAAACGGAACAGATTGCGTGATTGTCCACGGCGGCCCCCGCAGCCACCTGAAGATGGCCCCAGCCCCCGAGCGGCAGTATGCAGTCCAGCGCAGCCAGCATTCCACCCACAGCCCAGGTGGCCGACCTGGAGCGCCACCGTCAGTCGGCCCAGCTCATCGAGGCCCTGACCCCTGGCAGCTTTGTCACGCTGCGCAACCAGCCCCCCGACCTCCCCCCCTTCCAGCTGATCCAGTGCCGGGGTGGGCGCTGCTGGGTGCGCCAACAGAGCTGGGGGGCGATGGTGCAGTGGGAGGTGGGCCACCGCCAGCTCAGGGCCCTGACCTGAACAGCTTCGGCGCAGCAGAACCGCCCCCGTCGGGCACCTTTCAGCGGCGTCCCTGCCAGCCCCTGCAGCCGCGTCCTTGCCGACCCATACATTGGATGGGCCGTTCCCACCCGCTGGGCCTTGATCGAGCGTTACACCCTGCCTGAGATGGGCGCCATCTGGAGCGAGCAGGCCAAGTTCCAGAGCTGGCTTGACGTGGAGATCGCCGCCACTGCCGCCAATAGCGAGCTGGGTCGGGTGCCCGCCGAGGCCCTGGCCCAGATCAGGGAAAAGGCCAGCTTCAGCGTGGAGAGGATCCTCAGTATCGAGGCCGAGGTACGCCATGACGTGATCGCCTTCCTCACCAATGTGAATGAACACGTGGGCGACGCGGGGCGCTACATCCACGTGGGCATGACCAGCTCCGATGTGCTGGACACCGGCCTGGCGCTGCAGATGAAGGCCTCCGTGCAGGTGCTCCGCCAGGAACTGGATCAGCTGGTGGAGGCGCTGCGCAGCCTGGCTCGGCAGCACAAGGACACGGTGATGATCGGCCGCTCCCATGCGATTCACGGCGAACCGATCACCTTCGGGTTCAAGGTGGCTGGCTGGCTGGCCGAGACACTGCGCAACCAGGAGCGGCTCGAGCGGCTGGAGCAGGTGGTGAGCGTGGGTCAGATCAGTGGCGCCATGGGCACTTACGCCAACACCGACCCCGAGGTGGAGGCCATGGCCTGCAGGCAGCTGGGCCTGGTGCCGGACACGGCCAGCACCCAGGTGATCGCCCGCGATCGGCATGCGGAATACGTTCAGACCCTGGCCCTGGTGGGAACCGCACTGGAGCGCTTCTCCACCGAGATCCGCAATCTGCAGCGCACGGACGTGCTGGAGCTGGAAGAGAACTTCGCCAAGGGCCAGAAGGGCAGCTCTGCCATGCCCCACAAGCGCAATCCGATACGCAGCGAGAGGATCAGTGGCTTGGCCAGGGTGTTGCGCAGCTACACGGTTGCCGCCCTGGAGAACTGCGCCCTCTGGCATGAGCGGGACATCAGCCATAGTTCGGTGGAGCGCATGATGCTGCCCGATTGTTCAGCTACCTTGCAGTTCATGCTGAGGGAGATGACTGAAGTCGTTCGGGGTCTGGGCATTTATCCCGAAAATATGACCCGGAACATGAATATCTATGGAGGCGTTGTATTCAGCCAGCGCGTGTTGCTTGCCCTGGTGGAATCGGGTCTCAATCGCGAACAGGCCTACCGGATCGTGCAGAAGCACGCCCATGCGGCATGGAATACCGAAACCGGAAATTTCCGTCTCAACCTCGAGAGTGACCCAGTGGTTGCAGCGCGGCTGACGGCTGAGGAACTTGCAGCGTGCTTTTCGACGGACCTTCACCGGGCCAACCTGGCTGTGATCTGGCAGCGGCTCGGGATCTGAGCCGCATCGGCGCCCTACAACCGGGTCTCAGCGGGTCAGGATGTTGTAGAGCGAAGCGGCATTCAACAAAGGGCCCAGGGGTGCCACAGCCTGGGAAAGGGTGTCATTGAAGCGGGTCCAGTTGTTGCGCGACACCACGATCACATCGCCATTGCGCAGAGGGGGGTTCGCCTCCGAACCCAGGGCAGCGGAAGGATCAAAGGCCACCTCCTGAGACATGATCGAGCCATCGGCCTCCAGTCGCAACAGGCGAACGTTGGAGAGCCTGGCGCGCTGGGGATCAAGGCCACCTGCTGCCAACACCGCATTGGTCAGAGGGCTATTGGATTTCACCTGCTTGACGCCAGGAACCTCCACTTCGCCAACGACATTCACCGAGATGGAGTCTGGAGCAAAGTTGGATGCCCCAGTGGCAATGAGTGCCTCATTGGAGCGTGCACCTTCGAGCTTACCCACCTTGATCATGTCGCCGTCATTGATCAGTGGATTAACAACCTGCGCGTTGTTCATTAACACGCTGAGATAGTCAAAATGATATTCGCGAGGCGACTCTCCCGGAACATTGCCCTGACGCACCAGCACCAGATTGGAGAGATCACCCAAGGCCGTGAGGCCGCCGGCCCGCTGGATCGCATCCACCATGGTGGGCCAACCGGAGGTGGCCACAACAGTGCCCTCCACTCCAGGCCCTGCGGCCCTCAGGGTGGACGTGGATGGGTCGCGGCTGAGAGTGTAAAAGCCGGGGCGCTCCAACTGACCCACCAATGAGACCCGCACCGGCCGGGGCGCGATCAGGTCGATGTAGACCAAGGGTCGACGCAGGATCGTGGAATAGAGGCTGGTAATGCGCTGGTTGGATTCATCCAGCGTCAAACCCCACACGTTGACCGACCCGATCCGAGGCAGGTTCACCGTGCCATCACTGAGAACTTCCGTCTCAGCGGCATAGCCATCAACCTTGAACACCGAAATCCTCACCCGGTCACCGGGCGCCAGGCGGTAGCGGAAATTGCTGGTCTCCGGACTGAAGGTGGCCCGCCGCGCGCGCGCCTGCCTGGTCTCCCGCTGCTGTTGCACCACGGGTTGACCCGGTAAGGCGCTGGGAACCGCGGTATCTGACTGGGGAGCAGCTTGATCCCCGGTCATCGGGTAAGCCTGGCGCTGGGCCAGCCAGGCACCGGCAGCGGCCTGCGGGGCGAAAGGCTGCCGCTGGCCTGCCTGAGCAGGGATGCTGGGAACCATCAGGCCAGGACTGGCGAGCAGCAGCCCCGCAGCCCCAATCCGCAGCGGTGCCTGGGCGGCGGCTGTCAAATGGACACGGATGGAGGGCAGCATCGAAACCTCGACAAACACGCTGATCTCCGGCCGCTACAGGCGGATCAGCATTGGGCGCTCAGTGTAGGGGCAGAGTCCGGTCGGATCCAGGTGACAGCCTCACAACCGGCGGGACCTAAGGGCTTCAGCCCAGGGCCTTGGTTCTGGGCCTGCCCAGGTGGTTTCATGGGCAGCACGACGTCCACCGCGCTCAGCCCCAGCGACCGATGATCCCCCTGAGCCGTTCACTGATTGACGACATCAAGCCATTTTATTTCTTTTCCAACTACGGATTAACCCTCTTTCTAATTCCTGGCAACACGTTCGAAAACTTTTCGGATGAAGTTGGCCTGCTGCGAGAGCTGACCTACAGACAGAAGCTTTCTGGCTCTGGAAACAATAAAGACTTGGATGGCAGAGACCCATTCTACGATCACTTTATTTTGGTCGATGATACAACATTTGCCCTTGCAGGGACAGCCCGTCTTCAGTTTGTACCGTCTCAAACACCTTCTACTGACCCCAGCGCCAGCGGTATTGCCCACAGCTCTGCAACGTCATATCTTGAGCACGTCTACCCAGGAATAAAAAATTTTCTGATCACCCGTGGCAGCCATCTTGAGATCGGCAGGGTCGCTATTTCGCCAGCATTTCAGAGGCAACCTGCTTCGCTGATGACCCTGTTCCGAGGAGGCCTTCAAGCAGCCATTGCCTCAGGCTACACTGCAATTTATGGATTAGTATCCTATAATCACTTTCAATATCCGGGCAGTGTGAATGATTTCTTTCTTCGTTCCCTGATGCTCTCTCCATTCAGGGACGACAACACTGACATCCCCCCGGCTCGCTACCCAAGGGGGTTCCGCGGTGATGAACGCCACGCCGGTGGCAGCTGCCAATCCATCCAGAGGCTGGAAGGTGAAACCCAGAAACAGCTGGCCAGCTTCAAGCTCCCGGTGTTGTTACGCCAATACATCAATCTCATGGGTGCCAAAAGTCATGACATCTCAGTGGCCAAAGACTTCAACCAGATCACGGAGATTTTAATGACAGCCGACCTCACAAAGGTGCCCCGCCGACGGCTGCAGCATTTCATTGGCTTTTCCCACGCGCCGGTGTACCGGCAATTTCCCTGGTTCCGTGGTCCTTCTGAGATTGACCCCAGTGGTCCAGGCCGTGCTGGCAAACCCTTGAGTCAATGATAAAATATTGCTCGTAGAGCACCTGGTCAGACCCCGCTCCAGCTCGTCATAGTCTCAAACTCTTGACAGATTCAGTCACCCCAGAATCCAACGAAGGGCTGCCATCCTGTGCAGGCCACCTGCAATCAGACCCCAGCCCCGTGCTCACCGAGGCAGAGATTCTGGCTGGTTTAAAAGATATTCTGGCCCGGATCGCCGGGGTGGATCCCGCGGGTATTGAGTTGGATGCCCTCATCATTGATGATGTCGGTGTTGACTCCCTGGGTTTCTATGAGATTCTGATTGAGGCCGATGAAACCATGGGCATCAAAATCGAAGAAAAGGATCTTCTTACCTTCAAGACTGTGCGTGACATCGTTGATTACGTCACTGCCCGTGCAGTCACCGCGACCCAGCCAGCCCCTCGCTGAATGGCCCAGGGCCAGGGCCTGAGCACGGTTGGGGCTCCGTAGGCGCAGGCCCCACCACGTAGGTTTGGCCATGTTTCGCGCACAGCGCTGAACCCAGCCGTGGCCAAGGAGAGGATCGCCATCACGGGCATGGGAGCCCTCTCGCCTCTGGGTGCCGGGGTAGAGAGCTGCTGGCAGGCCTACCTCGCGGGCCGATCCGGCATCAGCCTTCTGGCGGACGGGTGGGCTCAGGACTTGCCATCCCGGGTGGCGGGGATGATCCCAGAGGAGCCCACTGCCCAGTTGGAGCCCCTGCTCAGGCGCCGCCTCGATCGCTGCTCCCAGTTGGCCCTGCTCGCGGCCAGGGAGGCCTGGCAGGGGGCAGGCCTCGACACTCCTGGTGGGCTGCCCGAGCGCCGGGTTGCCGTGGTGGTGGGCTGCGGCATCGGCGGTCTGGAGACCATGGGGCAGCAGTACCGGATCCTGCTGGAGCGCGGCCCCTCGCGGGTCAATCCGGTGACGGTGCCGATGCTGATTCCCAATGCGGGGGCAGGGCAGATCAGCATTGCCCTCGGTGCCCACGGCGGCGCCCACACGCCCGTTTCGGCCTGTGCATCCTCCGCCGAAGCCCTGCTCTGGGCCCTGATGCTGCTGCGCGATGACCGCGCCGATGTGGTGGTGGCGGGGGGGTCGGAGGCCCCCGTGAACCAACTGGGCCTGGCGGGCTTCAGTGCCATGCGCGCCCTCTCCACCCGTAACAGCACTCCGGAACTGGCCTCCAGCCCCTATGGCCTGGATCGGGATGGCTTCGTGATCGCTGAGGGGGCCGGCATTCTGGTTCTGGAGCGCGAGGCCGATGCCAACGCCCGCGGCGCCCACTGTGAGGCGTTCCTGCTGGATGCGGGCAGCACCGCCGATGCGCATCACATGGTGTCGCCCGAACCCCATGGCACCCAGGCCCGGGCCGCCATGCAGCAGGCCCTGCAGCGCAGCGGTCTGGCCGTGGCTGATCTGAGTTTCATCCAGGCCCATGCCACGGGCACCGCCATGGGTGATCTGGCGGAAGCCCAGGCGATCGGTGGGCTTCTGGGAGAAGCCAACGCGGCCCTAGCGGTGACAGCACCCAAAGGACAGTTCGGCCACATGCTCGGCGGGGCCGGCGCGGTGGAAACCATCATGGCCATCAGGTCCCTGGCCAGCGGGCAGGTTCCTGTGAGCGCCAACAGTCAGCCCCAGGATCCCGCCGTTCAGCTCCACTTAGTGCAGGGGGAACCCACCAGGCTCACGGTGCCGGTTGGGCAACGCTTCGTGCTCAAAAATGCGTTTGGCTTTGGTGGGCACAACATTTCCCTGGTGCTGCAGGGGGCCTGATCAGCTGGCCAGATGGTGATGGCGCTCGGCCCAGCCGGCCGCATCCTGGGAGTAGTACGCCATCACGCGGCGGGAGAAACCCTCCCGATGGTTCTCCTCAACCGGCAAGCCGAGATCCTCGGGACGACCCTGGCGGCAGTGGAGCACAACCCGTGGGGCCGTGAGTCGCTGGGCCAGCAGGCGCAGTGGTCTGTAGAGCGCCCCAGCCTCGATGCCCTCCAGCCCCCTGTACTCAAACCACCAGGGCACCACCGTGGCCCGATGGCGACGGGCCAGCAGATAGGCACTGGCGGAAGCGCGCTGCAGGATCGACGTCTTCAGGGAACCGTTGGGCGCGATCATCAACTGACCGTGGCGCTCCAGCACCTGCGACGACTTCCAGAGCGTGCTGCGCCGCTGCTCGGGATGGCGATGATCCAGGAGCACATGGCCGGCATTGGTGGCGGAGCGGTCAAAGAATGGCAGCAACCGGTTCAGATGCAACCCGGAGGTGGTGACTGCGGGAATCTGCAGATAGCCCTGGATGGCGAACACATCAAAGGGGCTGTTGTGATTCCAGATATGGATGCGTCGGCACTGATCATCCTGTAGCAACAGGCTGTCGTCGACAATCACATCGATGCCCACGGCGCGCAGGCCGAAGCGGGCCACCACGGTGAGCAAGTTCCGGGCCAGCCGCCGCATCCGCAGCGTGAGGGCGATCAACTCCAAGGCATAGGCCACATACATGGCCGCGAAGCAGAACAGGCGATAGATGACCCGCAGCGGCACCAGCCAGCCCAGCCTGGCGCCCGATGCCGAGCCCAGCCGGGCTGGACTTGAGCGCGCCGAGAGGGCCACCGGCAGGGTTTCGCGAAAAGGGAATTCACCATCAAAGTTGCCGTTGATCTGGGTGGTGGTGACCAGGTGGTTATAGAAGCGGTAAAACAACGGACGACTGCTGGTCTGGGGCGAGGCCCAGAAACCATCCAATGGTTGTTGATCAGTCAGGCCGGGGAGGTTGTAGAACGTCTGCCCCATCACCTTGGTGGCTGCCGCATGGAACAGGGCCTGCAGCCCCACCGTGCTGTTGACGGTGACCACGCCGCGACAGGTGCGGATGAAGGCGCTGAGGGGACCATCGTGGAAGTAATGAACCCGGCCGTAAACTCCTTCGCGTTCTGCCAACAGGCGGATCAGAGACTTGTAATTATTGTAACCCCGATCGCGGGGATGGTGCTTGAACGCAAGATGATCTGAGGGATGGGCATGGGCTGCAAACGATACAATCACGGTTTCAATGAAATCGTGCATGCCGCGAAAACCTGACCCTGTGGTGATCTGCGAGTCGCTGGAGACCTGAAGAATCGCCAGGAAGAACGACAGGTTTTCGACCAGCAGGTGCTTGAGCTTGCGTTCCTGCAGCCGATACATCCAGTAGCGCACGGAGCCCCTCACCTGGCACCAGAGAAAAGCCGGCGAGGGCTGCAGCTTGTGCTCCCCTTCAATGATCCTGTAGCGCGTCAAGGCGTGCTGGATGAAGGTGGGTGCTTTCCAGATCTTGCGCCAGCGCCAACCAGGATCCAGGCGTGCCTGGGGCAGATGGGCCACTGCAGGCAGGGCCTCGTAGAAACTCACTGGCTGGTTGAGATTGGAGCGGCAGTTAACACGATCGCGCTCCAGGGTGACATAGTTCGGCCTGACGTAACCCAGCTCAAACACATAGGCATCAACGTTCAGACTTTGGGCCACCTCAATAGCCAGGCGATGCGGGTCAATGAAGTCGCCATACATAAACAGGTGGCGGATTCCCTTTTCCTGAATCACCTCTCGCAGGAATGCTGGCCATTCCTCCATGGAACCTGAAAACGGAATCCTTGCCTTCCGAGGAAATCCGAATTCGTGCAGTGGATAGGAAATCTTGTAGACCGGCACGCCGCAGTCGTGCAGATACCGCCAGAGGCGCGAGAAAAACAGACCGATCGGGCCCATCAGGAGCAGCACCGGGCCTTCGATCTGAATCTGAACGCTGGCCAATGCCACCCCTGCGGCCGGACGAGTCGATTCTCCCATGCTGCAGCGGCTGGGCCGGGCTGAAACCCAGTGCTGACAGGCACTGAGACAGGTGTTTGGTCCTGGGGATCAGGCGTAGGATCGGCGCCAACAACCTCCGGAACAAAGGATGGGGACCAGCCCGCAGCCGGCCGCCTCCCCGCTCCTGCCCAGTCCCGACCCTGCGACCGCTGCGGCCGCGGCCACAGCTGCCTGCGACGGGCCGGGACCGTTGCTCGGCCTTCCCGATCCCCTCGTACTGGCCCACACCACCCTGGAGGCGCTGCTGGCTCCGGCGCAGGTTGTGGTGGGACGCCGTGCCTGCAGGCGTCGCAACCCCGACGCGTTGCTGGTGTGGGGACGGCGTCGCAGCGGACTCTGGGGCGAACGGGAGGCCAAGCGCCGGGGCCTCCCCCTGTGGCGGATCGAGGACGCCTTCCTGCGCTCGGTGGATCCAGGACCGGGCACACCGCCGCTTGGCATCCTGCTGGACGATCGGGGGATCCATTACGACGCCTCCCGGCCCAGCAGGCTGGAGGCCCTGATCGCCTCGGGCCTGGCTCCCGCCCAGCAGCAGCGGGCCCGGCAGCTGGCGGCGGCCTGGCGGCAGCACCGGGTCAGCAAGCTGAACGGGGCCCGGGAGTCGCCGCCCCCCGATGGCCCGTTCGTGCTGGTGGTGGATCAGGTGGCGGGCGATGCCTCCATCCGCCACGGCGCCGCCTCCGCAGCCAGCTTCCTGGCGATGCTCGAGGCCGCGCTGCAGGACTTCCCCAGGCACCAGGTCGTGCTGAAGACCCACCCCGACGTGGTGAGCGGGCGTCGACGGGGGCATGTCCCGGCGGAGGCCTTGCAGCACCCCAGGGTGCTGGCCTGTGCCGATGGCGGCCATCCTGCGGCCCTGCTGGAAGCCGCCAGCGCCGTTTATGTGGTGACCTCCCAGATGGGTTTCGAGGCCCTGGTCTGGGGGCGGCCCGTGCACTGCTTCGGCATGCCCTTCTATGCCGGCTGGGGGCTCACCCACGACCGCCTGCCAGTCCCGGAGCAGGCGGAGCGGGCAGCAGGCGCCCGGGCAGGAGGTGCCCAGCTGGAGGATCTGGTGCATGCCTGCCTGGTGGGGTACGCCCGCTACCTCAACCCCGAAACCCGGCAACTGATCGGCCCCGAGGCTCTGATCGCCCATGTCGGCCTGCAGCGGCGCCAGCGGGCGGCGGTGCCCCCGGCCCTGGAGGTGTTTGGAGTCGCCGGCTGGAAACGCCAGGCCGTGCGCCGCTTTCAGCGCCCCCTCAGCCCAGGCCGGCTGAGCTTTCGCCCCTTCCATGCCAGGCCGACCCGGAGGGCCGGTTGGCGCTCCCTGGTCTGGGGCAACCGGGTGGGGCTGGGTCTGCGGAAGGCTGGCTGCCCCCTGATCCACGCCGAAGACGGCTTTCTGCGCTCGGTGGGGCAGGGGTGGTGGCTGCGCTGGGTGCCGCCGGTGTCCTGGGTGGTGGACCACACCGGCATCTACTACGACGCCTCCTGCGCCTGCGACCTGGAGACCTTCCTGGCCGAACACCACTTCACTGCCGCCGAGCGACAGCGGGCAGCGGCCCTGCGGCAGCGGATCGTGGCGGCGGGGGTGACGAAATACAACCTGCGCGCGCCCCGGTGGAGCCGTCCCTCAGACCTGGGCCGCAGGCAGGTGCGCCTGGTGCCCGGCCAGGTGGAGGTGGACCTCTCGATCCGCTATGGCGTGCCGAAGCAGGCCAGCGTGCGCAGCAATCTGCAGCTGCTGCAGGCGGTGCGCGCGGCCTATCCAGACGATTTCCTGATCTACAAGCCCCATCCTGATGTGGTCTCCGGGCGTCAGAAACCCGGCCCAGGGGAAGCGGAGGCTCACCGCCACTGCGATCTGGTGCTGGCCGAGGCGCCGATGGACCATCTGCTCCAGGAGGTGGACAGCGTGCACGTGCGCACCTCGATCACCGGCTTCGAGGCCCTGATGCGGGGCATCCCGGTGGAGACCTGGGGCATGCCCTTCTATGCCGGCTGGGGGCTCAGCCGCGACCAGCTGCAGTGCGAGCGGCGGGGCCGGGCCCTGGTGCTCGATGACCTGGTCTACGGCGCCCTGATCCACTACCCGATCTATCTCAGCCAGGCTTCAGGGGCCTTCACCACGCCGGAGCGGGCCGTGGAGGAGCTGGGGCTGCTGCGCCGCGATCCCGGCGCCTTCCCCACCGCCCTGCCCCGCTGGCTGGAGCTGCTGGGGCTGGATCCGCCGCCGGAGCTGCGCTTCCGGCTGGCCCAGATCCGAGCCCGGCTGCGTGCCTGGAGCCCCGATGGGCGCTGCTAAGTTCGGGCTCAGTGCGGACCCCGGAGTCCTGGGGATGGAACTGCCGATCCCGCGCCACGACTGGCCCGAACCGCTGATCGACCCCTCCCTGCCGCCCCTTGCCCTGATTCCGGCGCGAGGCGGGTCCAAGGGAATACCCCACAAGAATCTCCAGCCCCTGGGTGGCCTCCCCCTGGTGGGCCGCACCGTCCAGAGCGCCCTCGCCGCCGAGGGCATCGGCCGGGTGGTGGTCAGCACCGACGATGGGGCGATCGCCGAGGCCGCCGCCGCCGCAGGCGCCGAGCTGGTGACCCGTCCTGCGGCACTGGCGGGAGACGGGGCGTCGTCAGAGTCGGCCCTGGTGCACGCTCTGCGCGACCTCGGTCAGCAGGGCGCCCTGCCCTCCGTGTTCGTCTTTCTTCAGTGCACCTCACCCTTCACCACCGGTGAGCAGATTGACCAGGTGGTGCGGGGTCTGCTGGCGTCAGAGGCCAACCTGGCCTTTGCCGTGACGCCGTGGCACGGCTTCCTGTGGGGCCGTGATCCCGACGGCTGGGGCGTGGGCCTCAACCACGACGCCAGCCGTCCCCGCCAGAGGCGCCAGGATCTCGAACCCTGCTTCCTTGAGACTGGCTCCATCTATGCCCTGCGCACCCAGGCCTTCCTGAGCGCCGGCAGCCGCTTCGTGCCTCCCCTGCTGCCGGTGGAGATCGAGGCGCCCTCCCCGGAGATTGACACCCCGGCAGATCTCGACCTCTGCCGTCAGCTTGCCCCGCTGCTGGATGGCCCCGTTCGCGGAGGGCTGGGCGGATGAGCCGCCTCCAGGACCGGCAGATCGCCGCCATCGCCAGCTTCGACTCCTTTGGCAAGACCGCCATGGCGATGTTGTCGGTGTGCCGCAAGCAGGGGGCAGTGACCACCCTGTTCCTGCTGGAAATCCAGGGCCGCCGTCTGTCGCGGCGGCAGCTGATTGAAATCCAGCGGATCGACGCCAAGGTGACGATCGTGCGCCAGGACTGGCAGACCCTCCGCCAGATCCGCGCCAGCCTCGCCGAGCTCGATGCCCTGGTGCTGGGCCTGGACGGCCAGCGCACCCGTGAGCTGCAGATGCTGCTGCGATCGGAGATGCCTGATGGGCGCTGGCCCCTGACGGTGAGCGCCTACCCCGGCATCCTCTTCCGCCACCAGATCGAGGGGATGATGGATCGCTCCGGTGCCGATCTGCTCTGCCTCAACTCCCCGGTGGACCTGGCGCTCTACAGCCACGCCTGCCAGGCCCTGGGAATCTCGGCCAGCAACGCCGTGGTGACGGGCCTGCCGATCCTCTGGAGCCTGCACCCAGGCCGCCGCGGCCCCGTGGAGAAGCCAAGCATCGTCTTCTTTGAACAGCCTTCGGTGCCCGGCAATCCTCTGCAGCGCCACTACGTCTGCAACCGGCTCAACGACCTCGCCAAGCGCTGGCCAGACCACACGGTGATCTTCAAGCCGCGCACCTCCGGAGTGGAGCGCACCCTGCACAGGCGCCATGGCGAGATGGCCAGCCGCATCGAGAAGCTGATGCGCAAGTCGCCGAACCTGCAGATCAACTACAAGCCGAGCCTTGCCCTGCTGCGCCAGTGCGGCTGCGCCATCACCGTGTCGTCAACGGCGGCCATGGAGGCGATGGCCCTGGGCATCAGCACCCGCATCGTGGCCGACCTGGGGGTGAACGAAACCCTGGGCAACCACTACTTCGTGGCCTCGAACACGGTGCGCAGTTTCGAGGCGATCATTGCCGATCCGTTCACGCCGATCCACGACGAGGCCTGGCTCGACAGCCACGGCCGCTGTCAGGACGGCCGCGAACGCTTCATCGAGGCCATGGCCCAGCTGCTTGAACGGGGCAGGGAGGCCGCTGCCAGCAGCCCCTCCACCTCCCCGGGCCCGCCGGGCTGGGGGGCCGAGCCCTGGCAGCAGTACGCCCTGCGCCACGGCGGCCGGCGGATGCTGAGCAGTGCCGGCAACCGCTCGCGCCTCAAGACCAGCCACCGCGGCAAGAACGTGATGCGCTATCTGCGCGACCTGGTGCTCGGCCTGCACTGGGTTGAGGACTTCGTCCGCGGCCGATGAGGGTGCTGCTGGTGAGCGACAGCCCGGCCACCCGCTCCGCCTGCGGGGCCCTCGCCACCGCCCTGGAGTCTGCGGGAGCGGAGGTCCTGGTGGATGCGCCCCTGGGGCTGGAGGCCCTGAGCTGCAGCGATCTGCTGCTCGATCTGGACGGCGTGGGGCTGTTCATCAACCCCCTGCAGGTGCCCCCCTTCCTGCAACGGCTGCGGCAGGCTGCCGCCCTGAGGGGCCGTACGCCGGTGGCCGTGTTCAGTGGACCATCCACGCCCCTGGTGGGCGATGACCTGGCCATGGATCTGCTGCCACGGCTCGGGGTCGACCTGCTCTGCCTGCAGGGCCCGCGTCAGCGGGAAGAGTTGGCGGACCTTGGGCGTACGAGCGGGCAATCGCCTCCGCCAACAGCCTTGCTGGGGTTGTGGGGGCTGGCGCCGAAGCTTCCTGCCGCGGCACCAGGATCCCGGCCGCGTCGCCTGGTGTTCCTGGAGCAGGCGACGCTGCCACCCGCCCCGGGGGCGCGCCTGCGGCTGCTGGAGGTGCTGGAGCGCCTCTGCGCCAGTTCTCCGGCCTGGGAGGTGATCCTTCAGAGCGATCCCTTACAGGATGGGCTGGGCCATGCACGGAACCATGCCGGTTCCGCCGCGGTCGAAGACAGCGAACCCAGCCTGGCCGGGTTGCTGGAGCAGCGCCCGCCCCCGGCCAACCTGCGCCTGGCCCCGCCATCGGACTGGGCCCGCAGCCTCGATCGGGCCGGCGTCTGCGCCACGATCAGCAGCCCCCTGCTGTGGGAGGCCCTGGGCCGGGAGCTGCCCCTGCTGCTGCTCGGCGACTACGGCATCCGCTCCGACATGCAGGGACCGCTGCTGTTCGGCTCCGGGCTGATGGGCCGGATCACCAGCTGCGAGAACCTCGAGGAGCTGCTGCATCTGCCATCTCCCAATCCCGGCTGGCTGCGGGAGCTGGGCTGGGAGATCGGTCCCGGTGCCGCTGCCCTGATCCAGTGGCTGGCGGACAGGACAGCACAGGCCGCCGAACTGGCGGAGCGGCGATGAGCGCCGTTCTGCTGGTCGCCGACTCAGACAGCCAGATGCTGTACTGCGAGGCCCTGGCCCGGGGGCACCGCGCCGCCGGCCTTGAGCTCACCATCCACCTGATCCCCCGGGACGGCACCCCGGAGGCGGTGAAGGAGCGCATGGCACAGCTGGGCACGGTGCAACAGGGCAGCTTGAGCACGCTGCTGCAGGACCAGGGTCTCAGCCGCTTCGCAGCGATCGGCGTGTTCCTCACCGGCAGCAAGATCGCCGGCTTCCGCAGCGCCTACCTCCGCTCACGTCAGCATGATCACCACCGCAGGGCCCTGCTCTTCTGCGGATTCAACGGCGTGGTGCTGGAGCGCTTCGAGGAGGCCCTCACCTGGCGGCTGGGCTACGACCTGATCTGTCTCAACGGCCCGCGCGACCAGGCGCGCTTCGAGCGCTTCCTGCGTCACACGCCCTTCCGGAGCCAGCGCACGGTGCTCACCGGGCTGCGGCGAGCCTCGGTAGCGGAGGTGAGGCCCCTGGCCGATCGCCCACGACAGCTGGTGTTCGCCGAACAGGTGGCCATGCCCGCGAGCCTGGAGGAGCGGCGCCAGCTGGCCAGGCTGGTGGTGGACCTGGCCCAGCGGTTCAGCGACTGGCAGGTGGTGCTGAAGCCCCGGGTGGCTCCCCATGAGGCCACATTCCATGAGATCGGCGAGCACATCACCACCACCCTCGAGCAGGTGTGCCGTCGTCGTCCGGCCAACCTGACGGTCTCCTACGCCCCCCTGGCCGCACTTCTGGCGGACAGCCGCCTGTTCGCCACGCTGTCCTCCACGGCGTTGTTCGACGCCCTCGACCATGGCTGCTCAGCGCTGGTGATGGGAGACTTCGGCCTGCGAAGCGACCTGGGCAGCGACTTCTTCGGGGGGTCCGGGCTCGTCCACTGCCTGGCCAGCATCGACGATCTCGATGCCCTGGTGGGAACGCGGGGAAATCCAGACTGGCTCCAGTGGGTGGGCTACGACGAGACCTGCAGCCCCAGCCGTCTATTCGATGCCATCAGCTGGCATGGCCTCCAGCGGGTGGGTGCCCCAGCCGAAGCGTCCCTGGAGCTGGAGCATCGGGGCTACGTGGTGAACTCGGCGGATCTGTCCAGCAACCAGCTGCGGCTCGCTGCGGAAGAGGCCATTGCGGCCCACGACTACGCCGAGGCCGGGAAACTGCTGGAGATGGCGGCCCTGCAACGGCCTGACAATGGCAACATCCAGCGCAGGCTGGAGGCCGTACGTTGCTCCAGCCGTCTCGGGCGGCGCCTGCTGCTGCTGGCCAGCCCCAGGTTCAACCTGTAAGCTGGCCGCGACGAAGGAGATTACACATTGCTCTCTTGCAAAGCAGTCTAAAGACTTCCAGCTGGTTGGCCCCCTGGGCTAACAATCTGAACGACAGACTGGGACTCCAAAACGCTTCAATCGTCGATGCTGTTGTTATAGGGCTAAGACCATGCAGATCGAGCGCAATTTCACTCAATTTGTAGTCTTCGCCGAAGACACTGTCTTGGCGGCCCTGTCCAAGATCACGGCCAACAAGTCACGCCTGATTTTTGTCGTCTCGGAGAGCGGCATCCTCCAGGGCGTACTCAGCGACGGTGACTTTCGTCGCTGGGTGGCCAGCTGCAACCCGATCGATCTGAACGCCCCGGTCACCCGGGCCATGAACCCCAAGTGCCGCACGGGACTGGTGGGCATGAGTCCAGCTGATCTGGCGCCCCTGTTCAGCCCGCAGATCCAGTTGGTGCCGCTACTCGACAGCCATGGACGCATCGCCGCCGTGGCCATTGAAGGGGCCCGGGAACTGCGGATTGCAGGGCGTTTGATCGGTGATGGCAGTGCAAGCTTCCTGATTGCGGAAATCGGCAATAACCACAACGGCTGCCTCGATCTGGCCCTGAAGCTGATTGATGCGGCGGCAGCAGCGGGTGTGGATTGTGCCAAGTTCCAGATGCGGGAGATGAAGAATCTCTATGTCAACGCTGGCAACAGCAATGACATGGCCTCTGATCTGGGCACCCAGTACACGCTCGATCTACTTGAGCGGTTCCAGCTGACGGACGACGAGCTCTATCGCTGCTTTGACTACACCGCCCGCAAGGGCATGATTCCCCTCTGCACACCGTGGGATGTCAGCAGCCTGGAAAAGCTGCAGCGCTGGGGTATGGAGGGTTTCAAGGTCGCCTCGGCGGACTTCACCAACCACGATCTGCTCACGGCCATCGCCGCCACGGGCAAGCCCCTGATCTGCTCCACGGGCATGGCCACGGAAGTGGAGATCACCAGCGGCATTCGACATCTGCGCCAGCAGGGGGCGCCGTTTGCCCTGCTGCACTGCAACTCCACCTACCCCACTCCCTACAAAGATGTGAATCTCCGCTATCTCGCACGCTTGCGAGAACTCTCCGGTGGACCGGTGGGCTATTCAGGCCACGAGCGCGGCTTTGAAGTGCCCATCGCCGCTGTGGCCCTGGGGGCCACTGTGGTGGAAAAACACATTACCCTTGATCCTGGCATGGAAGGGAATGACCACAAAGTGAGTCTGCTGCCAGAGGAGTTTCGTCGGATGGTGGAGGCCATTCGCGCCGTAGAGGATTCCATGGGCAGCGATGCCGAGCGCGCCATCAGCCAGGGAGAACTGATGAACCGTGAAGTGCTGGCCAAAAGCCTCGTGGCAGCGTGCCCTATCCCTCGCGGAACCGTGATCGAGAGTGCCATGGTGCGGGTTCAGAGCCCCGGCCAGGGCCTGCAACCCTACCGCCTCAATGATCTGCTGGGGCAGACTTTGAGCAGTGACAAGAATCCAGGCGATTTCTTCTTTGAGTCTGATCTCGGCCAGGATGGCGTTCAAGCGCGTCACTACCAGTTCAGCAATCCTTTTGGGGTGCCAGTTCGATACCACGATCTTCAACTTTTCAGCGGTGCCAGCAATCTCGACTTGGTAGAGATTCACCTCAGTTACAAAGATCTGGAAATCCCTGTAGCCAAGGCCGTTCCGAACAGCATTCCGTTGGGGCTGGTTGTGCATGCCCCTGAGTTGTTCGCCGGGGATCACACGCTGGATCTCTGCAGCATAGACAGCGAGTACAGGCAGCACTCAATCCAGCAACTGCAGAGGGTGCTGGATCTGGCCAGGGTCTTGCGGGAACGCTTCGATTGCCCTCAAGACGTGCTGCTGGTGACCAACATGGGTGGATTTTCAGCCCACCAGCACTTGTTGCCGGAAGCACGGCAGCCAATGCTTAACGCGCTGGAGGCCAGCCTCTCAGCGCTGAGCTGTGACGGCGTCGAAATCATCCCGCAAACGATGCCGCCCTTTCCCTGGCATTTCGGGGGGCAACGCTTCCACAACTTGTTTGTTGACCCCGACTTTATTGAGTCGTTCTGCAGGGAGCATCACTATCGAGTCTGCCTGGATGCCTCCCACTCGAAACTGGCCTGTAACCACCTTGGCCAGTCATTTCATGGCTTCCTCAAAAGGATTCTGCCCTTCACTGCCCACCTGCATCTGGCTGATGCCAGTGGTGTGGATGGTGAAGGTCTGCAGATTGACGAAGGCGAAATTGACTGGCCTCTACTGTTCCGGATGCTGCGCCACCACACCCCCGCAGCCTCGTTCATCCCCGAAATCTGGCAAGGGCACAAGAACCAGGGGGAGGGAGCCTGGCGGGCACTCGAAAGGCTTGAACGCCATGACCAGCGGACTGGCTCCGTGGCGCTCAGCAGCCCGGAGGGAGTGGGGAGCGAGCGCGAAGTCCAGGCTTCCCTGTTGAACTGATGCCGCAACCTCCCGCACTGTGGCCTGGCTCGAGCGCGACCGCTGAACCTGACATGGAGGCGGTGTTAGCCGCGATCGCCAAGGGCCTGGAAGGCGCCGACTACGACGCTGTGGCCAGGATTCCAACCAACTCACTTCCGAACTTCATCGTGATCGGGGCCGCCAAATCTGCCACGACAACACTGACCCGGGTGCTGGGCAGACATCCCGACATTTTCATGGCCAAGCCGAAGGAACCGAAGTTCTTTGGCAGGCGCTATGACAAGGGCTGGAATTGGTATGCCAAGCTTTTTCAAGAGGGTGCCCAAGCCAGATTACGCGGGGAGGGCAGCACAATGTATAGCAGCACCCTGCCAAGCTTTGAGCACACATCAGCCTTGATGCACAAGTATCTGCCGGATACAAAAATCATCTACATGACCAGACATCCCCTCGATCGCCTGGTGTCACAGTGGCGTCATATCAAAGGAAAACATCCTGGGACAAGGGAGTTCTCACAATTACTAGCAACATCAAGGCTTCAACATCTACTTCTGGGCTGCTCGATGTACTACGAGCGCATCAGCAGTTTCAGAAGCTATTTTTCGGATCAGCAAATTCTATGCCTGACCTTTGAAGATCTCCTCGGCTCACCCCAGCAGACCCTGCAAGTCGTGCTTGACTTTTTAGGCATTGGTGGTGAAGCGCGACAACTCCTGAACGATGGAACCAACTTGCCCTTGGTCAATGAAGCTGGCCAACAGGGCCGTCGCTATGTTGATAAGCCCGAGTGGCCGTGGCTCATGAAGTGGCGTGTTGCCCGCCGCCTCAAGGGCGACACGAGGCAGTTCCTGAGTTACATCGGCAAACCGGCAGACTACTGGAAATTATGATCACGTGCTGCCTGCCAGGCCAACTGGCCTCCCAAGCCTGAATCATGCCACCATCCCTGAACCTGATTCACAACGCCAACAAACGCCATCCCTCATGGTGGGGGAAGGCCTCGGTTGGGAAACCAAGCCCGATCATCGTTGAGAGCAATGCTTTGTTACTCGACATCAGTCGTCACCAGCATTATTTGAAGCGTTGGTGGCTGAATATGAGCCATGGAGCTGTGAACGAACATGGCGAACTGATCGAAGCATTGAACGATAAACGTGGTGAGCGCCACTTCTATTACCCACAGCAAGACCGCCTCGAGGATGTCAGACAAGGTAGGGGCTTGGGGGCAGAAGTCCTGGACAAAGATTTCGTGCTCTATGGCGGCACATTATTTGACCACTTCGGGCATTTGCTGCTGGATCTGACTCGTACCTATCAGCTGTTGCGGCTGTTTCGTGATCTTGATGCTCCCATCTGGTTTCACTACCACCGACTGCGCAAGGGAGGCAGCCTGGCGGATCGTCCTTTGATCACTGACTGGCTCGACTGCCTCGGCATCCGCGAGCGCGCACGGCTGGTGCGCCGACCGATCAGAGCCAAAACACTGGTGTCCAGCGGCGTGCTCTACAGGGACCGCTGCTTTGTGAACAGCGACTTTCACCACGCCTGCCTTGCTGCCCTGCGACCCCAGTTGCGTGACAAGCTGGCCCAAACGGCACGCAAGCAGAAGATCGCCTACCTTTCCCGCCACCGGCTGAGTACAGGCACAACCAAGTTTCTAGGCGAAACTGAAGTTGTTGAACGCATAGGCAGGCTGGGGCAAGTTGATATTATCTGCCCTGAAGAGTTGAGTTTTGAGCAGAAGTTGTCTCTCTACCGCGAGTACGAGTGGGTGATCGGATTTCCCCAGGCCTGCATGAATCTGAAAGCCTTTGTTCCCGCCACGGAAAACCATCCTCCTGCCCGACAGGTGATGTTCTTGGCAGGGCCCAAAACTCTCAGCACAAACTGGGTCAATATTGACGCTGCATGTCAATTTGAAGACTGCTATGTGGACTGCCATCCCGACACGTCCACGCGCCTTCAAGCCGACGAAGGCTTTCAACGAAGCAATGGCTTCAACGTAGACGCAGTTGTGCAGACCATCGAACAGCTAGCAAACAACTAGCAGCTGATGCAAAACAATAATCTCTCATGTCCATCCTTGTATCTTGTTCATATTCGTCGCACCAATGCAACCAGCAGGGAATCAATGCTGGAGTCGATCCCCCACGCCAGTGGCCAAAGAGTCCCAAGCGAAACCCTTCGCCGCCATTCAAACGAAACACCCTAGTCCCAGCCTTGGAACAACTACTTTCCCTTTACGATTATTCGGCATACATAACTTAGGCCTTTCTCACGGCCTTTCGGTTCAGCCGGTGGATGGAGTACGCTTCAAGAATCAGTCTCTTCACCTTGGCCATTCCAAGCGGAAGTCTGGATCTCCGATTACGATTGAGCTCGGTTCTCGCTTCCACACACTCCCAAAGCGGCTCGCCCTTGAGCCAAGCTGCGGCCATCTCTGGTTCTCATTACGTGTACATCCCCATGCTCGCAGAAGAGCAGGATGCCATCTAGAAGCTGGAAGATCTATCCAATATCGTCAGCAATCATGCTGCCATGCTGTCTCTCCAATGTCCAGCTCTGGAAAAGAATGTGGTTGCCAGGCCTGGAGTTGAATCCAGCCTCAGGGATGACGAGTTGTCGTCAAAGCAAATCAACAAAGCCTACCGGCTTGATGATGAAGATTTTGGGTATGGTATGTTGATTCCATGAGCACGCCAGCACGACTTGTCGCCGAAGCCACTACTGTGCCAATCATCACCCTTCGAGCGCGGCAACATCGGCTGGCTTAGTTAGTCCTACGGGGTAGGTGAGTTGGCATTCTAGAGTCCTCCGATGGTTTGGGACACGACGCGTGCTGGTGGTGGTTTGTGGGATGCACCGATCTGGCTCCACCCTGGTGGCGCAGCTGGCGAAAGGCCTGCTAAGCCCGGGCGGTGAGCTCACCGTCAGCAGCAATGGTCTCGGCAATTCAGTGGAGGAGATGCGAGCCCGGGCCAGTGACCCAAACCACACCTGGCTCGCCAAGGTTCATATTCCCCGGCGGGCACTGCGGCGTGCCTTGCCCGACCAGGGTGCTCGCTACCTCTACACCTACCGCGATGTCCGGGATGCCTTGGCTTCAGCCTGGCGCAAGAATCGCTTCATGTTTGGCAGTGAGGAGCGAGGTCCAACGATTGCAGCCCAGTTCGTACGCGAGGAGATCGAGATCGGGGCCGTGTTCGAAGATCGCCGCCACTGCTGGATCGGGCGCTACGAAGTCATCGTCAATGACATCCCCAGCCTCGTGAACGATCTGGAACGCTTTCTGAACGTGTCTGTCTCCACGACTCTCAAACAGGAGCTGGTGGAAGAGGCTTCCCCAGAGAAGCAGCGGCAGCGCTCTCGGCTGGTGAGCACGGGCGATCGTTCGGTGCGGCTGGACACATTCATCACCACCAATCACATCACCGATGGGCGTTTCGGTGCCTGGAAAGAAACCCTCTCCGTGGAGGAAGCCATCGCCTCCGAATGGGCTGCTCGCGACTGGCTGCGCCAGAAGGACTATCCCCTGTGTTTTCGCAAGGCCATGTACACCGATCCCCCCCAGGACTGACAGCTGTCATCAGACCACTGGCTGCCTTGAGCATTGGCTCGCTTGAGAGCTGGCTCGAGGCCCCAGACCTTCAGAGGCGCTCCAGGGTAGGGATCGCCCGGTAGAACAGCATCTCCGGCTGGGTCTGAAAACTGGCCTTCACCTCAGCCGCCAGGTTCCAGGGCAGCACCAGCACCCGCCTCGGCTCCAGGGCCAGCCACTGCTCCGGTGAGAGCACCGGGATGTGACTGCCAGGCAGAAAGCGGCCGATCTTGCTGGCAGCCTTGTCCGCCACCACGGGCAGGAGGTCAGCCCGCACCCCGGCGTAGTTCAGAAGGGTGTTGCCCTTGGCCGCCGCTCCGTAACCGAGCACCGACTCGCCCTGTTGCCGGGCCTCCAGCAGAAACCTCTGCAGGGCATGCTTGGTCGCTTCGGCGCGCTGCTGGAAGCCCAGAAACGCCTCCACAGACCAGAGGCCTGCCTCGGCCTCGGCGGCGAGAACGGCGGCGAGCCTGGCCAGGGCCGAAGCCGGCGGCGGCTGATCCGCACCGCGGCGGGCCAGCCAGACCCTGAGGCTGCCGCCATGGGTGGGGAGCCTCTCCACGTCCATCAGCTGGAGGCCCGCATGCTCGGCCATCCGCTGCAGGGTGGCGAGGCCGATGTAGCTGTAGTGCTCGTGGTAAATGGTGTCGAACTGGTTGCCCCGCAACAGCTCCAACAGATGCGGGAACTCGATCGACACCTGGCCACTGGGCTTCAGCAGGATGGCCATGCCGGCCAGGAAGTCATTGATGTCAGGCACGTGGGCCAACACGTTGTTGGCCACGATCAGATCGGCCCGGCGCCCCTCTGATGCCAGTTCCCCGGCAAGGCTGACGCCGAAAAACCGTTCGATCGTGGCGATTCCCTTCTGCCGTGCCGCCTCTGCGGTGGCCGCCGTGGGCTCGATTCCAAGGCAGGGGATGCCTCGCTCCTGCACGTACTGGAGCAGGTAGCCGTCGTTGCTGGCCAGCTCCACCACCAGGCTGTCAGCCCCGAGGCCAAGCCGCTCGCAGGCCATCGCCACAAAGCGCTCAGCATGAGCGCACCAACTGGTTGAGGTGCTGGAGAAATAGGCGTAGTCAGCGGTGAACAGCTGAGCGGCCGCCGCGTGGGCTGGCAGCTGCACCAGCCAGCAACTGGTGCACACCGACACCTTCAGCGGATAGGTGATCTCAGGCTGCAGCAGTTGCTCGGCCGTGAGGTAGGCGTTGCTGGGGGGCTGGTGGCCCAGATCGATCACCTCCTGCTCCAGCGGCGCTTGGCAGTGGCGGCAGCAGTGCTGGATCACGGGACGGGAACAAACGATTCAGAGGGCGGCCAGGCGCGGCAGCTGCTGGTCGCGGGGGCTGAGATCCACCACTGGCAGAGGCCAGGCGATGCCAAGGTCTGGATCATTCCACACCACTCCCACCTGGTCGGCGGGCCGGTAGGGAGCGGAATGCACGTAGAGGAGCTCGCTGCCGGCCTCCAGCACCTGAAAGCCGTGCAGGCAACCCTCGGGAATCAGCCAGGCATTGCCCGCCCCGGCGCTCAGTTCCAGGGCCAGCCACTGGCCCCGGGTGGGGGAACCCTGGCGCCCATCGAGGGCAACGTCGAACACCCTGCCACGCAGGCAGCGCACAAGTTTGGCTTCCGGAGTTGCCCCCTGCTGCCCGTGCAGACCACGCAGGGCGCCGATCCGCTCTGTGCGGCTCAGGTTGATCTGGTGCACGGGCCGATCGCCCCACCAGGGCGCCAGATCCTCGCGGCGGAAGGCGTTCAGAAAACTGCCGCGGGCATCGAGAAACGGCAACGCCACCAGCTCCACCAGCCCCTCGATGGCCGTGGGACGGGCCTGGGGCGAACTCTGCGCCATGGTGAAAGGACCGCTGCAGCGCGAGTCAGCCTGCCAGAGCCCCCACCCGTAGGCTGCTTCGGCCAGGGAGGTGGACATGGAAAAGTCCGGCGGAGCATCTGACTACAAGGCTCCCCGTGAGCTGCTCCTGCACACCGGCCTGGATGGGGGCCTGATCGCTGAGTTGGCCGCGGAGGTCGCGGCCAACCGCCGGCAGCTGCGGCGGCAAGGCATCTGTGCCCACCCGGGCGAGGCGCTGCTGCCGGCGGTGCTGCGCAACGACTGGACCGCCTGGAAGCGCATCGAACGAGGGCGCCAGTGGAAACCCTGGCGACGCCATGAGCACCTTTGGGCCGTGGCCCCCGGCCTGGTGCCGTCGCTGCTTCAGGAACGACGGTTCGGGCGCCTGCAGCAGCAGGTGGAGCAGCAGGGCTTCCGCCTGGCCATCGCGGTGCATCTCTTCGATGGCCGCGAGCAACTGGCGCGCGACTTCGCCCGTTGTCTGACGGCGTTGCGCTGCACCGGCTCCTATGACGCCTTCGCCGCACGCCAACTGGAGCACCATCCGCAGCGCTACCGGCTGGATCGCCTGTTCGAACCGCTGCTGGAATGGTGCGGCGCCCGGGGGCTGCGCTTCGTCCTGCATCCGCCTGCCGGGGGGGAACGCCTGGCCAGCACCTGGACCACCCTGAGCCTGTTCGGCGGCGCCGGCTGCCCGGACCTGCCTGCATCCAGCGATGGCCCCGCGCCCACGCCGCCGCCATGGCAAGCCGGACTGCCAATCCCCCCAGACCTCTCGCCGCGTGCTGTGGCGCTGGCTCAGCAATGCCTCCAGGGCCTCGATCAACCGCCCCGAGGCCAACAGCGTCAGCAGTTGCGCCAGCAGATCAAAGCCGAGCTTGAGGGATCGAGCCTGCCTGAGCCAGCAGAGACCTGCTGGGCCGACCACTTCGACACGCCATCCCTGGCCGCCGAGATTGCCGCGGCCCAGCAACGGCTGGGGCTGAGGGTCTGGGGTATGGACTGGCCGGCCCTGGGGCCGATCACGCCGGCTGGTCTCCCCCTGGGGCTGTCACGGCGTCGGTTCCGCAAGCGGCCAGGCGTGGCGTCAGTCAAGGCCCTGCGCCCTCGCCCGCAGGCCTCGGATCAGGCTGTCGGCTGATCAGACCTGCTGATCAGGCCATGCGCAGATCCAGCAGCCGCTCGGGGTAGGCCAGCATGAAGGCCCGCTGCAGGCGGGAGTTGCGCCACGGCCGCAGCTTGCGCAGGTAGCGACCCTTGCGGTCTTCGATCAGCACATTGGTGACGCCATCGAGCCCCCAGCCATGGTCGGGGTCGAAGGGCCAGAAGCTGTAGACGGTTCGGGCATGGGGGGAGAGGGCGACCACCCCCTGCATGAAGGTTCCGCGTCCCGCCACGAAATGCCGCCCGCGCACGAGGAAGGCGATGTCACGCTCCAGGCCCCAGCTGTGCAGGGTCACCGCCAGGCCCAGGGAACGGCAGTGCTGCTGCAGGGCCAGCACCACGGGGTTGCCGAAGTCTTCGAACACCAGGTGCACATGGCCCCAGGCCCGCTGCTGCAGCACCAGGGTGTAGAAGGCCAGCGGCGGCTGGTAGTAGCCGGGGTGGGGGTGGCGATCGAAGATGTCGCCGCAGCGAATGTGCACCACCAGGTGGTCGTCCGGCAGGGCCTCCCCCTCCAGCGCCAGCGTCATGGCGGGCCGCAACTGCTGCAGCAGGCTGCGGAAGCCGTGCATCGGATGGGCCAGGGCTCCGAGGGTATGGCAGTAGAAGAAGCGCCCCTCCAGGCGGGTGTGCTGGGGAGGGAAATGGCTGAGGCCGTTGATCACTTCCAGACCATCGGCCAGCCGCGTGGATCCGCGGCGCAGGTACCAGGCATCGGGAACCTCCAGAACCCTGGCACCGATCCGACGGGCGAGGTGGGAGGCATGGCAGAGCTGGGCCAGGCTGTTGGAGAAGCGCTCCAAACGGTGGATCCGCAGGGCGTCGACCTTGCCATCAAAGGCTTGGGGGCTGGCATCGGCGCCCAGATGCACGGCGTAGGGGTCGCTGCGCCGGCGATGGGCGGTGGGGGAAGGAATCCTGTGGCCCCGCATCATCAGCAGGTCGAGCTGATGGCGTTCGGCGAAGACGCTCTGAACGTGGTCATTCATGGATCAGCCCGCCCCGTAGGCCTCCAGATCGGCCTGGCAGCATGCCAGGGGAGACGACCCTTCATCCACCTGTCGATACCAACCGGCGGTGCGGGCCACGGTGGCGGCGAAGTCCCAGCGGGGCTGCCAGAGCAGGCGGCTGACGGCCTTGTCGATGGCCAGGTGCAGCAGGCCGGCTTCATGGGGAGCTCCAGCGTCGCTGGAGTCGCGCCAGCGGCCAGGCCGGTGGACCTGCAGGGCCTCCACCAGCTGCTGCACCGTGCGGTTCGACTCCAGCCCTGGTCCGAAGTTCCAGGCCTCGGCAAAAGCCGCCTCATCCCGGCTCAGGGCTTCGGCGAGCTGCAGGTAGCCGCCCAGGGGTTCGAGCACGTGCTGCCATGGGCGGGTGGCCCCGGGGTGACGCAGCTCCAGGGTCTCCGCTGCCGCCCAGGCGCGCATGGCATCGGGCACGATCCGGTCAGGGGCCCAGTCGCCCCCGCCGATCACGTTGCCGGCCCTGGCCGTGGCCACGGCCAGGTGAGGGGTCTGGTGAGCGCCAGGCCCGCAGAAACTGCTGCGCCAGGACGCGATGGCCAGCTCGGCCGCCGCCTTGCTGGCGCTGTAGGGGTCGTGGCCTCCGAGCCGGTCGGTCTCCCGGTAGCCATGCAGCCACTCCCGGTTCTCGTACACCTTGTCGGTCGTCACCATCACCACCGCGCAGGGATGGGGCACCGCCCTGAGGGCTTCCAGCAGATGCAGGCTGCCCTGCACGTTCGTGGCCCAGGTGCCGAGGGGGTCGGCGTAGCCCCGCCGCACCAGGGCCTGGGCCGCCAGGTGAATCACCACCTGGGGGCGGGAATCCCGCACCGCCGCCGCCACGGCCTCGGCGTCGCGCAGATCCAGCAGGCGCGAGCGCAGCAGCTCCGGGAAGCTGCGCTCGAGCTCCAGAGCGCCATAGAGGTTGGGGCTGCCTTCCGGCGGTAGGGCCAGCCCCTCGACCCTCGCCCCAAGCTGCAGCAACCAGAGGGCCAGCCAGGCCCCCTTGAAGCCGGTGTGGCCGGTGAGCAGCACCCGCCGACCAGCCCAGAAGGCCGGATCAATGCTCATCGCCAGCACTTCCAGGGGGCCTGGCCGCCCTGCCACAGCGCCTCCAACCGGTTGCGCTCCCTCAGGGTGTCCATCGGCTGCCAGAAGCCGCAGTGGCGGAAGGCTGACAGCTGGCCGTCCGCCGCCAGCCGCGGCAGCACGTCGGCCTCGAACACGCTGGCGTCATCGCGGATCAGGTCACACACCGAGGGCTCCAGCACAAAGAAACCACCGTTGATCCAGGCGTTGTCGCCATCGGGCTTCTCCTGGAACTGGCGCACCCGGTGATCCTCAAGATGCAGGGCGCCGTAGCGTCCAGGCGGCTGTACGGCGGTGAGCGTGGCCTGCAGGCCCTGGCTGGTGTGGTGCTGCACCAGGGCCGCCACATCAACATCGGCGAGGCCATCGCCGTAGGTGAAGCAGAACGACTGCTCCCCCAGATAGGGCCGCACCCGGGCCAGTCGGCCCCCGGTCTGAGTGGTCTCGCCGGTGTCCACCAGGGTCACTTTCCAGGGCTCGGTCTTCTGGTGGTGCACCTCCATGCGATTGCCCTCATCCATGTGAAAGGTGACATCGCTGGTATGGAGGAAGTAGTTCGCGAAGTACTCCTTGATCATGTACCCCTTGTAGCCACAACACACCACGAAGTCGTTGATTCCGAAGGCGCTGTAGATCTTGAGAATGTGCCAGAGGATCGGCCGCCCGCCCACCTCCACCATGGGCTTGGGACGCACCTGGGTCTCCTCGGAAAGGCGGGTGCCCAAACCGCCTGCGAGGATGACAGCTTTCATGCGACAGCGCAGGCGTGGCGCCACTTTAAGCCGCGGGGGCCACGGCTCCGATGCCCGCGGCTGAGCACCTCCGACCTGCCCCGCTGCGCCTGAGCCCATGGCTGCTGCTCCCCCCGATCTCGTCTGGCTGCCTGCGGCCAGCCGCCGGCTGCTGCAGGCCTCCCGGCTGATGCGCTCGGGTGAGCCTGGCCTGGCTCTGCAGCAGCTGTTCCAGGTGGCCGAGGCGTCACCGGGGTTGCGGCCGCTGTGCTCCCGGCAGGCCCGCCAGGCCCTCACCGCCCGGCTCAAGCGTGACGGCGTGGAACGGCTGCGCACCCAGGGCCCCTTGCCGGACCCCCCCGAGGCCCTGCTGGCCTGGGTTCTGGCCCATCCGGCCCGGCAGCTGGAGCTCTCGGCGGCCAGCCCGTCGGCCCTGCGGCTGGGCCTGCTGCATCAGCTGGTCTGGGACAGCACCGTGGTGGCGGCGCTCGCTGGCGACGCCCCCGGCCAAGACCCGCTGCCGGCCCTGCTCTGGCTCGATGGCCAGCTGATCACCGAGAGCGATGGCCGGAGCCGCTCCCTGAATGGCCGCGAGGAACCCCAGGCACGACTGGAGCGCCGCATCCGCCTGGCCCTTGGGCGCGAGTGGCTGCTCGGCTGGCACCGCTGGCCGTGGCTGCCAGGCCTGGCGATCGACCTCGAAACTCCCCTGAAGCCCGCCGAGCATCCACGCCACTGGCAGGAGGCCCGCAGCCTCTGCCACCAGAACCTGCTGGAGGAGCGGCGGCGCCTCTGCTGGATCTCAGTGCAGCGGCAGAGACGAGATGACGAGCTGGTGTCCGTGGTGATTCCCGTGTGGGGTGCGGGGACAGAGCTGGCCCTCGGCCTGGAGCACCTGGGCCAAGGGCAGGGCTCCCAGAAGCTGGAGATCCTCCTGGTGGACAACGGCAACGGCGATGCCGACACCTGCGCCGTTCTGGATGAGGCGCCCAGGCGCGATCGCCGCGTTCGGGTGCTGCGGCAGCCCCGAAATTTCGGCTTCGCGCTGGGATGCAACCTCGGCTTCGCAGCCAGTCGCGGCAGCAGGGTGCTGTTCCTGAACAGCGATGCCCGCATGGCCCCTGGGGCCCTGCCCCCGCTGCTGATCGCCCTGGAGGATCCGCAGTGCCGCGGCGCCCAGCCGGCCCTGCTCACCCCAGCAGGCCAGGTGCAGTGCCTGGGCATCGTCTTCGGCCAGGCCAGCCCCCTCGGCCTGGCCCTGCATGCAGGCGCCGCCGCAGCGCCCCTCTTGCAGCGTCGCCGCACCCCAGCCGCCACAGCAGCCTGTCTGCTGCTGCGCGCGCGGGAGTTCGCCGCCGTGCAGGGCTTCGACGTGGGCTATCTCAACGGCCAGGAAGACACCGATCTCTGCCACCGGCTGAGGCAGCGCTTTGGTGGTGACTTCAGCGTGGTGCCGGGAAGCCTGGTCGTCCACCCGGAAGGGTCGAGTCCAGGCCGCTATCGCTTCATCGAGGCCAACCGCAGCCGGCTGATCGCCCGCTGGCCCCACCCGGAGCAGCACTCCCTGGCCAGCGCCGCAGCCGCCGATGGTCTGGAACTGGTGGGCTATCTGGACAACGACCGGCCCGGCCGCCCCGCTTGGCTGCGCTCGCCGCGCCCTGTACTCAGGCCCCGACGATCGAGGCCTGCTGACGCTGCAACCCTCTGATCACCTCCAGAGCCGAGTCGTGCAGAGCATTCTGGCTGCGGGAGAACTGGACCGCCTGCTCCAGGGTGGCCTGGATCTGCTGCTGGTTGGCCAGCAGTTCCGCCTGGTTGAGCTGCTCGGCCTCCACCTGATGCTGCAGCTGCAGTCGGTCGCTTTGGCACGTCGCCAGGTCCGCCAGGGCGGCCTCCATCTGCTGCAGCTGCTCTGCCAGTTGCTCCCGGATCCAGGCAGCATCGATCAGTTCAGCGCGAGCCGCCCCGAGCTCCAGCCCGAGATCGTGCAGGTCAGCCTCGAAACGGGCCAACCGCTGGCGCTGCTCCAGCAACCGCCCTGGCTGGGCCGACGTCTCAAGACGTGAGGTGTAGTCGTGGTCGGTCTGGCGCCGTTCGGCAGGAGCCGCCAGGGGATGGCCGTCCACCCTGAGGTAGGCGGGCAGGATCTGCGGCTGGCACTGGAGCAGGTCCAGGGCAATCACGGCGTCGAGGGCTTCGGACTCGGGCCGGAACCAGAGGTCCTGAGCGGCCAGGTCAGCTGCGGGGCCCTCGCCAGACCCCGGCAAAGCGCCCGGCAGCGCTCCTGCTTGCAGGGCCGCCACCGCCCAGCCAACCAGCTGGGGCACGGAGCTGAGGGCCAGGTTGACCAGACGCAGCTGGGGCAGCGGCTCTGTCGCCGCCCACGTCGAGGCCAGATCGGCCAGGCGGGCGTAGTGCCCGGCAAGACCGCCCTCAGACTGAAGCAGGTCGGTGCAGAGGGCCTGATCAGGGGTGGGGTAGAGCACGGCCACGGGCCCCAGGCCCAACTCCACCGCCTCCCAGCTCTCCAGCCGTTCCACCGGCAGGCCTGCGGCAACCAGAGCGTTCAGCACCCGTTGCAGCACCGGCTCCAGCACGGGATCCGCAGCCCCCGGAGGGGGGGCAATCCGAAGTGCGCTCACAGGCCATCCAGGCTCACCGGCCCATCTTGCTCCCTGCTCCAGCCATCACCAAAACGAAGCAGCCGTGCCGGGCTGCCAGGAGACCGGCCAAAGACGGTCCACAATGGCGTACAGAGGATCACTGAGACCCCAGCAAAGGCATGAGCAAGACAGCCTTGATCACCGGGATCACGGGCCAGGATGGAAGTTATCTGGCAGAACTGCTGCTTGAAAAGGGCTATGAAGTGCATGGCATCAAGCGCCGCGCCAGCAGCTTCAACACCAGCCGCATCGACCATCTCTACCAGGATCCCCATGTCAATGATCCCCGCCTGGTACTGCACTATGGAGATCTCACTGACAGCACCAACCTGATTCGGATCGTTCAGCAGGTACAACCTGATGAGATTTACAATCTGGGGGCCCAAAGCCATGTTCAGGTAAGTTTTGAGGCACCCGAGTACACGGCCAACAGTGATGGCCTGGGGACACTCAGAATTCTCGAAGCCGTAAGGATTCTGGGCCTCTCAGAGGGCACCCGGATCTATCAGGCCAGCACCAGCGAACTCTTCGGACTGGTGCAGGAAGTGCCGCAGAAGGAGAGCACACCCTTCTACCCCAGGAGCCCCTATGGGGTTGCCAAGCTCTACGCCTACTGGATCACCGTGAATTATCGAGAGGCCTATGGCATGTATGCCTGTAATGGCATCCTCTTCAATCATGAATCTCCCCGAAGGGGCGAGACGTTTGTGACCCGCAAGATCACGCGGGGGTTGGCAAGGATCGATGCAGGCTTGGATCAGTGCCTCTACATGGGCAACCTCGATTCGCTGCGTGACTGGGGGCATGCCCGGGACTATGTCGAGATGCAGTGGCGGATGCTGCAACAGGAAGGCCCCCCCGAAGACTTCGTGATCGCCACCGGACGGCAGGAGAGTGTGCGCCGCTTCATCGAATTGGCTGCAGCAGCCGCGGGCTGGCAGGGTTCAGACGGTGGACCGGCCATCGAGTGGCAGGGGCAAGGTCTCGAAGAAGTGGGCCGCCGCACCGACACCGGTGCCGCTGTGGTGCGCATCGACCCCCGTTACTTCAGACCGGCAGAGGTGGAAACCCTGCTGGGTGATCCAAGCCGGGCTCATGAAAAACTCGGCTGGACTCCGACCACCACCCTGGAGGAATTGGTGGAGGAAATGATGGCCTGCGACAAGCTGGAGGCCTCCAAGGAAGCCACCCTTCGGCGGGAAGGATTCACGGTGGTGGGGTCGATGGAGAACCCGCCAACCAACCCCAATGCCGTGAGCCCAAAGGTGAAGGCATGAGCACCAGCACCGCGCCGCCATCCGCTGGGTTGCTCCATCGCCAGGACAGAATTTTTGTCGCTGGACATCGGGGCATGGCTGGCAGCGCCGTCTGCCGAGCCCTTGAGCGGCAGGATTTCACCCATCTGCTCAGCGCCGATCGCTCCAGCCTCGACCTCAGCGACAGCAAGGCCGTCAAGACATGGTTTCAGCAGCAGCAGCCGGATGTGGTGGTGGTGGCTGCGGCCAAGGTTGGTGGCATTGTGGCCAACTCCACTTACCCCGCAGACTTCCTGCTGGACAATCTCAAGATTCAGCTCAATGTGATTGAGGCTGCCTGGCGGCAGGGTGTGCGTCGTCTGCTATTTCTCGGCAGCAGTTGCATTTATCCAAAGTTTGCCGCCCAGCCCATCCGAGAAGAGGAATTGCTGAATGGCCCACTTGAACCTACCAATGAGTGGTATGCCATCGCCAAGATCAGCGGCATCAAGCTATGCGAAGCCCTGCGACTTCAGCATGGCTTCGATGCCATCAGCTTGATGCCGACCAATCTCTATGGCCCAGGAGATAATTATCACCCTCAGAACAGCCATGTTCTGCCAGCCCTGATTCGTCGATTCCATGAGGCTCGCCTCAACGACGCCAGCTCAGTGACCTGCTGGGGCACAGGCCAACCACGGCGGGAATTCTTGCATGTGGACGATCTTGCGGATGCTTGCGTGTACTGCCTTCAGCACTGGGATCCTTCAGCCCCAAAGGCTCCTCTGCGGCAAGACGGCCAGCTCCTCAGCTTCCTGAACGTAGGCACAGGTCAAGATCTGCCGATCAAGGAATTGGCCCAAATGGTGGCTGATGCCGTGGGCTTTCAAGGGGACATTGAGTGGGATAAGACCAAGCCAGATGGCACCCCGCGGAAACTACTGGATGTGACTCGGCTGCAGGACCTTGGTTGGAAGGCCAAGGTGGCACTATCCGTAGGAATCCAACAGGTGGCTAGGGATTTTGCCCAGGGACAATCAACCCGTCTTTGAGGCTGTCGCGCTCCATGCGATCGGCGGCTGTATTGGAGCGGGGAAAGGGCACAGGGGGTATTGGGTAGCCTAGAAAGTTGCAGAGTTCGGGCCAGCCGGCGCCTGCCGTGAGATCAAGCACTAGCAGGTCCCTTGGGCGATCCCGAAAATAGTCAATCACCTCAGCATTGTGCTCGTTATAGCGCTCAAGATAAACGCTCTCATTCCCTTCAGGGCATCCCTTTCCATAGATCCATTGCCGCATACTTGACATCTTCCTGCCAAAGTGCTTCACCTGACTCTGCAGCCAGGCCTCGGCGGGGCGCACAGTAAGTATGAATTTGCTACCTGGAAATCTGGCATCCAATTCCCGGTAGAATAGTGGCCAGGGATTATCTTGGAAGGCATTATAGCGAGGCACAAGGTCGCAGCACGCCTCCAGGAGTTCGTCGTGGCTGTGAAGCCCCTTGAGCCGTCTTCGACCAATCACCCGGTAGCCCAGATACTCCAGGGCTCGCTCCAGGCTGGTTGTGCCAGTTTTATGAAAACCAATGCAGAAAAGCTTGGATCTGGAGCGGCGGCGGCGCTGTTGCCTCAGACGCCTTGCAACCCGGCTCTGGGCGAGCACAACCGCCGGATCAGGCTCCGGCAGCCCCAGAAACTGCTTCAATGCTGCCTTAGCCTCCGGGCTCGGCAGCGCAACAGCAAGCAGCCGTCCAGGCTGGGCCGCAAAGAAACACTCCACCTCCTCGCAAAAAGCAGTCATGCGCTGGGTGGCGATATTGCTCTGCCCATCGCTGCCGCGACTGCGGAGAAGAATGAACCGACTGGAGGGGAAACGTTGTGCGAGATCTTGATACTGCCCAGTCAGGCCTGCACCCATGAACGTGTCATAGCCCGCCGCCCCCTCTGCCTCAGGGGAGGCCTCGCTGACGGCCAACCCGAAACTCTTCAGAATGCGACGCGTCACCTTCTGGCCCTGCCGCAAAGGACGCAGCACAAAGATTGTCATCGTGGTGGCACGAACAGCCATGAGGCTAGTATTGTACAGGCGCTAGAATCTCTCACACTTGCCAAGCCGTAAACTGGATTCAGACGATGCACAGGAATACGAAGCCCAGGCATGCGAGGCACAGCAGAAAAGAGCTAAGCCCTGGAAAGCGCACCGATGCAAAGCAGAGACTGCGTGGCCAAGATCAAGAAGATGGCAAAGACTGGTCGCCAGGATGAATCAGTAACGACCATGTCATAGATCAGCATAGTACAGTACAGCTGCCATGATGGCACCCTGAACTTCAGACCCTTGATTCGTGAGTAAGCACCAGAGACGCAGGGCCATTATTCACATTGGGGCTCCAAAAGCCGGATCGTCTGCCATCCAGACGTTTCTGAAAGCCCACTACGAGCAGTGGCAAAGCAGTGGGATACTGAACCTGGGGATGACAGGCGCCAAGACCGGCCTCAATCACCGCAGCCTTTATTTCGCTTTTCATCAGGGCAGCATCAGTCGCGTGGACCGCATGCGCTTCAAATCAGATGATGCCTATGCTCAGCATCGCGAGCTCCAACGTCAGCTCCTGACACAAGAGATCGCCAGTCACGACTCTTGTCGCACCCTGATTTTCAGTGATGAATATCTCACACGCCTAGATCTCGAAAGCGTGCGTGACTTACGGCTATTCCTGGAATCTCAAGCCGTCACCGAATTTCTGATTCTTGCCTATGTTCGAGACCCGGGGTCCCTGTTCCTTTCAAGTGCCCAGCAATCCATCAAAGCCCATCATGAATTGCCATCGCCCATAGGCTGGCAGCAGACGTTCTCCCACGTGCTGCGGACATGGGATTCGGTCTTTCCTGGATGCACACTTTTCCGCGCCTATGAACGGAGCACCTTGGCAGAGGGGTCTGTGGTGGACGATTTCCTGCAATCCATTCGCAACCCCAATACAGACGCTGCCCATGCAAACACCGCGGCATCCACCAAGGGCAACCGAAATCTCTCCATGACGGCTGAAGGCATGGCTCTTTTGCTGAACTACCGTCGAATGTTTCATCGGGATAAGGCCAACACCTTCACCCCGGATACCCGCCAACTGATCCTGACACTACAGGAATGCAGTGGAATGGAACGATTCGAGCCTCCTCGCCTGCGAGAGGAATGGCGAAATTACATCGAGGGCTGCCACGCCGAGGAACTCCTTAAGCTGGAAATAGAGTTTGGGCTGAGCTATCAACGCGTAAACTATGAGCATCTGAAGGAAGCCATTGAATCGCCCCCACCTGCCCCCAAAATCCCCCCAAGTGATCTCAGCGGAGGGCTCAAGGACGTTGCCCATCTCGTGGAAAATATCTCAACCGAAGCCTATGACACCCTGAACTTGCTTGTGCTGAACAAGATGGCCCACCGCTCAGCAGAGAACAGCAAGCTCAAAAAAGCTCTTCAAGATGCTGCGCCACAGACACCCAGCTCCAGCTGAGTCAGTGACACAACCAGTTCCTGGCGAAGCTTTCATCACTCCATTGTTTGCCTGAGGCTTCTGCCACGCAGCTTTGTCTGGACCGACGAAACATCGCCAAGCCATGGCATCCCTGCCCTGGGGCCTCTGACCTGGTTCACACGACAGCAGACAGATCTCCACAGCGGTGGCCCACAGCTGTGTGGCTTTCATTTGCGTAGCGGCTGTGTAGCGTTGAGTGTCATCCATCCCATCGGCGGGATCCATGGCCAGGGCCACTGCAGCTGTCTCGCTTCAACGCCGTCTTGCTGGGCCGCTGAAGAAGATCGCTCGGCGGCTCAGACTCCTGCCCGCCCCCACGCCCCACCAGCGGCTGGCGATCCTTCTCGAGCATCCCCAGCGGCGTGCCCCTGAAGCCTGGCGCAGCTGGCGCAAGACCAAACTCAACCGCGTCCAGGAGCTTCTGGCCAACAAGAAGGGCGTGGTCGCCGCCAGGGAACTCAGCCGAGCCCTGCTGCAGGACCCGGACTTCCCCAGGTTTGAGGAGCTCATGGCGGAGGCCGCCAGCCTCAAACTGCGCCGGGATGTCAAGGCGGGCCAGCCTGATCCGATCGTCGAATTCCCTGAAGAGCTGCGGGCCCAGGCCCTGCAGCTGGAGGGTTTTCAGCTTTATCTCGCCGAAGTGGAGCAGCTGCTCCAACAGGCTGGCTTCGCCTCAGGGCCTGAGGTCGGCGGGGGCAGCAAGGGCAGCCCCTCGCGTTCGGCCGCCGCCAGCGCCACCCAACCCTGAGCCCAGGCCGCAGGCCGCCAGCAGCCCCTCGGCCCGGGCCTCAAAACTGTGCTCCCTAGCCACGACTCCGCTGACCCGTTGCAGCAGTCCAGGCTGGGAGCGGCGGCGCACTACCTCAGCCAATGTGGCCTGGGGGTCGTCATCGGGCCCATGCACCACGATCCCCGGCAGCAGGGCTTCAGGGCAGCCAGGCGCCATGTCGGTGATCACCGGCACGCCGCAGGCCAGCACGTCGAAGACCCGGTTGTTGAGATAGCCGAAGTCACGCATGGCGCCGTGGTGGTCGTTGAGCACAGCCAGACAGTCGCCGTAGAGAGCCGGCAGGGCGTGGTTGCGGATGCTCTGCCGCTCCGCCCTCAGGCCGTAGGCCTCCCAGCCGCTGCCGATCAGGCTGAGCGGCACTCCACTGCGGCCGAAGCCGAGCACCAGGGGCCGGACCACGCCACGGGTGTTGCCCACGAACAGCAGTCCCCGGCTGGGCTGCCGCGGGGCACCGGCCAGCCGGAAGTCCGTCGCCTGGGACAGCACGTGGGTGGGCTTGCCGCTCAGGTAGGCCAGACGCTGCCGATCCTGGGCCGAGGCCACGAACAGGCGGTCGTAGCTGGCCAGTTCCGCGGAGCTGATGTCCAGTGGCCAGCTGATCTGCCAGAGCAGGCGGGTGCAGTACCTGGCCTGGCTGAGCCACTCAGGGCGGGGACGGAACTTGCCCCGCAGCAGCAGCAGTCCGGTGTCGTCAGGGGGAGGGGTGGCGCTTTCGTAGGTGTCGCGAAACAGCAGGCGCGTGGCAAGGCCACAGCCGCGCAGGGCCCGCTGCAGGCTCTGGGCGAAGGCCACGTCCCCCCAGCCCGCCAGGCCAGCGGGGTCGCTCGGTGCGGCGATCAACAGGTCGAGGGACCTCAATCGGGGCGCGAAGATGGATCGCCATCCTCCCCCGCCCCCGTTCTGGACGTTCACACACGCCTGAACCTGCAAGGACTGATCCAGCGGCTCTATGCCTTGCCTGGGGTGAGCAGGTACCTCTTCTGCGCAGGCCTCGACGCCGTGCTGCTGCTGTCAGGTGAGGCCCTGGGCCCAGAGCAGCCTTGCCTCAGCCTGGAGCTGGCCGTGCCGCCCGGCTCCGGGCGTGACGCCGAGCCCGCCTTCCCGTCCGTGATCGCCCTGCTGCCCCTGAGCTGGGCTCGGGGACTGGTGGCGTCGGAGCGGGCCCCCAGCCCGGATGAGCTTGTGGCGGCTGCCGCTGGCTCCTGCCTGACCCTGAACGCTCTGCACTGGCCAGCCAACAGCAGCACCATCGCCGCTGCCACCGCCAGGCCTCTGTCCCGCTTGGGGGAGCAGATCCTCGCCTACCGCGCCCAGCTGGATCTGGGGCTGAACCTGCTGGAGCCCCTGCAGCGCGAGCCCGGAGGCCCGCTGGAGCCAGCAACGCCAGAGGTGATCCCCACTGCCCTGGCCCTGCTGCAGAGCGAGCGTCGCCTGCTGCGCCAGATCGATCCGCGCAGCTGGCCTACGCCGCCCTGGCGCCCGCCGCTTGACGCCGGTGGCTGGATCCGGGCCGACCTTCCCGTCAGCCCTGAGCAGGCCGATCAGCTGGCCGCCCTGGTGCACCTGCTCCCCCAGGTCGAGCAGGTGACCTTCATGGCCGCACTCGCCTCAGACCTGGAGGCGCTGCTGGGGCAGGCTGTCCCCGGAAGCGGCGCACCAGAGCCTGCCTCCGGGCACGACTGGGTCAGGGACCTGGCCGAAACGCTGGTCGGCGCCCTCAACAGCCGCGACCCGGAACTGCACGCCATCGCCCGGCAACTGCGGCAGCGGATGCTGGAGGTCGCCCTGCAGCTCCCGGACCCGGTTCAGCGGACGGCCAGGTTGATCCGCTGCATCGATACTGAGATCTGCATCGATAGTGAGACCTGCAGCAGCGAAGGCTCCACTGCCGTGGTGGTGCTGGCGGCCGCCATCGACAGCGTGGTTCAGGAGATCGATCGGGCCTCCAGTGACGGCGATGGCAGGCGACGACGGCAGCTGCAGCGTCAGCTGGCCGAAGCCTTGCGCGGCGCCGGCAGCAACCTGGAGCTGCTGCGCCAGCTTGTGATGCAGCTGAGCCTGGAGAGCTGCAGCCAACTGCCCCAGCGGCAGCCCCCCTCCGCTTGCCTGCTCCTGCTCAAGGGTCTGCTGCTGCTCGACACGGCCGCCGTGGCTGCGTTGCCGCTGGAGCGCCAGCTGGCCCTGGTGCAGCTGTTCGAGCGTCTGCTGCCGAGGGTGTGGTGGCAGGCGGACCTGCTGCAGGCCCTGCTGCGTGACCTGCGCCGGTTTCGGCTTGAGGTGAGCTGGCTCTCCAGCCAGGGCGGCGCCGTTCTGGCTGGCACGATGCGCCTGCACCGCTACCTCGTACCGCCCCCACTGTCAGCGGCCGGCCCGCTGACAGTGGGGGCGGACGACCACGGCCAGGAGCTGCTGCGCCTGCAGCTCCTGGCCCTGCTGCGGCTCACCAGCGGCGTCAAGGACCGCACCAACCTGCTGCGGCGACTCCAGGAGATCAGTCCCGGCGACACCAGCCGCTGCTGGCTGGCTGGGGCCGAGGAGCCGCTCCTGGCAGCGGCCTGCTCGGGCTTTGGCACTTACACCACTTCGCTGCTGCGCCTCTATGGAGAGGCCTGCGGGGTGCCCGATCTGGTGCCACTGCTGCCCCCCGGCGAGGGAGTGGGCCGGGCCTTCGAGCGCGTGCTGGACCACTGGCGCCGCCATGGACCCAGGCCCGGCTCTGCTCCGCTGCCAGCCATGCCCATCGGCGTGGTGATCACCACCTTCCGCCCGGATCTGGGGCGGCTGCGGCAGGCCCTGGAAGCCCTGCGCCTGCAGACCCTCCCCGCCGCCGAGGTGCTGGTGGTGGATGACGGCTCCCCGGCCCCAGTGGCGGAAGCTCTGGAGCAGCTCCTGGATCTCTACCGCCATGGTCACGGCCTGCCCGTGGTCCTGCTGCGCCAGGACCGCAACCAGGGCCAGTACGCCTGCCGCAACCTGGCCCTTGCCGCCAGTCGCTCCCAGGTGCTGGCCATTCAGGACGATGACGACCTCTCCCACCCCCTGCGCCTGGAATACCAGGGGCGGGCCCTGGCGCAGGGAGCCCTGGCCTGCTACACCCAGCATGTGCGCTTCGAGGAGACCAGTGGCCAGCCCCAGCCGGACGGCGACGGGTTCAGGGCCATCGGCGATGGCATCACCTCCTTGATGGTGCGGCGCGACATCGCTGTGGCCCTGGGGGGCTTCTATCCCGTGCGCTCTCGGGGCGACGTGGAGTTCCGCAGCAGGCTGCAGCGCCAGTACGGCGAAGGGGCCATCGCCTGGCTGAACCAACCGCTCTATCTGATGCGTGGCGGGGCTGGCACGATCTCCTCTGGTTTTGAATACGGCTGCAGCCTGCGGATGGCCACCTGGCGGCGGCTGCTGAAGCGGGAGCATCTGGTGTGACTGCTTCAGGACCAGCTGCGATAGGCAACGCAACAGCTCTGGGCCCGAGCTCAGCCATGACCGGCAGCGTGCCCGTGCTGATCGGACTCACCTCGATCCGAGGCCGGGAACGGGCCCTGAAACGCACCCTGGAGAGTCTGCTGCGGCAGTCTCTGCCGCCGGATCACAGGGCCATCTCCCTGCACCTGTTCCTCTCCCGTGAGCCCTACCTCCTGGATCGAGGCTTCTCGGAGCCTCCCGCCTTCATCCAGCGGTACCAGCACCGCTCACACCCAGGGAGCATCCAGCTGCACTGCCACTTCGTGGAGAACACCGGCTCCTACCGCAAGCTGCTGCCCCTGATCGGCCTGCTCAACGAACAGGCGCAGGCCCTGGACCCCTACCTGATCACGGCCGACGACGACACCCTCTACCCCAGGAACTGGTTACGCAGACTGCTGAGCGCCCAGGACAGGCTGAACTGCGTGGTGGGTTTCCGGGGGCGCCGGATGGTGGTGGTGGAGGGGCGGATTGCGCCTTACCACCGCTGGATCAAGCACGATCCCACGCTTACCGAACCCCACCCGCTCACCGTGCCCACCGGCAAGGACGGCATCTGCTACCGGTTGAGCCAACTGCATCGCGGCGTGCTCGACTGGCGGAAGGCCCTGCAGTTGGCCGGCCATGCCGACGACCTGTGGTTCAAGCATCACAGCCTGTTGCTGGGTGTGCCCTGTGCCCTGCTGAACGACTCCCTCAGCCTCGAATTCCCCGAACTCACGGCTGCCGGTCGGCGCATCCGTGCCAGCCAAAGATCATCAGCGCTGCACAGCCTTTTTCTGACCATCAACAAACGTGGCGGCAACGACGCGGTTCTCGATCGGCTGATGGACGCGAGCGTCTATCCGCTCAGCGGCGCAGGCGACCACTCCAGGGCTACCGGCTCAGTCCAGCCACTCCAGGCTCGAGGCGCCCAGCTGTTGGCTGACCGCCGAGCGCATGGAGGCCTCGGCTGAGCCGCACCAGGGAGCAAAGCCCGGCTGCCCTGACTCCTTGAGGTCGGCAGCACTGAAGGGCAACTCCAGCAGGATGAAACGGCAATCGAAGCCGCTGGGCATAGCCATAGCCTGGAGCGGGTGGCGCAGACTGAATGGAGCCCATAGCGTCAGTGGCTGCCGGTCTGCCAGGCCGCTCAGGGCTGCTGGCCAGTCGGCCGGCCATTGGGGAGCGCCATCGCTGGCAAGGCCAAGCTGCTCGGCGCTGTGCAACACCAGATGCCAGGGCCCGGCACCCGCTCCGGAATCAAGCAGGGACTGTGGGTGGCAGGCTGCAACGGCATGACCTGCCGGCCTCGGCCGGGCGCTGGGGCCAGCTGGGCCAGGCAAGCCGCGGCTGTGGGAGTGAAACTGGTGCAGCCGCCAGGCCCACAGGAGCCTGCGGGTGGTTCTGAGCCATAACCAGTGATCGGTGATCGATTTGGAGCGCCCACGGGGCTGCTCCGACAGCAGCCAAGGCTTGGGACCTGCAAAGTGCACCAGCGCCAGGCCTTCGATGCAGCCTTCCAGAAACTGAACAACATATTTGATGTTGCAATTGTAGTTGACCGGGAGCAGCTCTAAGGGCTGGTCGATCAGCAGCTGATTCCACACTTTCTGGTCAGCAAAAGAGTCCAGGCATGGACATACGGCATCAGCACTCGAGCCAATCAAGGCCTGCATGCGGTTGAACATCGTGTCGCTCAGAGCAGAGCCCGGAATCGAAATCATGCCTGAATTGACCACAGGCCGCCCGGTATGGCGACTGACCACACCAAAGGGGTTGGCGCCACAATCAATCACCGCTCGGAATGCCGAGCCTGGGGCCCAGAGGCGATCCAGCGCTCCGAACACCAGCACATCAGAATCGAGCACAATGACGCGCTCATAACCTCGTAGGCCCAGGGCATAGGTGTTGAGATACCCAAGAAAGCCAATCCGCTCCCGGTTGGCAGAGTTGCGCGGCAGTGCAGCAACCCAGCTTGGATCAGGCACCTCAAAGATGAGCTGGGGGTAGAGCTCAAGCAAATCAGCCCGGGCGAACTGATCTAGCGAGCCATCGTGAAACACCACGAACGGGCTGCAAAGATCCGGATAGACAGCCAGCAATGACAACAACAGCCCCTGGAGTCCTGGCAGGAAGCGGTGGTTGGCGACGGTGGCGAAGGCCACACAGGGTCCCGGAGCCTGGGGAATGGTCGGGCCAGAGACCCGCTCCGGCCAAATCAGCTCTGGGTCGCCGCCAGAGTGAGAGTGCGGGTCAAAGCGGCCGTAGGGGGGCAGAAGGGCCTTGGCCCTTTCCTGGGCGAGGAGGCCTCCCAGATGGCTCAGCCGCTGGGCTAGGCGGTCCCTTTGGCGACGGGCCGTATCCCGCTGCTCGCGCAGACGATCAAAATCCTGCTGAGTGCGCTTGCGACCGAACAAACGCGATTACTGGCGGCGCGAGATGCCGAGCACAAAGCTGGCCACGCCCCACCCCACGAGCAGCAGTCCAACGAGAGAGAGCAGCCCCTTCCAACGCCAGTCGAGCGACTGTCCGGAAGGAGTTTCCGGGTTGCTCAGCAGAACCAGGAACTTCAGCTGGCGTTGGCTTTCGAGCCGGCTGTTGTCGGCAGCAAGTTGGGCAGCCTTGACGGAAGCCTCTGCAAATTCGACCTCCGTGGTGAGATTTCTCGACTCGACTAGTTTTTGGTTGAAGTTCTTTGCGTCCGGGCCAACAAGCTTGGAGCGTTCTACATCGATTTGCTGTCTTAGTTCTGCAATCTGATCAGAAACGAAAGAGACTTCAGGGCCTCTTGGGTCAAGGAACTGTCGCTTCAAGCGCCCTTCTTCCACCTGAAGATCGATTAATCTGGCTTCCATGGCGGCAATGAAGCGGCTCGTGGCCTCAGCGGCCGCCGTGGGATTGATTTCACCCTGACGGTCGTTGAAAGCGGCCAAGGCCTGCTGAGCCTTGGCCAGACGGTCGCGCGCATTTCCCAGTTCCTGTTCAGCAAAGGTCTGCTGATTTCGGCTGATGTTCTGGTTAGAAGTATTGAGAAAGTTCTCCGCCTCATCGAGCAGCAAGCGGTTCAGCTTGAAGGCAGTGGTTGGATTCAGGCCCGTGGTCGTCATCTGGATGACCCCAGTCAGATCCTGGGGGACCACACTGACCTGGCGGCGAAAGAAAGACAGCTGCTGATCGAAAGCGGCATCCCTGGGCAGGCCCGCGAAGGGATCTACACCATTTTTGGCATAGCTCTGTTCAGGCGCCAAGCGCAGAAAGACCCTCTGCATCACCTCCGGCGACGTGAGATAAACCGAGAGGAAACGGCCATCCTCGAGGGAGCCCAACATGGTGGGGCCAGCAAGAACACTGCCGAGCAAAGAGGGGGTGACGTTGTTGGGGGCTTGGGGCAATCGCACAATGAAGTCAGACGTGACCTGGTAGCGGTTGCGACCAACGAATCCAAAGTAGAGAACCCCTCCCACCAGAACCAGGGCGGCGATGCGCTTCGGCCCGGGAATCAGCCAGCGGCGCTGCTCGGGAGTGAGCCCCTTCCAGCGGTGCTCTCCATCCTGGACAGACTCATCGCCAGAGGCGGACTGTTCACGAACGGGAGGTTGACCCACATTGGGTAGTTCCTCATCGGCCAACCCAATGGCCCGGAGCACACCAGCGAGGGAATGGCCCACACGGCCAGCGAGACCCCCAGCCACCATGCCGATCTCAAGAGCGCGCACTTCGGGCCGATCGCGCCGGCTCAGCCGGCGCTCTCGCCTGGCACGCGCCGGCTTAGGGAGAGCTGCAGAGCTGGCAGAGCGATCAAGGTTCATTGTAAGTACTCTATCACAGAGGAATCAAAGTGAAGCTGGTCATGAACATCCGCCAAGTGGCCCCCCAGCAGCACAAGCCAAAACAGCCAATAGCGACTGAAGACGGGGGGGAAAATCACGAGGCCTGCTCCTCATCTGCCAGCAGAAGCGTTTCATTGTTACCATAGATAAAGAAACCAAGACCCACCAGAAAGAAAGTAGATCCAATAAGATAACTAGCCGATACTCCAGGTATGGGATAGTCATGGTTGAACGAGTGCCTCAACAGTTCAATGCCATGGGCGAGCGGATTCCAAAGGATCCAGCCCCGGAAAATATTTGGAATCGTGCTGATCGAGAAGAAAATGCAAGACGTGAACAACAGCAACCGCCTCACAGCAGTCTTGGCAATACTGGCCACAAAAGGTAAGCGATGTCCTACAATCAATGTGACAAGGCCCACTCCAAAAGCCAGCAGAGATACCATGACGAAGTAAAAGACAGCAAGCCCTGGCTCCTCAACAATCGGCTTCCACTCATACAGAAAGGAGCCCATGATGAAGGCGAGCAACAGCAGCGAGAAGACCTGGGTATCAAGGACTGCGGAGCCAAGCAAATAGTCAATCGGGCGTATCCTGCTGTAATAGGTGAGCTTTGTGCTTTTCTTGACGCCGCCAAGTGCCTTGAGAGCAACTTCTGAAAACATGAAGAAGCCAACAAAGCCGATGGCCATCCACAGCACTGGATTAATATAATCAGGCTGCAGACTTGCCTGGCTCCCGAAAAGCCTGAAGGACATGAAGATGGCAATAAAGAACAGTGGCTCTACAAATACGCCGACAACACCCATTGGGCCCTTCGCCGAGCGCATTTGCAGCTCCCGCCTAGCGATAGCATTAACAATACGAACTTGGAGCAGTAACTTTTGAATGATCATGGCTCAGCTCTCCTCCGCAGAGGCTTGCTGCACTTTCCGAGACTGCCTCTGGACTTGGAACTCATCAAAGACCGACGCCTCAAGCAAGTCGTCCATGGTCCCCTGCAGATCCTCCTCGTTGTCTGAATGTTGCCTTAAATGTCGCGATAGTGATCTCTCCTTTCGTGCAGCTTGAGTCTCTTTTGCCAAATCAGCGCAATCATCAAGTGATCCTCTGAAAATGATGGCCCCATCCTTCAGAACAATTCCTTCATCGCAGTAGTCCATTGCAAAGCTCTGAGAGTTAGATGCCTCTGCAATCAATGTTTTACCCTCCAAGCGCCGATCCACGAGTCGCTTGACTTGGTTCATAAATGGAACATCGGCTCGGCAATTCCAACCGTCCCATCTCATCACGGGATACACATCAAATTGAAAGGCCAAGGACAAAGCCAGCTTGAGTCGGTCTTTCATGCCAGCAGTGTATTTTTCAAGAGGTTCATCGAAAGAGGCACCCAAATCACAAAGCTTTCTTATGAAATCAACTTCGCGTTGGTCATCCTCATGCACTCCATAAACAGAAACGAGAAACTGAGCATTGGCCCGTCCCGTGAGTACGGGCATCAGCGGCATCCTGGAACCGATCAACCAGGAGGCCGAACCTCCCATCAGAAGTTCGCCACTGTTGATCATTTCATGGCCAGCCAAGCAGTTCAAGAAGGCACGGCTGGTCTCAACAGAAGCGGCGAAAAGAGCAATTTTACTTCCCGGCTCGATGGTAAGAGTGAGGCCGTCAAGCACCGTCAGCGAGCGGCTACCGCCTAGCGAAACCCGCTTGCTGACCTGATCGAAGACCACCGATCCTCGCTCGAGATCAGAAGGGTTCCTCGTTGGCAGGAGCCGCAATGCTGTGAGCTGCGAACTCGCCACGGTCCATCCAGGCAAGGGCGCTCAATGGTAGCCGCCTCTGGCAGCGGGATTCAAGCCTTGACAGGCACGCCAGCAGGGCCTTCCGCCCCAGCAGCACGAACAACGGCCTGGGCAGCCAGCCCGTGAGCGGCCCCGGTTGCAGCTCAAGAGCAGCCGTGGCAGAAGCCAGCAGCATGGAGTTCTCAGCCCGCAGGCAAGCTTCCAGCTCAAGGCGCACCCCCTCCCCCTGGCGGGCGCCGGAGGCGGGAAGCCCCTGAAGCTGACAATCCACAAGGTGGATCTGCAAGCTGTCACCGGTCCAGGTGGCCTGAAACCAGAATTGGGGCTGCAGCTGCCAGGGACCCACCACAATGGTCCGCGAACGGTAGTGAAAACGCCCAGGCGAGACCCTGCGCAACCGTTGGCGGCTCAGCAGGGCCGCCAACACCCTGCCTGGATGGCCCAGGTAGGCACGCAGAAGTGCTTCCTCTCGCGGGGGGGTGGGCTGGCCCGGTGGCGGAGCAGCGCCCAGCTCAATTGAGCAGTGGCGAGACTCGCAAAGCCGCAGCAGCTCACGGCTCATGGCGGCGCGGGGAGAAGGTCCTCAAGCTCGCAGACTGGAAAACGGTTGATGGCCTTCAAGGCTGCCCTTGAGTTGTCCCGTAACTGCTGACTGACGGCAACCCCGTAGGGAATCTGGGCCAACAGATCCACAGTGCGGCGCAGAACCCTCACCACATCACCCTCGTCAAGCGACGTGTTGGCCATCAGATCAGCCCAGGTGGTGCCGGAGGCCCAGGCATGCACAAGTCCGGTGAGCTCCGGCTCCCACCAGATCGGAACCACAACACCGGCCTGCTCCTGTTGGCGCCCCAGTTCCCGCCGCAGGCCCCGCAGGCTGTGGAGCGCCTCCTCCACTGCGGCCGGTGGGGCCCAGGAGCACCACAGATCCGGACGGTTCACCTCCGTGGAGATGGCCTCCAGAGCAGCTGCCAGCTCCGCCGGGTTGAGCTCGTCACAATGGCCGCTCATCAGAGCCAAGCCAAGCCAGAGTTCATTGTCACCCCGCAGAGCGGCCACGGTGTGCCCCACCTCTGTGGGCTGCAGACCATCGGATCCGGCCAGCGCACCAAAGAAACGAAGGATCTCGATCAGAGCCAGAAACGTGTCCCAATGGCGATTGGAGCGGAAGTGCAGCAACCGCTGGCGCTCCGTGATCTCCTCGTTGAGCTCCTCCATGCGCCGGCGATGCCGCTTGAGCTGCTTGCGGTCCCCCCAGCTGTGCGCTGGATGGATGGCCAGGGAACTCTCGAGGGCCTCCACCAGCTCAGCCTGGCTGCGCACCTCGGCGGCCAGGTCGTAGTGGGGGGTGGTCATGTCATGCCGGCGGGCCATCGAGGCGACGGCCAGAGCCAGGCCACCGCTGAGCTGATCGCCATGGCGAATCTCACCGGCATGGGAGAGCTGAGGGGTTTCAAGCTCGCTCACCTGAAGGCAACTCAGTTCAGCATGCAGGCTTACAACAGCACTGCAAGGCACCAGGATCCAGATGTTGTCGTCCGTGAGACACAGCAACAAGGGGAACTGACCCGGCCCCGCTGGCTTGCGCGCGATCACCGCCGGGGTGACACGACCCCGAAGCTGCGGTGCTTTCAGGCTCACCAGGGTGCCAACACTGGCGAACTGCAACGCTGCCGTGAGCTCATGGACCAGAGTTTCTTCTGCCTGATGCTGCAGGGTGCGCAGCAGGCGCCGCTCCTCCCTGAGCCTGCCCCGCTGCTTTTCGTAGTCTTCAAAAGCCTCCCAGGGCACATCATCGGCATTGGTTTCAAGGGCACTGAGCTGGAGCGTCAGCTCAGTGATGCGCGTTTCATCCTCCACCAGATCAAGCGTGGCGAGATAGCGGCCAAAACTGCGCTCAACCAACTCCTTCGCCTTGGCCAGGTCATAGCGCTGCAACAGGTTGAGGACCATGCCGTAGCTGGGTGTGAACTGGCTGACCAGGGGGTCGGCAGGTGCGGTGGCAAGCTGGCCCGCTTCGCGCACGCCTTCATAGCGGCTCTGCACGGTCACGACATAGCCCTGGATGTCAAGACCGCGACGCCCTGCCCGCCCAGCCATCTGCAGAAACTCGCTACCCGTGAGTGAACGGTGGCCCCGCTCTGTACGTTTAGACAGTGCGGAGACCACCGTGGTGCGTGCCGGCATATTGATGCCCGCAGCCAATGTTTCCGTGGCGAAGACGACCTTGATGAGGCCCTGCTGGAACAGAGCCTCAATCAATTCCTTCCAGGCCGGAAGCACTCCAGCATGGTGGGAGGCAATTCCACGCAAAAGAGGTTCAGCGTAGCCATCACGAACGGCTTCGGGGCTGGAGACAGAAAACAAATCCAATTGCTGCTGAATACGAAAACGCTCATCCAGCGACACAAGATTCAGCTTGGCCAAGTCGCGCACTCCCTTATCGCAACCGCGTCGACTGAAAATAAAATAAATGGCTGGCAGCATGTCTCGCTCAGCCAACTTCTGCACGACAAATGCAAGTGGTGCAGGCTCAGGCTGAGGGGGCCTGGCAGCACCAGGCCCCTTGCGGCGAGCTCCCTTTGGGGCGCGCCAGACTTTGCTATTCGGATGCAGATCCGTTCCTGCATCATTGAGAAGCGGATGCAGACCCTTGGCGCTGCAAAAACTGAAACTCAAGGGCACAGGGCGATGGGTGCTGATCACCAGCTGGGTGGGCCCATGCACGCGGCAGAGCCAATCAGTAAGTTGGTCGGCATTGGCCACTGTGGCGGACAAGGCCACAAGCTGAATGGCTGGGGGGCAGTGAATGATGGACTCCTCCCAGACGGTGCCTCGCTGGGTATCATTCATGTAATGGCACTCATCCAAAACCACTGCTTCGACGTTGAGCAGTGGGTCATCTGCCGGATTATCGATTTCAGCATAGAGCATATTGCGGAATATTTCAGTGGTCATCACAACAACCGGGGCATCGCGATTGAGGCTGAGATCGCCTGTGAGCAGGCCAACGCGGTGGTCACCAAACTGCCTCTTGAAATCTCTCAGTTTCTGATTTGAAAGAGCCTTCAAGGGAGTGGTATAAAATACTCGATTACCATGGGATAACGCCCGGTGAATGGCATATTCACCAACCAGGGTCTTTCCGCTTCCAGTAGGCGCGCTTACAACAAGGGAAAGACCGTTATTCAAAGCCTGAACTGCAGCCACCTGGAAATCATCCAGAACAAGACCATCGCTGAATGCGCTCAAAGGTCCTGCTTCCAAGTCAAACCGCAATCAATGCGCCCCTATCCTAGCCGATTCATTGCTATCCCCAGTTTCCTCCTAAGCCTGAGACCGCCCTAGGCCAGTGCCGGGCCGCACCAAAGGCCTGGGGCCCATCCAGACTCAATCAACCCAGGCCACCGCATTGCTTCCATCAACCTGGCTTGCAAAATAATAGATTGTCCTTTCAATTGCGTGACCAGGATAACGCCCACAGAACTTTGTACCCTCAAGCGACAACTGCTCGTAATTGATCGAGCCCAGCCTTGAAAAGTACCGACAAAGAAAATCGGCATTCATCGCAAAGATTGATCCCATGCAGAAGTAGTCCTTGCGGGCTGCATCTGCAGACAAGCCAAGCCGTTGAAGATAGTGATAGATCATCTTCTCATTGGCGCCAAAGCCCTTTTGCATGCAAAGGGAGCTAGCAACAATTGAACGTTTGCCTTGTGATAGCAACTCAGCCGTGTCGAAGACCTTGGAATAGGAGCCGCAAATGGGCTGCAGTGCTTCGTCTGTCCACGCAACACCACCATCACGACCAAGATTAGCAGATTTTTTGGTTTGAAGTTTATAAATAACACCAGTTTTAATCAAGAAACCATTTTGAAAAGCTGAGTGCAATGAAGACCAGTCTTCCCCATGATTAACCATACGATGCCATTGATGGCAGGAGGAGGCGGTAGACAGGGATGCCAGAAAGTCGTCCATCACCGAGTTATGTATGCGCTCATTCACAACTAAAACCAGAATCTGAGCCCCTAGTCGAGCCAAGGTCCTGAGATAGAGATGCAAGCCACACAGTACATCATAATAATAGCAATGCACCACCACTTGAATCGGAGGCTCAGGTCCACACCGATCTAGCTTCGCTTGTGTAGCAAATCTTCGATCAAGCAGGCTCGCCGATTTTGATGTTTGCCTCGGCTCATAGATTCCATTGTTTAGATAATGTTTTGTAACTTCAAAGGGTGTCATCGAATGCAGGTCTTCATTTAAATCCCGATACTCTCTCCAGCTGAATAATGCTGCGATTTCCTTGGCAGCTCTTGCAAACTTGGAGTTAGAAAGCTGGGCTTGAAGGAAGGCCTGCGCTGAAGGAAAGACATTGTGCTGGCCAAGGTGCAATCGATAGTGCTGATAGGCCGATTCCTCATCCAGCGACTGTACCTCCTTGGCGCAGGTTGAGATATAAAACTGGGCGTCAAAATCAGACGGGAGTATTGGAGCAGTATCACCTGATTGAGAGATCATGTCTGAATCACTTCTTACTAGGCTTGGCTGGCGATGTGAAGATAATTTCGGGGAGTTGATTCAAGTCTGACCACTCGGGAATGTCCACGGAAAGAAGACTCAACAGCGGCATCACCAAAGCACATACTGAAGGAGCGTGGATGGAGCGGGTTTCGCTGAGCTCTAAAACCTCACGCTTAAGAAAATAAAAACCGCGTGACATTAACAAAGCCCAGCAGGCTTGAGATGGATTGTATTGCAGACCAGGCTTGGCAATCCACTCAGACGAAAAGTCGTTGATCAAGGATTGAATGTTGTCTGCACGCATGCATCCATCTTGATTTTCGAGGAGACATGCCATTTTATAGGACAACAACTTCATCTCCTCAAAAGCGGGCACATCAGGAAGGCCGCGATTAAACAGCAAAGATCGGATCGAAAAGCCTTGGGCAAGAGCAAATTTCGACATCTTTAGTTCGCCATTCTTAATCGCATATGTACGCGATGTTTCTTTTGCTGAATCGATGCCGCGAAGGTACTCACCAAGAAACCTGCCAAAGGTTTTAGCCTCAAACATGCGCTGTGACATGCTGAAGAAGAAGGTCTGGATGTGAAAGGTACGATCTTCGTAGGAACTCGTGATCCCAACCAGATCAGCCTCATCGGGTGGATCGACTAAAGCATCTAGGAAAGGATCGCCATGGAAGCCGTTGCTGGCAATGTTAAGCATGCTGCTATTGATTACAACATAACGATTCGATCCAAGTAATCCATGCTCCATCAAAATTTCGCGGGCCGCCTGCAGAGACCCAAAGTCATACCCACTATTCTCTCTCTGAATAACTGTTATCGCCATGCAAGCAAGTTTCTCGGCCCAGAAGTCTGACAACTTTGTCGAGACTAAGACTACTCGATAGCCGCATTCAATGGCGGAAGAGATGAGTTTCAGATATCCCTGGGAAATCAGGCCCCGGAAATGATAGTGAATGAATAACACCGTAACCTTGGAACGCGAAGCAGCAAGCTTGTCCAATCCAATGATCTTCATCTCCGTGCTGGCCTGATGCCGCCCAGCCCCTCTGCGTCGGACTCGTACGTTTAGGCCCTGCGAGAATTCCTTGTAGAGCTTTTTAAATATCTTGAACAGTCTACTCATTGGGCCCAAAAAGAGTGTCCGGACAGGCGCAGCCTAGGCCCATCCGGTCCTTAATCATACCGATTTTACCACTCATCGAGCCGGACTGTCCTGGCATCGGCCTGGCCAGAGCCATGGCACTATTGAATGGATTAACAGAGTGCAACTGTTAATCAGGGTCTTCAATGGCTCAGACCTGCAGCTGGGCCCTTGCCCTGCCTTCCTGGATCTGTCCTGACATGGGCTGATCCTCGATCGGCGCTACTTCCAGCCCCTCATCGTCGCTTGCGCCAGATCACCGCCAGAACGCTGCCCAGCACCGCATGGACCACGGCGGAAATCGCCCCGGGCAAGGCCGTGAGTGGGGAGAGGGCAAAGCCCGAGCGCGCCAGCACAACGGCCAATCCAGAGTTCTGCATCCCGACTTCGAGGCTGACCGTGCGCCTCACCGCTTGCGGCTGGCGCAGTAACGCCGGGATCAACCAGCCGAGCAGGAAGCCGCCGGCGTGGAGCAGGAGCGTGGCCAGCAGCAGCAGGCGTCCCTGCTCCAGCAGGGCCTCGCGCTGGCTGCCCACGATGCTGGCCACGATCAGCACAATCGCCAGCACCGCCACGGGTGGCATGACCGGGGCAATCCGCCTGGCCAGCTGCGGGCTGAGCCGCTTCAGCATCACGCCCAGGCCCACCGGCAGCAGCACCACCTGAAGCACATCGAGCAACAGCTTCCAGCCGTCCACGGGCACATAGCGGCCGGCCAATCCGCTGGTGAGAAGCGGCGTGAGCACCACGGCGAGCAGGGTGCTGACCGTGGTCATCACCACCGAGAGGGCCACGTCGGCACGGGCGATCAGGGCCACCACATTGCTGGCCGTGCCGCCGGGGCAGCACCCCACCAGGATCAATCCCACGGCGAGGGCGGGCTGGAGCTGCAACCCCCAGGCCACCAGGGCGGCGAGCAGGGGCATCACCAGGAACTGGGCGGTGACGCCGACCAGGGCCGGCAGCGGCCGGAGCAGCACACGGCGGAAATCGGCGGGCTGCAGATCGAGGCCCATGCCAAGCATGATCAAGGCCAGGGCTGCCACGATCCAGCCTCCCTGAAGCCAGGTGAACAGCCCAGGGAACGGCAGGGCCAGCAGCACAGCCAGCAGGGTCCAGACGGGAAACAGGACGGTGAAGCGCTCCAGAGAGATGCCGGAACTGTGATGGCGAAACCTTAATCTGCAGCGATGGTCGATCACCACCAGAGAGCGCTCCAGGCCTGCGCTTTGAGCTGGCGGGAAGAGCTCAGGCTGGCATTGGCGGCCATCCCTGCGGACGCCCGGCGGCACTTGCGCAGCCTCACCCCGGCAGGTGCGGCCTGCCTCACGCCGAGCCAGGGCTCCACCCTGCTGGATCTGGCCAGCAACGACTATCTGGGCCTGGCCCGCCACGGCGCGGTCGTGGCAGCAGCCCAGCGCCTCATCGGGCGCCAGGGAGTGGGCGCCGGCGGCTCGCGGCTGGTGAGTGGCACGCGGCCAGTGCACAGGGCCCTGGAGCAGCAGCTGGCCGCCTGGCTCGGGCGAGAGCGGGCACTGCTCTTCCCCAGCGGCTTTCAGGCCAACCTGGCCGCTGTGACGGCCCTGGCCGATCGCCACAGCCTGGTGCTGGCCGATCGGCTGATCCACCACTCGCTGCTCATGGGCGTCCGGGCCAGCGGTGCTCAGCTGGGGCGCTTCCGCCACAACGACCTCAGCGATCTGAAGCAGAGGCTCGCCGCAGCACGGCGGAGTGATGCCGGCCGGCGCCTGGTGGTGCTCAGCGAGAGCCTGTTCTCGATGCAGGGCACCAGCCCGGCCGTGGCGGATCTGGCCGCGCTCTGCGCCGCCCACGGCGCGGCCCTGGTGCTGGATGAGGCCCACGCCCTCGGGGTGCTGGGACAGGGAGGACGGGGTCTTGGCCACGGACTGGCATCGATCGCCCTGATCAGCGGCACCCTCGGCAAGGCCTTCGGCAGCGGTGGTGCCTTCCTGGCCGGCGACACCCTCACCATCGAATGGCTGCTGCAGAGCAGTGGCGCCTTTCGCTACACCACGGCCCTGGCGCCGCCGCTGGCCGCGGCGGCCCTGGCCGCGCTGGGGGAGATCCAGCAGCGGGACCCAGGGCCGGCCCTGCTGGATCGGGCCCGGCGCTGGCGCCAGGGTCTGGAGGCGGCCGGCTGGCCGCGGCCGCCAGGGCAGGGACCGATCCTGTCGCTGCTGGTGGGTGAGGCCCGAGCCGCCCTGGCGCTCCAGGCCCAGCTGGAGGCGGCCGGCCTGCTCGTGGTGGCGATCCGACCGCCCACCGTGCCCCAGGGCACCGCCCGGCTGCGACTGGTGCTGCGCCACGATCTTCCCCGGGGCAGCCTGCAACGGCTGCTCCAGGCCCTTGGTCCTCCACCCCCCGTCAGCCCATGCAAGTGATCGCCATGCACGGCTGGCTGGGGGACAGCCGCGGTTGGGCCCCCCTGGCCGCCGCGGCCCGTCGCGAGGGCTGGCCGTGGCAGAGCGCTGATCGGGGCTACGGCCCCTGCGAGCCGGTGCAGCCGCAGTGGCTGGACGCGGAGGGGCCGCGGGTGGTGGTGGGGCACTCGCTCGGGCCCCACCTGCTGCCGACTGAACTGCTGCGCCAGGCCGATACCGTGGTGCTGCTGGCCAGCTTTGGGCGCTTTGTGCCCTCCGGCGCAACCGGACGGCCCCTGATGGCGGCGCTCAAAGCCATGGCCCAGCAGCTGCAGGGGGCCGAAGCCGAAGCCATGCTGCGTCGCTTCCTGGAGAGGGCAGCGGCACCGCAACCGCTCAGCGCCCTGCCGGTGTCGATCCTCGACAGCCCGCTGAGCGCCGATGGACGAGAGCGGCTGCTGGAGGATCTGATCCTGCTCCAGCACTGCGAGGCGCTGCCCGAGGGTTTTCCCGCCCAGGCCCGCTGTCTCGTGGTGGAGGCAGCAGAGGATCAGATCGTGGTCCCCGAGGCCAGGGCCTGGCTGCAGCGGGCCCTGCCCGAAGCCGAGCGGGTCGCAGTGGAGGGGGCAGGCCATGCCCTGCTGGTGCCGTCCTTGCTGGAGCTGGTGATCGGCTGGATCCAGGGGCTCTGAGCATGGGGGATCAGAGCGGGGCCGGCGCCAGGGCGGCCCAGGCCTTCGCCCGCCAGGCCGCGGACTACGAGCGGCAGGCCCTGCTGCAGAGGGCGGTCGCCTGGCGGCTCGCCCGCCACTGCCGGAGCCTGGCCCTGCCCACGGGCCCGATCGCCGACCTGGGGGCGGGCAGCGGACTGGTGGGACGGGCCCTCGAGCGGCAGGGCTTCCAGGGCAGCCTGCTGCAGCTGGATGGCTGCCGAGCCCTGCTGGCCCAGAACCCCCTGGCAGCCGGCCATGGCCAGCTCGTCTGGGACCTCGACCAGGGGCTGCCGGGGACCCTGAACCGGTGCGGCCTGCTCACCTCCAGCTTTGCGCTGCAGTGGCTGCAGGACCCGCCGGGACAGCTCGACCTGTGGTGCCGCAGCCTTGCCCCCGGTGGCTGGCTGGCGCTGGCGGTACCGACGGCGGGCAGCTTCCCCCAGTGGGAGCAGGCCGCCAGGAGTGCCGCGGTGCCCCACAGCCGCTGGCCCCTGCCCGAAGCTGCGGTGCTGGAGACCGCCGCGGCCCGGCACCTGCAGCTGGAGCGCCACGACCACCTGCGCTTCAGCCGCTCCTACGGCAGTGGGCTGGGCTTTCTGCGCCACCTCCAGCAGCTGGGCGCCGGCCTGGGCAGCGGAACGACGCTGGGCACCAGTCGACTGCGGCGGCTGCTGCAGCACTGGCCGGATAAGGGCGTGGTGACGTGGAATGTGCTGATCCTGGTGGGTCACAGACCGTGACAGAGGCTCTGCAGCTGGTGGTGTGCGGCACCGACACAGACGTGGGCAAGACGGTGGTGAGCGCCTGGCTGATGCAGGGCCTGGGGGGGCACTACTGGAAGCCGGTTCAGAGCGGCCTGGAGGGGGGCGGCGACCGGGGCCGGGTGCAGGCCCTCCTGGGGCTGCCCGACAGCCGCTTCCTGCCGGAGGCCTACCGCCTCGACGCGCCCGTGTCTCCCCACTGGGCCGCCGAGCGGCAAGGGATGCAGATCGATCCTCAGCGCCTTGCCCTGCCAGAGGTGCCAGGGGCGCTGGTGGTGGAAACGGCGGGGGGTCTGCTGGTGCCGCTGCGGCGCGACTGGCTCCAGATCGAGCAGCTGCTGCAGTGGCAACTGCCGGTGGTGCTGGTGGCCCGCAGCGGCCTGGGCACCCTCAACCACACCCTGCTGTCGCTGGAGGCCCTGGGCCGGCGCCGGATTCCGGTGCTGGGGCTGATCCTCAATGGCCCGGAGCACCAGGACAACCCAGACACCCTCGAACAGCTGGGCGGCATCCCGGTGATCGCCCAGCTGCCTGCTCTCCGGGAGCTGAACCGGGAAGCCCTGGAAGCCGAGTGGCAACGGCAGGAGGTGGGCCATAGATTGCGGGGCCTCACCCCAGCCATCCCACCGGAGGGGCCGTCATGCCGCGGACTAAAGCCAGGGTCGGCCGCGACGCCCTAGTGAGCCTGGCATTGGTTGTGGTCTGTGGCGCCATCCTGGCCCTGTTCACCGACGTGGAGCTGACGCTCGTGCGCTGGGTCAACTGCGGGCCGCTGGCCGCTGAGGAGAGCCGTCGCAGCAACCGCTGCCAGTGAGCGCCGGGAAGCGGCCGGCCTGGCTCGGCCCAGACTCCTTTCAGGGGCCGGCCAGGATCGCCGCCTCCACGTCAGCGCGCGAGAGCCCATAGGGGAACTGGCGCACGCAGTCGCGGCCATCGGCCTGCCAGCTCACCTTGAGATCCTCCACCTCCAATTCGATCTGGGCACTCCAGGCGGGCCGATGCAGATCCCAGAGACAGGAGTTGGAGGGGCTCCGTACGGCACCGAGCTGGCGGAGCCAGGCCTCCAGATCCGGCAATGGATGGTGGTAGAGGGGGGTGTGGTCGGCAGGGAGCTCAGGCATGCGGATCGGGAATGGGAACGGGGACAGGTGGTGGAGCAACCCTCAGGCCGGCGGCCACCAGCTGGGAAAGCGGGCCAGCTCCACCCCGCGGGCCAGGGCCAGACCGACCCCCAGCAGCAGACTCAGCACCAGGGCGAGCGCCAGCAGCAGCAGAGCCAACCACTCCCCGCCGGAGAGGGCGCGCCGCACGGGCAGCGGCCGTCCCGGCTGCTGCAGCCGCAGCGCCGGGGGAGCGGCGCTGGCGCTGGCCAGCAGCAGCGCCTGGCGCAGCTCGGCGTCGTACTGGCGGCGGCTCTCGGGGTTGCTGAGCACCGCATAGGCCTGGCGCAACTGCAGGAAGGACTCGGCGGCCTGGTCCTTGGGCAGGGCGGTGGTGTCGGGGTGGTAGAGCTTGCTCAGGCTGCGGAAAGCCTGCCGCAGCTGCTCCGGCGTGGCTGTGGAGGGCAGCTGCAACAGGGCGTAATGGCTGGAACGCGAGCCGGAGGGCGGCAACGTCAGGAAACCCAGGATGGGAGATCCTAGGAATCTTGCACCCGCCTACCGTCCATGCCCACTGCCTCCGGACCCCAGGCTGCCGGGAGCCTGCAACCTGAGGCCCTCTGGAGCAGCTTGGGCTGGCGGCCTGAGCCCGGCCAGCTCAGGGGTTTTGAGCGTCTCCAGGACGAGCTGCGGCTCTGGAACGGGCGCCGCAACCTCACCCGGCTGGTGGAGGGGGACGACTACTGGATCTCCCAGGTGTTCGACAGCCTCTGGCCCCTGCGAGCCCTGCTGCAGAGCCCGAGCGCCGCTGAGCCGCTGGAGCTGATCGACGTGGGCACCGGCTGCGGCTTTCCCGGCCTGGCCATCGCCCTGGCCCTGCCCCGGGCCCAGCTCACCCTGGTGGACTCGGTGGGGCGCAAGCTGGAAGCCGTCACGGCCATGGCCGCGGCCTTGGGGCTGGACTCCAGGGTGTCCGTGCGGTTGGAGCGGGTCGAGCTCAGCGGCCGGGCGGTGGAGTGCCGCGGCCGCTTTGCCCTGGCCATGGCCAGGGCGGTGGCGGCAGCCCCGGTGGTGGCGGAATACCTGGTGCCATTGCTGGCCCCTGGCGGCCAGGCCCTGCTGTACCGCGGCCAGTGGGGCGACGCCGACCAGGAGCCCCTGGAACGGGCCGCCAGAGCCCTCAAGGCGGAGATCAGCGCCGTGACGTCCTGCGATCTGCCGGCTGGGCGGGGCATCCGCCATGCGGTGTGGCTCAGCCCCCTGGCCCCATGCCCACTGACCTATCCCAGGGCCGTGGGGGTGCCCAGCCGGAACCCCCTCGGCAGCTGAGCCAGCAGGAGCTTCCGGCCTCAGGCGGCCGAGCTGAGCCGCTGCACCGGGGTGCCGCCGAGGCGCTGCCGCAGGCGGCGCAGCAGCGGCGGGATCTCCTCCCTCCAGGGGCTGCCAGCCAGGGCCCGGTGCAGGGCCTCCTCGCTCACGGTGCTGTCGAGCCCATCGGCATTGGCGCCAGGGAACCAGTGGCCGCCACTGCCCAGCAGGCCGTAGCGGGCCCGGGCGAAGCCCTCCAGGTCCCAGGCCTCCACCAGGTTGTGGAGCCACAGCAGCACCGGCAGGTTGATCGCCCCTGGTGCTTCGGCCCAGTCCGGCAGGCCCTCCTGCCAGCTCTGCAGCCAGCGGGCCCCCAGGGCCTCGCGGCGGGCCTGCTCGAGCCTCTCCAGCACAGGCGGCAGCAGCCGTTCGGCCTGATCCAGCAGCCCCACGGCCTCCAGATGCAGCTCCAGGTCTGCCGGGCAGGAGGCCCCCACGCTGATCGTGTGGATCCCAGCGGCCGAGAGGCAGAACAGATCGTTGAACACGATCGGATGCAGGGGCGTACACAGCTCCTGCAGCCGCGGGGAGGGGGTGTGCAGATGGCCTCCCTTGTCCGTGGGACTGATCACGAACACGCCCATGTCGTGGCGGGTGGCCAGTTCCAGCGCGGGCTGGTTGTCCTGGCGGATGAAATACCAGTGCAGATTGATGTAGTCGAAGGCGTCGCTGGCGATGGCCTCGAGAATCAGCTCCAGGCTGGCGTGGGTGGAGAAGCCCACATGGCCGATGCGCCCCTGGCGCTGCCAGCGCCGCGCCACCTCCATGCAGCCGCCCGGGCGCAGGGTGTGGTTCAGATGCTCCGGCAGGTTGACGCCATGGATGGCCAGCAGATCGACCCGCTCCACCGCGAGCCGCTCAAAGCTGAGGCTGAGCTCGGCCTCAAAGGCGGCCGGATCCTCCTGGGGGGGCACCTTGGTCTGAAGGATGCGGCAGGGATCGGGGCGCTGGCCCAGCAACCAGCCCAGCTGACGTTCGGAGCTGCCGTAATGGCGGGCGGTCTCGATGTGGTGCAGCCCCCTCGACCTGGCCTGATCCAGGGTCGCAGCCAGATTGACCTGGCTCTCTGCGCTGATCTGGTCGGGGGGAAGGTCTGTCCAGCTCTGCTGGAAACGCATGCCCCCCAGGGAGAGCACCGGCATGGCCAGCTCGGTGCGGCCGAAGCGACGGGTGGGAATCATGGGTGAAGCGGCTTGGCAGGCAACCGCGGCCGATGGCTTGGCCCGAAGCGGGTGGGCGCGTCCTAGGGCGATGGGCTGGCGTCGCGCCGGGGCAGGGTGCGCCTGACCCGGGAGGGGTTGGGGAAGCCGAGGGGCTGGATGTCCTGCTGGGAGAGCTGCTCGACCAGGGAGGGGAGCGCCTCGTAGGGCACCCAGTGGATGCAGTCCACGGGGCAGGTGTCGATGGCCTCCTGGATCCTGTCGGTGCTGTCACCGTCCTGGCGAATGGCCCTGGAGCGTCCCCAGGTTTCCTCCACCAGGAAGGTGTTGCCAGCCACATGGGCGCAGTAGCGGCAGCCGATGCAGACGGCCTCATCCACCCAGACGGCCTGCTGGCGCAGGGCTCCGCCGAGAACCGGCTCATGCCCCGTGGCGGCTGGCTGCTGGCGCTGACTCGGGGCCGTGAAGGCGAGGGCTGGATCGATGCCGGTGGTCACGCTCAACTCCAGCGGGTCACCACCAGTTCGATGCTGCCATCGGCCTGGTTGGCCTGTTCGCTCACCTGGAAGCCTTCGTCGAGGCTGGCGGCGAGCACGGTGCGCAGGGCGTAGCGCTGGGTGAGCTGGGCGAGGAAGCGCTCTACGGGAACCTGCTGTTTCCAGAGGTCGAGGTCGGTGACCAGTTCGTAGCGCTCCTGGCTGGCATTGAAGCGGAAGCCGATGTCGGCGCCATTGGGCTGGCTGATCGCCACCTGGGCCAGCTCGCTCTGGCCGCGGTAGCCGCGCACCGGCAACTCCCCTTCCCGGGGGTCGTAGCCCAGGTCGCTGAGGGCTTCGAGCAGCGCCCCACGGTCACGGAGCTCGGTCTTGACGGTGCTGAAGTGGGACATGGCCTCAGGTGAGCTGGGTGGTCTGGGATTCGTTCTGGAGCTGCCGGGGCGCCTGGTAGGCCTCCGAGGTGCTGCTGCGCTGCTGGACGCTGCCCAACCGGGCTTCGATGCGCTCGGTGAGCTGCTCGCAGCCCTGACCCTGAACGCCCTCCACCAGCTCTTCGACCCGGCCGTCGGGCCGGATGCGGAAGCGGATGGTGTGTTGCGCCATCCCGTGACGGTTCGGAATGGGGCGATGTTAACCGTGATCTGAGGCTGGCTGGGATCAGGCCAGCAGCCCCTCATCCACCAGGGTCTGGAGCCGCTCCAGCACCTCGGGCTGCTCCAGTTGCTCGAGAGCCAGCCGCGCTTCGTCACGCACGCTGGACTCCCCGTCGTGAAGCATGGTGTGGAGCAGACACTCCACCAGCTCCTGCTGGCGCGGCTGCACCAGGTCGGGGAAGAGGCGACCCAGGCCCCAGGCACTGTTGCTGCGCACCGCCGGCTCACTGTCGATGCGCAGACTCAGCAGCAGCTGGGCGGCCGCCGGATCCGCCTTGGCCGGCCCGGTGCTGCCGGCATCCGCCAGGGAACTGGCGGCCCAGAGGCGCACCGCCGCGATGTCCACCTGCAGGGCCCGGATCAGGGGGTTGAGCACCGGGGCCTCGGGGTAGTTGCCGAGGCTCCAGGCCACGGCCTTGCGCACATAGCCGTTGTCATCGCTGGCCAGCAGGGCCAGCAGGGGAGTCACGGCCTGGGGGCTGGGGTTGCGGCCCAGGGCGTAGACCGCACTCATCCTCAGGATCGGACAGGAGGCCTCCAGCAAGGGCAGCAGCAGGGGCACCGAGCGGGGGTCGCGGTGCTCGCAGAAGATGCGCAGGCCCTGCATGCGCTGCTCGTGGGCCCCGGCGAGCAGGGTCAGGCCCAGTTCGCATTCGGCCACCACGTCCACCGCGCTGTCCTCGGCGCCATCGAGCTCATCGAGGGGATCCCCGAGCAGCTCCTGGGCCAGCTCCTGGGCGAGCACGTCCGGATCGAGATACAGCTCCTGGGGGCTCTCCGGATAGGGGCCCGGCGTGGCTGGCAGCTCGGGCCAGGGATCGGACGGGGACACGCTCACGGGACTCGCTCAGCCCACCGGAGCGGGGGCGGCCATGTCGCCCGGCAGCCAGATGCGGGCGCTGACGGCAAACAGCGCCAGGCCGAACAACACCACGATGGCGGCGGGCAGCAGGGTGGAGCGGAAGAATTGCACTGGGATCCGGCAGTAACTGGGGGCAGAAGGCCCACCACCGGGGCCATCATCACCCCTGTGGGGTCTGCCCCAGCAGCCCGCGCAGCTGGCCCTGGAGCCGACGCCCCTGCTGCAGCGCCAGGCCCCCCAGCACTGCCACCGCCAGGCCACCCCAACCCCAGAGGGGCAGCTTGAGCAGGAAGCCGCCGATGCCCAGCAGGGCGCCGAACAGCACGGCACAGCTGCTCACCAGCTGGGTGAGCAGTTCCAGCAGCGTCTCCTCGGGTTCGACGCCAGTGCGCTGCCTCCAGCGACGCCAGCCGGGCCCCGCCGGTCGCACCTGGCGCACGAAGTGCTCCAGCACCTCCGCAGACTCCGGCGGCGTCGACACCATCACCCCGATCCACACCACACCGGTCACGGCGGTGGTGACCAGCAACCGCTCGCCGTAGTCGTCGATGCGCAGCAACGGCACCACCGAGGTGGCGAAGCCAACCAGAAAGCCTCCCAGCATCGCCGCCAGCTCGGCGGCGGCATTAACCCGCCACCAGAACCAGCGCAGCACCAGCACCACCCCGGGACCGGTGCCGATGGCGATCACCAAGCGGAACACCGTGCCGATGTTGTTGCTGAGCAGGGCCGTGATCACGCCCAGCACCACCAGCAACACCGAGGCCAGCTGGGCGATCAGCAGCAGCTCGCGCTCGCTGGCACGGGGTCGCATGAAGCGCTGGTAAAGGTCGTGGGTGAGGTAGCTGGCCCCCCAGTTCACCGCGGTGCTCACCGTGCTCATGAACGCCGCCACCAGGGACACCACCACCAGCCCGAGGGCCACGGGGGGGAGCAGCCGCACCGCCAGCAGGGGATAGCTCTGTTCCCAGTCGGTCTGGTCGGGCAGGAGCACCACGGCCGCCAGGGCCACCAGGATCCAGGGCCAGCTGCGCAGGAGGTAGTTCACCCCCAGGAACACCCATCCCGCCACCCGGGCTTCGCGCTCGTTGCGGGTGGCCAGCAGCCGCTGGATGAACTCGCCGCCACCGTCGCTGCGGCGGAAGCTCCACCACTGCAGAGCGATGTAGGCCGTGAAGGTGGGCACAGAGATACCGGCCCCCTCCAGCCAGCGGATGCGGCCGCCCTCCACCTGCCAGGGCACCATCGACAGCAGCTCCGGGCGATCCAGGGCCCGCAGGCTGGCCAGCAGGGCATCCATGCCCCCGGCGGCGTGCACGGCCGCCACGGCCACCGCCGTGGCACCGGCCAGGGCCAGCACCAGCTGCACCATGTCCGTCACCACCACGGCCCACAGGCCTCCTGCCGCCGTGTAGATCAGCACCAGCACCCCCACGATCGCCAGCAGGGTGAGACGGGCCTCAGGCGTAGGGGCCAGCCCGAGAGCCTCACTCACCTTGGCCATGGCCAGGAAGGCGTAGCCGATGCCGATGCAGTTGATCGGCAGGGCGAACAGGAAGGCCTTGATGCCCCGCAGCCAGGCGGCCGTGGCTCCGCCATAGCGCAATTCCGTGAAGGCGGCGTCAGTGAGCACACCACTGCGGCGCCAGAGGGGCGCGAACACCACGGCCATGGCCACGTGCGCCACCCCGAAGCTCCACCACTCCCAGTTGCCGGCCAGGCCGCGCACTCCCACGAGCCCGGCCACATAGAGGGGGGTATCCACCGAGAAGGTGGTGGCGGCCATGGAGGCGCCGGCCAGCCAGCCTTTGAGGCTGCGTCCGGCCACGAAGTAGTCCGACTGGTCGCGGTTGCGACGGGCCAGCCAGAGGCCCAGCAGCAGACTGGCCACCAGATAGCCGATCAGGATCAGCCAGTCGATCGTGTGCAAGGCGAGCGGCGCTGGTGGGCGCAGTATGAAGGCGTGATCCCTGCCGGCCGCTGCGACCTGCCCGATGCTCAACAGCTTCTTTGCCGACTCCCTCGACCAGGACACCGTGCGCAGCCGGATCCTGGACCTGGAGGACGGCCTGGTGGGGTTCTACAGCATCGGGCTCTACCCGGCGTCGCTGGCTTACAACAGCGCCATGCACGGCGGCGGCGACCGCCTGCTGCTGGCCCCCAGGCCGGGCCGCTCCCTGTTCGGGGCCTTCACGCCGCGGGATCTCTCCGGCATGGACCCCCTCCATGTGGCCACCATGGAGAAGATGCTCCTGCACGAGCAGGATGGCGAGGTGCAGCCGAACAGCCTGCGCACCTTGATCGAGCGCTGTGATCTGGTGGTGCTCACCGCCAACAGCAACCACATCGAGCAGGACCTGCACGAGGCCTGTGAGCTGCGGCGGCAGCTCGGGCGTGAACAGGTGGTGATGGCCTGCCTGGCGGGCTCGTTCAGCCACGACCCGCTCCGCAACGATTCCTACGTGCTGTGTGAACGGCAGCCCAACCTCGCCTTCTTCTCTGGCTTCCACAGGCACGGCGCTCTGCGCGATCCCGTGGACAGCTTCACGGCCAATTTCTGCCATCCCAACGGCATCACCGCGATGATCGGCGCGCGGCTGATGGATCGGCTCTCCCCCAACATTCAGGTGTCACCTGGTGTTCACAACGTCGAGGCGCAGTACATCAAAGCTGCCAAGAACATCTCCTCGATTTTTGCCGGATTCGGTTACTCATTCCATGCCGAGAATACTGGTATTCTGCCCACCCTGCTCACCCTGTTGCTCGACCAGTGCCTGGATCAGGCCTCCTCGGTATCCATGCGGCGCCGCGACCGGCAGCGCCTCTACGGCCGGCAGCCCTTTCCGCTCACCGAACTGGGCTATGGGGTGCAGCGGATCGAAGCCACCCTCAGCCGGGGAGGCGAGATGGAGAAGGTGCGCGACCATACCTTCACCCAGCTCACGGCGATGGTGGCCGATGTTCGTGGCAGCATGATGCTGCCTGTGTGTGGCAAACCCACCCGCAACTTTCAGGCCGGGCAGATCCTGGCCGAGGGCATGCGCAAACTCGGACGCTGCCCCACAGATGTGGATGAATTCGAACAGTGGTGTGAGCAAGCTGGCGTGAAAAAAGGGGGACTTGAAGGCCTGAAGGCACTTCGCTACTGGCCTCAGATTCTGGTGAACTATGGCATTCAGGTACACGATGCATCGATGGTGAACTTGCTCTACATGGCCATTTTCGGCAAGAGCGACACCAAGGCGATTGCCTTTCGGGTCATGACAGAGAGCCGTGAACTCTCCAACTATTGCCAGGAGTCGGTGCGGCCGTCCCACAGCCGCCGTTACTCGGAGGCCTTGCAGACCCTGGAGCGCCCTGAAAGCCTGGATCTGCTTGCCAATGCCGTGGTGGCCGACAACGCACGGCGAGCGATTCCTGACGACGGCAATGCCGATGACGGCAGCTCCAGCGAAGAGACACCGGCCTATCTGCGCGCCATGAATGTGATCGAAAATGTGTGGTAACGCTGAACTACAGCCCCAAGGAGAGATTTTGATCAAGGTTGGCGGATGACGAGGGCCATCAGCTGCCGCACGGCGCGCAGCAGCTCCAGGGCTTGGTCTCGCTGATGCCGCAGCTGTCTGATCAGCTGCCGCTTACGATCGAGTTTCGCCTGGAGGGCCGCGTTGCGCTCCCGACGGGCCGTGTGTCGCTCCTGGGTGTGCTCAAGCAGCCGGACCAGATCCTGGTGCTTGCTGAGCAGGGCATCGCGTTCCTGTTGCGCGGCACTGAGCCCCTTGAGCTCATGGGCCAGTTGGTCGCGCTCGCCGCGCAGGGCGCGCAGCTGATCCGTAGCCGAACGCCAACCCGGAATCGTCCCAGGGCTGGCCAGCACCCGCGCCACCAGGGGGCCGAGCAGGGTCTGGGCCGCCCCAGGGGTGAGATCATCCGCAAGCATCCGCGACCGCAGCCCCTGCCAGGCCTCCACGGCTGCTTCAGCCAGGAGAGCCCCAGGCGGCAGCGTCAGTCGGGCCTGGAGCGCAGCCCGCTGACGCACCTCTCCAGCGGCGTAGGACTGGCCGATCACCTGCCCGACCAGGGCGGGAGAAAGCCGTTCCAGCTGAGCCGGCTCCAGCCATCCCGCCCAGAGCGCGGCCAGCGCGCTGCTGAGCCGCTGCAGGGGCCAGGTGTCCGCAGAGGCAAAACACTCGAATGGGAGACACAGCTGAGCGGCTCCGCTCTCCTGGCCCAACAGAGCCAGGTTGTAAGCGGCCCAGATCGCCAGACCCCGGTCGGGGGGGATGCCATCCCTGGCCTGCAGGGAGGCGGCCACCTCAATGGGGTGCCGAACGATGGCGATCAGGGGAACCTGGCGCAGCAAGATGTGCCGGAAGGCCTCGCTGGTGAGGCAGAGGCGCGGATCCTTGTCGATCCAGAAGTGATCACGGGTGTGAACCGGTAGATCGCTGCGCAGCCCGGCCAGAAAGGCGCGGCTCTTGGCCACAGCGAAGTCAGGCTGGCCCAGCCAGGGCCGATCCCAGGAGCTACCAAAAAATGCAAGAATACGGTCGTTAGCGCTTAGCAGAGAACGAGATTCGTAATATCCCCTGGTGTTCGCAATCGTTGCAGGCAGGGAAGCAGACGCGTCAAAAAGCTGATTGGAAAGCCCCAGCTGATTGGCTATTCCATGCAGAAGACCAGACAGGAAGGATGTGCCCGAGCGGTGACAACCAGCAACAAACAGCAAGGCAACCGCCTAACCAAGCAAACCTGACTTTACAGCCAATCAAGACAGCCAACGAACACAGCCAACCGCATGATCGTGGCGAGCCTCCAGCTGCATGGGATCAAGCCCAGGAACCTGGGGCGCTCCAGATTCAGGCCTGGGCGGTGGTGTCGGGCGACAGGCGACGCCGCAGCTGACCGCAGGCCGCATCGGCATCCAGTCCCCGACTGGCCCTCACGCTCACCGCCCCATGGCGGGCCTCGAGGATGCGGCGGAAGGCCTCCACCGCAGCCGGCGCAGGGCGCTGAAACTCCTCTTCCTCAATCGGGTTGTAGGGAATCAGGTTCACATGGCTCTGGAAGCCTCGGATCAGCCGTGCCAGGCCCTCGGCGTGGTGGGGCTGGTCGTTGAGCCCACCCAGCAGGATGTATTCGAAGCTCACCCGCCGGCCCGTGATCGCCACATAGCGGCGGCAGTCGTCCAGCAGGGCCTCGATCGGATAGGCATGGGCCGTGGGGATCAGCTCCTCCCTCAGCCGCTGATCCGGCGCGTGCAGACTCACGGCCAGGGTGAACTGGGCGCGGCCCAGCTCCGCCAGGGCCCGCTCCGCCAGGGTGGGCAGGGTGCGCGGCACACCCACCGTGCTGACGGTGATCTGGCGCTGGGCCATGCCGAGATCAGCGCAGAGGCAGCGGATGGCGGCCAGCACCGCCTCAATGTTGAGCAGAGGCTCACCCATCCCCATGAACACGACATGGCTGGGGCGCTCTTCCATGACCTCGCGCAAAGCCAGCACCTGATCCACGATTTCGTGAACCGCCAGGGAGCGCTGCAGGCCCCCCTTGCCAGTGGCACAGAAGCGGCAGGCCATCGAACAGCCCACCTGACTGCTGACACAGGCCGTGAGGCGGCCCTTCGCGGGGATGCCCACGGTTTCCAGGCTGAGGCCATCGGCCGTGGCCAGCAACAGCTTGGTGGTGCCATCGCGCGCCACGCTGCGATGCAGTTCATGGGAGCGGCCGATCCAGTCGGGGGATCCGGCCGGGGGCGAGCTCAGCAGGCGCTCGCGCCAGGCCTTGGGCAGCACCGTGACCCGATCGAGGCTGCGGGCCCCCTTCGCATAGATCCAGTCGTGGAGCTGACGGCCGCGGAATGGTTTCTCACCCTGTTGCTCAGCCCAGGCTTCCAGCTCGCTGAGGCTGCGGCCCAGAAGATGGGCAGGGGAGGTGGGGGGGGCCGTCATCAGGTGGTCATGGCCAGATCAACAGGCCATGGCCCAGCCACCACTCCACAGCCAGCAGGGCCATGAAGCCCAGCATCGCGGCCCTGCCATTGAGCCGCTCGGTGTGGGTATGGAAGCCAAAGCGGGGCAGCCGGCGCTGGGGCACAGGCGTGCCAAGGGCGGTCAGCGGCTGTAGTGCAGCCTCTCCTTTGCCCCCGGCCGGGGGGTTGGTGGCACGGGCTGTCATCGGGACTGGTGTGGGCATCGGGCCATCATGGCGGGAGAGGGTGGTGGGCCAGGAGCCTCAGGACTCCTGGCCAGGACTCACTCCTCGGTGAGCAGCCCTTCTTCCTGCAGCCCTTCGAGGGCAGCGGGATCGGCAACCAGTTCCTCTTCGAGGCCCTCATCGGCCGTTGGCCGGGTGAAGGCCGCCGTGGTGCTGGCGGTGGCCTCCAGGCCATGGCGGCTGCGGGTGGCCTCGAGGTCCTCCTCGGAGGGGTCGTCGAGAACGGCGGTGGCGGCCGGCGGAGCGGGGGTCTCCACCGTGTAGTCCGGACGCAGGTTCTGCATGCGGCGGTAGCCCATGCCGTCTTCCTCGAGGATGTCGGGATGGGGGCCAGCCTCCGACCTCAACTCCTCTTCGAAGCCGCTGAATCCCGTGCCGGCCGGAATCAGCCGGCCGATGATCACGTTCTCCTTGAGGCCCCGCAGCCAATCGCTCTTGCCCTCGATCGCCGCTTCAGTGAGCACCCGGGTGGTCTCCTGGAAGGAGGCCGCCGAGATGAAGCTGTCGGTGTTCAACGAGGCCTTGGTGATGCCGAGCAGCACCGGGGTGAACTCCGCAGGGGCACCGCCGGTGATGGCCATGGCACCATTCACCTGCTCCACCTGGCGCAGCTCGATCAGTTCGCCTGGCAGGAAAGTGGTGTCGCCGGCATCTTCAACGCGCACCTTGCTGGTCATCTGGCGCACAATCACCTCAATGTGCTTGTCGTCGATGGAGACGCCCTGGCTCTTGTAGACGTTCTGCACCTCCTGCACCATGCGGAACTGGAGCTTGGAAATCGATTCCTGGGCAGCCTCCAGGGTTGGCTTGCGACTGCGCAGGTCCTCGAAATAGCACTCCAGCAGCTCGTGGGGATTGATGGGGCCATCGGTGAGCGATTCGCCCGCCTTCACCTGCTGTGAATCGCTGACCATCACGGTACGGCCGAGCAGAATCGGGTACTCGCTGATTGCATCGTCGGACTCGATCACCGTGACGGTGATCGAGTCGTCGTCCTCTCCCTGCTTGATCTCCACAGTGCCGGCCTTACGGCAGAGGACGGCGGAATCGCGGGGGCGCCGGGCCTCCAGGAGTTCCTCGATTCTTGGCAGACCCTGCACGATGTCGCCTGTCTTCTGGCGCTCAAACACCAGCAGGGCCAGGCCATCACCACGCTGCACGAGTTCGCCGTCACGAACGTGCAGCACCGAGTCCGGCGACACCATGTAGGGACGGCCGAGACGCACGATGAGGTTGGAACCCTCGATGGCTTCCACCTCACCGCAGCAGGGTGAGGGCATGCCCTCGGCCAGCAGATCGCCATCCACCAAGCGCTGATCCACCCGCACAAGCGGGGTTGCCGAGCCGAGATCGATGCTGCGGGTATCGATATCCCGCTCCACGATCAGGCGGCGGATCGGCTCACCATCGATGGGCGTCGGCAGCTGAACCACGCCGTCCTCCTTGCAGAGGATCTGGGTGGTCGCCACGACCTCGCCCTTCTTGACCAAGTCGCCGTCCTGCACCTGCAGATCCGTGTGGGTGGAGCCATGGCTGGCGTCGGAGAGGGTGTCGCGCCTCACCAGCAAGGTTTCCAGGATGGTCAGCTGCAGGCGCTCGATGGTCTTGGCCCGCTTGTCGGGCAGAGCCTCCACATCCACGGTCATCTGGGGCGTGGTGTCGAAAGTCTCAAGAATCAACTGCGTGCGCAGCAGCTCCACGCCCTCGACGCTCTTGATCAGTTCGCCATCCTTGAAGGCCAGCCTCTGGGTGGCCTTGAGGCCCATGAAGGGTCCGCCGGATTGCTTCACGGTAGTGAGTTCCGGCAGGTGGGCGGCATCGGGAATGGCGTATTCCTCAACAGGGCGCAGCAACAAAGCACTGCCCTCAGGGGTCTCAGCTGTTTCCACATAGACCATCGCCTCGGCCTTGAGATCCTTGCTGATGTCCTCACCAGGCATCACCATCCGACCATCGGCGAACTTGCTGATCACCTTGCTGTCGGGTACGAGGTGCAGCACACCGGAGCGCACAATGATCTCGCGCAGAATGTCGTTCTTCTGGGTGACAGTCACGATCCCGGCGGTCTGGCTGAAGATGTCTTTGACCACCTCCGTGCCGGCTTCAATCCACTGGCCATCCTCGATCATCAACAGGGAGATGTCCTTGTTGATCTCGTGGGTTTCCTGGGGGATCCACAGCAGGGTTCCGCCCTTGCTCACCTCATAGCCGTTCTTGGCGCTGCGGGCTTTTTTGATCGCCAGACCTGGGGCGAACTTGACGAGGCCACCTGTCTGGGTGCGGAAGCGGTCATCGGCGAGCTCGGCGATCACCTCGCCGTTACCGATCTTGCTGCCCGGAGCCGTGTTGAGGCGGTAGCGGTTGCCCTCCTTGCCCTCCAGGTGCCACAGCTCGCCTGAGTGAGTGGATTCACCCAGGAGCTTGCAGTCCTTGAGCGTGAGGCTGGTGGTGACGATCTGGACTTCCCGGGAGTCACCAGCGCTCTCCCGCAACCGCACGGCGCCTCCGTACTCCGACATCAGGCGGCTCTCGGCCAGCACCTCGCCCGTGGTGACGGCCTTGTTGCCATCGACGACGGGAAGGGCGTTAGGCGGAAGGTTGTAGACATCGCCCGCAAACACCCAAAGGCGGCCCAGGCGGGTGGCCTTGTGGGTGATGTTGCCCTGGCGGTCGGTGACCTCCTTGGGCTGAATGCCGTCCTCATAGCGCACCTGGCCGGCCAGGTCGCAGATCACATCCTTGGTGGCTTTTTCCACACTCTTCTTGACCGTGGCGCCAGCCGAGATCTGGGCAAGGATGATGTCTCCCGGCACGGTGTCACCGTCGGCAACAAACAGGATCGAACCTGTGGTGATGTCCAGCTTCTGGATCTTGCCCTTGCCGATGGGCTTCAGGGTGAGCAGGAAGTCGGTCTCGGCGATCTGGGCATTCACCCCGTGGGAGGTGCGGAACGCCCTGACCCGGGACTTCGGACCAAACTCCACCGTGCCATCCACCAGGGAGCGCACCACGCCGGTTTCGGCGGTGGACACACCTCCGGTATGGAAGGTGCGCATGGTGAGCTGGGTTCCGGGCTCACCGATCGACTGGGCCGCCACGATGCCGACGGCCTCGCCCAGATCCACCAACTGGTTGTGGGCCAGGGCCCATCCGTAGCACTTGCGGCACACCGAGCGGGAGGCCTCACAGGTGAGGGGCGAGCGCACGTTCACCGTGCGTACACCAGCGGCTTCGATCCGGAGTGAGAGGGGCAGGTCGATTTCGCCATCGCGATCAACCAGCACAACGCCATCGGCATCGAGCACGGGCTGGGCGGCCAGGCGGCCCACCAACTTGCTGGCGAAGCGGCCACGCTCGTCGGCATCGATCGGGATGAAGCGCGTGGTGCCGCAGTCGTCCTCGCGGACGATCACATCCTGGGCCACATCCACCAGCCGCCGGGTGAGGTAGCCGGAATCCGCCGTACGCAGGGCTGTGTCCACCAGGCCCTTGCGGGCGCCGTAGGAGGAAATCACGTACTCGGTAACCGTGAGCCCCTCACGGAAGTTGGTGCGGATCGGGAGGTCGATGATCTCGCCCTGGGGGTTGGCCATCAGGCCGCGCATGCCCACCAGCTGGCGCACCTGGGACATGTTCCCCCGGGCGCCTGAGTTGGCCATCATCCACACCGAATTGAGCGGATCATTCTCATTGAAGTTGCGGCGCACCGCTGCCACGAGGCGCTCATTGGTTTCGGTCCAGGTGTCGATGACCTTGGTGTGGCGTTCGACTTCGGTGATCTCACCGAGGCGATAGCGCTCTTCGGTTTGGGTGATCTGCTCCTCAGCTTCCGCGAGCAGGGCGGCCTTGTCGCCGGGAATGCGCAGATCGTCGACGGAGATCGACACGGCCGCCTGGGTGGCGTAATGAAAGCCAAGATCCTTGAGCTCATCAGCCATCGCGGCCGTGGCCGCCGTGCCGTGGTGTTTGTAAGCCCACGACACCAGGTTGCGCAGGGCTTTCTTGTCGATCACCCGGTTGCGGAACGGCGGTGCCTCGCGGCTGAGGGGCGGGATCACCACGGCAGCCGCGGTGTCCATGCTCACCTCGGCGGCTTTCTTGGACGACTTGGACTTCTTGGCGGGAGTGGCGGTCATGGGCGGCTGGGCGCTGGTGAAAAGGCGAAACGAAATTGGAGACGTTGGACCGGTCGGACGCCGGTTCAGACCGCAGCCACGGCGTCGATGATGGTGTGGTTGATCACGACCCGACCCACGGTGGTGAGCAGATAACGGCTGATCAGAGCGCCGTCCTCATCGAAGCGGTCGCGGCGGTATTTCCACTGCTCGATGCGGGTGCCATCGCTGAGCGTCTTCTGCTCCAGCGGTGTGCTCTCCTCGTCGTCACAGTCCACATCGCCGGAGAAACGCACCCACACCCAGTGGTGCAGGCCGATGTGCTTTTCCTCAAAGGCCGCGATCACATCCTCAAGCCCGGCGAAGGTGCGGGAGCGGTCGCCGAAGTCGGGCTTGCTGGCCCCAGGCTGCTCGGCACTGAGGTAATAGGCCCCGAGCACCATGTCCTGGGAGGGGGTGATGATCGGCTCGCCTGTGGCCGGCGAGAGAATGTTGTTGCTGGCCAGCATGAGCATGCGGGCCTCAGTTTGAGCTTCGATCGCCAGGGGCACATGCACGGCCATCTGGTCGCCGTCGAAGTCAGCGTTGAAGGCAGGGCAGACGAGGGGATGGAGCTGGATGGCGCGGCCATCCACCAGCTTGGGCTCGAAGGCCTGAATGCCGAGGCGGTGCAGGGTCGGAGCCCGGTTGAGCATGATCGGGTGTCCCTCGATCACTTCCTGCAACACCTGCATCACCTCATCGTCGGCCCGCTGAATCAACTTCTTGGCGGCCTTGATGTTGTTGACGATGTTCTGGCGGATCAGACGGTTGATCACAAAGGGCTGAAACAGCTCGATGGCCATCTCCTTGGGCAGCCCGCACTGATGCATTTTCAGCTTCGGGCCAACCACGATCACCGAACGTCCGGAGTAGTCGACGCGCTTGCCCAGCAGGTTCTGACGGAAACGCCCCTGCTTGCCCTCGATGATGTCGCTGAGCGACTTGAGAGCCCTGTTGTTGGCACCTACCACCGTGCGGCCACGGCGGCCATTGTCGATGAGGGCATCGACAGCCTCCTGCAGCATCCGCTTTTCATTGCGAACAATGATCTCAGGCGCCAGGATCTCCTGCAGCCGGGCTAGGCGGTTGTTGCGGTTGATCACCCGGCGGTAGAGGTCGTTGAGATCGCTCGTGGCGAAGCGACCGCCATCGAGCTGCACCATGGGACGCAGATCAGGCGGGATCACAGGGATGACATCCAGCACCATCCAGTCGGGCCGCGCTCCGGTGGCCACAAAGTTGTCGATCACCCGCAGCCGCTTGATCAGCTTGGCCCGCTTCTGACCCTTGCTGGCCGCGATGTCCTCGCGCAGCTGCTCGGCCGTCTCGCTGAGGTTGATGGCTTCCAGCAAGCTTTTGAGCGCCTCGGCGCCGATGCCTACGATGGGCTCATTCTCGATCTCGGAATCTTCGGCATAGATTTCATCCTCAATCTCAAGCCATTCGTCTTCGGTCAGCAGCTGCTTGTAGGAGAGGGTTTTGTGGTCGCCTGGATCCAGCACCACGTAGCAGTTGAAGTAGACAATCTGCTCCACATCCCGCAGGGGCATGTCAAGCAGGATCGCCACGTAGCTGGGGATCCCCTTCAAATACCAGACATGGCTCACCGGTGCGGCCAGCTTGATGAAACCCATGCGGTGGCGGCGCACACGGCTCTCGGTGACCTCGACGCCGCAGCGCTCGCAGACGATGCCGCGGTGCCGCACCCGTTTGTACTTGCCGCAATGGCACTCCCAGTCTTTGGAAGGTCCGAAGATCTTCTCGCAGAACAGGCCATCCATCTCCGGCTTGAGCGTGCGGTAGTTGATGGTTTCGGGCTTGGTGACCTCACCCACAACCTGACCGTTGGGCAACGTGCGCTGCCCCCACTGCATGATCCGATCCGGCGAGGCCAGCGTGATCTTGACGTAGTCGAAGTGGTTTTCGGTGCGGAGATTGCTGTTGGACATGGGGGTGACTAACGCGCAGAGATCGAAAGGGGTGGCTTCAACAAGGAGGCATCGACTGGGGGGCAGCGACACGAATGGCAGACCTGAGAGGACGGCGAGCCGAACCTCCCAGGGGCACCGGGTCGATCAGTCGTCGTCGTAATCCGCGACGCCGAGGGATTCGTAGGTGGGCCGGCTAGGCGTGCTGCGGCGGGGGTTGACGTCCTGCATCAGATCCACCTCTTCGCCCGCATCGGTGTACACCGCGATGTCGAGGCCCAGGGACTGCAGCTCGCGCATCAGCACCTTGAACGACTCCGGGGTGCCGGGGCGGGGGATCGGCTTGCCCTTGACGATGGCGTTGAGGGCTTCGTTGCGGCCCTGCATGTCGTCGGACTTGACGGTGAGCAGCTCCTGCAGCGTGTAGGCCGCGCCATAGGCCTCCAGGGCCCAGACTTCCATCTCGCCAAGGCGCTGGCCGCCCTGCTGGGCCTTGCCCCCCAGGGGCTGCTGGGTGACCAGGGAGTAGGGACCGGTGGAGCGGGCGTGGATCTTGTCGTCCACCAGGTGCACCAGCTTGAGGATGTGGGCATAGCCCACGGTGACCGGCTGGTCGAAGGCCTCGCCACTGCGGCCATCGATCAGCTGAATCTTGCCGGGGTTCTCCGGGTCGTAGACCCAGTCCTTGCCCGGCTGGCTGGCGGCTTCCTCCAGGAAGGCCTGCACGGTCTGCTTCGATTTCTCGGCGCCGTGCATCTCATCGAAGGGCACCACCTTGACGCGGCAGTCCAGGTGGGCGGAAGCCCAGCCCATCAGACACTCGAACACCTGGCCCACATTCATCCGGCTGGGCACTCCCAGGGGGTTGAGCACGATGTCGATGGGTGTGCCGTCGGGGAGATAGGGCATGTCCTCGCGGGGGAGGATGCGGCTGATGATGCCCTTGTTGCCGTGGCGGCCGGCCATCTTGTCGCCCACCTGAATCTTGAGGCGCTTGGCTACATACACCCGCACCACCATGTTGGCCCCCGGCGGCAGCTCGTCACCCTGTTCGCGGGTGTAGATGCGCACATCCACCACGCGGCCACGCTCAGTGCTGGGCACCCGCAGGGAGTTATCGCGCACGTCGCGGGCCTTCTCACCGAAGATGGCGCGCAGCAGCTTTTCCTCAGGCGGCTGATCGGATTCCCCCTTGGGAGTCACCTTGCCCACCAGGATGTCGCCGCTTTCGACGAAGGCACCGACACGGATGATGCCCATCTCATCGAGATTGCCAAGGCTTTCTTCCGCCACGTTGGGGATCTCTCGGGTGATCTCCTCCGGGCCAAGCTTGGTCTGGCGGGCCTCAATCTCGTACTTCTCGATGTGAACCGAGGTGTAGAGATCGTCGGTGACGAGCCGTTCGCTTACCAGGATGGCATCCTCGTAGTTGTAACCCTCCCAGGGCATGTAGGCGATCAGCACGTTCTGACCCAGGGCGATTTCACCGCCCTCACAGGCCGATCCATTCGCCAGCACCTGGCCGGCGATCACCGGATCTCCCTGGCGCACGATCGGGCGCTGGTTGAGGCAGGTGTCCTGGTTCGAGCGCTGGTACTTCTGCAGGTAGTGGGTATGGTCCACGCCGTCTTGATCGCGGATCACGATGGCCGTGGCATCCACATAGGTGACCGTGCCATTGACCCGGGTGATCGGCACCATGCCGGAGTCGCGGGCGACCTGGGTCTCCAGGCCCGTGCCCACCAGGGGCCGCTCCGGACGCAGCAACGGCACCGCCTGACGCTGCATGTTCGAGCCCATCAGGGCGCGGTTGGCGTCGTCATGCTCGAGGAAGGGGATCAGGGAGGTGGCCACGGAGATCACCTGTACCGGCGAGAGCTGCACGTAATCCACCTGCTCGGGTGGCACCTTTTCAAAATCCTGGCGGTAGCGCACGGGCACCAGGTCAGCCGTGATGCGGCTGTCGGAGTCCGTCGGCACGTCACCGGGGGCGACGCGGCACTCATCCTCCAGATCGGCGGAGAGGTAGATGGGGTTGCCCTGCTTGATCACGATCCCCTCCTCCACCTTCCAGAAGGGGGTTTCGATGAAGCCGTATTCGTTCACCCGGGCGTGGGTGGCGAGCGAACCGATCAGGCCGGCGTTGGGACCCTCCGGGGTTTCGATCGGGCAGATGCGGCCGTAGTGGGAGGGGTGGATGTCGCGCACGGCGAAACCGGCCCGCTCCCGGGTGAGGCCGCCTGGACCGAGCGCGCTGATGCGGCGCTTGTGGGTGAGCTCAGCCAGGGGGTTGGTCTGATCCATGAACTGGCTCAGCTGGCTGGAGCCGAAGAACTCCTTGATCGCCGCCACCAGGGGCTTGGGGTTCACCAGCTGGGCCGGGGTGAGCGACTCGGTCTCGCCGACGGTCATCCGTTCCCGGATGATCCGCTCGAGCCGGTTGAGGCCCACGCGCACCTGGTTCTGCAGCAGCTCACCCACGGAGCGCACGCGGCGATTGCCCAGGTGATCGATGTCGTCGATCTCATAGCCGGGCTGGCCCAGCTGCAGGCCGATCAGGTAATCGAGGGTGGCGAGCAGCTCCTCTTTGGTGAGCACCCGCGTCTCATCCGGCACGGTGAGCCGCAGCTTCTTGTTGATCTTGTAGCGGCCGACCCGGCCAAGGTCGTAGCGCTTGGCGTCAAAGAAGCGGGAATCCAGCAGGCTCTGGCCCCCGCTCACAGAGGGCGGTTCACCCGGGCGCAGCTTCTTGTAGAGCTCCAGCAGAGCCTGGTCCTGGGAGGTGATTCCGTCCACGCTGGTGGCGGATTCAATCGTCTTCGAGTAGTACTCGGGGTGGCGCAACTTATCGAGCACGTCCACATCCGAGAGGCCCATGGCCCGCATCAGCACGTGGGCATTGATCTTGCGGGTCTTGTCCACCCGCACGTGCATCAGCTCGTGCTTATCGGTTTCAAACTTCAGCCATGCTCCCCGGTTGGGGATCACACTGGCGTTGTAGGTCTTGCGCCCGGTCTTGGGGTCTGGCTCTTCCTTGAAATAGACACCGGGAGAGCGAACGATCTGATTCACGATCACACGCTCAGCACCATTGATGATGAAGGTGCCGCGCTCGGTCATCAGCGGCAGTTCGCCGATGAAGACCTCCTGCTCCTTGATCTCACCGGTCTCCTTGTTGACCAGCCTGCAGGTGACATACATCTGCGAGGCGAAGGTGGCATCACGCCGCTTGGCTTCTTCCACGTCGTGGCGTGGCCGCTTCAGCCGGTATTCACTGCCGATGAAGTGCAGCTCAAGCTTGCCCGTGTAGTCGGTGATCGGCGAAAAGCTCTCCAGCTCTTCGATCAGGCCCTTCTCCAGGAACCATTTGAAGCTCGCCCTCTGTACCTCCACGAGATCGGGCAGGTAAGTGACGGTCTTGGCGACCTGGATCGCGCTGCTCATGCGGTGAACCTGCAGGATCGGGAACTTGAAGCGGTGGCCTGTCGGTCCATCAGCTGGTTGATCGTTCGCAGCTGCCCACGCGAACAGCCGCTCCCCAGGGGGGAACGGCTGCCCTGCGGGAGGCATCTAACGAGATCGCATCAAGGCTGCAGACGTCGACAACAAGGAGCGCTTTCGCATCCAGGCCAATGAACCATCATACACCTTCACCCGGTAGCTGAAACAGCGCCCTGGCATTGGCCGTGCTGGTGCGGGCCACGGTTTCGAGGCTCTCCCCCCGCAGCTCCGCCACCCGGGCTGCCACGGCGGCCACATAGGCCGGTTCATTGCGCTTGCCCCGGCGCGGCACGGGAGCCAGGAAGGGGCAGTCGGTTTCCACCAGGTAGCGATCGGCAGGCACGGCCAGGGCGCAGGCGTGGGTGGCCTCGGCCTTCGCAAACGTGACCACCCCACTGAAGCTGATGTAAAACCCGAGCTCGAGGAAGGCCTCCATCTCCTCGGGGGTGCCCCCCCAGCAGTGCATCACCCCCCGGGGGCACAGGCCCTCGCCGCGGCGGCGGCGCAACTCGGCGAGCATCGGCTCGGCGGCATCGCGGCAGTGCACGATCACCGGCAGATCCAGCCGGCAGGCCAGGTCGAGCTGGGGGCGCAGCACCGCCAGTTGGGCCTCGAGGTTGTGCTCCCGGAACAGGTCCAGGCCCAGTTCGCCGATGGCCACAACCCTGGGGTCATCCAGGGCCGCTTGCTCCAGAACAGCCGCAGTGTCGCTGCTCCAGTGCTCGGTATCGAGGGGATGGACCCCCACCGAATAACGCAACTCGGGCAGGCGATCGGCGAGGGCCCGAATCGCCGGGATTTCGGCAGGCTCCACGCAGGCGTGCACCAGGGCCACCACCCCAGCCTGCCGCCAGCGCGCGATCACCTCATCGAGATCGTCGTCAAACTGGCGAAAGACGATGTGGCAGTGGGAATCGACCAGCCCGCCATGGGCCAGGGGCGCCTCGGGATGCTCAGCATGGTCGGAGAGCCCCAGGGATGGGGCCTGCCCTGAGGAAGGCTGTGCGGTGGCGGCCTTCTGGATGGCAGAGGGCGGCGTCATGGAGATCGAGGGTCGGGGCCAAGGGCATGCTGGCTGATCAGCGGTTGGGCTGAGGCGCCCTCCGCAGCGGGCTCCTGGCTCCAGGGGGAGGGCTCAGCTGCTGACGGTTTCAGGCGGCTCCACGGCCTTGCGCACCGCGGTGCTGAGGCGGGATTTCTGGTGGGCGCCGGTGTTGCGATGCAGCACACCCACCTTCACGGCCTTGTCGATCTTGCTGAAGGCGGCCCGCATGGACAGCTGCACCGCCTCCTTGGCGCTGGCATCGGGCCCCTGGCTGTAAGCCGTGCAAGCCGTGAAACAGCGCTTCATCAGGGTGCGCAGCGACGACTTGTAGGTGCGGTTGCGCAGCCGGTTGCGCTCGGCGATCTCGATGCGCTTCTTCGAAGACTTGTTATTGGCCACAGGCGGTGGGGAGCTGGTTCAGCGATCGATGATCTTACCTCGGTGCCATCCAGCCCCACATCCGCCCCGGGGACGGGTACCCCTGCTGCGGCCCTCTAGGTTGAGCCCCTGCCTCGCGAGACTTCCGTGGCCGCCCCCTCCACTGCGTTGCACCTCACCTGCCTGCGGGATCCGGCAGCTGCAGCCGAACGGCTCGAGGCCATCGCCGGACGGACCCAGGGCGAAGCCAGCCAGCAGGCCTCAGTCCTGGTGGACGACATCCTCCAGCAGGTACGGCGCGAGGGCGATACCGCCCTGCTCCGCCTCACGGAGCGGTTTGATGGCGTGCGCCCGGATCCGCTGCGGATTCCGCCGGAGCGGCTGGCCAGCGCCTGGGAGCAGTGCCCGCCGCCCCTGCAGCAGGCCCTGCGCCTGGCCCACGGCCGCATCCTGGATTTTCATCGGCGCCAGCTGCCGGCAGACCTGAGCGTCACCGGTCCCCATGGCGAAACCCTGGGCCGGCGCTGGCGGCCGGTGCAGCGCGCCGGGCTCTACGTGCCTGGCGGCCGGGCCTCCTACCCGAGCACGGTGCTGATGAACGCCGTGCCTGCCGTGGTGGCGGGAGTGGAGCGGCTGGTGATGGTGACGCCGCCTGGCCCCGGCGGTGAGCCGAACCCCACCGTGCTGGCCGCGGCCCATCTGGCCGGCATCAACGAGGTCTACCGGGTGGGCGGCGCCCAGGCGATCGCTGCCCTCGCCTACGGCACCGCATCCATTCCCCGCGTGGATGTGATCACCGGCCCCGGCAATCTCTACGTGACCCTGGCCAAGAAGGCGGTGTACGGCCAGGTGGCGATCGATTCCCTGGCCGGGCCGAGCGAGGTGCTGGTGATCGCCGACCACACCGCCCGGGTGGAGCAGGTGGCCGCTGACCTGCTGGCCCAGGCCGAACATGACCCCCTGGCGGCGGCCATCCTGCTCACCACCAGCGAGGAGCTGGCCGGCGCGCTGCCCCAGGCCCTCGAAGCCCAGCTCCAGGGTCACCCGCGCGCCGCCATCACCCGCTCGGCCCTGCAGGACTGGGGCCTGGTGGTGATCTGCCGCGATCTCAGCCGTGCCGCCGCCCTCAGCGATCGCTTTGCCCCGGAACACCTCGAGCTGCTGGTGCAAGAGCCGCAGGCGCTGGCGGAACAGATCCAGAACGCCGGCGCGATCTTCATGGGGCCCCACAGCCCGGAGGCGGTGGGCGACTATCTGGCCGGCCCCAACCACACCCTGCCCACCTCGGGCACGGCCCGCTTCGCCGGTGCCCTGAGCGTCGAGACGTTCCTGCGTCACACCTCGCTGATCCACTTCAACCGGGCCGCCCTCGAGGCCACGGGCCAGGCCGTGATCACCCTGGCCGAGAGTGAGGGCCTGCACAGCCACGCCGAGTCGGTGCGGCGGCGACTCGGCTGAAAGCCCCCGGAGTCGATGTGTCTGGCGGGGGCTCAGCGTTTGTCGAGATCTCTGACACCCGGGGTGTCCGCCTCGATCTGGCCCACCAGCACCTGATCGGCCAGGTTCACGAACAGGCCGTTCTCCAGCACACCGGGAAGGTTGTTGATCTGCCGTTCCAGCCCTTCGGGATCGGCGATGCCGCCGGCAAAGCGCACATCCAGCACCAGGTTGCCCTGATCCGTCACCACGGGACCGGCCTTGCGCACGGCCATGCGCAGCTGGGCTTCACTGCCGAGGGCCTTGAGTTCCGCCTGCACCTGGCGCCAGGCGCCAGGCAGCACCTCGACCGGCAGCAGGAAGTCGAGGTTGAGGGTGTCCACCAGCTTGGTGGCATCCACCACCACCACAAAGCGGTCGGCGCGCCGGGCCACCAGCTTTTCCTGCACGTGGCAGGCGCCACCCCCCTTGATCAGCTGGAACGAGGGATCCACCTCATCAGCTCCGTCAATGGCCAGGTCGATGCGGCTGATGGCATTGAGGCTGGCGAGCGGGATGCCCAGCTCAGCCGCCAGCACCTCGCCCTGGAAGGAGGTGGCCACGCCGGTGATGTCACTGAGCTCGCCATTGCGCAACCGCGCGCCCAGGGCCTGGATCATCAGCGCGGCCGTGGAGCCCGATCCCAGCCCCACCACCATGCCACTGCGGATCTGGTCAGTGGCCGCCAGGGCCACCGCCTGCTTCATCCGGTCCTGCAGCTCGGCCATCGGCACCATTCCCTCGCGCGGGCCGCGACCGTAGCAGCGGCCTCAGCCGGCGCTGGGCAGGGCCGCCGGACGGATCGAGAGGCTCAGCTCGCGGCGGCCTCGCACCACGGTGATGGCCAGAGGTTCGCCCACCGCCGCGTGCTCCACCTGGCGCAGCAGGCTGGCGGGATCAGCCACCGGCTGATCGGCTGCGGCCACCACCAGGTCGCCGCGGCGCATGCCGGCCTGCTCGGCGGGGCTCTCCGGCAGCACCCGCTGCACCAGGGCACCATCGCGCTCGGGCAGCTGCAGCACGGCATCGGGATCACGGTTGTTGTCCCGGGCGCGGCGGGCCGTGAGGGGCACAAGCTGCAGGCCGAGATAGGGATGCACCACCTGGCCGCCATCGGCCAGCTGGCCGGCCACCTGCCGGGCCAGGTTGATCGGAATGGCGAAGCCAAGCCCCGCTCCCGGACCGGAGCGCACCAGGGTGTTGATGCCGATCACGTCACCGGCAGCGTTGATCAGGGGTCCGCCGGAGTTGCCGGGATTGATCGCGGCATCGGTCTGGATCAGATCGAGGCGCTTGTCAGAGAAGCCGAGACTGTTGATGTCGCGGTGCAGGCTGCTGACGATGCCCAGGGTGACGGTGCGCTGCAGGCCATAGGGGCTGCCCAGGGCGATGGCCCAGTCGCCCACTTCAAGCGCCTCGGAATCGCCGAGGGAAGCGGCCTGCAGGTCGTCGACACCGCGGATCCGCACCAGGGCCAGGTCGGTGACGGAATCACTGCCCACCACAGTGGCATCGCGCTGGCGACCATCGGCCAGGGTGACTTCCACCCGATCCACCTGATCCACCACGTGGGCATTGGTGAGCACCAGCCCCCTGCGGGCATCGATCACCACGCCCGATCCCTGGCCCCGCTCCCGCCTGCTGCCGGCGGGGTCGCCGAACAGATCGCGCAGCAGCGGATCCAACAGGGCCGGATCGAAGGCCTGCCGCTCCACGTCCCGTTCGATGTCGATCCGCACCACGGCCGGGGCCACCGAGCGGGCCGCCTCAGCCACAAAACTGTGGGCCGCCGGGTCAGGGGAGGTCGCCTCAAGGGCCCAGGCGGCGGGGGCACCAACCAGGTGCATCGCCACCAGGGAGAGGGCCAGCAGCCCGGCAGAGGCAGGGAGGCACCGGCGGAGCCAGCGGCGCAGCATGACCAGAAATCCAGCGGAAGAGGGCTTCAGCTCAGGGGGCACGGGCGGGCCAGCACTGCTGAGCTGAGGCTAGGGAAGGGACCAGCGCAGCAGGGACTCCTGAAAACCGCCCGGTGCACCGATCTCCAACCAGCGGCCGCCAGGGTCGTCAGGGCGGCCCAGGGGGCACGGCTGCACCGGTCCGAAGCCGCAGAGGGTGGAAGGGCAGCCGAGCAGGGGCACCTCCGGACGGCCAGGCAGGTGGCCGCGCCAGTGCTGGTGGATGTGGCCGAACACCACGGCCTCAAGGTCCCTGGCCTGTCCCAGCAGCTGCAGCAGGGCCGCCCCATCCAGGAGCCCGATGGCATCCATCTCCGGATCGCCGATCGCCACGGGGGGATGGTGCACGGCCACCAGCAGGGGTCGGGGCAAGGCCTGCTCCAGCTGCTGGAGAACACCCGCCAGCCAGCCGAGCTGGGTGGCTCCGAGCCAACCGGCGGTAGCTCCGGCCTTGTGGCTGTCGAGCAGGAGCAGCCTCGCCCCAGGCCCCTCCACCAACGCCGGCGCGATCGGGCTGTGGCGACCCAGAACGGAGCGCAACAGCTGGGGATGGTCGTGGTTGCCTGGCAGCAGGGCCAGGGGAAGGCCCAGGAACTGCAACGATGTGTGGAGATGGACATACCCCGCCAGGCTTTCGTCCTGGCAGAGGTCGCCACTGAGCAGCAGCAGGTCCGGCGGGGCCGGGGCCGCCGCCAGGGCTTGCCGCAGCCCATGGGTCAGGCAGGCGAAGGGCGGGCGACCGCGATAGACGCCGCCAGGATCGGCAAGCAGATGCAGATCGCTCAGCTGCAACACGCGCATCCACACCTCCTGCACCTAGGCCTAAGTTGCCCCCTGAACAGCGAGGCCGCCATGGCAGCAATCCCCCCCGGCACCCGGCAGCGTTGCAGCCTCTGTCAGGTGGAGATCCAGGGCATGGCCGGTGGTGCCGACCTGGTGCACTTCAGCCAGGGAGCGCCGGGCAGCCGCGCCAAGCTCTGGGCAAGGGTCTGCCAGTACCTGCGCAGCGATGAGCAGAAAGCCCAGTGCATGAACCTCGACGCGGAGCGGCGCGGCAGCGTTCAGCGCAGTGACTACTACGCCGAGGCCCCCGTGATCGATCTGGGAGCCCTGGCTGCCCCTTCGGACGGCGGCCGAGATCCCCTAGGGTGAGAGACAGGCCCTGAGGTCTTTGGGCCAGGCCTGGTTCAGGTCTCCCACGGTCTCCCCTTCGGTGCCCCATCCGCTGCTGCCCAAACTGGAAGCCCTGGCGCGCCAGACCTGCGCGGCCCATGGCTGTGAACTCAAGGGTGTGGCACTGCTCAGCCATCGGATTCCGATGACGTTGCAGGTGCTTGTGCAGCGGGCTTCAGGGGGCGAAATCACGCTCGACAACTGTGCGGCCCTGTCCCCAACGCTGGCCGAGGCCCTGGAATCCGAGGGCTTGCTGACCGACGAGGCCTATGTTCTGGAGGTCAGCAGTCCCGGCGTCAGCGAGGAACTGCACGACGATCGGGACTTCCGCAGCTTCCGCGGGTTCCCGGTGGCCGTGCGCTTCCGCGATGCCAAGGGATCAGAAAGTCGCTGCGAGGGCCTTCTTCTTGAGCGCACCGAGAGCGAGCTGCAGATCAACCAGCGCGGCCGCACCAAGCGGTTCCCACGCGAAGCCGTGATCCAGGTGCTCCTGGTCACGCCGAGCGTGGAGAGCTGAGCTCCAACAACTGAATCACCCACAACCAAAAACCCATGGCCCTGGTCTTACTTCCCGGCCTGAACAATCTGATCGAGGACATCAGCGAAGAAAAGAAGCTGGCAGCCTCGGTTGTCGATGCAGCGCTGCGTGAGGCCCTGTTGAAAGGCTATGAGCGCTATCGCCGAACCCTTTACCTCGGCATCAGCGAAGACCCCTTCGAGGAAGATTACTTCTCCAACTTCGACGTCCAGCTGGATCTCGACGAAGAAGGCTATCGGGTGCTGGCCTCCAAAATCATTGTGGAGGAAGTGGAAAGCGAAGACCACCAAATTGCCCTCTCTGAGGTGCAGCAGGTGGCCGAAGACGCCCAGATCGGCGACACCGTGGTTCTGGATGTGACCCCGGAGAAAGACGACTTCGGGCGCATGGCCGCAGCCACCACCAAGCAGGTTCTGGCGCAGAAGCTGCGCGACCAGCAGCGGCGCATGATCCAGGAGGAATTCGCCGATCTGGAAGACCCGGTTCTGACCTCCCGGGTGATCCGCTTCGAGCGCCAGAGTGTGATCATGGCCGTGAGCAGCGGTCTCGGTCGCCCCGAGGTGGAAGCCGAACTGCCGCGGCGTGACCAGCTGCCCAACGACAACTACCGCGCTAACGCCACCTTCAAGGTATTTCTCAAAGAAGTGAGTGAGGTGCCCAGGCGCGGCCCTCAGCTGTTTGTAAGTCGCTCCAATGCGGGCCTTGTGGTTTATCTCTTCGAAAACGAAGTGCCAGAGATCCAGGAGGGTTCTGTGCGCATCGTTGCCGTGGCACGGGAAGCCAATCCGCCCAGCCGTTCGGTCGGACCGCGCACGAAAGTTGCGGTGGATTCGGTGGAGCGGGAGGTGGACCCCGTGGGCGCCTGCATCGGTGCCCGCGGCTCCCGGATTCAGCAGGTGGTGAACGAGCTGCGCGGCGAAAAGATCGATGTGATCCGGTGGTCCCACGATCCCGGCCAATACATCGCCAACTCCCTCAGCCCGGCCCGGGTGGAGGCCGTGCGCCTGGTGGATCCCGATGGGCAGCACGCCCACGTGCTGGTTCCCCCGGATCAACTCAGCCTGGCGATCGGCCGCGAGGGCCAGAATGTTCGGCTGGCGGCCAGGCTGACCGGCTGGAAGATCGACATCAAGAACGCCCACGAGTACGACCAGGCCGGCGAGGACGCCACCGTGGCCGAGCTGATTGCCCTGCGGGAGGCGGATGAGGCCCTGCAGGCCGAGGCCGAGGCCCGGCTGGCGGTGGAACAGGCCACCCGCGCCGAGGAGGACGCCCGCCTGCGGGAGCTCTACCCCCTGCCGGAGGACGAGGAGGGCACGCCCTACGGCTATGGCGGGGACGACCTAGGTGAGGCCGAGACCCCCGCCATCGATCCCCAGGCAGCCGAACCCGCAGAGGCTGAATCTTCTGTAGAGGCTGAACCCGCAGAGGCGGAACCTTCGGAGGCGGAAACCCGGTGAGCCCGTCTTCGCCCGCGGCAGTGGTGCTGCGGCGCTGTGTGGCCTGCCGGACCCTGGTGGATCGCAGCAGGCTCTGGCGGGTGGTGCGCCTGGCCTCTGGTGGGATCCAGCTGGATCAGGGGATGGGCCGCTCGGCCTACCTCTGCCCCTGCAGGCACTGCCTGGATGAGGCCCGGCGGCGGCGGCGGCTGCAGCGATCCCTTCGCTGCCAGGTGGCCGAAGCACTGCTCGACCTGCTGGACGAGCGACTGGATGCCGAGCCTCAGCCATCCTCAGGGGCAAGCTCTGAGGCAAGATGAACCTTGGCTGCAGTGTGCGTGCAGCCTCGTGCCCACGGCCCCCACTGGAGGCCGGAGCCCGGACCCTTGGAGACCTGAATGACCAGCAGCGGCAAAGTCAGAATCTATGAGCTTTCCCGGGATCTGGGCCTGGAGAACAAGGACGTGCTGGATGCTGCCGTGAAGCTGGGCGTGGCGGCCAAGAGCCACAGCAGCTCGATCAGTGACGGCGAAGCCAGCCAGATCCGCCGGCTGATCCAGCAGGGCAGCAACGGCTCCACCCAACCCGCCCCCACGGCTGGGCTTACGGCGGGCAAGGCGATCCTCGCCGTGCAGAAGACGGCTCCGGCCGCTCCCTCGCGCCCCTCTGCCCCCGCTCCCACGGCTCCGAGCCAGGCCGCCTCCCCCCCGGCCCGGCCGGCGGCACCGGCCAGGCCGGCGCTGGCGCCCAAGCCGCCAGGCGGCGAGGCCGATCAGCCCAGAGCGCCCCAGGCCAAGCCAGCGGGGACAGCTACCGCCAAACCCAGCGTCAAACCCACCGTCAAGCCGGTGGTCAAACCCGAGCTGAAGCCAGTGGTCAAGCCTGCTGCTGCCGTCGCAGCTCAGCCGGCAAGGCCAGCGACCACCCCGCTGCGTCCCGCGTCCGCCAAACCGGCCGCCAGTCCGTCGCGACCGGCTTCGCCAGCTCCGGGCCGCCCCGCCAGTGCCCAGCCCGGTGATCGCCAGCCTGCGGCAGCCCGGCCGGCCACTCAGGCCCGCCCGCCCGTGGTGATCGCCTCCAGGCCGGCCCGGCCAAGCACTCCTGCCCCGAGCCGCAAACAGGACCCGCCCGCCCGGCCCGGCGGCAACAGGCCCCAGCTGGTGGGCAAGCCGATCAGTCCCCAGGCCGCCAGCAGCAGGCCACCGGGCCCCGGCAGCCGACCCTCACCTCCAGGCAGCAGGACGCCCCAGGGACAACGCCCCGCCCCGCCTCAGCGGGCGGGGGCGCCAGCGCCCATCCGCCCCGGCCAGACCGGTGGTGGCGGGCGTCCCGCTCCCACACCGCTGGAGCTGGTGGGCAAACCCATCCGCCGTGACAGCAGCGGGACCGCTGGCCCCAGGGTGGCCGGCCCCGGCCGTCCAGGCATGCCGGCCGGCATGCGCAAGCCCGTGGCGCCCGGCGAGCTGATGCAGCTCCAGAAGCCTGGCGGGCGCACCCCGGCTCCGCCGCCGCGCCGCCCCGGCGATCGCCCTGCCGAAAGCGGCACAGGCAACGGCAACACCCCCGATCTTGTACGCCCGAACGCCTCTCCAGCGGCGGCACCACGCCGTCCAGGCTTCCGCGCCCCCGTGCCGGCCGGCCGGCCGCGCCGTCCCGACTGGGATGACAGCGCCAAGCTGGAGGCCCTGCGCAGCCGTGCACCGCAGCGCCAGCGGCCCAAAGTTCACATCATCGGCGACAACGACGACGCCCTCACGGCCGAAACCGGCGGCTACGCCGGCGAGCAGGAGGCGGTGGTGCTCCAGGCCAGCCTGGCACGCCCCTCCAAGGCCAGAGTCCGCACCGCTGCAGCCCCCAGGCCCACGGTGGCGGCGCGCAAACGCAAGAAGGAAACCACCCGTCAGCGCCAGCGCCGCCGTGCCATGGAGCTGCGTGCCTCCCGCGAGGCCAAGCAGCAGAGGCCCGAGATGCTGATCGTGCCGGAGGGCAACCTCACGGTGCAGGAGCTGGCCGAAAAACTCGGCCTGGAGAGCTCCGAAATCATCAAGAGCCTCTTCTTCAAAGGCATCATCGCCACGGTCACCCAGAGCCTGGATCTCTCCACGATCGAGGCGGTGTCGGAGGAATTCGGCGTGCCTGTGCTCCAGGACGACGCCGAGGAGGCCGCAGCCAAGACGGTGGAGATGATCGAGGCGAGCGACCTCGAGCACCTGATCCGGCGACCTCCGGTGGTGACGGTGATGGGCCACGTGGACCACGGCAAGACCAGTCTGCTCGATGCGATCCGCAAGACCCGGGTGGCCGCCGGCGAGGCCGGGGGCATCACCCAGCACATCGGCGCCTACCAGGTGCAGATCGAGCAGGACGGCGTGCCGCGCAAGCTGACCTTCCTGGACACCCCCGGCCACGAGGCCTTCACGGCGATGCGCGCCCGGGGCACCAAGGTGACCGACGTGGCCGTGCTGGTGGTGGCCGCCGATGACGGCGTCCGGCCCCAGACCCTGGAGGCGATCAGCCATGCCCGGGCCGCCAAGGTGCCGATCGTGGTGGCGATCAACAAGATCGACAAGGAGGGCGCTTCGCCCGAACGGGTGAAGCAGGAGCTCTCCGGTCTCGATCTGGTGGCTGAAGACTGGGGCGGCAATGTGGTGATGGTGCCCGTGAGCGCCATCAAGGGCGAGAACGTGGACAAGCTGCTGGAGATGATCCTGCTGCAGTCCGAGGTGGAGGATCTTCAGGCCAACCCTGACCGCCGCGCCAAGGGCACCGTGATCGAGGCCCACCTCGACAAGGCCAAGGGCCCAGTGGCCACCCTGCTGGTGCAGAACGGCACCCTGCGCCCCGGCGATGTGCTGGCGGCCGGCCCGATCCTGGGCAAGGTTCGGGCCATGGTGGATGACACCGGCAAGCGGGTGAAGGAAGCCGGCCCCTCCTATGCCGTGGAGGCCCTGGGCTTCAGCGAAGTGCCCACCGCCGGCGATGAGTTCGAGGTGTTCGCCGATGAGAAGTCGGCGCGCGCCGTGGTGGGCGATCGGGCCAATGAGGCCCGGGCGACGCGCCTGGCCCAGCAGATGGCCTCCAGGCGGGTGTCTCTGGCCTCGATGTCCGGCCAGGCCAGCGAAGGCGAGCTCAAGGAACTCAACCTGATCCTCAAGGCCGATGTGCAGGGCTCGGTGGAGGCGATTCTCGGCTCCCTCGAACAACTGCCCCAGGGCGAGGTACAGGTGCGGGTGCTGCTCTCGGCCCCGGGAGAGATCACCGAGACCGACGTGGATCTGGCCGCCGCCTCTGGCGCGGTGATCGTGGGCTTCAATACCTCGATGGCCCCCGGTGCCAAGCGAGCCGCTGACGCCACCGGCGTGGACGTGCGCGACTACGACGTGATCTACAAGCTCCTGGAGGACATCCAGCTGGCCATGGAGGGCCTGCTGGAGCCGGAGCTGGTGGAGGAGGCCCTCGGCGAGGCGGAGGTGCGTGCGGTGTTCACCATCGGCAAGAGCGCTGTGGCGGGCTGCTACGTGACCACGGGCAAGCTTCAGCGCAACTGCAAGATCAGGGTGCGCCGTGGCCGCGAGGTGGCCTACGAGGGCGATCTCGACTCCCTGCGCCGCAACAAGGACGATGTGAAGGAGGTGGCCACCGGCTTCGAGTGCGGCATCGGCTGCGATCGGTTCACCGGCTGGCAGGAAGGCGATCGGGTGGAGGCGTTCAAACTGGTGACCCAGCGACGCACGCTCAGCACCTGAGCGCCGCCCTCTCCTGAGCCTCCCAGCCTTGACCCCCCGCAGCGAGCCCCTGCTCTGGCTTCAGCTCATCGCCCTGGGGGCCATCCCCCTGGAGCTGCTGCTGCTGCTGCTGCTCCTGGCTGGGGCCGATCCGGGGCCGGCTCCAGCCCTGGAGCGGCTGCTGGCCTGGGGTCTTGGCGTTCTGGCGCCCTCGCTGCTGCTCTGGCGCCAGCCGGCCGACTGCTGTTCGCTGCTGCTGGTGCAGGTTCCCCTGGCCGGGCGCAGCCCGTTGCAACGCCGCCTTGCTGCCCTGCAGGATGGCCTGCCGGCCAAGCTGCTCGGCGCCCTTGGTGCCCTGGGACTGCTGCCGCTGCTCTGGACCCTGGACGCACGGGCCGCCGCCGTCTCGGGCTTCTCTCCCCTGGCCCAGAGCAACCGCCTGGTGGTGCTGCTGCTGAGCGTTCCGCTGCTGGCAGTGTTGCTCTGGCAGTGGCATCAGCTGATGCAGGCCAGCTGGCTGCTGAGCCGCAGCCAGACGGAACTGGAGCAGGCGGCGCCCCTGAGCGCCGAACAGCTGGCGCAACGGCGCCTCTGCCTGGGCTTGCCCCTGCTGCTGCTGGATCCCCTCGTCTCAGTCAGGGTCGGCGGCGGGGGTGCGGTTGCGATCGAACCAGAGCAAGCCCCCAAACAGGACGAGGGCGCTGATCTGGATGAGCAGGTCAGCTGAGGCCACCTCGGCTCCAGAGGCCCCGCGCATCGCCATCGTTGCCAGCCCCACGGCGCCGGAGGCCGCCAGAGCCAGCCACAAGCCGCGGCGCAGACCACGCCAGGGGGTGCGCAGTTCCTGCATCAACCGGGCCCTCAGCTCTGGATCAAGCGGGCGTGGCTGGGTCCCCATGGGCGGCCTGGTTGGAGCGGTCCCCACAATGCTAATTTCGATCCGGTGCCGGTGTAGCTCAGCGGTAGAGCAACTGATTCGTAATCAGTAGGCCATCGGTTCAAATCCGATCATCGGCTTCAGTCCTCCGCAGGAATTTGAGCCATAGGCACCGAGCTCGAGACCTTCAGGTCCACGTCTCAGTGGGAGTCAGAGCCTTTCGGTGGCTTGGGGTTGAGCTGTTTGATGCCAGCCAACGGGTTGAAAGAAGGGGCATGACCAGCGGCGGCTTGGCCCTAGAGACGAAGTTCGATCACCAGTCGACATGGCTGACTGACGTGAATCATGGGAATGGTGGTAGCAATTGCGGGGAAGACTGCAATCATGGCGAGCAGCCCATGAACCAGCTGAGCTAATTCATGGGTCTCATCACTGCTGATTGAGGCCATTCACGTGACCTTGATGAATGCAGCGATGCAGTCCTTCTTGATACTTCCCGCCTCAAACAGCCGCAGCCGAGTTGGTGGATGAGCTGTTCAGAAGACGATCTCCCCCGGGGTGTTCAGCTAGCGGCTCAACCAGAGCCGAGGTGTCCCGGCATGACCAGAAAGCGCGCGCCGATCGGGGAGAGATCCCCTTCAAGGAGATGGGCAGAACCAGCAGATCACTCCGGCCAAATCAAGCTGGCAGCAGTGGGATAGTGCACGGCTGAAGGGAAGATCCGGCTGCGGCTTCAGCACGCCGGCGCCAGGGGCCGAAGTTAGCGGGGGTTGTGCGGAGCGAGATCGCTGGGGCGGGAGAGAACGAAGCCCACCATGGCAGTGAGAACGATCACCAGACCAGTGACCCCGGCGATGGCTGCGGAATAGTCAGTGCTCATGGCGATCAACCCAGACCGATCTGGGAAAGGATGCCTTGGCCAGTGAGCAGCTCGGTGCCGAGGCCGATCACGAAGCCAAGCATGGCCAGACGGCCATTCCAGGTTTCCGCGAAGGCACTGAAGCCGAAGCGGGTGGCGGTGTCGTCCATCGAGATCACGAAGTGTTTCGACAAGTGTAACAGACTGTGAAGGGGCAGTGGCTCGCCACGGTGCCCTTCTGGCCCCGTAGCGCCAGCCAGCGGGTTGTTCACAGAAACCTGGTGCACTCCCCGGGCATGTCGATGCGCTCTGCGCTCTCGGCAAGGAGTTCGAAATCGTCGAACTCAAAACCCGGGGCCACGCTGCAGACCACCAGACTCCAGCGCCCCCGGCTGCAGGCGGCCTGCCACCAGTCGGCCGGCACGACGGTCACTGGGGTGAGCGGGCTGGCTTCAGGGCTCGTGGCGCCAGGCCCGGCCAGGGCCCTGAGCCTTGACACGCTGGCTTGTCCCCCCGCTGGCGGCAGCCGCCAGAGGTCAAGCGGATCGCCGCCGAGATGCTGCCAGGACTCCTCGGCCTGCCTGACCCGGTGCCAGCGGCTGATATCGCCCGCAGCCAGCAGGAACACGATCTGGGTGAAAGCGCTGCGCCTGGCTCCATCGGGGCGGGTCACCGCCAGATTGCTGCGGTGCAGTTCCCGATACCAGCCCCCCTCCGGATGGGCCTGGAGCTGGAACTGCTCCACCAGGGCAGCGATCTCAGGGTTGGCAGGCATTGGGGAGGCGTTGATTGAGCAACCATCAAAAAGCCCCCCTGCTGAGAGGGGGGCAGAAGGGGATTCCGTCTGGTCTGGAGCTGTTCAAGGCTGAGGCTCCCTGGTGAGCAAGCTCACAGGAGACCCCAACCCGTTCAGCTTCAGCCGATCGCCGGGGCGGTCAGAGCCACGGGGGTGGCTTCTGCAGCAGCCAGGTCGAGGGGGAAGTTGTGAGCGTTGCGCTCGTGCATCACTTCCATACCCAGGTTGGCGCGGTTCAGCACGTCGGCCCAGGTGTTCACCACACGGCCCTGGCCGTCGAGGATCGACTGGTTGAAGTTGAACCCGTTCAGGTTGAAGGCCATCGTGCTCACGCCCAGGGCGGTGAACCAGATGCCGATCACCGGCCAGGCAGCCAGGAAGAAGTGCAGGCTGCGGCTGTTGTTGAAGCTGGCGTATTGGAAGATCAGGCGACCGAAGTAACCGTGGGCAGCCACGATGTTGTAGGTCTCTTCCTCTTGGCCGAACTTGTAGCCGTAGTTCTGGCTCTCGCTCTCGGTGGTTTCACGCACCAGCGAGGAGGTCACCAGTGAGCCGTGCATGGCGGAGAACAGCGAGCCACCGAACACACCGGCCACACCCAGCATGTGGAAGGGGTGCATCAGGATGTTGTGCTCAGCCTGGAACACCAGCATGAAGTTGAAGGTGCCGCTGATGCCGAGGGGCATGCCGTCGGAGAAGGAGCCCTGACCGAAGGGGTACACCAGGAACACAGCCGAAGCGGCAGCCACGGGGGCGCTGTAGGCAACGCAGATCCAGGGGCGCATGCCCAGGCGGTAGGAGAGTTCCCACTCGCGACCCATGTAGCAGAAGATGCCGATCAGGAAGTGGAACACAACCAGCTGGTAAGGACCGCCGTTGTAGAGCCACTCGTCGAGGCTGGCAGCTTCCCAGATGGGATAGAAGTGCAGGCCGATGGCGTTGCTGGAGGGCACAACAGCACCGGAGATGATGTTGTTGCCGTAGATCAGCGAACCGGCGACCGGCTCACGGATGCCGTCGATGTCGACGGGGGGAGCGGCGATGAAAGCCACGATGTAGCAGATGGTCGCAGCCAGCAGGGTGGGGATCATCAGCACGCCGAACCAGCCCACGTAGAGGCGGTTGTTGGTGGAGGTGACCCACTCGCAGAACTGCGCCCAGCTGCTGGCGCCGGAGCGCTGCTGGAGAGTGGTGGTCATGAGAACAGGTGATGGGTGCTCGAAAGAGCAGGTAAGTAGGACGGCAGAAGCTCTCCTGGGCAAAGCCCGGAAGCAGGAACGGCCGCGGGACGGAACCCCGTCGCCGCTTAACGTAACAGAACGTTGCGGGGTTTGTGAAGAGGGGTGTCGCGGTCCGTGGCGATCGGCCCCCGGCGCTGGCCACTCCGCTATGTCTGCGACACCCTCACGCAATCGAGGCATGGCCATGCCAGCCCCCCCGGCCCGCTTTCAGGTCCGCCTGCCGCTGGCCCTGGCGCTGACCCTGGCGGCGGCCTTCACCCTGGGCGCCTGCGAGAAGAAGCCCTCCGCCGAGCTGCAGCAACTGCAGCAGCGCCTTGAGCAGCAGGACCTCAAGATCCAGCAGCTGGAGCAGAAGCTCAATGCGGTGACACCCAGGGGAGCAGCCGACAGCAGCGGCAAGCCTCCGGCAGGGCCGGTGAAGTCGCTCACCTACAGGAGCGGCACCAGTGACGACCGCCTGCGCATCTACTGGGCGGACGGCACCCAGAGCGATCTGCCCTGCACTGAGGAGCAGGCCACCCTCGTTTGTGGCTGATCGGGGCTTCCGCAGGGGCGGCGAAGGCTCCAGCCTCTGGGGACTCCAAGAGCTGCGGGCCTTTCTCCATGGGGCGCTCCACCACCTGCCATCTCCAGAGGTCCTATCGGGCTGCCCAGGCCATGGCGGGCCCACTGCTCAAGCGCATGGGGTTCCTGGTCACCCGCTGCGTGATGAGCTCGGGCCTCGTGCTGGCCGCCACGGTGCTGGAAGCGCCTCTGGGCCAGGCGCAAGAGCCGTCGCCTGGGAGCCTGACCGGCCAGACCCTGCAACGGATCGAACAGATCATGAGCGAGGCGGCGGGCCTGCAGCGGGGGATCAACCTGGCCCGCGGCACCGCGGCCACACTCAACGGCGGTCTGAGTGCCTACCGGCCAGCCCTGTGCATGTTCCAAGGGGTCAGCAACAACCCCTGCCTGGTGGATCGCTCCGAGGCGGGGTTCACCTTCCGCTTCCTGGGCGGCAGCCCAGGCTGGGAACAACTGCAACTTCCAGCCACGGTGGAAACCGAGCTGGTGATCTCCCCCGACGGCCGCAGCGTGGTGCAGATCCTCTACAACGGCTTTCCAAGGCCTGAGCCTGCCCCCACTCCGGAGCCTGCCGCTCCCGACGCAGACAATCCTCCATTCTGAGTGCCTGGTCCGGTTGCGCCTTGGGCTCAGGTCGAACCCAGTCCGGCTGCCAGCTGCCGCAAGGCCTGCCCCCAGGACTCCTGCACGGTCCACACCTGCCGTTGCGTGAGGCTCAGGGCGATGCCCTTCTCGCCATAGGCGGCCTCATTGACGAACACCGCCACAGGCGGCTCGCCGCTCTGCTCGGCCTCAAAGCGCAGCACCGTGCCATCGGCATCGAGGAAGAGGGGATCGCCACCGTGCAGCGGCACCCAGTCGCGCGACTGCAGCGCCGGGTGAATGCAGGCCCGGGGCGAGCCATCGGCGCGGCGGGGCACATCGAGGCTGCCCAGATGGGAGTGCACCACCAATTCGGGGGGTAGCCGCAGCGTGCCGGCCCGGGCGGCCGCCAGCACCGCCAGGGCCGCCTCCAGCCCCAGCTGGGTCTGCCGGCAGATCCGGGCCTGGAGCACCCCCTGGGGCACGGGGCCCACCTCGATCACCACCCCACAGGGCCACTGCTCCAGCAGAAAGCCCGTCTGGCTGGCATCCCCCTCATGCAGGTAGATGGGCAGGCCCAGACGGCCCTGGATGCCGGCGGCCAGGGCCAGATCGGCGGGGCGCCGGCCGTAGACCACCAGGCAGTTGCCCATGGCGCTGGTGGTGCTGTGCAGATCGATCACCGCCCCACAGGGCGCGCTGCCCTTGGGACCATGGCTGGCGATCAGCTCGCGGGCGCGGCGCACTTCAAGGGCCTGCTCGGCGGGGTCCTGCAGCAGCGACCCGCTGAAGCAGCGGTTCAGGTCGCGCTCGAGGTAGCGGCGGTTGCAGGCGTAGGCGGCGGGGTTGCCGAGCACCAGGTGCAGGGGAAGTCCTGCGGAGGCGAGGGTTTCGGGGCGCTGCTGCCAGTGCTCCAGCAGCCAGGGGGCATTGCGCTCATTGCCATGGGTACCCGCCACCACCAGCACGCCGGCGGCCTGACCTGAACGCTCCTGCACGGGCCTCTCCCTGGCGTCTGGCCCCAGCCTGGCGCAGAGTCGAAGCAGCAGTGAGGGCAGGCCGATGGCACCAGCACCGATCCTGGTGCGCAGCGCCCGCTGCGCCTGGCAGTGGCAGTGGCGGCAGCTGATGGGGGGCCTGGCGCCCGCCGATGCGGCCGGCAACTACCGCCGCCCTGAGGGGGTGTTCACCTCCCCACCTCCGCCGCCGCCGGACGCCGCTGAACCCGGCGGCCATGTGCTGATCGTGGGCAGGAGCTGCCCCTGGGCGCACCGGGCCTGGCTGGTGTGGAGCCTGCGCCAGCTCGGCGGCAGCATCAGCCTGCAGGTGGCGGAGCCCGATCCGGAGGCGGGCCGCTGGCGCTTCCGGCAGCCGTTCCTGGGCTGCGACAGCCTGCAGGAGCTCTACCGCCTGTGCGGGGCCCCGGCCGGGGTGCGGGCGACGGTGCCGGTGCTGGTGTCGCCGCGGCGGGGCGAGGTGCTGGTGGGCGAGAGCGCCCGGCTGATCGAACTGCTCAACCGCTGGCCCTCCCCCGGCGACTGCGACCTCGACCCTGCCGCCCAGCAGGAGCTGAGCCAGGCCTGGCGGCAGCGGCTCCAGCACGCTGTGAACGACGGCGTCTACCGCTGCGGCTTTGCCCGCAACCAACAGGCCTACGACCGCGCCGAAGCCGCCCTGTTCAGCACCCTCGCCGAGGCCGAGCGGCAGCTGGGTGAGAGCGAGGCCACCAGCCCCTGGCTGAGCGGTCCCAACCCCAGCCTGGCCGATGTGCAGCTGTTCCCCACCCTGATCCGACTGGAGCTGGTGTACGCCCCCCTGTTCGGGGTGAGCCGGCTGCCCCTGAACCAGCTGCCGGCGCTGTGGCGCTGGCGCTCGCGCTTCCACGCCCTGCCCGGGGTGGCGGACACCTGCTGGCCGGACGCCTGGCGACAGGACTACTTCGGAGCCCTGTTTCCACTGCATCCCTCGGGGATCGTCCCGGCCGGCCCTCCCCTGGCCACACTGGTGGGAGATCCACCCGCACCTGGGGCGCCATGACGGACTCAGCCATTGATCCCACCGGGCCTTCCGCAGCGGAGCCGGTGTTCCAGGGCGTCTATGGCCCGTTCACGATCACGGCCGAGGACCGCCGCGAGGTGCTGGGCTACCGGCTCAGCCTGCTGCTGGTGGCCCTGGCTCAGATCGCCCTGCTGGCCCAGTGGCGCTGGCTGGGGGATGGCTGGCTCTGGCCCTGGCTGCTGCCGATGGCAGCGGGCCTGGGGCTGGCCTTGCGCTGGATCCACATCTATCTGAAACCCCTGCATCAGGCCCTGCGGGCCTTCTGGCTGCTGGGCTGCCTGGGCTTCCTGGCCCTGGGGGTCCAGGCCGGCCCGGGGGCGATGGCCGCGGCCCTGCAGGCCGACGGTCGCTGGATCTGGGCCGTTGGGCCCTTCTTCGCGGCCCTGGCGGGGATCGGCTTCAAGGAGTTCTTCTGTTTCCAGCGGCCCGAGGCGATCGGCGTGACCCTGCTGTTGCCCCTGGCCCTGCTCGGCCAGCTCAGCGGCCTGCTATCGCCGACGGCCAGCGGCAGCCTGCTGGCCGTCGAGGCGGCGCTGCTGCTGGTGCTCTGCCTGCGCAAGTTCCCCATGCCCGCCGCGGCGGATGTGGGCGACAAGAGCGTCTTCGCGGCACTGCAGGATCGCCGCCAGGGCGCCGGAGCCTGACGTGAGCCTGATCAGCCTGGTGGACGTCCGCAAGGACTTCGGCATCCGCACCCTGTTCGAGCAGCTCACCCTGCACATCGGCGAGCGCGAGCGCCTGGGTCTGATCGGACCCAACGGCGCCGGCAAGAGCACCCTGCTGAAGCTGCTGGCCGGCGAGGAGCCCCCCGGCGCCGGGCAGCGCCGCACCCTGCCCCAGGCCCGCGTCGTGCTGGTGAGCCAGGACCCGGTGCTCGATCCGGAGCGCACCGTGCTCGACCAGGTGTTCGAGGGCAGTGGCGAAAAACTGGCCCTGCTGCGCCGTTACACGGCGGTGAGCGATGCTCTGGCCCACGCCCGGGACGATGACGCCACGGCCCTGCTGGCGGAGCTGGGCGAGCTGAACAGCCGCATGGACCAGAGCCAGGCCTGGGGCCTGGAGCAGCAGGTGCGGGAGGTGCTGGATCGTCTCGGCGTCGACGGCGTGGGGCGCCGGGTGGGGGAGCTCTCGGGGGGCTTCCGCAAGCGCCTCGCCCTGGCCTCCGCCCTGGTGGCCGAACCCGATGTGCTGCTGCTCGACGAGCCCACCAACCACCTCGATGCCGACTGCATCCAGTGGCTGCAGGGTTACCTGGGGCGCTTCCCCGGGGCCCTGGTGCTGATCACCCACGACCGCTACGTGCTCGACCAGGTGGCCGATCGGATCGTGGAGGTGGACCGCGGCGAGGCCAGGAGCTACGGCGGCAACTACGCCACCTACCTGGCCCGCAAGGCCGAGGACGAGGCCTCAGCCGCATCCAGCGAGGCCAAGTTCAAGGGGGTGCTGCGGCGGGAGCTGGAGTGGCTGCGGCGCGGTCCCCAGGCCCGCAGCACCAAGCAGAAAGCCCGCATCCAGCGGATCGAGGCGATGCAGGAGGCGCCACGCCGCCAGAGCCGCGGCCAGCTGAGCCTGGCCAGCAACCAGCGCCGGCTGGGCAAGCGGGCGATCGAGGCGGAGGCCCTGAGCATCTGGGCCAACGAGGCCTGCCGCCAGCGGGGCGAGCCCCCGCTGCTGCGGGAGTTCAGCTACGACTTCAGCCCCGAGGACCGGGTGGGGATCATCGGCCCCAACGGCTCGGGCAAATCCACCCTGCTGGACCTGATCGCCGGGCGGCGTCCGGTGCAGGAGGGCCGCCTGGAGCTGGGCTCCACCGTGAAGCTGGCCTATTTCGACCAGCACAGCGACGTGTTGGGAGAGGAGCGCGATGCGGCCGGCCGCGAGCGCAAGGTGATCGACGTGGTGACCGAGGCGGCCAGCAGCGTGGAGGTGGAGGGCAGCCGGATCAGCGCCTCCCAGCTGCTGGAGCGCTTCCTGTTCCCCCCGGCCCAGCAGCACCAGCCGGTGAGCAGGCTCTCGGGGGGCGAGCGGCGGCGGCTGCACCTCTGCCGGCTGCTGATCGAGGCCCCGAATGTGCTGCTGCTGGATGAGCCCACCAACGATCTGGACGTCCAGACCCTCACGGTGCTCGAAGACTTCCTCGAGGACTTCCGCGGCTGCGTGGTGGTGGTGTCCCACGACCGGTACTTCCTCGATCGCAGCGTGGACCGGCTGTTCGCCTTCCATGACGGCGTGCTGGAGCGATTCGAGGGCAACTACAGCGCCTACCTGGAGCAGCAGCAGCAACGGCGCAGCAGGGCCCGGGACAGCTCACGGACGAAGCCGGAGGCCTCACAGGCCGACCAATCAGCCCAGGACGGGCCCCAGACAGCTGAGCCCGCGCCAGCGGTGCCCCAGGCCGCAACCAGCTCCGAACCGGATCAGAAGCGGCGGCGCAGCTTCCGGGAAAACCGGGAACTGAGCCAGATCGATCACGATCTCCCCGTGTGGGAGGAGCACTGCCGGGTGCTGCAGCGGCGGATGGCCGAGGAGAGCAGCGACTACGCCGCCCTGGAGGCCCTGACCCAGGAGCTCTCGGAGCTGAGCGGCCGCATCGCCAGGGCCGAGGAGCGCTGGCTCGAGCTCAGCGAGCTGGTCGGCTGACGGCGCCAGGGCTCCATCAGCGGCCCACCACAGAGCCACGATCAGCAGGCATCCGGGCTTGCATGGCCCGTAAGGTGGGCGTCAATGCGCTTCGGACCGACCCGGCCGGCAACTGCATGAACAACATCGACGAGCACATCCAGAAGGACCAGACCGAGATGGAAGCGGCGAAAGCTTCCGGCAATCTCGGCAAGGTCCGCCATCTCGAGGATGAGCTCAAGGGACTCCAGGAGTACAAGGCCCACCACCCCGAAGACAGCCACGACCCCTCCCCGCTTGAGGTGTACTGCGAGCTGAACCCCGAAGCCCCCGAGTGCCGGGTCTACGACGACTGAGCCCCTCAGGCCTCCGGCAGGGCTGAAGGAGCTGCCAGGACCAGAGCCTCTGGCTTCTGCTCAGCTCCGACCACCACGACAGCGTCCTCCTGGTCTCTTCGGACGGCAGCGGCGGCGTCGAGCTCTCGCCACACCACGGCCAGCAGTTGCTCCAGGTTTCTGGAGGTGGCTCCGGAAATGGCGAGCACCTCTTGAATTCCATTCCTGAAGCTGTTGCCCCCCGGACGGCAGTGCGCGATGACATCCGCCTGAACCCCCTTGAGGATCTCCGGATCCAGCAGCTCAATCTTGTTGAGCGCCACCACCCGGGGCCGCTCGCTGAGTCCGTGACCGTAGGCCTTCAGCTCGGTTTCCACCACCTTCAGGTCCTCCAGCACGGAAGCTGAGGAGACATCGATCAGATGCACCAGCAGCCGGGTGCGCTCGATGTGCCTCAGGAAGTCGTGGCCCAGCCCGGCGCCCTGGGCGGCCCCGGCGATCAGTCCGGGGATGTCGGCGAACACGGTGCCATCGCCGCTGGGGCGGCGCACCACCCCCAGGTTGGGCACCAGGGTGGTGAAGGGGTAGTCAGCGACCTTCGGCCGGGCGGCTGAGAGCACCGAGATCAGGGTGCTCTTGCCGGCATTGGGCAGGCCGATGATCCCCACCTCGGCCAGCAGCTTGAGTTCGAGCTGCAGCAGCCACTCCTCGCCCTCCTTGCCCTCGGTGAACTTCTCCGGCGCCCGGTTGCGGTTGCTGAGGTAGTGGGCATTGCCCAGGCCACCGCGGCCGCCCAGGGCCACCAGCAGCTCATCGCCCGGGGCCGTCAGATCCCCGAACAGGATGCCGGTGCGGGAGTCGCGCACCTCGGTGCCACAGGGCACCTTGATGCGCAGCACATCGCCGCCGGCACCGCTGCGCCGGTTCGGCCCGCCGCGGCGGCCATCGATGGCCTGGAACAGGCGCCGGTAGCGGAAGTCCAGCAGGGTCTGAAGGTTGGCGTCGGCCTGCAACAGCACATCGCCGCCGCGGCCGCCATCGCCACCGGAGGGGCCGCCGGCTGGAACGTATTTCTCCCGTCGGAACGCCACGATGCCATCGCCACCGCGGCCGGCCTTGACGGCGATTCGGGCCTGATCGATGAACTGCATGGCCCAAACCTAGGATTCCAGCTGAAAGCGGGCCACGTGGGAGCAGGTTTGGCGGAGGTTCGGTTCCACGGCGTCGGCAAGATCTATCCACCCCGCCGGGGCGGAGCGCCGGTGGAGGTGCTGCGGCAGCTGGAGCTGCATGTGCGCGACGGCGAATTCCTGGTGCTGGTGGGGCCTTCCGGCTGCGGCAAGAGCACCCTGCTGCGCCTGCTGGCCGGGCTGGAGCAGCCCACTTCCGGCACGATCTCAGTGGGGGAGCGCGACGTGACGGGGCTGCGGCCGGCCCAGCGCGATGTGGCCATGGTGTTCCAGAGCTATGCCCTCTATCCCCATCTGACGGTGGCCGGGAACCTGAGCTTCGGGCTGCGGCGCAGCCGGCCCCGCACCGCCATCCAGCAGCTGCAGGACAGGCTGCACCTGGCCAGCCAGCATCTGCCCCGCCCCCTGCGCGTCCGCTCGCCCCGGGAGGAACGGATCGCCGCCCGGGTGCGCCAGGTGGCCGGCAGCCTCGAACTCGATCCGCTGCTGCAGCGCCTGCCCAAGGAACTCTCCGGGGGGCAGAAGCAACGGGTGGCCCTGGGCCGGGCGATCGCCCGCCAGCCGGCCGTGTTCCTGATGGATGAACCGCTCAGCAACCTCGATGCCAAGTTGCGCGCCGGCACCCGCGCCCAGATCGTGGAGCTGCAGCGCTCCCTGGGCACCACCACCCTCTACGTGACCCACGACCAGGTGGAGGCGATGACGATGGGCCACCGCATCGCCGTGCTCAATGGCGGCAGGCTGCAGCAGCTGGGCACGCCGCTGGAGCTCTACCAGTGGCCCGCCAACCTGTTCGTGGCCCAGTTCATCGGCAGCCCGCCGATGAATCTGCTGCCGGTCGCCGCCGTGGCGGCGGGGCAGCTGCAGCTGGGGGGCCGCAAGCTGCCGGTGGAGGGGCCCATGGCCGAGGTGCTGGCTGCCAAGGCTGGCCAGGAGCTCACCGCCGGGCTGCGGCCGGAGCACCTGCGGCTGGCCCCGGCCACGAACCGCAACCTGGCGGCGGAGGTGCAGCACGTGGAGGCCCTGGGCAATGAGCAACTGCTGAGCTGCCGGCTGGAGGCCGGCGACCATCTGGTGCAGGTGCGGGTGGCGCCGGAGGAGCGCCTGGCCGCGGGGCACACCATCCATCTCGATCCAGAGCCGGCAGGCTGGCGCCTGTTCGACGCCGCCGGCAACGCCCTGGCGCCGGAGAGCCAGCCGGCCCTGAGCCTGCCGGATCTCTAGCCCCGGCGGCTCTCTAGCGCAGATGGATCACGCTGCAGCCGGGGCCGCCATCACCCTGGGCCGCATCGTCCACCCGCTCCACGTAGGCCACGCCCCGCAGCCACTCGCGCAGGCCGCGCTTGAGTTTGCCGGTGCCGATGCCGTGGATCACCCACACCGGCCCGTTGGCCCGACGCAGCTGCTCCTCCACGGCGGCTTCCGCCTCATGCACCCGCAGCCCGCGCACGTCCACGGTGTTGCGCTCGGTGCGCACGTCGGCGCCCCGGCCGCCGAGGCCCGAGCGGGCCCGCACCTGCACCTCGGGGGGCGGCGGTGGCGAGGGCTTCTCGCCATTCAGGCCTTCGATGCCCTCCAGGGGCACGTTGAGGCGCATCACGCCACAGCGCACGCTGAGCTCGCGGCCAGCCTCGCTCAGGGCCAGCACCTCGCCGGCCTTGCCCAGCGAAAGCACCCGCACCCGCTCCCCCACCCCCGGCATCCAGCCGCCATGGTTGCGGCGCTCAGGCTCCGGCCGGTGCTCCAGCTCCAGCTGCCGCAGCCGCTGGCCGGCCTGGCGGGCCGTCTCTCCGAGCGGGCGGCTGGCCTCCCCCCCCTGGCGCAGCCGGCGGATGATGCGGCGCACTTCCTGCTGTCCCTGGCGAATCGAGCGCTCCAGGCCGCGGCGGCGCTGTTCCTGCAGCTCGGCGCTCTGCTGCTGCTGCTGCTGCCAGCGCAGCAGCAGTTCCTCGTGCAGCAGCTCGGTGCGGGCCAGCAGGGCGGCCGCCTCCTCAGCCGCCTCCTGCTGCCGCTGGCGCTGGCTCTCCAGGCCCACGATCACCTGGTTCACCTCCCCCTCGCCCAGGGAGCCGAGCTGGCTCTGGGCCTCCTCCAGCACGGCCTCGCTGAGGCCGAGGCGGCGGGCAATGGCGAGGGCATTGCTGCGGCCGGGAATGCCCCACTGCAGGCGGTAGGTGGGCGAGAGGGTCTCCACGTCGAAGGCCACCGAGGCGTTCTCGAAGCGGGCATCGGCGTACTTGAGCGCCTTGAGCTCACCGAAGTGGGTGGTGGCCAGGGTGAGCCGGGCCCGCTCGGCCAGGTGGCGCAGCAGGGCGGCGGCCAGGGCTGAGCCCTCCACCGGATCGGTGCCGGCGCCCACCTCGTCGAGCAGCACCAGGGAGGCGCCCGGGGCGGAGCTGCTGAGGGCGGTCAGGATCCTGGCGATGCGCCGGATGTGGCCGCTGAAGGTGGAGAGGTTCTGCTGCAGCGACTGCTCATCGCCGATGTCGGCCAGCACCTGGCCGCACCAGGGCAGCCGCGGCGTGCCAGAGCAGGGCAGGAACAGACCGGCGCGGGCCATCAGCACGGCCAGCCCCAGGCTCTTGAGGGTCACGGTCTTGCCGCCGGTGTTGGGGCCGGTGATCGCCACCACCCGCAGCTCCGGCGCCACGACGAGGGTCACGGGCACCACCGGGTGGCCTCCCTGGCGCCGCTGTTGCCAGAGCAGCAGCGGGTGGCGCAGGTCCACCAGGGAGAAGGGCGCCAGGGGGTCGGCCTCCAGTTCGGGCCGCACGGCCCCGAGCCAGGCGCCGTAACGGGCCCTGGCCAGGCCGGCATCGAGGCGGCGCAGCACCTGCTGCAGCTGTGCCAGCGCCTCGGCCTCCTGGCCCACCAGGCCACTGAGCTCCCTGAGCACGGCCTGCTCCAGCTCCCGCTCCTGCCCCTCCAGCTCCCTGAGCCTGTTGCCCAGACCAATCACCGCCTGGGGTTCCACAAACACCGTGCTGCCGGAGGCGGAGCTGTCGTGCACCAGCCCCGGCACCCGGGCCGCGGCCCCGGCCTTCACGGCCAGCACGGGCCGGCCGGCCCGCTCGGCCGCCACCGTGTCCTGCAGCAGGGGCGCGTAGCGGCGCAGCAGCTCAGAGAGGCGATCGCGGCGATCGCTGCGCACCGCCTGGAGCTGGCGGCGCAGCCCCGCCAGCTCGGGGCTGGCGCGATCGGCCACCCGGCCACCCTCATCGAGGCAGAACCTCAGCCGCTGCTCCAGCTCCGGCAGGGTGCGCAGCTCGGCCACCAGCGCCGCACACACCGGCCGCAGCTGGGGGTCATCGAGCTGGCGGCGCAGGCGACGGGCCGCCGCCAGGGTGCCCGCCAGCTGCAACAACGGCTCGCCCGCCGCGCAGCCGCCCTTGGCGCAGAGCAGCACCGGGGCGGCGATGTCGGCGACGCCCTCAAAGCTGAGGCCCCCCTCCAGCAGGCCGTCGAGGCCCAGCAACTCCGTGGTTTCGGCCAGCAGGGCGCGGCTTTCCGGCAGGCTGGCCGGCAGGGGCAACTCCAGGCAGTGGTTGCGGCCGGCCACGGTGCTGGCGAACCCCGCCAGCTGCTCGGCCAGCCGCGGCCACTCCAACAGCTCAAGCGCCTCCTGCTCAATGCCGCTCAGCAGCTCAGGCCCTCTGCCGTTCACGGCAACGGGGGCGGAATGGGCGCCTGGCCGGCCACATTGCTGGGGATGCCGCCGGGGGGTTCGTAGAGCATCTCGAGCCAGTTGCCCTCGGGATCGCGCAGGTAGAAGCTGGCCGTGCCGTCGCGGTGGTCATGCACCGGACCGCAGGCGTGGCCGGCGGCGCTGAGGGCGCCATGCAGGGCATCCACCTCAGCGCGATCGCGGAAGTGGAGCGCCATGTGGGGACCGGCAGCCGTGTAGGTGGGGCTGAGCAGGGCGATGCCCTCGCCGCTGCCGGGCCATTGCAGGTAGGCCCAGTCCTCGGCCTGCCAGGTGAGCCGCAGGCCGAGGCCCACATAGAAGGCCGTGGCCCGCTCCATGTCCTGCACCCTCAGGGCCACATGGCCGAGGCGGTGGGAAGCGGCAGCGCCGCCTGGATCCCTCCGGGCAGCCGTCGGGGAACGCTCGGAGGGGAGGGGCGCTCGATCGGAGCCGGCCATGGCAACACATTCCGTGGGATGCGGAGTGGGAACGGAGAACGTGGACGCCATTCTCTCGAGAGCGGATGGCCCGCCGTGGCGGCCTCAGGCCTGCCGCAGCCAGGCCGCGGCGTCGCAGGCGTGGTAGGTGAGGATCAGATCGGCTCCGGCCCGCTTGAAGCAGAGCAGGGTTTCGAGCACCACGGCCCGCTCGTCGATCCAGCCCCGCTCGGCGGCGGCCTTCACCATGGCGTATTCGCCGCTCACGTTGTAGGCGGCGATCGGCTGCTCACTCTCGGCGCGCAGCCGGTGGATGATGTCGAGATAGGCCAGCCCAGGCTTCACCATCAGGATGTCGGCCCCCTCACCCTCATCGAGCTGGGCCTCCAGGATCGCCTCGCGGCCATTGGCCGGATCCATCTGGTAGGTGCTCTTGTCCTTGGGAATCGGCTTGCCCGGGGCCGCCCTTGGAGCGGAATCGAGGGCTTCGCGGAAGGGGCCGTAGTAGGCGGAGGCGTACTTGGCCGTGTAGCTGATGATGCCCACATGCTCGAAGCCCTCCTCATCGAGGGCCTCGCGGATGGCGCCGACACGACCGTCCATCATGTCGCTGGGGCCGATCAGGTCGGCACCGGCGCGGGCCTGGGCCACGGCCTGGCGGCAGAGGATCTCCACGGTCTCGTCGTTGAGCACCACGCCCTCGGGGCTGACGATGCCGTCATGGCCGTCGCAGGAGTAGGGATCGAGGGCCACGTCGGTCATGATCGCCATCTCCGGGTGCACCTCCTTGAGACGGCGGATGGCGCGGGGGATGAGGCCGTGCTCGTTGAAGCACTCGGCGCCGTCTTCCGTCTTGAGGCCATCGGCCACCTTGGGGAAGAGCACCACGCAGCGGATGCCCAGCTGCCAGGCGCGGCCCACCTCCTCCACCAGCCCCTCCAGGCTCCAGCGCTGGCAGCCGGGCATGGCGCCGATCGGCTCGTTCGTGGCTCCCTCATGCACGAACAGCGGGTAGATGAAGTCAGCGGCGCTGAGCTGGTGCTCCCGCACCATCGCCCGCAGGGCCGGGGTGCGGCGCAGTCGGCGGGGGCGGTAGCTGAGCTCCATGGAACCAGATGTGCTGGGGCGGATCCTAGGGAGGGGCAGGCCGGCACCCAGGCGCCGGCAGGATGGAGGCCGACCTCAGAGCCTGGCCGCCTCCATCCAGCCGGCCCGGGGGTCGGCACTGCGGGCGCTGCGCAGCTGCTGCAGCAGCTGCCGCTCCTCCTCGCTGAGGGTCTCGGGCAGGCGCAGCACGGGGGTGAGCAACAGGTCGCCGCGGCCGTCCTTGAGGGGCCAGCCCTTGCCCTTGAGCCGCAGGCTGCGGCCGAGGGTCATGCCCGGCGGCACCTGCACGGAGGCCTCGCCATCGGGGGTGGCCACCCTCACCTCACCGCCGAGGGCCAGTTCATCGAGGCTGAGGGGCAGCTCGGAGCGCAACTGGTCGCCATCGAGCTTCCACACCGGGTGGCTCTGGATCTGGAGGTTGAGGTAGAGGTCGCCGCGACGGCCGGTGCCGGGCTGCAGGTTGCCCTTGCCCTTGAGCCGCAGGCGGCTGCCCTGGCGGACGCCGGCCGGGATGCGCACCTGCACCCGCTCATCGTTCACCGCCAGGGTGCGCTCACAGCCCCGGAAGGCATCAGACAAGCCCAGCGAGAGATTGGCCTCGGCATCGAGGTTCACCGCCGCAGCGCGGCCGCCGGGGCCGGCGAAGCCACCGGAACCGAAGCCACTGCCCCCGAAACCGGCTGGGAAACCACTGCCGAAACCAAAGCCCCCCGGGGCGCCGGCAGCCCCGCCGCTGGCCCCGAAGCGGCCGAGCAGGTCATTGATGAAATCGTCGAAGTTGCCGTAGCGGCCGAAGTCCACATCCATGCCACCCACGCCAGCCCCGGCGCCGGCCTGGCTCCAGTACTGGCCGAACTGCTCGTAGCGGCGACGCTTGTCCGGGTCAGAGAGCACCTCGTAGGCCTCGCTGATCTCCTTGAAACGCGCCTCGGCGCTCTTGTCGCCGGGATTCACGTCCGGGTGGTACTGGCGAGCCAGCTTGCGGAAGGAACGCTTGATCGCGTCGGCATCGGCGCCCCGCTCCACACCCAGCACCTTGAAGTAGTCGCGGTAGCCGTTGGCGGTCATCAACTGGGGCTCGAAGGCAGGCTGGAAGGCGGAGTGGATGGACGGAATCCGGGCCATCTGTGGCTTCAGTCTCTCAGCCGCAGCGGCGATTCGGCGCCAAAGACCTGGGCGGAAGCCCGAACGGGGCCGAGCCAGCAGCAGGGCAGCACACCTACGCTGCAGAGGCATTGGTTGCGCCCCAGGTGATCGCTCCCCCTCGACGCTCGGCCCTGCTCGCCAGCCTGGCCCTGGGATTGCTGGGGCTTGCGGGGACCGCCTGCGCCGATGCCCGTGGCAACTCGGTGGCGCGCTCAGAGTCCACCTCCCCCCACGTGGGCGAAGCTCTGAACAACTCCACGGCGGAGCAGCGTTCGCTGAGCACCCACCTGGCGGCCCAGGGAGCGATCTTCTACGGCGCCTGGTGGTGCCCGGCCTGCTTCCAGCAGAAAAATCTGTTCGGCAAGGAGGCCGGCAACAGCCTTCCTTACGTGGAGTGCGACAAGAGCGACGAGGGGCGCCAGCGCTGCCAGGCAGCAGAGGTGCGTGCCTTCCCCACCTGGGATCTGAAGGGCAAACCACGGCTGGAGGGGGTGCAGAGCCTCGATGCGCTCAAGGCCTGGAGCAACTACAGCGGTAGCAGTCGTACCGCTCAGCCCTGATCTGGTTCAGGATGGGGGAAGAGCACTGAGGCGCCCTGCCGTTCGGTGGCTGCGCCGGTTTCCTTCCAACTGATGGTCTTCTGTTCTCGTCATGTCTGGCCGCGTCTGCTGCTGACGGCGGCGTTGTGCGCTCCCACCGCAGCCCTCTCCCAGGGTCTCGCCGGCAGCGCCGGTGCCGCCGCGATCCAGGGCAGCCTCAACACCGTGCCAGTGCCAGGCGCCCAGACCACCGTCAATCGGGTGCAGCAAAACATGGCGGCATTCAATGCCCTGAATGGAGCCGCCTCCGGTGACATGGTGCCCCCGCCCGAGCCCGCGCCCGCGCCCGCACCAGCCGCCAATGCCCAGGCACCGGCTGCGGCGCCCGTCCCCAGTGGCGCTCGCATCAACGGCCGCCTGGTGCCCTACTGCTCCCATGGCGCGCTGTGCCATGGCGCCATGCTCAGGGCGCTGGGTCTGCGCTGAACTGCCAACCTGAACACTTCTCTCTGCAACGCCGAATTAGGATCGGGGTCCTGTACCAAGGCCCGATGATCGTCATCAAGGTGAGCAATCCTTCCGACGTCGTGGCTTCTCGGATCGGCCGATTTCTGGCTGATCTCACCCCCAGCGGATTCGACCAGAGCAAGGTGGAAATCGAGCTGATCAAACAACTCGCGGAACAGATGGCCGCCCAGGGCCTCCAGGGCGAGGTGGCCTCAGTGCGAGGGCTGGATCTCCACAACAAAAAACTCCAGGTGGGCACTGAACTCCAGGTGAGGCACCACAAGGTGATCTGAACCACCGGAGCGGGTGCGCTCCGCGCCGCGCCAACTCTGACCACATCACGCCAGATCACAGTGCTGACCAGCCCGTTGCCAATGCAGCGCCTGCGGTGCATGCTCTGAGGATCCCTGCCACCCCCCGATGCTTGGTTCTGGCCCCATGGGCAGGCTGAAGCGCCCCCTGGAGAGGCTGCTGGCCGCGGCAGCCGCACTCAGCTTGGTGGCCGTGCCCTCGGCCGTGCTGGCTGAAACCTCGATCGAACGGGCGGCCCGCACCGGTGAGCTTGCCCTAGGTGTGATCGGCAAGGCGCCCCCGTTCATGAGCAGCGGCGCCAATGGCCAGCTGGAGGGCTACGTGATCGACGTGGCGGGGCTGATCGCCGCCGAGGTGTCGAGCTATCTCGGCAAACCGGTGCTGGTGGTGAGTGAAACCAGTGCCGACCAGGCCGCCTTGTTCCGCCAGGTACACAACGGCGACATCGATCTGATGTGCGGCGCCCAGTTCACCTGGGAGCGGGAGATGTTCGTGGACTTCTCGATTCCCTTCGCCCTCTCGGGCATCCGCCTGCTCACCAAGGGCAGCGCCCTCGACGGCACGCCGGCCTCCCTGGCGGGCAAGCGGATCGGCGTGATCAGCGGCAGCCTGGGTGAGGCCACGATCAAGGCGATGCAGCCGGGTGCCCGGCTGGTGAGCCAGCCCGACCTCAGCGGCGCCGTGGCGGCCCTGGGCCGGGGCCAGCTCGATGCCGTTGCCGGCGACTCCCTGCTGCTGGCCGCAGCGGCAGGCTCTGACGGGGTCCCAGGGGTCGCCCTGGTGCCCACCCAGCCGCTGAACCGCTACGCGGTGGGTTGTGCCATGCCGGAGAACAACTCCACCCTGCGCAATCTGGTGAACCTGGCGATCGCCAAGATGCTGCAGGGCTATGTGAACGGAGATCAGGCCACCCGGGCGCGGGTGAACCGCTGGCTGGGGCCGGACAGTGACCTGGGCCTGCCGGAAGAGATGATCGCCCTCTATTTCGAGAGCGTGCTGCTCAACCACGAGCGCCTGGCCATCACGGCCCAGCCCTGAGCACTCCTGAGGGCGAGCCGCCTTCCACCGCCGTCGTCCCTGCAGCCCCCGTCCTTCCCCTCCTCACCATGCCCCGCTCCTCCCTGCTCCTGCTGCTGCTGGCCTTCGCGGCCCTGGCGCAACCGGCGATGGCCCGCAGCTCACGGCCCAGCAGCGCTGGGGTGGAGGTGGAAGCGAGGCTGGAGCGCATCAGCCTGGCGTTGATGGAGCGCTTCAGCCGCGGCAGCGCGCCGGAGCCTGATTCCAGGCTGGCCCGCGGCTTCGTGAACGGCGGACCAGGCCGGGGATTCGCCAATGGCGTCAACCGGGGCTTCGTCAACAACCATGGCTATTACGGCGGCAGCCGCAGTTTTGTGAATGGCGGCGGGGGTTACCGGGGCGGGGGCTTCGTGAATGCGGCCCGTCCTGGCGTGGGATTCGTGAACTGGTGAGCCCGTGCCCGTGACTCCGTTCGGGCCGATCCGGTTGCTGGTGATCCAGCCCACATCCCTCTGCAATCTCGACTGCTCCTATTGCTATCTGCCGGAGCGCCAGCGCCGGCTGCTGCTGGAGGAAGACCTGCTGCGGCCGATCCTGCAGCGGGTGCTGGAAAGTCCCTTTCTGGGCGAGGGCTTCACGCTGCTGTGGCATGCGGGCGAGCCACTGACGCGGCCGCCCTCCTTCTACGAACGAGCCAGTGAGGTTCTGGCCGAGATGCTGGCCCCCTACCCAGAGCTGGCGGTGGTGCAGGCCCTGCAGACCAATGGCACCCTGATCAACAGCGCCTGGTGCGACCTGTTTGATCGCCATGGCATCGAGGTGGGCGTGAGCCTGGATGGGCCGGCCTTCCTGCACGATCGTCACCGCCGCAACCGGCTGGGCCTTGGCAGCCATGCCGAGAGCCTGCGGGGCATTCGGGGCCTGCAGGAGGCCCGGATTCCCTTCTCGGTGATCAGTGTGCTCACCGAGGCCTCACTCCACCACGCCGATGCCCTGGTGGATTTCTATCTGGACCATGGCATCCAGGAGGTGGGCTTCAACATGGAGGAAACGGAGGGCGTGCATGAGCGCTCCAGCCTCAGCGGGGAGCCCTGTGAGCAGCTCTACCGCCGCTTTCTGGAACGGGTGTGGGAACGGGTGGCGGAGGCGAATGGGGCCTTGCGGATCCGTGAATTTGAAGAGCTCTATGCCTTCATTGCCAGCCGCTCGCGGGTGGATCACTCCGATCTCAACCGGCCGATGGCCATTGTGAGTGTGGATCACGCCGGCAACTTCTCCACCTTCGATCCAGAGCTGCTGTCCGTGGACACCAGCTACGGCCGCTTCAACCTCGGCAATGTGCGCACGGATTCCCTCGCTTCGGCCTGCAGCAATCCGCGCTTTGTGCAGATGTGGGACGACATGCAGGCGGGCCTTGAGGCCTGCCGCAGCAGCTGCGGTTACTTCGGCCTGTGCGGGGGCGGAGCCGGCAGCAACAAGTACTGGGAAACCGGCAGCTTCCGCGCCAGCGAAACCCAGGCCTGCCGCTACCGGATCAAGCACGTGGCCGATGTGGTGATGGCCAAGCTGGAGCAGGAGCTGCAGCTGAACTGAGCTCAGAAGAAGCTGGCCACCCCGGCCCCATTCACATCCAGGGTGCCGGTGCGCAGCGCGAAGGAGCGGCCGCGGGTGCCGCCGATGCGCTCGAAACGCTGGATGTTCATGGTGTCCCCGCCGCTGGTGATCGTGCCGGCCGCCCGGTCGATGCTGTAGGTGCCGGTGCCCAGCTCGATCTTGTCCTTGTTGCCGCCACCGCCATCAAAGTTGCCGGTGCCGAATCCCGTCAGGGTGTCCTTGCCCTTGCCCATCACGGTGGAGCCCGAACCACTGAAGCCACCGATCAGGCCGTTCACCCGGTCATTGCCCTTGCCGGTGTCGATCAAGCCGTTGTTGCGGATGCCGTGGTTGTCACTTCCGGGCCCAGTGGCCTGGCCTGTGATCCTATCGTTGCCGGCGCCGGTAATGATCCTCGCACCGGAATCGTTATCGATGCCCCTGGCAACTGCTGAGCCGCCAGCCATCGCCTGTCCGGTGACTCGATCATTGCCGTTGCCAGTATCGATGCGTGAGCCTACATCGTTTTGAATGCCAAAGGCAGTGCCCGATGACGTGCTGGTGGCGCTCCCGATGACACGATCATTGCCAGAACCTGTTGAAACTGTGGAAGCATCTTCCAGCTCTATTCCATTGCAGGTTGAGCTGCTTTGTGCCGTTCCAATAACTCGATCGTTACCGGAGCCTGTGCTGATGACGGATCCGTCATCACATTCAATCCCATCATTTCTGCCGCTACCGATGACGCGGTCATTACCTGAACCCGTTTCAATCGCAGATCCGTCATCAACGATGATGCCCTGATCACTTGTCGTGAAACCGCTCACTCGGTCGTTTCCAGCCCCCATAAGAATCCTGGAGCCGTCATCACAGAAGATGCCATCAGAGCCACCCGTACCGACGACGCGGTCATTGCCCGCGCCCAGGCTAATCACAGCGCCGTTGTCGTTGGAGATGCCATCTGCACTAGAAGTAGCAACACCCTCAATCCTGTCTTTTCCCTGGCTGGCAAGAATCCGCCCAAAGTTCTCAATGCCAATACCCGTGGCCGACGTTCCGCGAATGAGGTCGTTCCCCCGCTTCGCATTCGCTGTACGGAGGGCAGCCAGCGTCCAGCCGTCATTGGAGATGGCCAGATCTCTCCTGTTCGTAAAAGGAAAGCCGAAAAGATCAGCCATGGTCGCGATGGTAGCTATTGAGAGAGTCTAGCCATGGGCCCCTGATGGACAGGAAGCGGTTATTGTTTCGTGATCCATGAGCTCGGCTAGGCGGAACTATCGGGCCACGGCATCACACCTCCCGTAGCAATACCCCTGTACCAGGTCTTTCTTTCACGGCCATCCATCCCGTGCTCACGATGCATCCAGCGGCCCCCTGCAGGAAATCCCATCGCTCCAGACCATGAGCTGAGCAGCGGGGCCTCAGCCGGCTGGAGTTCCTGCTCCGAGCCCAGGCAGGGACATCGCCGGCCGTGAGTCGCCAAGCTGGTAACCCCTCCTGGAGGCTGCCCTGGCCACTCCTCTGCTGCGCTGGCTGGGCTGGGCTGGCTGGTTGGCCCTGGGCTACGGCGGGATCTGCCTGCTGATGGCCGTGGCTCAGCGCTCCTTCATCTACGTTCCCCGGCCCGCCGCCGACCCCACCGCTCAACTGGAGCTGCCGGTGCAGGGGAAACGGGTGCTGGTGGCCCATCGGCCCCACCCCGGCCCAGAGGCGCTGATCTACTTCGGCGGCAATGCCGAAGACGTGTCGCTCACCCGCGCCGAGCTGGCCGCCCTGCTGCCGGACACCGCGCTCTACCTGCTCCACTACCGCGGCTACGGCGGCAGTGAGGGCAGCCCCAGCGAAGCGGCCCTGCGCGCTGATGCCCAGGCTCTCTACGCCGAGGTGGCCCGGCGCCACAGCGCCGTGACCGTGGTGGGCCGGAGCCTGGGCACCGGACCCGCCGTGCACCTGGCCGCCACCCAGCCGGTGCAGCGGCTGGTGCTGCTGGTGCCGTTCGACAGCCTGCTGGCGGTGGCCCGCGGCGCCATGCCCTGGCTGCCGGTGGACCTGCTGCTGCGCGACCGCTGGGAGGCGGCGGCCGAAGCCCCCCTGGTGCAGGCCCCCACCACGATCGTGGCGGCCCAGTTCGATGCGGTGGTGCCGGTGACCCGGGCCCGGGCCCTGCACCGCGCCTTCCGGCCGGGCGTGGCGGAGCTGGTGGTGGTGGGCGACCTGAACCACAACACACCGATCCTCAATGCCGCCGCCTTCCGCACGGCGCTGATCGCGGGCCCCGCACCTAGCCTCCCCAGGTGACCCTGCGCTGGCGTTCAGGCCTGGAATGATGTCCGAGATCAATCTGCGGCAGGTCATCCTCGGCGTGCTCACCATCGCCATCTCGCTGGTGCTGATGGTGGTGGCGGTGAGCAAGCTGTACCCCACCCAGAACGCGGACGCCCCCCCTGCTGATGAGGCCAGCCAGCTGCTGGCCCTGGAGATGGGAGTGTCCTCTGAAGTGGATCCGTGAGGTGATCGACACCTTCACTGAGCTGGTGGGGCACACCCTGCGCCTCCAGCCCGACGCCTTCCGGCTACTCGGCGCTGGCGAGCTGTCGGCCTGGTGGGGGGTGCTGATCGCCCTGCTGGCCGGGTTGTCTCAGGCGATCGGCCACGGCTTCATCCTGTTTGTGAATCGGGTGTCGCCGCTGCGCTTCGGCCTCAGCCTGGTGGTGGAGGCGGTGCTGGTGGTGGTGGGCTTTCTGTTCTGGGCCCTGAGCACCTGGCTGGTGGCGCGCCTGGGCTTCGGCGTGGCGATCAGCCCCACCACGGTGGTGCTGGCGCTGGGGGTGGCCCATGCGCCGGAGCTGCTGGCCTTCCTCGGCGCCCTGCCCTATCTCGGCGTGCCCTGGCTCACGCTGCTCTCCCTCTGGACGGCGGTCGCCTTCGTGGTGGCGATGGTGGAGGTGGCCGGCCTGGGGGCCTGGCAGGCCTTCATCGCCCTGCTAGGCGGCTGGCTGGTGATGCTGCTGCTGCAGCGCCGCGCCGGTCAGCCGCTGATGCGTCTGGGGCGCGGCCTGCTGAACCGCACCGCCGGGGTGCAGCTGGTGCAGGACCGCCGCGCCCTGAGCGTGTTGCTGGATGCCGACCCCCGCGCCCGGCAGCGGCGATGAGGCTGTGGGTGCGTCGCCATCGCCGCTGGCTGCTGGGCGGCCTGCTGCTGGCCCTGGCCGTGCTGCTGCCGGGCGCGGGCCTGCTGCTGGCCCTGGCCCGCCACACCCTGGTGCGCAGCTTCGGGGTGGTGGTGGACCTGATCGGCATCGGCCTGGTGCTGTTTCTGGTGGCCGCTCTGCTGGCACCGCTCCAGGCTCTCGGCTGGTGGGCCGGCTGGTTCGGCGACACCGAGGAGGGCCCCTCCAGCCTGGGGCAGCTGGCGGTGCCCGTGGCGGAGGGCCGCAGCATGCGGCGCTGGGTGGTGTATCTCGACGGCATCGGCCAGGCCTCCCAGCAGGCCCTGCCGGAGGGGGAAGACTTCCTGCGCCGGCTGGCGGCCGCCCTGCCGGGCGACATCGCCATCCTGCGCGGGATCATGCCCTACTCGATCACCAACCAGCCGCTCACCGAGGGGCGCTGGCTGGCCCGGTTCTGGCGCTGGGTCGACGCCTGGCGGGTGCGCCGTCCCCTGGCCTGGCTGGGGCTGCTGGTGAACCTGCGCAACCTCACCGTGGTGGCGGTGTCGGCCGATGGCCGCTATGGCCCGCTCTACAACGCCGGCATGGCGGAACTGATCGTGGGCTCCCTGCTGGCCAACGGCTATGCCCCAGGCAGCGGCACGCCGGTGACGCTGCTGGGCTTCAGCGGCGGCGGCCAGATCTCCCTCGGCGCCCTGCCCCATGTGCGCCAGATGCTCGCCGCGCCGGTGCAGGTGATCTCCCTGGCCGGCGTGTTCGCGGGCAACAACCGGGTGCTGCAGGCCGAGCACCTCTTCCATCTGGTGGGCGCGCGCGACCGGGTGGCACCCCTGGGCTCGATCCTGTTTCCGCGTCGCTGGCCGATCTATCTGTTCTCCCCCTGGAACCGGGCCTTGCAACGCGGCCGGGTGAGCCTGGTGCCGCTGGGGCCGGTGGGCCATGAGCTGCCGGGCGGGGTGATGGAAACCCGGCTCACCCTCCCCGATGGACGCACGCCCATGCAACAGACCGTGGACCTGGTGAGCGCCATCCTCGCCACCCCGGACGGCGGCCCTTCGGCCCTGGCGGCGGCCGGCGGCAACTACAGCCGCTTCATCACCAACCCCTGGCACCGGCCTGATGCCCGCCGCGACCTGGCCCCCCTGCCGGATCCGCGTCTACAGAGGCGGCCCCACTGGATCGGCCGGCTGATCCTGCCGGAGGCGGCCAGGCGCGATGGCTCCGTGGGCTTCGAGGTGCTGCAGACGCCGCCGGGCTGGGGCCACTGCTGCGGCCGCATCGCCGCCCTGCGCTGGCGGGATCCAGCCATGGCCCAGGTGACCATGGACGTGTGCTTCAGCGATGAGGCCCGCGACAGCGCCCGCTCCGGCAACCTGCATCCGCTGCGGCTGGATGGCTGGGTCCAGGTGACGCCGCTGGAGTCGCTGGCCGGGGCCCATCCCCACGACGACATCCTGGTGCGGCTGCCTGAACCGGTGGCCGTGCTGCACGACAGGACGCCAGCGGCGGAGGGCGAGCCGCTACAGCTGGAGGTGAGCGCCGAACCGCTGCAGACCGCCGGCCTGGCCAGGGCCCTGGTGCGTTTCGTGAGACCCCTGGAGGGCGACGCCTGGGAGGCGCTGGTGTTCGATCCGGCCTGCGGCGCCTTCACGGGGCCGCCACTGCGGCTGAGGCTTCCCCAGCCGGTGGCCAATGCGGAGGGCATCCTGCCCGCCTGCGCCACTGGGCTGGCGGAGGGGGAGCTCAACCAGGAGGGCTGGGAGGTGAGCGGGGTGCCAGACGGCAGTGGCGCCTTTGTGGTGCAGGCGCTGCTGCCGCGACGGTTGCGGCGGCTGGCCCCCCAGCGGCTGATCCCCCAGCGCCGCGCTGCCTGGCGCTACCTGCGTCACCAGGCCTGGGGCGACACCACCGCCGGCGCCGCCAGCTCGGTGCTGATCGCGGGGCGCCGTGGGGAGACGACCGATGGACAGGCGCTGCTAGCCGAGTGGCAGGAGGGCGACCGGCTGCTGGTGCTGCACGTGTTCGGCGGTATCGGCGGCGAGCAACGGGAGCAGGCCCTGCGCGGCGGCCTCTGCACGGGCCACTTCGCCTACGGCTTCGGCAGGGTGCTGCGCAATCCCCTGGCCGGCGGCGAGCTCTCCGTGGCGGTGGACTACCGCCAGGTGTATGCCCACAACCCCGATGGCGTCGTGGCCGGCGCCCAGGACCGCTGGCGCTATCTCGGCGAGCGGCAGTGGGGCTGGCTGGGCTACCGGCCCGTGGCCGACATTCTGGTGCGCTTTCCGCCCTTCACGGGCAGCTACAGCCTCGGGCCAGCGGGCGCCGAGCGGCAGCGCTCTCCGCTGGAGGCCTTCGGCCGCCAGCTCACGGCGATGATGGCCCGCTACCGCATCGGCGACGGCAGCGGCGGCAGCTTCGTGGGGCCGGCCCACAACTGCGCCCAGGACTCCAACCTGGCCCTGTTCGCCGCCATCCGCGATCTGAACCGCGACATCCGCGGCGCTGAGCCGCAGCGCCTGCAGGATTGGGAGCAGCGCCATCCCGAGCAGGCCACACGCCTGGCCAGCCTGCTGGAGCTGGAGCGCATCCTGCGGGGCCGGCTGCTGCCGGTGCCGCCCATGCGCGGCGACTGGCAGCGGGGGTCGTTTCAGCTCGGCAGCAGCCTCGACGACCAGCCCCTGCACGATCTGCTCCAGGGCCTCGGCAGCTGGCGTTCGCTGCTGCCACGCCTGGCCTGCGAGTCGGTGCTGAAGGTGTTCCTCGATCAGGGGGCCACGGCCCTGGTGCTGCGGGCCAATCAAGTGGGCGGGCATAACCCTCGCATTGCTCCGGTGGCGCCGTTCAGCCCCGGGTGCTGACCGGCCAGTCCACCAGCCATCGGTAGCGAAAGGAACATTGCGTTAACGGGTCCGCATAAGCTGCCAGGGCAATAAAGCTTCTGCCTCAAAAGCCTGCTTTGGCAAGGAATCGACTTTGCCGGCAGAACATGGCGAGGAGCTTATGCTGGCAAGAGGGCTCACCTGCAGGTGGATAACGGACCCATCCATTGAGCGTTAGGCCTGCGCTGAACTCCCATTGGAAACCAGCTACTCTCATACGTGCGACAGCTTTCTCGGCATGGTCATCAATAGGTCTTTGCGGTTGCGAATGAAAGTGCTCTTTGCAGCCCTATTGCTGGCGGTGTTATCGGCATGCTCCAGCCAAGATTCTTCATACACAATGGTCGGCGCCCCGGAGGATTCCAGCATTCCTGCTGCCAAGCGGGTATCTGCGAAGATTGTTATTCCAGAAGGCCGAGCTCGAAAGGAAGTAATCGCAACGCTAGAGAGAGCGGCCCGCGAGGTTTCAGATAAGACAAATGCCAACGCAACAATGATCTTCGCATACAGGCCTGGCGACCCAACGGAAGGAATGTTCACTGTTGGCAGGGCTGTGTATGCACCTGGGGGTAAATGGGAAAGCGCCACCAGCAACGAGAGCAAGTCGATAACAACTGAGCTAGGGGAGCTTTACTTTTCTCCCAAGAAGCAACAGCCAGCCAACTCAGAGATCGTAACCCTGAAGAATGCTTACTCAGATTACGTCGCAGTCTCAAATGAATATGGAAGCTGGAATGATGGCAATATTATCGCAAGAGTGAATAACGGGACAAAGGCTGAAGTACTTGAGATCCGAAAGCAGCCCATAGGGAACCAAGAGTTTGTACGTTTTCGGGTTCGGGTTCAATCAAGCACGCCTACAGAAGGATGGGTGCACTCCTTCGACGCTGGCTATAAGTAGCCCAGAACTCACTAAGCACAAGCCAGACGCGAGGCCTAACATCACCATGCACCTGGGCCGCCACCGCAAGAAAGTGCCTGTTGGTCGATACTATTTGCGGCCAGGTGATGGTGAGCGTTAGGCGTTCGGAGTATGAACATGCGTAGACCTTATCGAGAACTCGGCAAGCCGTTTGCAGTTCGGACTCTGGAACTGATCCAGGGCTTGCAACTAATAGCTGACTCAATTCAGAGACTTCAAGAAGGAGAAGCACGTTACCTTGCGGTTCTTTCCGGACAATTAAGAGCCCTCGTCGCGGAACGTCGTAGGGGTGAGGTTCCTCTCCTAATTGATGTAGCAGAGAAACTAGGCAAGACACTCTCGATTCATTGCATGCCCGGTGTTGATGATCCTGCGTTCCCAGAGGCTCTCCGCAAGGATCTTGAACTTCATGTCGCCGGGTTTCCTGTAACACTGGAACGTCAGTTCCCAGCACAGCGAGAGATGCCCCTGCCCGAGTTTCTTGATGAGTCTCTCATCCTCTTTCGAAATACTAAATACTCTTCGCGAAAGGTCATTGAGTGGTACGCAAATAAGGCCGGCGGGGCTCACTACTCTAGTGCCATTCCAGAAGACTTTGCTGCTTTGATGACTCTGAATTTAATGAGTATGCGTCCACTCGCCACCTTGTTGGTGCAGATTGGGGAAGCCACTCTTGCTGCTGGTCGTCAGTTACTGAAGTCAGTTGTGGACTTTGAAATCTATGCGTTGATAGTAATTCCTGCTCAAGAGCCCGGATCTATTCGGGACGTTAACTACCTGTTTGACTCTCAGTACGCGGGAAGTGACATGCGAATCAGCTTGGCGTTAAACTCTCGATTGATGCCCAGCTTTTTTGTGTGCGGCCTACAGGGCGCATGGGCGCGTGTTGATTGCGATCGACTGATTGATTGGTCTGAGGCCAGGCTTCTACATGCCACACTTTTCATTGAAGATGATCTGACTACGACCATGGAACTCGCTGTCGATGGCGTTCGGGTTGGTCGTTGCAATGCGAAATTCCCTCTGTTTGTACTCGCTGATCCGATGGAATATGATTCGTATCACAACAGGGCCTTCGATGGTCAGCCGCAGAGATTCTCTTTTGCAGTCAGCCAGGTGTTAATGATCGGGCGTGAACTAGGACCAGAGGACAGCGCCAACATGCTGCTTTACATGAGTCGCAAGCGATTAGAGCCGGACCTAAGGGTATGCTGCTATGGACCTGAGGCTTTTGCTCGTGCCGAACGGGGGACAAAGAACCTCAAAATGACCGGACACGTGACGCATGTATTAGCTGGTGATCTTCCGAAGGTCTAGCCTACCAAGGAATCTAAAATGGTATTTGCGTATTGCGCCGACCCCTAACACAGCCATTCACTAGAGCCGCCACCCAAAGGTTAATTCAAGTGGCGTGATCACTTTGCGGCCTAGTGATGGCCAGCGTTATGCCCACGGAAACCCTTGCCGCAAATTCAAAAGTAGAAATCCTAATCCTTATTCTCAGACACTTCGATTCTGAACAGCCTTTCTATTAGGTCTCCACGTCTAAATGTAGCAGAAAGCTGCTGGAGAGACACTTCTTGGCCACCATATAGATCAGACAACGCTTGCTGGATATCGCCAAGGGAGGATGAATAGTACCTATCGCCATTGGCCAAAATAAGATCATTGGCATCCTTGAAGTTGAGGTGACTGATGCCGTTCACGTCCATAAGACCTAAATCGTAGATAAGACGACGGCCCATTTGCATGGCAATAAAACACGATGCGTAACGCACAACAACTGGATCTGCATCTTCTGGTCGTTTGCGTCTGTTCTCGGCAATACGGTACAATTGAACAGCAAGAATGACCTGAGAGCCATTCAAGGAAGCCGAAAAGATCTCGCCATAGAGTCTGCCAAAGTGCTCACGTGTAAAGAATTTGGCTTGGTGTGGACGGTGTCGCCAAACCGACAAGATCGCCTCCGCAGCGACACCTGAAGTGATGTCTAAAGGCCTTAGTCCAGAATCAGACCTCTTCCGTCGATAGCTAAATCCGAGTTGTGAGATATCCATTTCCAGTCTTTTCTGAACCTCATCATTTGCACGAAGATCCCTAAGATCGACTGGATTCTGACTATTGGTGGCGAAAGTGATTTTTCGCACTAAGTCATCATTGTCAGATGGGAGTTGATAAAGCCTTAGCAAGACATATGCTTCATTCGGCTCGGGGAAAAGGGTTGCCTGCCTCATTGTCTGAAAGATAGTCATGCAAGTCTGCCCACCATTGATAATCTGAAGGTTCTCAACCTTGACCTGATAGTCACCTTCTTGTAATGCATTATAAGAGAACTTGTCGCAGGTCAGCGTGATGCCATTATTGTAAAAATAAAAATTGCTTCTTTCGGGGGTTTCCAGTGTTAGACGTATTGCTTCATTGACCCTATTTCCCTGCATGCCAAGATATCTACGAATGTTCCGCTCTAGCAGCCGATCGCCATGGCGAGAAATCAGCCCTGCAATCTCCGTGACCGAGATACGTCCAACTAATACTCGGCTAAAGTCCATGTCTTCGACAATCGCCTTGCCGTTTAGACGTAGTGAGTCCGTGACAGGCTTTGAGGCCTGTAGGATTCTCACTAGAGAAGTGTGGTTAACGTGCTCCCAAGTGACTTGATCACCAAAAGAAGCGCATTTAATAACCTCATCGGTCGCAGAGTTCCATGTGAGTCCATTATTGCAGGCGATGGATCTGACCTGCGGGATAAACCCATCCCGGATTAAGCTTCTCGCTTCTTCGACTTTGGCTAAGAGGCGTGGGTTGATATGCTGAAGCTCGGCAGCAGGATTGAACAAAAGGCGTATGGCTCGGACCAGGCTATTGATTCCTGACTCAGGAAAGTTAGAGTTGCCAGAGAAGTCGGTGTGCTTGTATTTCGCTTGAAAAAGGCTGACCGTGAATTCTCCGTCATACTCTTCAGAGATGTGTATTGCGTCGACGCCAAAGTCGCCACCTCCCTCTGTCAAGCAGTCAAATGTCTCGTCACCATCTAAATCCAGAACAGTCTTAACACAGAGATAAACAAATGCAAGTGATTTTAACTTTGTGGGATCTGATATCTTTAGCTGCTCAGCTGCGGGCTGTCTTATGTCATCGATGATGGCGGTCAGACGCTGATCTACAATGGATGCTTCAATGTTCATTGGCCCGAGAAAGAGAAGCCCTGGTTTGTAGATCTTAGCATTGCGCGATCATTATCGCCTCTTTATGGCTTGATGAGATAAGCAGCCATCACCTTTGTCTACGGGCCTAACACACCCCTCGAGTGGACGGGCCACCATTTGCTCTCTGCTACTCCAACTAAAGCCCCCTGCCTGCCACTCAGTGGCAGCGTTGGCCGGTCCCAATGATGGGCCGCATGCACGGGGAAGTTTTGAGCTAGCGTGAAGCCAGACAGGTGGGTTTCATGGGAAGACAGTTCGATGTCTTGGTCGAGAAAGATTCAGAGGGCTTTTTCGTAGCGACCGTGCCTTCTTTATCTGGTTGTCACACACAGGCCCGTTCTCTTGATGAGCTGATGGCCCGAATCAAGGAAGCTATTGAGTTGTGCCTAGAAGTTCAAGAGGATGATGTAGAGCAACTTGATTTTGTGGGTGTTCAGCGAGTAACGGTTTAGAGGTGTCAAAGTACTCGGCCGTTACTGGTAAAGCACTAATTGATGCTCTCAAGAAAATCGGCTTCTTTGTTCAGAGAGTGAAGGGGAGCCATCATTTTCTCCGGCATGCTGATGGGCGGACAACTGTTGTCCCAGTTCATTCGGGTGAATCACTGGGGCCTGGGTTGCTGGCCAAGATTCTGCGTGATGTCGAGCAGACAAGAGATGAACTTGAAGAGTTGCTTTCTTAAGCGAAGAGGGCCGGCCAACAAGCCCCTCGAGTGGACAGGCCACCTCCATTCATCTGCTGCGCCACCTCTGGCTCTCTGCCTGCCACTCAGGGTCAGCGTTAAAACAGGAAAATCATGAAGAAATTTCACATCGCCATTTCTACAAACAGAATAGAAGAAACAATTGCTGACTATTCTTCTCGCCTGGGGATTCAGCCATGCTCAACCATTCCTGGCGAATACGCACTGTGGCGAACGGAATCTTTAAACATTTCTGTACGAAAAGACCCTGATCACGAGGCAGGAACTTTAAGGCATTTGGGCTGGGAAGACTCTACGGCACTCGAATTCTCGAAGGATACCGACGTGAACGGTATTACCTGGGAACGCTTTAGTGCACAAGATCAGGCCCATGAAATCAATGATCTATGGCCAGGTGCAAACTATCAGCCCTGAACTCTACACCAACAGATCCACAGCACCTGATTGCTTTGCTGTTCCAAAGCTCAATAACGGCATGTGAACCGGCCCGGGCGTCAGAAAGACTCTTCAGGTGATCAACGATGGCATGGTCAGCAATGCTGTTCTGCACATCCTTTTACCAGCGCCACAAGCGATGGGAACGTGTGGCAAAATGTAGGAAGTCAAAGGCGCCCACTCTCCTCGATCCCCTTGAATGCTGCCCTGGTGGTGATGAAGGCGGCAAGACGGGGAAGGCCTGATGCCACCCAGTCCCACCGCTCAGGAGCCTTCTGCCGTGCTGTTCCACGCGAGCAGCCTGTGGGCAGCTGGCACATAAAACAGTGCCAACACGGTGGCGCCCACCAGGCCGCCCGACACCGCGATCGCCAGCGGCGGCCAGAAGCCGGTGGGATCAAGCATCAGCGGCAGAAAACCGATGACGGTGGTGAGGGTGGTGGCGACCACGTGGCGGGTGGCATGCAGCACCACGGCGGTGGTGGCGTCGGGGTCACCGCTGGCGGCGAGCGGATCGGTACGGATGGCGTTGAGCACCACGATCGAATCGTTGATCGCCAGGCCGATCAGGGCGAGGGTGCCCAGGATGGCGGTGAATCCGAACAGGGAGCCGCTGAGCTTCAGGGCCAGGGCCGCCAGTCCCACCGAGAGCAGTGCCACCGAGCCGATCAGAGCCGCCAGCCGGAAGGAGCGGAATGACAGCACCAGAGTGGCGGTGATCAGGATCAACAGCACCCCCACGGCGGAGAGCAGGTTGGTGATCGCATCGCCGCGGGCGTCGGCTTCACCGCCGTAGGCCAGGCTCATCCCGGCCGGCAGCTGCCAGCCCTCCTGTTCCAGCTGCCTGCGGAACCCGCCCAGCGTCGCTTCGGGCAGGGAACCGGCGGACAGGTAGGCCTGCACCGTGTTGATGCGCTGTCCGTCACGCCGATCGATGGCCGCCAGCTCGGGCTCCAGCCGCAGGCGGGCCAGGGCCGAAAGCGGCACGGTGTCGCCGCTGCTGGGCGACACCACATCGAGGGAGGCCACCTGCTGGAGATTCCCCCGCTGGGCCTCGGCCACCTGCACCCTCACCGGCAGGCTGGTGACGCCTTCCAGAATCGAACCGCCCACGGCGCCATCGAGGCCGGCCTGCAGCTGCCGGGCGATGGCCAAGTTGTCGAGGCCGCTGCGCTGGGCCTGCTGTTCATCCACTGCCACAGCAAGCCGGGGCAGGGCTTCGCTGAGGCTGGCGCTGGTGTGGGTCACGGCCGGCAGCTGCGCCAGGCGGCGCCGCAGGTCGTCGCCGATCTGCCGCAGCTGGGTGAGGTCTGGGCCCTGCAGGCGCAGCTCGATCGGCGCCTCAAACGGTGGACCCTGCTCCAGCTGCTTCACCAGCAGCTGCGCTTCCGGGAAGGCCCCATCCAGGCTCTCCTGCATGGAGCGGATCGTGTCGCGCAGGCGCTCGGTGCCGCGCAGCTGCACCAGCCCCTGGGCGTAATGGGGGGCGTTCTCCTGGGAGGCCACCACGTTGTAGAAGAACGCCGGCGCGCTCTCACCCAGGAACCAGTGCACATCAGCAACGCCGGGATGCTCGCGCAGGCGCTGGCGGGCGGCCAGGGCCAGAGTTTCGCTGCGCTCCAGGGAGCTCTGCCTCGGCAGGCGCATCTCGATCTGAAACTGGTCGCGGTTGGTCGGCGGAAAGAACTGCTGCTCGAGGCTGCCGAAGACCACAAAGCCGATCACCGGCAACACCAGTGACAACGCCACCCCCTGCCAGGGACGCCGCAGCACCTGCTGCAGGGTGTGGCTGTAGCGCTGCGTCAGCCCCGGCAGCGACACCCCCTGCTCCCACCAGCGCGCCTCGATCCCCAACGGCCGCCAATGCTGCAGCCGGGCGCAGAAGGCGGGGATCACCGTGAGCGACAGGGCCAGGGAACTGGCCAGCGCCAGGATCACCACCAGGCCGATCGCACCGATGAATTCGCCCGTGGCTCCCGGCGCCGAGGCGATCGGCACGAAGGCCAGCACCGTGGTGAGCGTGGCGGCCAGCATCGGCACCAGCAGGTAGCCCACCGACTGCCGCACCGCCGCGCCGCTGGAGGCGCCGCCGCGCAGACGTTGCTGCACCTCATCGACCACCACGATGGCGTTGTCGATCAGCAGCCCCAGGGCGATCACCAGGCCAGTGGCCGACATCTGGTGCAGGGGAATCGCCAGCACCCGCATCCAGCCGAACACCATCAGGGCGCTGAGGGGCAGGGCCGCTCCCACCACCAGCGCCGCCCGGCCGCCGAGCATCAGCACCGACACCGCCACCACCAGCAGCGCGGCGGTGATCAGGTTGCCGATCACGCCGTCGAGGCGTTCCTCCACATACCGGCTCTGATCCAGCAACGGGTGCAGGCCGAGGCCGGCGGGCAGGGTGGCGTTCACATCAGCCAGCTGCTGCCGCGCCAGCTGCGCCCAGCGGTCGACCCGCTCACCGGAGGCCACTGTGGCTGACACCACCACCGCCGAATGGCCATGCACCAGCGCCAGCCGGCTGGCCGGGTCGCGCACACCGCGGCTCACCGCCGCCACCTGCCCGAGGCGGGCGCTGGCACCATCGGCGCCGGTCTGCAGGGGGATGGCGCGGATGCGCTCCAGGGAGTCGAGGGCGCCATCCAGCTGAAGCGGCAGCGCGCTGCGTCCACCTTGCACCTGCCCGGCGGCCTGCTTGGCGTCGCTGGCGGCGACCAGTTCGGAGAGGCCTTGAGCCGTGAGCCCGAGCCGGGCCAGCTCCCGGGCGCCGATCTCCACCCGGATCTCCTCTGTGGGCTCGCCGCTGAGCTCCACCTTGTCGGTGCCGGGCAGGGCGCGCAGGCGGGTTTGCAGATCCTCCGCCAGCCGGGCCAGCAGCCCCAGGTTGGCGGGCCCGGGCAGCTCCCAGGTGAGGCCCACGATCAGGGCGCTGGCGCCGATGTTGCCGTCGCGGAAGTCGGGCCTGGAGGCTTCCGGCGGCAGCAGCGGGGTGGCATCGTCGAGCTTGCCGCGCACCTGGCTCCACACCGGCGCCACCTCGCGGATCGAATCCTTCAGGGCCACGGCGATCACCGAGGTGCCGGAAGAGGAGGTGGAGTCGAGATGGTCCACCGCCTCCAGCTCCAGCAGGGCCTCCTCCAGCGGTTCCGTGAGCAGCGATTCGACCCGCTCCGGCGTGGCGCCCGGCAGTGCGGTGATCACCAGAGCATTGCGCTGGGTGAGCAGCGGATCCTCCAGCCGCGGCAGCGTCAGCAGCGACGACACCCCCCAGACCACCACCAGCAGCAGGGTGAGCAGCAGCAGCTGGCGGTTGCGATGAAAGAGATCGAGCCTCACAGCGCCGCCTGCACCCATTGGCCCGGCACCACGCGGTGGGTGCCGCTGGCGATCACCTGCTCACCGGGGCGCAGGGTGCCGCGCACCAGCGAGCGTTCGCCCTCGGTGTGGACCATCTCCACCACACGGCGAGCCACCTGCCGTGCCTGCGGTGGCGTGTTGGCGTCCGGCGGCGGTGCGGGCGAGAGCACATAGACCGACCACAGGCCCCGCTCCGCCGCCACCAGCGCATCGGTGGGAAGCCAGAAGCCCTCCCCCGCTTCGCTGCGCTCCAGGCTGAGGCGCGCCGTCGCACCCACCGGCAGATCCTCGGCCGGCAACCGCAGCACCACCGTGACCGTGCGGCTGGCGGCATCGAGCTCGGGCAGCACGGCGCTGATCGTGGCGCTGAGGCGGCGATCGCCCACGCTCACGGGGTGGGTTTCACCCAGCCGCAGGCCCTGCGCAACGGCGGGCGGCACCCCCACCCGCACCTCGCGGGGGGCGGCTTCCACCAGGTTGAGCAGGGCCTGGCCGCTGCTCACCACCATCCCCTCATCCAGCAGCCGCCGGCTCACCGTGGCGGCGAAGGGGGCCACCAGCTCGCTGCGGGCCAGGTCGACATCGATCTGACGCAGGCGGGCGCCGAACTCATCGACCTGGCTGTCGGCCTGGGCCAGGCGGCTCACCAGCGCCCCGGCGCCATAGATCTGCTGGTCGAGGTCCTCGCGGGAGATCGCTCCCTGGGCATGGAGCCTGCGGCGCCGTTCCCGCTGCAGCTCCGCCAGGGTGAGCTCCTGGCGCACTTCCTGCACGGCGGCGCGGGCGGTGCGCTGCTGGGCCTGCAGCTGCTGGCGCTGGGCCTGCAGGCGGCGGCGATCGAGGCGGGCCAGGGGCTGGCCGGCCACCACCGGATCCCCCTCCTCCACCAGCACCTGCTCCAGGGTGCCGGCGAGCTCAAAGCCGAGGCTGCTGCTGCGGCCAGCCACCACCTCGCCGGTGTACTCCCGGCTGGTGAGATAGCGGCTCACCGGCTGCGCCATAACCACAGCCACGGGCAGGGCCTTGGGCAGAGGCGGGCGGGGACGGGGAGCGAGGGCCAGGGCCAGACCAACGGCGGTGGCGGTGGCGGCGGCGGTGAGGGGAAGCTGCCAGCGGCGCAGGCCGAAGCCAAGGCGCCTCAGGCCCTGCGTCGGCGCGGGGGACCCGGGGGGAGGCAGGGCGCCGGGTGCAGTGGCCATGGAAGTGCGGCAGGGAGAGGACCAACCCGTTGCTAATCAACAAGTTGGGCATTCGTGAAAGTGTATGCCCAATAAGTTGACTAGGTCAACAGTGCCTTCCTGGGCCACCCCCACCCCCGAGCCTGGCCCAGGGACAATTCGAAGCAAGATCAGAGGGCCCAGCACCGCTGCCGCTCGTACCCCCATGGCTCTGGCCCATACGATCCTCACCGTGCTCTGCGAGCAGCCCGCCAGCGGCTACGCCATCAGCAAGCAGTTTGAGGAAACCATCGCCTGCTACTGGAAAGCCAGCCAGCAGCAGATCTACCGGGAACTGGCCGCGATGGAAGCCAAGGGTTGGCTGAGTCATCAACTGGTGCCCCAGGCCGGTAAGCCAGACAAGAAGGTGTACGCCCTCACCGCCAGCGGCCGCGAGGAACTCGACCGCTGGAACCGATCACCCACTGAACCCACCCCGATCCGGGAGGACCTGGGGGTGCGGGTGCTCGGTGGCGCCAACATGCCCCGGTCGGTGCTGATCAAGGAACTGGAGCGGCGCCGGGGCATCCATCAACAGAACCTGGACACCTACCTGCAGCGGGAGAGGGAATTCCAGGCCCTGGACGCCCCGAGCCCCGCTTGCCAGTTCCGCTACCTCACCCTGCGCCGCGGCATCCTCTATGAGCAGGAATGGGTCCACTGGTGCGATGAGGTAATCGCCTTTCTGAAGCCGCAATCGGCCGGGGCTCTGATCACTCCTGCCCCCCCTGCGTCAGAAAAGAAGTCCCCAGAGTCAACAGTCCAGCTGTGAGTCTGTGACCATCCCAACAGCGCCATGTCCTGTAGGCGGGCTGCCCTGGCAAGCCCTGGGGGCATGGCATGATGCCTGTCATGCGCTATGCCGAAGGCCACAAGCAAGCGGTGCGTGAGCGCATCCTTGATGCGGCGGCAAAAGAGTTGCGACGCCATGGGCTCTCGGGAATCGGCATCCCGGCACTGATGAAAGGTGCTGGCCTCACCCATGGCGCCTTTTATTCCCATTTCGCCAACCGCGACGACCTGGTGGCCGAGGCCATCCGTACGGCAGCTGCCGCCAGTGCCGACGAGGCCCTAGGGGAGGCGTTCTCACTGGAGCAGAGCCTGGCCCAATACCTCTCGCCTGAGCATCTCAACCACCCCGAGCTGGGCTGCGTGATTGCGGCCCTGGGAAGCGAGGGGGCTCGTCAGTCGCCTGCTGTTCGTTCTGCTTTCGCGGTGGCCGCCCGGGGTTTGCTGGCGGCGATCGAGCGCAAGCTGAAGCCACGCCAACCGTCCCCGGCGCCGAGCGATGCGGCGCTGCAGCTCGCAGCGGCGATGGTGGGATCGGTGGTTCTCGCTCGCCTGGTGGATGACCCAGCCCTGGCCCAGCGCCTGCTCACCGCCGCACGGGCCCTTGGCCCAGCTGCTGAAGGGGCCTGAGGAGGAGGCTCCTGGGGGACTCAAACCCCTTTTTTGGTCTATTGCATGATGATCATCATGGCTTACATTGCAAGCCGCCATCCCTCCCACCCGCGCGCTCTCGCCGATGACACCCGCCCACTCACGGCGCCAGCAGCGTTTTCTCACCCGCTACGGCCCCTGGGCCGTCGTCACCGGAGCCTCTTCCGGCATCGGCCGCGGCCTGGCCTGCCGCCTGGCGGAAGCGGGGCTGAACCTGGTGCTGGTGGCCCGTCGTCGGGCGCCACTTGATGCCTTTGCGACTTATCTGAGCGCCCACCACGGCGTCCAGCTGCGCGTGATCGACCTGGATCTGGCGCGGGAGGACCATCTGGGCGTGCTCGCGGGCGCCACCGAGGCGCTGGAGGTGGGCCTGCTGGTGGCCGCCGCCGGTTTCGGCAGCTCCGGCGCTTTCCTCGATGCCGACATCACCGAAGAAACCGAGATGCTGATGGTGAACAGCCGGGCGGTGCTGCAGATGTGCCACCACTACGGGGGCCGCTTCCGGGCGCAGGGCCGTGGCGGCCTGGTGCTGCTCAGCTCGATCGTGGGATTTCAGGGCATGCCCTACGCCGCCCATTACGCGGCCACCAAGGCCTATGTGCAGGGCCTGGCCGAGGCCCTGCAAGTGGAGCTCAGCCGCTGCGGCGTGGATGTCCTGGCTGCCGCGCCGGGACCCACCCACAGTGCCTTTGCGTCACGGGCCGGGATGCGGATGGGGAAGGCCCTGGATCCCGATGCCATTGCCCAGCCGATCCTCGATGCCCTTGGCCGCCAGACCACCGTGCTGCCGGGCACGCTCTCGAAGCTGTTGGTCTACGGCCTGGTTCCCCTGCCGCGCTGGGCACGGGTGCGGATCATGGGGCAGGTGATGCGTGGCATGAGCACCCACGTCTGAGCCTCCACAAGCAGCACATCGCTTCGGAGGAGGCCGGCCGGAGCATCACCTTGGCATGAATCCAGGCCTCATGGTGGCCAGTGGATACGCGAGCCTGCCGCCCTTCTTGCTGGCCTTAGGGTAGTTGGGCTCGATCAATCTAATGAGGGAATCCTTGAGCACAACGGCCTCCATCTCAGCTAGGAACTTCTCACAATTGGTCTGCTTCTTGGCGTTCGTCTGGTCCTAGTGAGAAAAGCCGAGCTGCTTGCCACCCATCAATCCAATCATGGCCTGCGATCAGAGAACCATTGCCCCGCAGACAGGCCAGGTTTTCCTGGATCTCCCCAGGCCATGCGCTGAAGTTGTCGCCCATGGCCTGGGATGCAACACAGACTGGACGCAAGCTCTTTATAGATCAGACTCCGGGGAGTTCCCCGATTTTCTATAACACACCTATCACCGTTTCTCCTGCTGCGGATTCCAATTAGTTCCTGGCTGTTTCTCGAGTGCCGTGGCAAGAGTGCCGGGTAGACCATTCCATCGCTCAGGGCTAAGGTTCGCCATGAACGATTTTCGATCCCATGCGCTCCTCCCTCCTTGCTGCGGCCTGCCTGCTTGCCCTTGCCACCACCGCATGCCAACAGCAGGACATGGCCGCCCGCAAGGAGAAGACCGAAGCCAAGATCTGCGCTCAGCTCACTGAGGTCAGCCAAGCCCTCAGCACCGTGGCCCAGCTGACCCCCGCCTCCACGGTGGGAGAGGCCAAGGAGGCTGAAATGGCCCTGGGCGCAGCCATCACCAACCTTGAAGCCTCGGAGCAGAAGCTTGAGGAGCTGCGCACCAAAGCCTTTCAAGAGCAGCTGAAAACCTTCCGCTCCGAGGTGGCCCAGCTGGCCAGCAGCAAGGACACCAGCCTCGAGGAGGCGGCCGCCGAGCTCAAGGTCAAGGTCCAGCCGGTGATGGAGGCGCGGGCTGAACTCTCCCGCGCCGTGGAATGCGAGGAACCCGCCCAACCCTGAAGGGACGGCATTCTCTGGGATGAAACGCTCCAGCCAGGGGCAGGACAGCTATCACTGGATCCTGGTAAAATTGGCTCCTGGCATTCCTGCCTCCTTGTCCACGAAAGAACCAGTCAGCATGAAACGGATCTCGATCGGCGCCTTCATGACCGCCAGCATCAGCACCGCTGCCGCCCTGATGCTGGCGCTACCCGCCCAGGCTGATCAGCCCAACATGAGGGCGGCACTGGCCAGCCTGAACGAGGCCAAGCAGAGTCTGGAGAAGGCCAGCTCTGGTAAAGACGGCCACCGCAAGAAGGCCATGGGGTTGATCGACGAGGCGATCGCAGAAGTGAAAAAAGGCATCAAAGCCGGCCGCGAGTAAACCTCTCCAGCTTGTTGAGGTTTAGCCCTCAATGAAAAGGGGGGCTTTCCCTGCTTGAAACTCCATGATCTGTTCGGAACACAGCGTCCGAACTGATCATGGATCTTCCGCAGAAACTTTCCTGCTGAGCGCTGTGCCATGACCATCATGAACCAGCGGCTCGTCTGTCCCAGGGAGCAAAGTGAAGCCCATGAACAGCTCACCCCGCCCAAACCCCCGCGAGAGCACCGAGGTGATGGTGCGTCACATCAAGCGAGAGCTGGACCCCTGATGGTGGTCACGTCAGGGGCCCAGCCGGGGCGATCATCCGGGTTGGGGACGATCGCCGCGCTTCAGCCGCGCCAGGTTGGCAGTCCGCCACGTACCAGGGTGCCGCGGTTGCGCCAGAGAGCTTCTGGGGTCACGGCAACGCCGCGTTCGGCGGCCAGTTGCGCCGCCGCCTCGGTGGAGTCGGTGGCGCCGAGGGCCTTGGCAAAGGCGGGGTCGTGTTGCAGCAGATCCCTTAGCTGGTGCAGGGCCTCCGCAGAGGGCACCGCCGCAGAAGGGCTCAGGACATCGCAGGTGGCCATGGGGCCTCCTTCTCAGAGTGATACCAGCCTAGACACGGTGAGCCATGGTGGTCACCGTCGCTGAGTGACGGGGGAGAGTCCTGGAGCTGCGGGCCGTTTCAGTTGTATTCGCCGGGGATGTCCTGCTTGGTCACCGTCACCCGGCCCACCTTCTGGCCGGAGATGCGCAACAACTCATCACCGGAGAATTCGTAGCCCAGGGCGGCGGCGATCTGGGCCACGTCGTCGGCGGTGGACGCCGCCATCACGCTCTGGCGCAGGGAAGCGTCATCCTGCACCCTGCCTAGAAAGGCCTTCAGCTGATCAAGGGACATGGTTCGCGATCCAGGCTGCCCTGGCGCAGGACAGTCCCATCCTGGTCCACCTGAGGCAGCCGCTCGCCTGGATGCCCAAGGGCCTCGCCGCCCTGGCCATGCTGCTGGAGTCCTGGCTGGTTTGGCGCGCGACCCGGCAGGCCGTCGGTGTGGCCATCGAGCAGGCCGGTCTGGATTCGACCGCCAGTCACGTCCTGCTGATGATCCTGAAAGATGTGATTCCTTCGATCGGGGGGCTCACCGCTCTCGGCCGGATGGGCGTGAACATCACCTCGATTCTCACCAGCCTCGGAGTTGTCGGACTCAGCTTTGGCATTGCGGCCAAAGATGCGCTCTCCAACATGATTTCACGACCATCCATCTTCCGGGATCGCCCCTTTGTTCTCGGTGACCTGATCGCGGTGGGAAGGTATTATGGCCGGGTGGATCGATCACCATGCGCTCCACCTGGGTGGTGATCACAGCCTTGAATGATGACAACATCCCCATGAAAACCATCGGCCTTGCCCTGGGCAGCGGCGGAGCCAGGGGCTGGGCCCACATCGGCGTGCTGCGGGCCCTGGAGGAGGAGGGGATCAAGATCGATGTGATCGCCGGCGCCAGCATCGGTGCTCTTGTCGGGGCGATCCACTGCGCCGGCGAACTGGATGACCTGGAGGACTTCATCCGGGAGCTGAGCTGGAAAGACATGCTCGCCTACTTCGACATGGTGATTCCCACCTCTGGGCTGCTCGATGGCAACAAGGTTGTTGATTTGCTCTCGGAACACCTGCAGGAAATGAGGATCGAAGACTCAGCCATTCCCTTCTGCTGTGTGGCCACCGATCTGCTCAAGGGAGAAGAAGTGCAGCTCCGCACTGGCCTGATGGTGGATGCGGTGCGGGCCAGCATTTCGGTGCCCGGCATCTTCACCCCGTTCTGCGCCGGCGACCGGGTGCTCGCCGATGGGGGTCTGGTCAACCCGGTTCCGGTGGATGTGGCCAGGAACCTGGGGGCCGAGGTGGTGATCGCGGTGAATCTCAATCACCGAGACCCCAGCGCTGACGCGCAATTCAGCGGTGGTGGCCAGGACGAAAAGGACACCCAGGCAGAGGAGTCAGAAACCGAGCTTGGCCCCTCCCCGAGAACCAGCAGCGAGGCCTCAAAGCGACGCAAGGCGTCGTTCCTGAACAGCCTGCGCGACCGTTACGACAACATGCAGGAGTCGTTGCAGGGCAAGGTGGACCGGTGGTTCCCCGATCAGGACCCCTGCCCGAACATCTTTGAAGTGATCGGACTGTCGCTCAACGTGATGGAGCAGCAGGTCACCCGCAGCCGCATGGAGGAGCACGCTCCTGAACTACTGGTGGAGCCCAGCATGGGTGCCTTCGCCATCTTCGACTTTCACAAGGCCGATGCGATCATCCGCCAGGGCTATACCGCAATGAAGCGGCAGTTGCCTTCCCTCAGAGAGCTGCTCTGATGGAGCTACCGCTGCTCGGCAGCCTGCGGGCCGGTATGGATTCGTGCCGGCGCCGATAACCACGTTGCTAGCCTGAATTACCGCAGCGCAGGCACAGGGTTCTGGTGGCACTGTTTCGGAACTGCTCTGGAGGCCGCGCCTAGGCGGCCGCCATTGTGGCTGACGCAGCCTTCTCCGCAGGAGTTGAGCAAGCGCCGCACCCACAGTCCCGAGTTTGAGGCCAGGATTGCCATGCAGGCGATCAGTGGCCGCTGGTGTCACCCTGGGGGTCAGGTTCGAAGAAGCACCACTCGGGTGCCATCATCGATTTGGCAGAGATCTCAAGGTTTGGGCGGTGCCAAAGTTGTCGGGGGCGTATGGGGCACCTGGTGGCACCAGCGCAGGCCAGCTTGGCCCCGGTTTGCTACGAAGGGGGTTCCCCACGTCCGATCCCATGTCCGTAGCCTCGCTCAAGGCCTTCTGCGCCAGCATCGCCGCCGATGACGATCTGCGCAGCCAGGTGCATGCCGCCGCCGGCGTGGATGACATCGTGACGATCGCCGCGGCCCATGGCCATGCCGTGGACAAGACGGTGCTGCTGCGGGAGCACGCCCGCGCCATCACGGCAGCGCCGGATCATGCCCTGGCTGGGATCAACAGCTGGGCCGATGCCCTGATCCATTGCTTCGGCGCCGAGGCGGCTGAAACCGAGACGTGACCCAGGGGAGATGATGAATCGCGGCGCTCACGGTTGTCATCCAGATCCAGCTCCAATCACTGCTTCGCAGAAACCTTCGGCTGCATGGTGGAGAATCAGAGGAGGCGCAGGAGACAGCGGTGGTACCGAAGAGGGGACGGTAAGGGGCAGCCAGTCCCCACTCTGAAGCTGAATCTGCCTGGGCCGATCCGCCCCACCAGAGTGGTGACTGGTTGTGCCCGCCGCCGCAGGGCCCCGAGATGGACTCCGACACTGTTCGCTTTCTCCTGCGGCCCTGCTGGCTGGGCTGGATCCTGCTGGCTGCCACGCCGCGGGGCGTTCTGGCCATCGCCCTGGGCGATGGCCCCGAGCTGCTCGCCCAGGACCTGCTGCAGCACCATCCCGGAGCCGAAGCAGTCACCGACGATCCCCTGCTTGAGGCCTGGCTGGCCGGGGTGCTTGCCACCACCGAGGCCCAGGCGGCAGAGGCCGTCCCAGCGCTCCCACCGCTCGATCTGCGCGGCACGCCTTTCCGCCGGCGCGTCTGGCAGGAGCTGGGCCTGATCCCCACCGGCAGCACCGTGAGCTACGCCGAGCTCGCCCGCCGGCTGGGCGCCCCCCAGGCGGTGCGGGCCGTGGCCCAGGCCTGCGGCGCCAACCCGATCGCCCTGGCCATCCCCTGCCACCGCGTGATCGGCAGTGACGGCTCCCTGCGCGGCTACCGCTGGGGCCTCGCCCGTAAACGGGCGCTGCTGGCGTGCGAAACCGTACGAAACGACCCGGAACAACCTGGTGGCACGACACACCTGAGCAAAGCAGCCTGGCCTGCTGATCGGGCCTAGGCCACAGTCGTTGATCAGGCGATGTCCCAGGTCTCGGCCATGGTCAGGTTCGGGCACCAATCCAATGAGCCAGCCAGGAGCCCAGCCCCAGACGCGTAAAAGGGGCCCTTCCAGGCCCCATGGGTCATTTGGGTGATAAGGCTGACCTCACCCCATCTCCCTTAGAGATGTCAGGCGGCCACAGGGGCGGGCTGACGGGAGAAACGAACGATGTTGTTCGCTGTTACGGGTTTGCTCTTACCGAGCAGGCTTCAGTCACCCTCCTTATACCCCGTCGAAACCATTGCAGCCCCCTGATGGATCCGCCCCAGGGACGGAACCCTGAACGGGAATGGAGCTGAGCGGAATCGAACCGCTGTCCGAAGCACTGGTGTGAGCCACCTAGTCCGGCCGAAACCGGACTCAGCCATTGTGGCAGCACCCAAGCGCCGGTGCAGAGGTGGGCATCACCGAACCAGGGGGCGACAGCATCGAGGGCATCGCAGTGGTGCCCCCCGGCCTGGAGGCCCCGGCCGCGGAGGAGCTGATCGCCCTCGGCTGCCGGGCCGTGGCGCCCCTGCGGCGGGCCGTGCGCTTCCGCAGTGACCTGGCCGGCTACTACCGCCTGCACCTGCAGGCCCGGCTGCCCTTCCGGCTGCTGCGCCAGCTGGCCAGCTTTCCCTGCCACGGCCGTGACGACCTCTACGACGGGGTGCAGCGCGCCGTGGACTGGGCCACCTGGCTCCCCCCCAGCGCCAGCTTCCGCGTGGACGTGAGCGGCACCGCCCCGGGCCTGAACCACAGCCACTACAGCGCCCTGCAGGTGAAGAACGCCCTCGTGGACCTGCAGCGCCAGCAGTGGGGCCAGCGCTCCTCGATCGATCTCGAGGCCCCGGACCTCAGCCTGCACCTGCACCTCGGCGGCGGCCTGGCCAGCCTCAGCGTGGATGGCAGCGGCAGCAGCCTGCACCGCCGCGGTTACCGCGCCGCCGTGGGCCTGGCGCCCCTGAAGGAAAACCTGGCCGCCGGCCTGATCGCCCTCACCGGCTGGGATGGCCGCCGCCCCCTGGCCGATCCGCTCTGTGGCAGCGGCACCCTCCTGATCGAAGCGGTGCGGATGGCCCTGGGCCGGGCGCCGGGCCTCGGCCCCAAGGGGGCCCGCTCCTTCGCTCTGGAGCGCTGGCCCGATGCCCAGGGCGCCCTGTGGCAACAGGAGGTGCGGGCCGCCAGCGCCCTGGCCCGCTCCTGCCTGGCGGATCAGCAGCCCCTGGCCCCGGTGCTCGGCCTGGAGCAGGATCCCGCCGTGCTGGCCCAGGCCCAAGACAATGCCGAGGCCGCGGGGGTGGCGCCCTGGATCCGCCTCAGCGGCGGCGACTGCCGCGACTTCATCCCCCCCGAGCAGCCCGGCGTGCTGGTGTGCAACCCCCCCTACGGCGAGCGTCTCGGCCACACCGATGCATTGGAAGGCCTTTACGGCGATCTCGGCCGCATGCTCAAGGAGCGTTGCAGCGGCTGGGATCTGTGGCTGCTGAGCGGCAATCCCGAACTCACCGGGGCCCTGAAGATGAAGGCGAGTCGCCGCATCCCGATCAGCAATGGCGGCATCGACTGCCGCTGGCTGCACTACGCGATCCGCTAGCGGCCCAGCAGGGCCCGGGTGGTCTTGGTGAGGCCGGCGGTGGTCTGGGGCAGGTAGGGGCCCTTGAGCAGACCGCCGCCGATGCGCAGGAACACCCCCGCCAGCACCACATTCAGGCCCGCCATGGCCAGGGCGCTGTGGATCCAGCTGAGCCGCAGCCCTTCGTGCAGCCACAGCAGCAGCGCCAGCTCCGCCCCGATCAGCGACAGCAGCATCAAGGTGAGCCCGCCGCTGAGCAGCAGGGCCCCGGTGATCAGGCGCCGCTTCTCGCTGTCGGCCTCCTGCAGCGCGATGCGCACGTGCAGGTCCATCACCGAGGTCATCAGCGAGCCGATGCGGCCCATGGCCACGCGGGCTCCGCCGTTGCGCCGCTCGCGCTCGCCGAACTGTTCCTCCGTCATGCCGAACGCCGTCCGGAGGAGAGCAGCAGACCCACCAGCACCCCCACCCCGGCGGCGATGCCGACCGCCAGCAGCGGGCGCTCCCGCACCGGCTTCTCCAGCCTTGGCCGCAGGGTGTCGTTGAGGTCGTCAAGCAGGCCTTCGAGCTGCTTCTCCAGGGGCGCCAGGTTGTCGGCCAGACGGCCGGTCTGGGTGCCGGCCACATCCAGCAGCTCCAGCAACTGGCGCCGCACCACGGTGGCGGTACGGCCGGTCTGGGAGGAGATCACCTCAGCCACCTCGTCAAAGCTGCCGCGGGTGGCCTCCAGGGTCTGGCGGGCCACCTGGGGCCACTCCCGCTGAATCGTGGGCATCAGCGCCTCGAAGCGCTCGCGGAAGGTCTCCTGGTGGGCGTCGGACTGGCCTGCCGCCTCGGGCTGCTGCTGGAGAATGGGCTCAGGGGTCTGGGACTCGGAGAGCTGATCCAGCGGTGGGGTGCCGGTCATGGGCGCAGCGGGCCAGTGTTGCCTTCAAGCTAAGGACGGGCTTGTGAAACCGGAACCCTCCGCTACATTTCCCGTGCTCGGCGCACGGGCCTGTTGGTTCACATCAATCAGGTCGAGCTCACCCAGTTCAAGTCGTTCGGCGGATCGATGGCGATCCCGCTCGAAGAGGGCTTCACGGTGGTCACCGGCCCCAACGGCTCCGGCAAGAGCAACATCCTCGATGCGGTGCTGTTCTGCCTCGGCCTGGCCAACAGCCGCGGCATGCGGGCCGAGCGACTGCCCGACCTGATCAACAGCGCCATGCTCAAGGCGGGTCGGGCCGCCGAAACCTCGGTGAGCGTGCGCTTCGACCTGGGCGACTGGCAGCCCGATGGTGCCGAAGACGGCCTCGAGGCCCCCGCCGAGGGCCCCTGGATCCACACCGGCCAGACCAGCTGGACCGTGAGCCGCCGCCTGCGGGTGGCCCCCGGGGGCACCTACGCCAGCAGCTTCAGCGCCGATGGCGTGCCCTGCAACCTGCAGCAGCTGCAGACCCAGCTGCGGCGCCTGCGGGTGGACCCCGAGGGCAGCAACGTGGTGATGCAGGGCGATGTGACCCGCATCGTGTCGATGAGCGCCCGCGACCGGCGCGGCATCATCGACGAGCTGGCCGGCGTGGCGCTATTCGACAGCCGCATCGAGCAGAGCCGCACCAAGCTCGACGACGTGCAGGAGCGCCAGGAGCGCTGCGGCATCGTGCAACAGGAGCTGCTCAGCAGCCGCCAGAAGCTGGAGCGCGACTGCACCCGGGCCCGCACCTATCAGGCCCTGCGCCAGCGGCTGCAGGAGGGGCGGCTGCAGGAGCAGGTGCTGGCGGTGGAGGCCGCCCGCACGGCCCTGCGGCAGCTGGTGAGCCGCCAGCAGGCCCTCACGACCCAGCAGGCCGCCGACCGCCTCGCCATCGCCGAGGCGGAAACCGTGCTGCAGGCGGCGGCCGCCGCCCTGGAGACGCTGCAGGCTGAGGTGAAGGCCCTCGGGGAAGACCAGCTGCTGGCCGTGCAGGCGGAGCTGGCGGGCCTGGAGGCCGGCAGCCGCGAGCTGGCCCGCCAGGCGGACCAGCACCAGCAGCAGGCCGAGGCCCTGCAGCGCCAGCGCCAGGAGCTCAGCCAGCGCCAGGGGGAGCTGCGCCAGCAGCAGCTGCAGCTCGACAGCGCCGCCGACCAGGCCGAGCTGGAGGCCGCCGAGGCCGGCTGCCGCGCCGCCGAAGCCGCCGTGGAGCTCTCGCGCCGCCGCCTCGGCGAGGTGGCCGGCCGCTCCGGCAGCTGGATGGAGGAGCAGAAGCAGCGCAGCCTGCGGCGCCAGGAGCTGGGCGCGGCCAGCAGCCCCCTGGAGGCCGAGCAGCAGCAGCTCAGTGAGCGCCTGCGCCAGAGCCAGGAGCGGCTGGCGGAGCTGGAGGCCCAGCGCCAGCAGGAGGGCAGCACCCAGGTGAGCGCCGAGCAGCAGCTGGACCAGGCCGAAAAGGAGTGGCAGGGGCTCAGCGGCTCGGTGGCCAGCGGCCAGCAACAGCTGCAGGAGCTCGCCGAGGCCTTCGCCCTGCAGCAGCGCACGCGCAGCCGGCTGGAGCAGGAACAGGGCCAGCTGGAGCGGGAGATCGCCCGCCTCGACAGCCGCCGCGACACCCTGCAGGAGAGCCGCGGCACCGGCGCCCTGCGGGTGCTGCTGGAGGCCGGACTGGAGGGTATCCATGGCCCCGTGGCCCAGCTGGGGGAGGTGGAGGAACGCCACCGCACCGCCCTGGAGGTGGCGGCCGGAGGCCGCCTGGCCCAGGTGGTGGTGGACGACGACCGCATCGCCGCCCGGGCGATCGAGCTGCTCAAGCAGCGCCGCGCCGGCCGCCTCACCTTCCTGCCCCTCAACAGGATCCGCGCTGGCGGCAGCCAGGGCAGGGGGGGCAGCGGCTCGGCGGCCCTGCAGCGGGGCGCCACTGCCGGGCCGGGGGGCCTGGTGGGCCGGGCTGTCGACCTGGTGCAGCACGAGCCCGTCTACGCCGAGGTGTTCCGCTACGTGTTCGGCGACACGCTGGTGTTCGCCGACCTGGCCAGCGCCCGCCAGGAACTGGGGCGCTGCCGGGCCGTGACCCTGGAGGGGGAGCTGCTGGAGAAGAGCGGCGCCATGACCGGCGGCAGCCTGCAGCAGCGGGGCAACCAGCTCAGCTTTGGCCGCTCCCAGGAGGGGGACGAGGCCGAGCCCCTGCGCCGGCGGCTGTTGGAGCTGGGCGAAACCCTGCTGGCCTGCCGCCGCCGCGAAGCCGACCTGGCCCGCCAGCTGGAGGAGCAACGCCCCCAGCTGCAGCAGCTGCAACAGCGCCAGGCGGCCCTGGAGGCCGAGCGGCGCAGCACCCGCCAGGCCCTGGCCCCCCAGCTGCAGCGCCAGCAGCAGCTGGAAGAACGGCTCGCTCAACTGCGCCTCAGCCTTGCCGGCGACCAGGGCCGGCTGCAGGAGATCGCCCTGCAGCTGGCGCCCCTGCAGCAGGCCCTTGCATCACTGCAGCAGGAGGAGGCCGGCGCCGTGGCCTCGGGCGATGCCGCCCGCTGGCAGGGGCTGCAGGGGGAGCTCGAGGCCGCCGACCAGGCCCTGGCCGCGGCGCGGCTGCAGCGCGATGGCCTGCTCGCCGCCCGCCGCGAACGGGCCCTGGCCGCCGAGCGCTTGCGCAACCAGCTCGAGGCCCTGGGCAGCGACGAGCAGCGGCTGATCGCCGCGGTCAACGCCCTGGTGGCGGAGAGGGCCGAGTGGAAGGGGCGTCAGCAGGCCGACCAGGAGCGCCGCTCAGCCCTGGAGGTGCGGCAGGCCGAACTGCAGACCCGCTTCGGGGAGCGCCGCCGCGCCCGCGATGCCGCCGAGGCTGAGCTGGCCCGCCAGCGCCAGGCCCTGCAGCAACGCCAGTGGGAGCTGCAGCGGCTGGGCGAGGAGCTCGAGGCCCTGGCCGAGCAGCAGCGCGGCGATGAGCTGCGGCTGCAGCAGCTGGAGCGCCAGCTGCCCGACCCCCTGCCAGAAATCCCCGCTGAGCTGCGGGAGGCCGGCCTGGAGGCCCTGGCCAGGGAGCTGGCCAGCCTGCAGGCGCGCATGGAGGCGCTCGAACCGGTGAACATGCTGGCGATCGAAGAGCTCGAAGCCCTCGAAACCCGCCTGGCCGAGTTGCAGGAGCGGCTGGACGTGCTCAGCAAGGAGCGCGAGGAGCTGCTGCTGCGCATCGAAACCGTGGGCACCCTGCGCCAGGAGGCCTTCCTGGAGGCCTTCACGGCAGTGGATGGCCACTTCCGCGAGATCTTCGCGGAGCTCTCCGATGGCGAGGGCCACCTGCAGCTCGAGAACCCGGAAGCGCCGCTGGAGGGGGGCCTCACCCTGGTGGCCCATCCCAAGGGCAAGGCGGTGCGGCGCCTGGCGGCCATGAGTGGTGGCGAGAAGTCGCTCACCGCCCTGAGCTTCCTGTTCGCCCTGCAGCGCTTCCGGCCCTCGCCCTTCTACGCCCTCGATGAGGTGGACAGCTTCCTCGACGGCGTGAACGTGGAGCGGCTGGCCGGATTGATCGCCCGCCAGGCCGATCAGGCCCAGTTCATGGTGGTGAGCCACCGGCGCCCGATGATCGCCGCGGCCACCCGCACGATCGGCGTCACCCAGGCCCGCGGCGCCCACACCCAGGTGGTGGGCCTGCCCCCCGCCGCCTGAGCATCTGTCAGCGCAGCCTGTGCTGGGTGAGAATGCGCCGATGACGACGACCCCGCCGCCCGGCAGCGACCCCGCCGCCGCCCCCAGCGATCGCCTCTGGCTGCGCTCAGAGCTGATGGGCACCCAGGTGATCACCCGGGACACCGGCCGCCGGCTGGGCGTGGTGGGTGAGGTGGTGGTGGACATCGACCGCCGAGAGGTGATCGCCCTCGGGCTGCGGGACAACCCCTTCACCCGCTTTCTGCCCGGCCTGCCCCGCTGGATGCCCCTGGACCGGATCCGCCAGGTGGGCGACGTGATCCTGGTGGATTCGGCCGATTCCCTGGCCGAGAGCTTCAGCGCCGATCGCTTCAGCAAGGTGATCAACTGCGACGTGGTGACCGAGGCCGGCCAGCAGCTGGGCAAGGTGCTGGGCTTCAGTTTCGACATCGAAACCGGCGAACTCACCACCCTGGTGCTGGGCGCCCTGGGCGTGCCCCTGCTGGGCGAAGGGGTGCTCAGCACCTGGGAACTGCCGGTGGTGGAGGTGGTCAGCAGCGGTCCAGACCGCATCGTGGTCTACGAGGGCGCCGAGGAGAAGCTCAAGCAGCTCGGCACCGGCCTGCTGGAAAAACTGGGCATCGGCGGCAACAGCTGGGAGCAGGAGGAGCGTGATCGCTTCCGCGGCACCATGGTGCCCGTGGAGAACCAGCTGGCCCCCGGCGTGCCCGCCGCCCAGGAGCAGCGCCGCATCCAGCCCGCCGCCAGCCAGGCCTTCGTGCCCGAAGAGGAGCTGGACTACGTGGAAGTGGAGCAGCGCCGGGAGCGAGCCCCCCTGCGCCAGCGCCGCTATCTCGACGAAGACCTGCTCGATTCCGAACCGGAGCGGCGGCCGCCCAGCAGGAGAGAGATCGACCAACCGCTGGATCGCGAGCCCGAACGGCCCCAGGCCCCCTATGAGCGCGATGAGCGCCGCGACCGCACGAATGGAAGCCCCCGGCGCCGGCCGGCCCCGCCCACCAGATCCGAAGTGCTCGACGTGGATGCAGAAGACTTCGACGACCCCTGGTAACCACCCCTGGTAACGCCCCCGTCGAGGGGCCGCCGACCGCTGCGGCCCCTCGACGGGGGCGTCAGTCCTGCTGCAGTCAGTCCGCCTTGAACTCGAGCGAGGCCGAGTTGACGCAGTAGCGCTGGCCCGTGGGGGCAGGCCCGTCATCGAACACGTGCCCCAGGTGGGCATCGCAGTTGGCGCAGCGGATCTCGGCGCGCACCATGCCGTGGCTGCGGTCGATCAGGGTGGTGATCGCGCCGGGCTTCACCCCATCCCAGAAGCTGGGCCAGCCGGTGCCGGAATCGAACTTGCTGGCGCTGCTGAACAGTTCGGCGTCGCAGCAGACGCAGTGGTACGTCCCCTGGCCCTTGTGGTTCCAGTAGGCACCGCTGAAGGGCCGTTCGGTGCCGCCCTGGCGCGCCACCCGGAACTGCTCGGGGGTGAGGCTCTGGCGCCACACCTCCTCACTGGTGGTGCGGGCCAGGCCACTCTCCACGCCGCAGGCGGAGGACTGGGGATCAGGGATGGCCGCCATGGGAACCACGCAAGGGGAGCCCAACCCTAGGAATCGGGCCGGGAGCCCGGCAGCCCCGGCGGCAACAGCTCCAGCACCAGGTCGGCCAGGGAGGCCACGGCCCCGGGGCGACCGCGCAGGCTGATCAGGTCGTCCCGCATCGCCGCCAGCCGCGCCGGGGAGGCCAGCCAGTCGGCGGCCTCGGCGGCGATCTGCGCCGGCGTGATCGGCCCCACCCGTTCAGGCACCACCTGGCGCCCGGCAGCGATGTTCGGGGCGGCCAGGAAGCCGCGCTGACGCAGGCGCCAGAGGCTGAGCAGCATTCCCAGCAGCGGGCGCAGCAACGGCAGCCGTGCCAGCAGCCCCGCCAGCCCATCCCAGGCCTGCATCACACCGAGGTGCTGGGTGGGCACCAGCACCAGCATCGGCACCCCGAGGGCAGCCAGTTCCGCCGTGTTGGCCCCCACCGTGGTGAGCGCCAGGCAGCACTGGCTGAGGCTGGTGTGGGCCGGACTCTGGCGCTCCAGGCGGATGCGGGTGCCGGCGGCCGTGATCAGGGCATCGCCCTCCTGGCTGAGGGCAGGCAGGCCGGCGCGGTAGGCCGCCGCGATCGGATTGGCCTGGCTGGCATGGCGGAGCAGCCCCTCCACGCCGATGGTGGGGGCCATGGGCAGTAGAAAGCGGCAGTCGGGCTGCAGGGCCGCCAGACGATCGGCCGTGTCCAGCAGAAAGGGCACCCCCACCTGCAACTTGGCGGGTTTGGAACCGGGCAGCAGGGCTACCCAGCGGCCCGGCGGCAGGAGGGCGTCGCTGCGGGCACTCTCGGAGAGGTCCGCCATCAGGTCCCCCACCACGGTGCAGCGGGAGCGCCAGCGGCTCGGCAGCCGGGCCGCGGCCCGGGGACCCATGGCGGCGATGCGGTCGTTCCAGCGGGGCCAACGGGCCACCCACTCCGCATAGGTGAGATGGCGGTAGCCCAGGCGGGCCGAGAGCAGCACGCTCCAGAACTGATCCCCCCCCAGAAACACCACCACTCCCTGACGGGGCCAGGGGCCGAAGCGCCGGGGCCGCAGCAGCAGGCTCCAGAAGCGGCGTGCCGGCAGCGTGCGCTCGAACAGTCCCCAGCTGGCCGCGGCCCGGTGCTCCGTGCCGGTGCCATTGGGACAGGGCACCAGCACCAGGTGCAGCGCGCAGGCAGGCTGCGAGCCAGCGGCCCCCAGGCCCAGGCGTCGGTGCAGGTGCTGGGCCAGGGGCCTCACCCAGGTGCTCAGCTCACCGGGGCCGTTGCTGACCAGCACGATGGCAGCGGCAGCGGCCCCGGGGAACGTGAAGGTCGCCGCAGTGGCCCTGGCCACAGGCAGGAGAAGAACAATGCGGATGGCGAGACTTGAACTCGCAAGGCCGAAGCCACACGCCCCTCAAACGTGCGTGTCTACCAATTCCACCACATCCGCTTGATGCATCGGTTGGGCGAGGCCCATCCCGGTGCTGCGACGAGCCGGACCGGCCCATCGGCCCAGCACAATACCTAACGCTCTGCCCCCTTCCCGCCAGGGACGCAGCAGTGAGCGCTGATACAGTCCGCCCTGGCCTGTACCAGCTGAGCTGCGGCGGATGTCCATCGGCAAAGTGCTGATCGCGAACCGCGGCGAGATCGCCCTCCGCATCCTGCGCAGCTGTCGGGAACTCGGCATTGCCACCGTGGCGGTGTACAGCACCGTGGACCGCAATGCCCTGCACGTTCAGCTGGCCGATGAGGCCGTGTGCGTGGGCGAGGCGCCGAGTTCGAAGAGCTACCTGAACATTCCGAACATCCTGGCGGCCGCCACCTCCCGCGGCGCCGATGCCATCCATCCCGGCTACGGCTTCCTGGCCGAGAACGACCGCTTCGCCGAGATCTGCGCCGACCACGGGCTCACCTTTGTGGGCCCCTCTCCTGAGGCGATCCGCTCGATGGGCGACAAGTCCACCGCCAAGATCACCATGCAGGGGGTGGGGGTGCCCACCATCCCCGGCAGTGAGGGGCTGCTTGAGCACCCCCGCCAGGCGGCCGAGCTGGCCGAGGCCATGGGCTATCCGGTGATGATCAAGGCCACCGCCGGTGGCGGCGGCCGCGGCATGCGCCTGGTGCCGAGCGCCGACCAGCTCGAGAGCCTGTTCAAGGCCGCCCAGGGGGAAGCGGAGGCCGCCTTCGGCAATCCGGGCCTCTACATGGAGAAATTCATCGACCGCCCCCGCCACGTGGAGGTGCAGGTGCTGGCCGATCGCCACGGCAACGTGGTGCACCTGGGGGAGCGGGACTGCTCGATCCAGCGGCGCCACCAGAAACTGCTGGAGGAGTCGCCCAGTGTGGCGATCGATGCCGAGCTGCGCCGTGAGATGGGGGAGGCGGCTGTGAACGCAGCTCGCAGCATCGGCTACGAGGGGGCCGGCACGGTGGAGTTCCTGGTGGATCGCTCCGGGCGGTTCTATTTCATGGAGATGAACACCCGCATCCAGGTGGAACACCCCGTCACCGAGGTGGTGACCGGCGTGGATCTGATCGCCGAGCAGCTGCGCATCGCCGGCGGCGAACCGATCTCCGTGAGACAGGAGGAGATCTGTCTGCGGGGTCACGCCATCGAGGTGCGCATCAACGCCGAGGACCCCCGCCAGAACTTCCGCCCCGCCCCTGGGCGGATCACCGGCTGGCTACCCCCCGGGGGCCCCGGCGTGCGGGTCGACAGCCACGTGTACACCGGCTACGAGATCCCCCCCTTCTACGACTCCCTGATCGGCAAGCTGATCGTGTGGGGAGTGGACCGCGACCATGCCCTGAGGCGCCTCCACCGGGCCCTTTCAGAGTGCGCCGTCACCGGCATCCCCACCACGATCGAGTTTCACCTGCAGCTGCTGGAGCGCCCCGAGTTCCAGAGCGGCGACGTCCACACCAAGTTCGTGGAGCAGGAAATGCTGCCCATGGTCTGAGACCCGCTCAGGCCACGGCACTGGCATGGCGCATCACCTGGGTCAGCACCCCCTGCTGGCCGACCAGCAGCTCCCGCACCAGGCTGATCAGGCCCACCCACACCACCGGCGTCACGTCCACACCGCCGATCGGCTGGATCAGACGCCTGGTGGCCGCCAGCAGCGGTTCGGTGGGGGCCCCGATCAGCCGCATCGCCCCCTGGCTGAGGTCCACCTGCGGATACCAGGTGAGCACGATGCGGAACAGGAACAGCAGCGTCCAGAGCGCCAGCAACAGGCCCAGCAGCAGGTGGGCCCAGGCCAGGGGGGAAGCGGGGAAGGCCGTCACAAAGCTCTAAGCCGTGGTGGGTTGAGCGTAGGAACTTGCGGTCACTGCTTAGGATTCCGCCACGCCCGAAGCCATTGCCCGGCCCCGCCCCATGACCCCTTCCCTCGCCAACTTCCTGAGCAGCCTCGCCTGGGGCGCGGTGATCGTGGTGGTGCCCATCTCGATCGCCCTGGTGCTGATCAGCCAGACCGACCAGGTGGATCGTCGCTCCTGAACCCCGCCCGGTCCAACAGGATGCCCCAGTGGAGGGCCTGATCCTGGCCAACTGCCTAGAGTGATGCGCAGCACCAGGGTGAGACTTCGTGGTCAATGCCAGCCTGAACTGGGCCAGCATCGTCGGCATCGTGCTGGCGGTGGGTGGTGCGCTGCTCTATTTCATGCGCAGCTTCAAGCCTGCCCTCGCTCGCGACTACGACGTGTTCTTCGCGGCCGTGGGCCTGCTCTGCGGCGGCATCCTCTTCTTCCAGGGCTGGCGGCTGGATCCGATCCTGCAGTTCGGCCAGTTCCTGCTGGCCGGCACCACGGTGTTCTTCGCCTACGAAAGCGTGCGGCTCCGGGGCGTGACCACCGAACAGGCCCGCCGCTCCTCCTACTTCGACGAGGACGAGCCGCCGGTGCCGGCCGGGCCCTTCCGTCCCCGCATGGGAGGTCGTCCCTGGGACGACGCTGACACCGACCGCTTCGATGAACCGGAACCGGTGCGCCGCCGCATCCCCAACCGGGACGCTGACGACGACCTCTACAAAATGCGCCGCTCCAGCCGGGCGGCCATCCCCGAACGGGCTGCCAGCCGCCGCGGTGACAGCCCCCGTTCCGAGGGGCCCCGCTCCGAAGGCCCCCGCTCCGAAGGCCCCCGCTCCGAGGGGCCCCGCTCAGAAGCCGAGGCCTGGGACACCCGAGAGCCCGCTGGCGAGCGCAGCCGCTACAGCGCCGGCGGCGGCAGACCTGCCGCCGATTTCGGTGCCCGCCGCCGCGATCGCGACGCCATGAGTGAGCCCCGGCGCGGCTCCCGGCCCGTGCCCACCACCGACCCCTCCCTGCGCTCCAGCCGTCGGCCCGCCGCCGGGGGGCCCAGCCCCGTCGCAACGGCCGCGCCGGAGAGACCGGGCATGCCGCAGGGATCGCCGATCCGCTCCACCGGCACCGCCGCCGGGCCGGCCTCCAGTGACATCAGCGACGCTGACTTCAGCCCGATGCGTTCCCGTCAGGCCCCGCCGGCGGGGCCCAGGCCAGGCGCGCCCCAGGACTCCAGACCGCGGGACAACGTCTCCCGGTTTGACGACTGACTCCCTCCCGAAACCATCCTTGAATCCGTGCGCCACCTCTGGGTCGGGGCCCTGGTGGTGCTGCTCAACCTTGGGCTGGGCGGCTGCAGCAGTGGCTGGTTCGGCCGCCGGCCGGCCTCTCCCACCGGCTTCGGGGCCCAGGGCAACCGCCTGGATCCGGCCCTCAGCGGCAACGGCCGCTACCTGGCCTCGGTGCTGGAGCACCAGGGTCGCGCCAGGGTGGTGCTCCAGGAGCAACCCGGCGGCCGGGTGATCCCGCTGCGCCATCTGCGGGGCCGCGAACCCCACAGCTCCCCTTCCCTGAGCTGGAACGGCCGTTATATCGCCGTCCTGGTGCAGCAGGGGCCCAGGAGAGTTCCGCTGCTGGAAGACCGCCTCACGGGCCGCCTGGTGCGGCTGCCGCTGCCGGGCAACGCCGCCCCGGTGCGGCTCAGCCTGGCCCCCGATGCCAGCCGCCTGGCCCTGCAGCTGGTGCGGCAGGGCCGCTGGCAAGTGGACGTGCTGGAGCTGGGCGGTGTGATTGAACCCGACCTCCCCGGCGGCAGCCAGGCCATCGGCGGTGGGGCAGGTTCAGGAAACAGCGGCGGAGGCAGCTGAGCCCATGCCGCGCCGGCTCCTGTTGACACTGCTGGCGGTGCTGCTGGCGGGTTGTCTGGGCCCCCAGCCCCGGCCAGACAGCACGTTGAATCGCCAACTTGAGCAGCTCGGCAACAGCCGCGATCCCTCCTTGAGCGGCCCCTGGCTGGCCCTGATCAACGGCGATGGGGGCAGGGAACGGGTCAGCCTGATCGACCTGCGCAACCGGCGCCCGGTGCCCCTGCCAGGGCTGAACCGGCCTGACACCCAGCCGATCAGCGTGTCGGTGGATGCCAGGGGCGAACAGCTGGCCCTGGTGCGTCAGCTGGAGGGCCGCACCGAGCTGGTGCTCTACCGCCGCTCCAGCCAGAGCCTGCGGCCGATCGGCATGGCCCCGGCCGGGGTGCCCCGCCAGGTGCAGATCCGGGCCGATGGCCGAGAGCTGGCCGTGCAGGTGAGCCGCAGCGGGCTCTGGCAGGTGGACCTGATCCAGCTGCCCTGAAGCGCCCATGGCCGCAGCGGCTGGATCTTCAGGGCACCAGGCCGGTCCAGTGCAGGAAGGTGTCGTGGCTGATGGCCTCGATCACCAGCACCGCCAGGAAACCAAGCATGGCGAAGCGGCCGTTGACCCGCTCGGCGTAGGCACTCCAGCCGAAGGCGGGCACATCGGAAGTGGTGGCACTGGTGGCGCTGGGCGCTGGGCTGGCTGCACTGACGCCGCTGGCGGGGCTGCCGCTGGGACTGTCTGTTGAGGTGTTCATCCTTCTGAGGTGCTCATCGATGCGGGACCGTCATCAGGCTCCGCTGGCAGGTTGGCCCACGTCATAGCCGGCCGCCGGCAACAGCCGCCAGCTGCCCTGGCCATCGAGCTCCAGCACCGTGTCGTGGAAGGCCGTGAGTGTGGGGCGGTGTCCGACGCTCACGAAGGCCATCTCCCGCTCCAGCAGCAGGTCGTAGAGGTGTCGCTCGGTGGCCACGTCCAGGGCGCTGGTGGCCTCATCCAGCACCACGAAGCGCGGACTGTTCAGCAGCAGGCGGGCGAAGCCCAGCCGCTGCTGCTCACCGAGAGACAGCAGCCGCGGCCAGTCCTGCTTGATGTCGAGATCGGGATAGCGGTGCACCAGCTCCGGCAACCGCACCTCATCGAGCACATGCCGCAACTGCTCGTCGCTGAAGCGATTCGGAGGCAAGGGGTAGCAGAGCTGCTCCCGCAGGCTGCCCAGCAGCATGTAGGGCTTCTGGGGGATGAACAGGAGCTCCCCTTCCTTGGGGCGCTGCACCGTGCCGGCTCCCGGCGGCCACAGGCCACTCACCAGGCGCAGGAAGGAGGTCTTGCCGCAGCCGGATGGGCCCACCACCAGCAGGCGCTGGTGGCGATCCACCTCCAGGCTCAGATCGTGGATCAGGGTGCGGCCCGTGCCAGGAGGCACCAGGTCCACATGGCTCACCAGGATGGAGTCGCCAGGAACGCCCTGCCCGGTCAGGAACTCCCCGGTGAAGGTGGACGCCATGGCACCACTGATCTCCTCCACCTTGCCCTGGAACCCTTCGAGACGGCTGATCGAAGCGGAGAAAGAGGCGAGCCTGTCGATGTTGTTGACGATGTAGCTCACCGAGAACAGCACCTGGGAGAAGGCGATGCTGGCCTGGCCAAAAACGCCGAAATCCACCTCGCGGGCGAAGTAGATCGGAGCGATCACCAGCCAGGGCAGGAAGCGTGAGAAATAATCGTAGGAACGCTGAATCACGCTGATCAGCGCTTCCCAGATGATCAGGCGGTTGTAGTTGCGAATGGCGCCGCCCAGCCGCCGCTCGGCTTCCCTCGATTCCTGCTGCTCTCCGCGATAGAACGCGATCGATTCGGCATTGTCTCGGATGTGAACGAGGCCATAGCGGAAGTCGGCCTCCAGTTTCAACTGCTGAAAGTTCAACGCCACCAGCTTGCGGCTGGCAAACACGATCACCGCCGTGCCGCCCACCGAGTAGATCAACAGCCACAGCGCCAGCTGGGAACTGATGCTCCACAGCACCACGATGAAGCTGAAGAAGGTGAGCAGAGCTGACATCACTTCCACCGTCACACTCAAGCTGGTGGTGGTGAAGCTGGCGGTGTCCTGGGAAATTCGCTGGTCAGGATTATCAATATCTTCAGCAGACTCATCATTGGGATTGAGCAGGTAATAGGCCCGATTGGAGAGATAGCGATTCAACAGCCGACCACTCAGCCATTCCCTCCACAGCAGCCCAAGCCTGGGGATGAGATAGCTCTGCATCGCCCTGATCGGCAAAGCCAGCACCAGGCAGAAGGCATAGATACCAACAATCTTCCAGAAGTTTTCCTGGTCATAGCCCACCAGGGCATTGTCCACATTGCGGGCAATGAAGCTGATGCCAACGTTGATGCCATTGATCACAAGGATCAACAGGATGATGATGCCCAGCAGCAGCCAGGGCAGCCAGCGCCCCTGGCGCAGCTTGCTGCGGAAGGCACCGAAACAGGCCAGACCAGCGGCCATGACCACCATCACCACCGCGCCGAAGGGACTGCGCCACAGCGCGGCCACCTGCTCGGGTACGCCCGGCAGGAAGCGGCTGCGCAGTTCCGGGATCAGGGCTCCCGTGAGGGCCACGGTGCCAGTGAGCAGCAGCAGGGTGAGGCCCACGACCACGGCCACCAGGGCCACCACCAACAGCAGGAACTGCCAGCTGCGCGTTTCCTCCACCGGCAGGAAGTAGGGCTGGGCCAGCCGTTGCAGCCGGCCCAGCTGGAGGCGAAGAGCCTGGAAGGGTTTCATGGAGGTGCACAGACCCCCGAATTGTGCCTGGTGCCCGGGCTCAGCCGGGAGGCCAGCTGAGCGGCCGCCCGCCGATCACGTGCAGATGCAGATGAAACACGGTCTGGCCGGCCTCTGGTCCGCTGTTGATCACGGTGCGAAACCCCGTGAGGCCCTGCTCCCGCGCCACCCTGGCCGCCACCAGCAACAGATGCCCCAGCAGCGGGGCGTCCTCGGCCTCAGCCGAGGCCAGCGAGACGATCGGCTGGCGGGGGATCACCAGCAGGTGCACGGGCGCCTGGGGGGACACGTCGCGAAAGGCCAGGCACTGGTCGTCGTCGTAGACCGCGTCACAGGGAATCTCGCCCCGCAGGATGCGGCCGAAGATCGTGTCGGCCCCGGGCTCGGCCGAACTGGCGCTCTGGGAGGGCGGATGGGACACCGGTGGCACTGCCGTTCAGTTGATCCAAGGCGATGTTGGCACGCTGCAGCAGCGCGGCGCTGCGGGGCCTGGAAGCCCGGCAGGTGACCGTGGAGGTGGACATCGGGCCCGGCCTGCCCTCGCTCCAGATGGTGGGCCTGGCCGACGCCGCCGTGCAGGAATCGCGCGAAAGGGTGCGCTCGGCCCTGCGCCACAGCGGCTTTCGGGTGCCCCTGAGCCGGGTCGTGGTGAATCTGGCGCCGGCGGATCTGCCGAAGCAGGGGCCGGGGCTGGACCTGCCCATCGCCCTCGGCCTGCTGCTGGCCAGCGGCCAGCTGGAGGCCCGGCTGCTCGAGGGACTGTGGAGCGTGGGAGAACTGGGCCTCGACGGCGGCCTGCGGCCGCTGCGGGGACTGCTCTGCGTGGCCCTGGAGGCCCGGCGGGCAGGGGCCCGGGGGCTGCTGGTGCCGGCCGCCAACGCCGGCGAGGCCGCCCTGGTGAGCGGGCTGCCGGTGTGGGGAGTCGCCGATCTGCGCAGCGCCGTGGCCCTGGTGCAGGGGGGCGAGGCCCCCCCGGCCGTGGCGCCCCGGGCCGGCCCGGCCCCTCGCCTCGGCGATGGCACCGACCTGGCGCAGGTGCGGGGCCAGCCCCATGGCCGCCGGGCCCTGGAGATCGCCGCCGCCGGCGGGCACCATCTGTTGCTGGTGGGCCCGCCCGGCAGTGGCAAGACCATGCTGGCCCGCTGCCTGCCAGGCCTGCTGCCACCGCTGCATCGCTCGGAGGCCCTGGAACTCACCCGCATCCACTCGGTGGCGGGGCTGCTGGGGGAAGGGGAAGGGCTGGTGCGGCAGCGGCCGTTTCGCAGCCCGCACCACAGCTGTTCAGGCGCGGCCCTGGTGGGTGGCGGCAGCGTGCCCCGCCCCGGCGAACTGGCCCTGGCCCACCACGGGGTGCTGTTTCTCGATGAGCTCACCGAGTTCAGGCGCTCGGTGCTCGACCTGCTGCGCCAGCCCCTGGAGGAGGGCGAGATCTGGATCCACCGGCTGCGCCAGCGCACCCGCTTCCCCTGCGCCATCAGCCTGGTGGCCGCCACCAATCCCTGCTGCTGCGGCTGGTTCGGCGACCCCGACCGGGAGTGCAGTTGCGGTGAAGCGGCCCGGCTGCGCTACTGGCAGCGCCTCTCAGGTCCACTGCTGGATCGCATCGACCTCCAGGTGGTGATGCGCCGCCCGGATGCCACCAGCCTGGGGGTGCCCTACCGCACCCCAGCCCCGGCAGGGCAGCCCCAGGCCAGTGGCCAGGTGGCTGAACGGGTGGAGGCGGCGCGCCAGCGCATGACCCTGCGCAACCCAGGGGGCCTGAGCAACGGCCGGCTTCCTGCCCACCAGCTCCCCCAGGTGATCCAGTTGGAAGGCGCCGCTCTCGACCTCTGGGAGGCCGCCCTGGCCCACAGGCGGCTCACCGCCCGAGGCGGGGAGCGGGTACTGCGGGTGGCTCAGACGATCTGCGATCTGGAGGCCCGCCAGCGAATTTCAGCAGCAGCCGTGGCCGAGGCCCTCACTTTCCGCAGCTTTGAAGGGCTGGGAGAGGCCTGAGACCGCTGTCAGGGCTTGCTCAAGGGGTCAGCGAGCGGCGCGGTAGGGGCGATCGCCATAGGGCTGAACGCCCACCAGAGGGGGCTGGAAGCGGCGTTCCTCCTCAGGGTTGCCGAGGGCATGGCCCAGGCCGTCTCCGAACCAGAGGGCGAAGGCACGCATCCGAACCAGGAATGAAGCAGCCATGGCCGACACCTCAGAAGAGATGAACCCAGCCTGAATGGTCCGCAGCATTGGCGAAACCAGTGTTTCTACCCGTTCTGGACCGGGGGCCCCGATCAGCGGCGACGGCGGCGTTGCTGGGCCTTGCGCTTGTACTTCTCGGTGGGGGTCTCGTGGTGGCGGAGCCGCTTGAGGTCGGCAAAGATGCCCGCCTTGGACACCTGGCGCTTGAAGCGGCGCAGCGCCGATTCGATTCCTTCGTTTTCACCGACGGTGACCTGGGTCATGAAGCGGGGGCGCTGGCACAGAGCTTCTGAGCTTAGCAACCGCCCCCCAGCCTCAACCCTCTGCCGGTGGCAGCTCCTCCAGGGGAGCCGCGGGAGGGGCGCTGAGCTGGTCAGCCACCTCGCCCGGCCAGCTGTCGCGGTAGACGTAGAGATGGCCGAGCCGGCGGCCCTGGAAGGCGCGGCGCTTCAGCCCCCAGCCTGGCTCGAACACCAGTTGCAGAAAGCCGCTGCCCGGGCCCTGGGTGCGGGCCACCACCATTTCTGGCCCCGCCCCCGCCTTGGTCGGCACGGCGAGGAGCAGGTTGTCGCCATTGCTGCGAATCACGCTGAGGCGGTAGCCGGAGCCGAGATCGGAGCCACCCACCCGCAGGGAGTAGCCATTGGCATCGAGGAAGCGGCCGCAGATGCCGGTGAAGTCGAACGTCGACAGCAGGGGGTCCACCAGAGCTGGCTGGGAGCCGTTCACGGCGAAGCAGGGGCGGGTGTCGCGGATCTGCTCGTAGATGTTGAGCTGGGCCCGCTCACCATTGCCGATCGGCGCGGCCACCAGCACGAAACTCTGCTGGTTGACCTCGGTGGCCTCGAACAGGGACGCCGCCGCTGCCGGTGAGGCACCTGGGCCGAGGGCCGCGGCACCGACCAGGGCCAGGGCGGTGCTCGCCAGGCGTGCCGGGAAGGGGGGCAGTGCGGACAACTCCATCACAGCTCGGGCCAGAACGATGGTCATGGTATGCAGCCAGGCCCCGGGTCACCAGGGGCGGGGGCCAGAGCGAAGGCTGTTCGCCACGGGCCAGGCTGGGTGGCCAGCCCCGGCGGCCCAGGCTGGGCGGTAAGCCCAGGTTCAGGGCGCCGGGCGGTTGATGCGGATCGCCACCAGCAGCGAAGCCAGAGTGCCAGGAGCGCTCAACCCCAGAATCCAGCGGGTGGGGGTGATCCCGAGATCGGGGTCGCCGTACGCCAGCTCGAACACGGAGCCTGTGGCGGCGATGCCCAGCAGGCAGGCCAGGGCCAGAAAGATCCCGGCCAGGGGCTTCATCGGCATGGGCGGTCAGCGGATCGGGTGAACGGCTTGGCGGTCGAAGCCCTTCTGCTGGAGCTCCTCGGTGAGGCTGATCTCGTCGGTGACGCGATCCACGAACAGCACCCCATTGAGATGGTCCATCTCGTGCTGGATGCAGCGTGACAGCAGCCCATCGGTGCTGAGCTTCTGGGGGCGCCCCATCTCATCGCGGAAGCTCACCTCCGCCGTGGCCGGGCGCACCACATTGAGGTAAACCCCGGGAATGCTCAGGCAACCCTCTTCGTAGGTGTCGATGGCGCCGCCGAAGGAGCGGATCTCAGGATTGATCAGCACCAGCGGAGGCGTGGCGGGGTTCTCGGGATCGAGATCGATCACCAGCAGCTGCTTGTGCACCCCCACCTGGGGTGCCGCCAGGCCGATGCCCTTGGCGCTGTACATGCTGCGCAGCATGTTGCGGGCCAGCTCTCTCACCGACTCATCCACCTTGCTGATCCGCTTGGCCGGGGTGCGCAGCACGGCATCGCCCAGGGTGTGAATCTGCAGCGGAGGCTGATCCAGAGCCTCCTTGGGCACCTGGACCGTACGGCTGTTGAGTTCCGCCGAGCGCGCCATCTGGGCGAAGCTGCGAGCCAAGGACCCTTCCTATGGAGTTGATGTCAGTTTAGGGCGACAGGCCCTGCGTTCTGGAGCGAGCCCCTTGACCCCCCGCCAGGTCCCCCAGCCCCTGCCGGCGGCGACCGCGGTCGGCCGCACCGCCAGCTTTCTGGAGCCCCGCCTCTGGGGCCAGCATCGGCTCTGGCTGGAGCAGCGGCCCCAGGAGCAGGGCCGCACCACCCTGTTGCTGCGCCGCGGCCAAGACGGCCAAGTGATCGAGCTCACGCCGGCGCCCTGGAACCTGCGCAGCCGCCTGCATGGCTACGGCGGCGGGGCCTATGCGATCGGGCCTGGCGAGCTGGTGTTCGTGCACGACGGGGATCGTTGCCTCTGGCACCTGCGCCTCGACCCCGCCTCGGGACGCCCCCTGGCGGAACCGCGGCGCCTCACGCCGCCCGCTCCCGGCGATGACTCCAACCCGAATGGCCCCGGTCCGAATGGCCCCGTTCTCGCCGACGGGCTGATCGACCCGGGGCGCCAGCGCTGGATCGGTGTGCTGGAGCAGGGCGGCCGCGACCAGCTGGTGAGCTTGCCCCTGGCGGGAAACCAGGCGCCCCAGCAGCTCCACCAAGCCGAGGACTTCTGCGCCTACCCCTGCCTGAGTCCCGATGGCAGCCAGCTCGCCTGGGTGGAGTGGCAGCAGCCGTTCATGCCCTGGCAGCGCAGCCAGCTCTGGCTGGCGGAACTGGATGGGCAGGGAACCCTGCTGCAGCCGCGCGTCGTGGCGGGTTCGGGGCCTGGCGATCCCCGAGGGATCTCGGTGTTCCAGCCCCTCTGGATCGGCCCCCACGCGCTTGTGGTGGCCTCGGATGAGAGCGGCTGGTGGAACCTGCAGCGGCTTGACACCGCCCAGCCGGGCCCGCCTCGCTGGCAGCCACTGCTGCCGCTGCAGGCCGAGTTCGCCCTGCCGCAATGGGTGAGCGGCCTGCGCACCAGCGCCTGGGATGGCTCCGTGCTGGTGGCGGCGGCCTGCCGGGGCGGCTGCTGGGAGCTGGGCCAGGTGGCCCTCGATGGCCCCACGGCCGGCTGCGCCGCGGCCTGGCAGCCCCTGGCCGTGCCCTTTGACGATCTGGCGGGCCTGGATGCCGCCGCCGGCACCGTGCTGGCCCTGGCCGGCAATCCAACCACCCCCCAGGGGTTGCTGGAGCTCGGTCTGGCCAGCGGCAGCTGGCGCCACACCCCTGCGGCCCCCGCCCCCCTCGCAGCCGAGCAGATCGAGCCACCCCGGGCCCTCTGGTTCGAGGGCCACGGCGGGGCCCCCACCCATGCCTGGTTCCATCCGCCCTGGGGAGGCGCCACGGCTGCTTCCCCCCTGCTGGTGAAGGGCCACAGCGGCCCCACCGGCATGGCCCGCCGGGGCCTGCAGCTGGCCATCCAGTTCTGGACCAGCCGCGGCTGGGGGGTGGTGGATGTGAACTACGGCGGCTCCACCGGTTTCGGCCGCGCCTACCGGGAGCGGCTCGATGGCCAGTGGGGCGTGGTGGATGTGGCCGACTGCGCCGCTGCGGCCCAGGCCCTGGTGGCCGCCGCGGCAGCCAGCGGCCGGCGGATTGCCATCGAGGGTGGCAGCGCCGGTGGCTTCACGGCCCTGGCGGCGCTCTGCTTCACCGACGTGTTCCAGGCCGGCGCCAGCCGTTACGGAGTAGCCGATCCGGCGGCCCTGGCACGGCAGAGCCATCGCTTCGAGGCCCGCTATCTCGATGGGCTGATCGGCCCCTGGCCCACAGCCGAAGCCACCTATCGGACCAGGTCTCCCCTGGAGCACGCCGGGCAGATCCACTGCCCGGTGATCTTCTTTCAGGGCCTCGAGGACACCGTGGTGCCACCCGAGCAGACCGACACCATGGCCGCCGCCCTGGAAGCCCAGGGGGTGCCGGTGGAGGTGCACCGCTTCGCCGGCGAAGGCCATGGCTTCCGCAGCGGCAGCGTGCAGGTGCAGGTGCTGGAGGCCACGGAGGCCTTCTTCAGGCGTCACTTTGCATGACGACTCCAGCCGGCACCAGGACAGATGGCCTGGCGACGACTAGCAACAGTTCAGCCTCATCACTGCTCGCCATGTCCCGCCTGCTGCGCTGGGGCCTTGCCCTGGTCCTGGGCTCCGCACTCCTGATCGCGGGCCTGCTGCTGCTGCCGTTCTCGCAGTGGATGCCCGGCGGCACGGTGGGCGACATCCCCACCAGCGCCGTGGTGAACGGCAGCGCCTTCAACCGCCTGTTCCCCAGCCCCGGCCCCGGCGAGGAGCTGGTGTTCACCCAGGAGAAGCGGGGCTTCAGCCAGGCCCGCCTCAAGCAGGGTGGTGAGGCCCTGGCCCTGCTGGCCATCTCCGACACCACCACGGCGCCTGAGGCGCGTGAGAAGTTCCGGAGCAGCGCCGACAGCCTCAAGGGCTGGCCCCTGGTGGAGCAGGGCCAGCAGGCCAGCGCCCTGCTGGTGGCCGAGCGCTTCCAGGTGAAGGTGATCGGCCAGGAGAAGGGGCTGGACCTCACCCAGCGCCATGAGCTGCTGGAAGCCTTCGACCTGCCCGGCCTGGCCGCCCTGCCCCAGCCCAAGGGAACCCGCCAGGCCCTCAAACCGGCCCGGCCGGCGCTCGATCCCGCCCCTAACCCCGCATGAGCCGCACCGTTCTGGAACGACTGGAGCGCCTGCCCCGGCGCAACCTCACCGTGCTGGCCCTCAAGGGCATCAGCACCCTGGTGCCGGGAACCTGGCAGAACACCACCCAGCCCGAGCTGCTGATCGCCGAGGTGCTGGGCAGCAGCGATCCCCAGCTGATCGCCCAGGTGCGTGCCCGCGCCGACACGCTCAGCCGCGCCCGCCATGAGGGCTATGGCCGCGCCCTCAGCCTCTACGACGCCGTCAACCGCTCCCAGAAGGCCAGCGGTGGACTGCGGCTGGCGGCCAACATCGGCGCCGCCCTGCCCCTGGTCAAGGGCCTGGCCAACCTCACCCCCGCCAGCGACACCCTGCAGGCCACCGACCTGGCCCTCAAGGTGTCGGCCGAACTGCTGGCCTTCACCCAGGTGAACGGCCTGCCGGGAGACAGCTTCGGTGACTTCAGCGCCTCCCTGGCCGACTACGCCGGGGAGGCCCGGGTGCGGATGGCGGCCATGCTCTGCTTCGACGCCCTGCTGCCCCTGGGTGATCGGGCCCTGGAGCGCCTCGATGGCCTGCTGGGCCAGGTGGGCAGCGGCGATCTGAACCAGCTGCCGGGCTACCGGGCCATGGCGCCCCTGATTCCCGGCCGCGGCGAGCAGGCCCACCTGGGCTTCCTGCGGAGCGGGGTCGACTCCTGGCTGGGCTGGGCCGGGGGCTTCGTGAGCAGCCTCGGCCTCAGCGGCCAGAAGGCCGTGCAGGCCCTGGAGGGCAGCCTCGGGCCCTGGCAGGGACGCTTCGAGCAGCTGGCCACCTTCCTGGATGCCTTCACCGACACCTACCAGCACACCGGCACCCAGGCCGTGGCCAGAAGGCTGGTGGAGCGCGCCGCCGCCGAGATCTGAAGCCCCCTCCAGGCCCGAAACCGAGCCCTAAGATCCCGAGGTCAGCCAGAACCGGCTGATGTGATGGGCCTGCAGGCGTTGGTGAGTTCGGAACTGATCGCGCGGGGTTCGGCTGTGCTCGGGGCCGGGGGTGCCGTGCTTCTTGAACGGGGCGCCTGGCTGCTGCTGGCCCTGGGCCTGCTGGCTCTGCTGCTGCTGCTGGCCGGCTGGGTGGCGCGGCGCCTGTCGCTGATGGTGTGGGGCATTCCCGAGGCGCTGCTGGCCGGGGTGCTCGGCCTGCTGCTGGCGCCGGCGGGAGTCCTGCCCTGGTTGCCCCAGCCGGTGATGGACATCTGGGCAGAGCTGCCCCAGGTGCTGCTCACCCTGGTGTTCGCCTGCCTGATGCTGGGCAAGCCCCTGCCCACCCTGGCCGGGCTGTGGCGGCCGGTGTCGGGGCAGGTGTCCCTGGCGCTGGTGCTCGCCTTCGGCCAATACCTCGTGGGAGGCCTGGTGGTGCTGTGGATCCTCGAACCGCGGCTGGGGGTGAGCCCGGTGATGGCCTGCCTGATTGAGGTGGCCTTCGAGGGTGGGCACGGCTCCGCCGCCGCCATGGGGCCGAGTTACGCAGCCCTCGGCTTCCCGGGTGGCCAGGCTCTGGGCCTCACCCTGGCCTCCGCCGGTCTGGTGGCCTCCACCCTGGTGGGGGGCCTGGTGGTGCTGCTGGGCCGGCAGCGCGGCTGGCTCTCGATCGACAACGCCGCCAGCCTCAGCGCGCTGCCCCGCACCGGCGGCCTCGAACCCAAGCCACGCCCTGGCGCCTCCGTCTGGCTGGTGAATCTGGCCCTCTCGGGCTGTGCGGTGCTGGTGGGGCTGGCCCTGCTGGCGCTGCTGCGGCTGGGTGGCGCCCTGGTGGGGGGCGGCGTCGACACCGTGGTGGAAGACCTGCCCGTGTTCCCCTTCGCCATCCTGGGATCGCTGCTGGTGCGGCTGCTGCTGGAGCGCACCGGCCAGGCCGGCAGGGCCTCGGCGCCGGTGCAGACGCGGCTCAGCACCCTCTCCGCCGACCTGCTGATCACGGCCGCCACCGCCGGACTCGACCTGGCCTTGCTCCGTGCCGACTGGCTGCCCCTCTCAGTGCTGATCGGTGCCGGCCTGGTCTGGAACCTGGCGGTGGTGCTGCTGCTGGCGCCGCGGATCCTGCCTCGCGACTGGTTTGAGCGGGCGGTGATCGAGTTCGGCCAGGCCACCGGCGTGGCGGCCAGTGGTCTGGTGCTGCTGCACATGGCCGATCCCTTTGACCGCAGCAGCGCCCTGCAGGCCTTTTCGATCAAGCAGCTGATGCTGCAGCCGTTTCTGGCGGGGGGCGTGATCACCGTGGTGGCGCCCCTGGCCGTGGCCGGCTGGGGGCTGGCCACCTGGACGGGCCTCTGTCTGGCGCTGGTGCTCGTGTTCGCCACCACGGGCATGGTGCTGGCCGGAGCACGGCCCCAGCTCCCGGCCTGAGAGCGGGCGGCCGAACCTGAGGGATCAGGCCCGCCGCTGCTCGCCGTAGTGCAGAGCGGCCATGCTGTGCGCCACCCGGGCCATCTCCTCGGCCGAGAGCTGGGGCGGTTCGCCCAGCTGCAGGGCCTGCAGATACATGTGGGCGAGGGTTTCCACCTCGATCGCCAGGCCCAGCGCCTGCTCGGGGCTGTCTCCCAGGCTCACCTGGCCGTGCTGGGCCAGCAGGCAGGCGCGGCGCCCGCTCAGGGCCTGCAGGGCCAGATCGGAGAGCTGCTGGCTGCCGAAGGTGGCGTAGGGCGCACAGCGGATGTCCGGCCCACCGGCCATCACCACCATGTAGTGGAACGGGGGAAGGCCGCGGCCATGGCAGGCCAGGGCGGTGGCCTGGATCGAATGGCAGTGCACCACAGCGTTCAGCTCCGGCCGGCTGCGCAGCAGGTCCGCATGCAGCCGCCACTCGGAGGAGGGCCTCAGACCCTCCGGACGCGACACGGCATCCAGGGGCTGGCCATGGACATCGATGGCGCACAGGTCCGCGGGCTGCATCCGTTCGTAGGGCGTGCCACTCGGGGTGATCAGCAGGCCCCCGGGGATCCGGGCTGAGAGGTTGCCGGAGGTGCCCTGGTTGATCCCCGCGCTGTTCATCCGCCGGGCCGCCAGCACCAGGGCCTGGCGCAGCTCGAGCTCCGGGCTGGCCATGGGCGGAGACGCGGGAATCCCGAGGCTAAAGACCAGCGGGGCTGGCCTCTACTGCAAACCTCCCTGAGCCCCCGCGCGGCCCGAACTGCCCGAGCCGCCCGCACCGCCCAGGTCCCCATAGAGCCCCAGCAGGCCGGCCTCGCTGGCCGGGGCCACGCCCCGTTCGGTGATCAGGGCTGTCACCAGCCGGGCCGGGGTGACATCGAAGGCCGGATTGAAGCCCTCGCTGCCCTCCGGAGTGAGGGCCACTGTGGCGGATTCCATGGCAGCGGACCTGGTGGCAGCGGACTCTCCAGCAGCGGCGATGGCGCCGGTGTTGAGCAGGCGACCGCTGATCTGGGTCACCTCACTGCCGGAGCGGGCCTCGATCGGAATCTCCGCGAGGCCGTCGCGCAGGCTCCAGTCGATGGTGGAGCCCGGCAGGGCCACGTAAAAGGGCACGCCGTTGTCGTGGGCGGCAAGGGCCTTGAGGTAGGTGCCGATCTTGTTGCAGACATCGCCGCTGCGGGTGGTGCGGTCGGTGCCCACGATCACGGCGTCCACCAGGCCGTGCTGCATCAGGTGACCGCCGGCGTTGTCCACGATCACGGTGTGGGGCACGCCCTCCCGGCCCAGTTCGAAGGCGGTGAGGCTGGCGCCCTGGTTGCGGGGCCTGGTCTCGTCCACCCACACGTGCAGGTCCAGGCCGGCGCGGTGGGCCTTGTAGATCGGCGCCAGGGCCGTGCCCCAGTCCACCGTGGCCAGCCAGCCGGCATTGCAGTGGGTGAGCACCTGGAACGGCCGCCCCTGGCGTTCCAGGGCTCGGCCGGCGGCCAAGGCCTCAAACAGCACCAGGCCGTGGTCGCCGATGGCCGCGCACATGGCCACGTCCTCCTCGGCGATCGCCGCGGCCTCGAGGCGTGCCGCCTCGGCCCGCTCTCGTTCGGGCAAGGCCTGCACCCGCTGCCGCACCCGCTGCAGGGCCCAGCGCAGGTTCACGGCCGTGGGCCGGGTGGCATTGAGCTGGTCGTAGGCCTGGGCGAGGGCGGTGTCGCTGGGGTCGCTCTGCAGGGCCAGCATCAGCCCATAGGCCCCCGTGACACCGATCAGGGGCGCCCCCCGCACCACCATCGTGCGGATCGCCTCGGCCGCCGCGTCACAGCTGCTGAGCTGGCGGGTGGTGAAACGATGGGGAAGCAGGGTCTGATCGATGACCCCCACCGAACGCCCACCCGGCTCCAGCCAGATGGTGCGCCAGGCCTGGCCGTCAATGTTCATCGTTGGGAGGGGAAGGGGGGAGAGCAGGGGCTGTAGCCCAGTTGCTGGAAATCAGCCCGATACATGCGGCTGAGCGACTCAAGCGCAGCCCCATCGAGATCGACCTGCCGATAGTGCTGCTTCGAGGCGTTGATGCGCGGTGTGCCCGCCTCGAGCCGGGCATCCACATTGAGCAGCCTCAGCAGGGTGTTCACATCGTCGGCAAAGCGCTCGAAGCGGCCCAGGAACTGGGGCTGAACAGCTCTGATCCGCCGGAGCTGGGGCACGAAGCCCGCATGCCGGCGGTAGAGATCCTCGGCCTGCAGGGCCGCCACCACCTGCGGCAGGCTGGGCTTCTCATCCAGCAGCCAGAGCCGAAAACTGGAAATCACACCCCGGTGGGCGGGCTGCCGGTAGCGGCGCTCATGGCGCACCGCCATGTCCACGTAGTAGTTGCAGGCGCTGATGAAACGATCCACCGGATGCCGCACGAACGTGAAGCGGAACCAGCGCTGCCAGTCACTGGGCAGGCCCTTGCTGGAGTGGTGCTGGTGGCGATGGGGAAAGCCGAGCAGCCGCTCGATGGTCTGCCCCCCGGTCTTGGGAATGTGCAGGAACAGCGCCTTGCGCTCGGGAAGCAACAGCATGGGGGCGTGGAGAGGGGGGCCGGGAGCCCGGTCTCAGCTGTGCTCCCGCAGGAAGCCGATCGTGCCTTCCAGCTCCTCCGCGAAGCGGTCGATCTCCTCGGGGGAGGTGGTGAAACTGAGGCTGGCCCGCGCCGAGCCGGGGATCCCGTAGAGCCGATGCAGCGGTTGGGTGCAGTGGTGGCCGCTGCGGATGCAGATCCCGGCCGAGTCGAGCAGAGCCGCCAGATCATTGGCGTGCAGGCCCTCCACGGTAAAGGCCGCGAGGGCACCGCGATCGGGCTGCTGGTCTGGAGTGGGCCCCAGGATCGTCACCCCATCGATGGCCTTGAGCCGCTCGAACAGGCGGCGCGTGAGCTGTTGCTCCCAGCGGTGGATGCGCTCCAGCCCGATCGATTGCAGATAGTCGAGGGCGGCCCCCATGCCGATCGCCTCGCCGATGGCCGGGGTGCCGGCCTCGAACTTGTGGGGCAGTTCAGCCCAGCTGCTGTGGTCAAGAAACACGTCCTGGATCATTTCGCCGCCCCCCAGGAAGGGCGGCATCGCCTCCAGCAGGGCCTCGCGGGCCCAGAGGAAGCCCATGCCCGTGGGGCCACACAGCTTGTGGGAGCTGCCCACGAGGAAGTCGCAGTCGAGACGGGCCACATCCACCGGCAGGTGGGCCAGGCTCTGGCAGGCATCCACCAGCAGCAGTGCCCCCACGGCATGGGCCAGGGGCGCGATCTCGGCGATCGGTGTGAGGCAACCGAGGGTGTTGCTCACCTGCACCAGGCTCACCAGCCGGGTGCGGTCATTGAGCTGGGCACGCAGATCGTCGAGGTCGAGCTCGCCGGTGGCCGTGAGGCCCACGTGGCGCAGCACACAGCCGGTGCGGGCGGCCAGCAGCTGCCAGGGCACCAGATTGCTGTGGTGCTCCATCACCGAGAGCAGAATCTCATCGCCCGGCTTGAGGTTGGTCTCGCCCCAGGTGCGGGCCACCAGGTTGATCGCCTCGCTGGCATTACGGGTGAACACGATCTCCCGGGGGCTGGCCGCGCCCACAAAGGCGGCTGTCTTGGACCTGGCGGCCTCAAAACCCTCCGTGGCCCTGGCGCTCAGCTGGTGGGCGCCGCGGTGCACGTTGGCGTTGTCATGGTCGTAGTAGCGCTGCAGGGCCGCCAGCACCTGGCGCGGCTTCTGGCTCGTGGCGGCGTGATCGAGATAGATCAGCGGCTGCCCGAGGCAGGCCGTCTGGGCGAGCAGGGGAAAGTCAGGCCGCGTCTGCAGGGCCAGGTTGTCAGGCGCCATCAAGGCCGACTCCGCTCCCGCAGGGCTGGAGAGCGGGGCGCTGTCGGGGCTGGCGGCAGCCTTGGCGATGGCGGAGGTGATCGGCATGGAGCTTCAGGCTTCTCCCAGCAGGCTCTGGAGGGGGCGATGGCGGGCGGCGGCGGCGGGCAGCTCGCGCAGCACCTCCTGGCAGAAGCCGCGCTTGAGCAGGGCGGCGGCCTGGTCGGCAGCGATGCCACGGCTCTGCAGGTAGAAGAGCTCCTCGCGCTGCAGGCGACTCACCGTGGCGCCGTGGGCGCACTTGACGTCATCGGCCACGATCTCCAGTTCGGGCTTGGTGTCAATCCTGGCGCGGTCGGAGAGCAGCAGGGTGCGACTCAACTGGGCCGCATTCGTCTGCTGCGCCGCCCGGGGCACCTGCACGGCACCGTTGAACACACTGCGGCCGCGATCATCGGCCACGGCCTTGTGCAGCTGATCGAGCGTGCCGGCCGGGCCCTCGAAGCGCACATGGCTGTGGGTGTCGGCCACCTGCTCACCATCCACCAGCTGCAGGCCCCGCAGGCAGGCATGGGCAGCCCCGTCGGGCTGCACCAGACGGGGCTCGTGGCGCAGCAGGGCCCAGCCAGCGCTGGCGTTCACCAGCTTGAGCCGGCTGCCGGGGGCCTGGCGCACGGCCGTGTGGGCCAGCAGGGTGGCCTGGCCCCCCTGGCCGATGGCCAGGCTGCCGAGGTTGAGGCGACTGTCAGCGGCCATCGCCACTTCGATCACCAGACTCAGAGCCTGGGCTCCAGCGGCGGTGATCAGCAGGAAGAGGTCAAGGCTCGCCCCCGGCTCCAGCACCAGCAGCAGCCGCCGTGACCCCAGACCCTCGCCGGCGCCGGCCTCCCACAACAGCTCGAGGGGATCGGCGCTGCTGCTCACCCGCAGGGCCAGCAGGGCCGGATCAGCACCGGCATTGAGCCGCACCGGCCAGTGTTCACTGCAGCCGGTGGCCGCCAGCGAGCGGCCCTGCTCGGCAGCCGCCGCCTCGGCGGAGAGGCGGCTGATGCCGGCCGGAAGGGTGGCCAGATCCCAGAAGCTGGCGGCGGGGTCGGCGAGGCGCTGAGGCAGGGTCTGCAGCGCCGAAAGATCGGTGAAGCGCCAGTCCTCCTGGCGGCGGGTGGGCAGTGCGGCCCCGGCCAGGGCGCTGAGCCAGGCCTCGCTGGAAGCGGTGGCGGCAGGGGCCACGGCGGCCTGGGAGCTGGCAACCATCAGCCCACCTCCAACGGCTGACGCTCGGCGCCTGCTTCGAGGCGTGCGACCTGCTCGTCCACCCAGTCGTAGCCAGTGCGCTCCAGTTCCAGAGCCAGCTCCTTGCCGCCGCTGCGCAGGATCCGGCCCGCGGCCATCACGTGCACATAGTCCGGGGTGATCACCTCCAGCAGGCGCTGGTAGTGGGTGATCAACAGGGTGGCGTTGTCGGGGCTGGCGAGCTGGTTGACGCCGCCGGCCACGATGCGCAGGGCATCGATGTCGAGGCCGGAATCGGTTTCGTCGAGGATGGCCACCACAGGCTCCAGCAGGGCCATCTGCAGGATCTCGTTGCGTTTTTTCTCACCGCCGCTGAACCCCTCGTTGACGCTGCGATCGAGAAAGGCGGGGTCCATCTGAACCACCGCCAGGCGCTCGCGCACCAGATCCTCGAAGGCGAAGGTGTCGAGTTCCTCGGCGCCCTGCTGGCTGCGGCGAGCGTTGGTGGCCACCCGCAGGAATTCGAGGTTGCTCACACCAGGAATCTCCACCGGATACTGGAAGCCGAGGAAGAGGCCGATGCGGGCCCGTTCTTCTGGATCCAGCACCAGCAGGTTGTCGCCGCGGTAGTGGACCGAGCCTGCGGTGACGGTGTAGGCGGGATGACCCGCCAGAACTTTCGAGAGGGTGCTCTTGCCACTGCCGTTGCGGCCCATCACGGCGTGCACCTCACCGGCTCTGATCGTGAGGTTCACCCCTTTGAGGATGGGCTGGTCCTCCACCGAAGCCTGCAGGTCGAGGATCTCTAGGAGTACAGGGGCGTCTGGGCGAATCACAGGAAATCAGGAACGGAACGGGAGCTGAACGGTGCTGAGCTGAACTGATCTGAAGAGTGGGGCAAAGGGGCGCTGGGATGACGGGGCCTAACCCACCGATCCCTCCAACTTGAGGGCCAGCAGCTTGTCAGCTTCGGCGGCGAACTCCATCGGCAGCTGGTTGAACACATCGCGGCAGAAGCCGCTCACCATCATCGAGACGGCCTCTTCAAAGCCGATCCCCCGGCTCTGCAGATAGAAGAGCTGGTCTGCCGAGATACGGCAGGTGCTGGCCTCGTGCTCCACAGCAGCCTCGGGCTGCTGGCAGCGGATGTAGGGATAGGTGTTGGCAGCCGCCTGATCGCCGATCAACATCGAATCGCACTGGCTGTAATTGCGGGCACCCACGGCTTTCGGCCCGATCTGAACCAGGCCGCGGTAGCTGTTGGAGGAATGGCCGGCGCTGATGCCCTTGCTCACGATCGTGGAGCGGGTGCGGGGGCCCACGTGCACCATCTTGGTACCGGTGTCAGCCTGCTGACGGTTGTTGGTGAGGGCCACGGAGTAAAACTCCCCCACAGAATCAGCGCCCTGCAGCACACAACTGGGGTATTTCCAGGTGATGGCTGATCCGGTTTCCACCTGGGTCCAACTGATCTTGCTGCGCGCGCCCCGGCATTGGCCCCGCTTGGTGACGAAGTTGTAGATGCCTCCCACTCCGTTCTCATCACCGGCGTACCAGTTCTGGACGGTGGAATACTTGATGGAGGCATCATCGAGAGCAACCAGCTCAACCACGGCAGCGTGCAGCTGGTTGGTGTCAAACATCGGGGCCGTGCATCCCTCGAGGTAGCTCACGGAGGCGCCCTCCTCAGCCACGATCAAGGTGCGCTCAAACTGGCCCGTATCGCCGGAGTTGATGCGGAAGTAGGTGGACAGTTCCATTGGACAGGCCACCCCCTTGGGGATGAACACGAAGGAACCATCACTGAAGACGGCGGAATTGAGTGCCGAAAAGAAGTTGTCATTGGTGGGCACCACCGTGCCCAGATAGGCCTCGATGAGCTCGGGAAAATCCTTGACGGCCTCGCTGATCGAGCAGAAGATCACACCGTCTTCGGCGAGCTTTTCGCGAAAGGTGGTGGCGATGGACACGCTGTCGAACACGGCATCCACAGCCACGTTGGAAAGGCGCTTCTGCTCGCCCAGGGGGATGCCGAGTTTGTCGAAGGTTTCCAGCAGCTTGGGGTCAACCTCATCGAGGCTTGCCTTTTTCTCTTGCTGCTTGGGAGCGGCGTAATAGATGATCTCCTGGTAATCAATGGCCGGATGGCCCAGTGCTGCCCAATCGGGCTCCTGCATCTGCAGCCACTGCCGGTAGGCACGCAAGCGAAAGTCCAGCAGAAACTGGGGTTCCTCTTTCTTCGCCGAGATCAGCCGAACCACGTCCTCGCTGAGACCCTTGGCAATCTTCTCGGTTTCAATATCAGTGACGAAACCGTACTTATACGGCTGAGAAACAAGTTCTCCGACGGTGGCTGTGGACATATTGGGGAAAGCGGGGGTGGATCAGCCGGCGGCGAGGGTCTTGACTTCTTCGATGCTGATGGTCTGCTTCTCACCGCGGAAAGGGTTGTCTTCGGTCAGGAACAGCATGCAGTGGCACTCCTTGCGCTCCCGCATCGGCACGCAGGGGCAATTCCAGAAGGCCTGGGCCACTTCAGCCTCCTTGTCTTCGTAGTGGCGGCAGGGGCAAAGGGCACCGCCAAGGTCGTCCTTGTGCCGCGCCAGGCCCTCCAGCACCACCGCCGTCACCCCCGGATCACTGCAGAAGTAGGTGCCGGTGCGTTGGGCGTAGGTCTCCGCAAACTTCCGGATCACCTCCAGGCTCTCGGGGCTGGGTGCGGAGCTGGAGGCGGCGGAATCAGACATGGAGAGGAAAGGGGCGACAGAGAGAAGGCGGAGCAGGGCCGACAGGCTCGGAAAACTGGGTCCCGACCGGGAAGCAGGGCTCAGGGCGCCGATCAAAACCAGCTGTAAGGCCGGGTTGAGCGAGGAGACCAGGATCTGCTCGGGGACGGCCAACCTGGCCGAAACCGCTGATTACGAAACCCTCAGGTTTCCTTTCTCGCAGCTTAGGGCACAGATCCTGGGCCTGGGTTCTCTCCCATTGTGCCGTCCAGGTGAGGGCCGGCGGGTCTGGCCACCCAATCGCCACGAACCCGTGGCATCGTGTTGGGGCCTGGTGTCGTTGATGCGATTCCCTATCGCTGCGCGCACCTTGACCACAGCATTCGTTTCAGGTTCAGCCCCGGATGGCCTCGCCACCCCAGCCAACAGCGACACCTCCGCGGCTTCCTTCGCGTCCGTGGGCCGTTCCCAAGCCCCAGGCGCCGCAGTGAACAGCGCCGACACCACACCCTCCTCCACCCGGGAGGCAGCCCTTGCTCTCCTCCTACGCCACGGGGAGTCCACAGCGGCAGCTCTGGCCCAGCGCCTGGATGTCTCCGTTCAAGTGATGCGGCGCCACCTGCGCACCCTTGAGGAAGAGGGACTGGTGGGCTCCAGCCTCAGCGCCGCCGGTCCGGGGCGCCCGAGCAACCAGTGGCATCTCACCCCCCAGGGCCAGGGCAGGTTTCCGGACGGCAGCGAAGATTTTGCCCTCGGCCTGCTCCAGTCGATGACCGAGTCGCTCTCCGAGGAAACCGTGAACCTGCTGCTCTGCCAGCAGGGAAGCCAGAAAGCCCAGGCCTATCGCCGGCATGTGGGGGCAGGCAGCCTGAAGGAACGGCTGGAGCGGCTTGTGGACCTGAGGCGCCAAGAGGGCTATGTGGCCGAGTGCAGTCCCGATCCCGATGGCCACTCCTGGGTGATCCAGGAATTCCACTGCTCCGTGATGCGGATCGCCGAGCAGTTTCCCTGCGTCTGTGATCAGGAACTGCGCCTGATCCGCGAAACCTTCCCCGACTGCGTGGTGGAGCGGGTGCAATGGCGGCTGGAGGCAGGCCACTCCTGCGGGTTCCGGCTCCAGCCCGCCCTCGCCTCCTGATCTCCCCCAGCTCCATGCCGTCGTCCCCCATGCAAGGGATGCAAGGTCCGCTCAGCGCCAGCGAGCTGGCCGAACTGGAGGCCACCTTGCTTCCCGCCCTGGAGCGCCATCACCTCAGACTTCTGGCCCATGGCCTGCGCACCCTCCAGGTGATCGCTGAACGGCGCGAGGGGCCGCCGCCTGATCGGGCTGCCCTGAATCACTGGGCCAGCGGGGTTGCCCAGCTGCGCGACGACCCCTCCTTTCAGCAGATCTTTCTCGATCAGCTCGAGGCCGCGGGCCGCCAGCTCGAAGCGATGGCGGCGAGCCAGGGCAGCACGGCCCTTGCCCTGGAGCTCTCTGAGCTCTGCCAGGCCGCCAAGGCCGCCGCAGATCAGCGCCTCAGGATCGATGCCGCCCCAACCTGACCACCGCAGGCCGCAGGGCTGAGTGCATCAGCCCACCAGGAGCACCACCCCTGCCAGGGCCGCCAGGGCCGCCAGCCAGCCGCTCAGGAGAGGCCGGTCCCCCTCCAGCGGCGCCAGCAGCACCGCCATCACCGGCGCCGTGGCCAGCAACGACACCGCCAGCCCTGCCGGCAGCCGGCTCAGGGCCACTTGCTGCAGGCCGATCCCGGCCGTCGTGCCGAGCAGGGTGGCCAGCAGCACCTGCCCCCAGAGGGAGCGCATCGAGCCGGCCCCGCGGACGGACCGGCCGGCCGGCCGGCGCCAGCGCCGCACCAGGCCGGGCAGCAAGGGCAGCATCACCACGCTGGCCGCAGCCAGGCGCAGGCCCGTGGCCGCCAGGGGGCTGATCGCGCCGTCCAGGAGTGCCGCCCGTGCCAGGAGGGCGCCGGCACTGCCACAGACCATCGCCGCTGCCGCCAGCAGCAGGCCGGCCGCAGCAGGCCCGCCACCCCCGAGCGCTGAGGGGGTGGCCTGACGGGCCGCCAGCACCAGGGCCACACTGATCAGGCCGATGCCGGCCCACTGCTGCAGGCCCAGGGCCTCCCCGAGCAGGAGTGCTGCCACCGCAGCGGTGAGGGCGGGGCCACCGGCCTCCACCGTGAGGGTGCGGCGGGTGCCCAGGCGCCGCAGGGCTGCGAAAAAGAGACTGTCGCCCGCCGCGATGCCCAGCACCCCACTGGCGGCCAGCAGCCCCAGACCCGAGCCAGGCAGGGCGTAAAGCCCGCGGGCCCCCACCACCAGGGCAAGGGGGAGCGCCAGCATCGCCAGGGCCAGCAGATTCTTGAGCAGGTTCAGCCGTGCCGCGCCCAGAGACGGAGGGAGCCGTCGCCACAGGCTGCTGGCGAGGGTCCAGCCGAGGGCGGCTCCGAGGGCCGCAGCCACGCCGATCACCACCTCGTTCGGCCCGCTGGCTTGCGATCATCGTGCCAACTGCCGACCCAGCGTGACTGACGCCATCGCCGATGCCCTCGGTTTCTTCCGGTTGAGCTGCGGCCGCTGGCGCTCCCAACGCAGCAGCCACCACCTGCTCCACCGCCGTGCTGAAGCCGGCGGCTCCTGGATTGAGGTGGTGGAACTTGCCGCCAACGATCCGCGCCTGATCGCCATCGCCGAGCTGCACGGCCAGCCCCCCGGCGGCCTGGTGGGGGGCTGCCGGGTCACCTGGAATGCCTCGATGGCCTGGGACCAGGCCGGCGAAGCCCACGAGGGAGAGAGCGTCTTCGGGCTGATCCCCACCGATGCGGCAGGCCGCCAGGGGCTGCTGCTGCGCGACCGGGGCTATGCCGAAACCGCTCCAGTGGCCGGCCACTTCGCCATGGATGAGCGCGACGGCCTGCTGTTGACCACCAGCTACGAGACGATGAACAGCCTGGAGCGCTTCAGCTTTGCCGGACCCGACGTGCGGCTGCGCACCAGCACCGTGGAGGGCCTCTCCAACACCGCGTCGTTCTGTGTGGAAACCAGGATCTTGGTTGATCCCCAGCCCGCCGCCGGGGCCGCCATGGAGCGCGGCAAGGACGGACAGAGCCTCTCGGCGCTGGGCTGGTAAACGTTACGGACTGTGAGTGCTGCCGGGGCTGCGGCGGTGGGGCTGCGGCGGCACTTCTACGATCACGGCCGACGGATGCTGAAAACGCGTGGCCCTGCCCCTCCTGAAGTACGCACCCACCACCCAGAACTCGCGGGTGGACCCTCTGCGGGTGGGTTCTGATGAGGATCCCAAGGCTGCGGCCATGGACAAAGCCATCGACCGCGAAGATCAGAATTTCGTGATCGAAGCGGCCTACCGCCAGATTTTCTTCCACGCCTTCAAGGTGGACCGCGACCGCACCCTCGAGTCGCAGCTGCGGGACGGCCAGATCACGGTGCGGGACTTCATCCGCTCCCTGTGCCTCTCCGACACCTTCAACCGCAGCTTCTACAACCTGAACAGCAACTACAAGGTGGCCCGTCACTTGGTGGAGAAGCTGCTGGGCCGTCCCACCCATGGCAAGTCTGAGGAGATTGCCTGGTCGGCCGTGCTGATGACCCGCGGGGTCAAGGGCATGGTGGACGACATCCTCGATTCGGAGGAGTACCTGGGCAGCTTTGGCTACGACACCGTGCCCTACCACCGCAACCGGGTGGTGGGCAGCCGGGATCTGGGCGAGACCCCGTTCAACATCACCAGCCCCCGCTACGACGCCTACTACCGCAGCATCCTCGGCTTCCCCCAGGTGGTGTACACCGGCACGGCCAAGGCCTACCCGGAGCGCTCCCGCCAGCGCCGAGGCGGCTTCCCCGAGGACTATCTGCCCTGGGTGCGCAGCCTGCCGGCAATGCGTGCCAGCAGCGCGGCTTCCGCTGCCGACATCAACTACCTGGCCAAGGTGCCTTACCGCAGCATCGGCCGCTGACGCGACCGCTCAAGACCCACAAACCAAGCGGCCCAGGGCCGCTTTTTTCATGGCGGTTGGCGTGACCCTGGGCGGCTGGGGTGGACTCCGCCGGCAGGGCCGCCGTGATCCTCGGCGCGTCCGGAGCGTGCGTCCTGGTCAGTGGATGCTGACCCCATCGATCCGGGCAAGGCCGTTCGGTGAAAAGTGCTCCACACTGATCCCAAACGAAACCTTACGCAGTGAGCCAAGCCCTGTCCTCGTTGGCCCGTATGACCCTCCGGCAGCTGCGCCAGATTGCCAGCGATCTGGGCGTCAGTCTGTACAGCCGCAAATCCAAGGATGAGCTGGTGTCGGAGATCGAGGCCCGCAAGGACGACCAGCCGGACGAGGGGTTCGGCCAGGTGCAGGGAAGTGAGGCCTCCCAGGGCGAGAGTCCATCGCTGAAATCGATTGAGGCCGACATGCCTCCGGCCCCTCGCCCTGCTGCTGAGACCAGTGTGGTGTTCCTGCCCCGTGACCCTCAGTGGGCCTATGTGTTCTGGGACATCACCGAGGCCGATCGCAACACTGCCTTTGCGGCAGGGGCCAACCAGCTCTGCCTCAGACTCGCCGATGTCACAGGCCTCTCCGGCGGCTCTGCGCACCCCCATACCCTCCAGGAGGTGGTCGTCGACAGCCATGCCACCGAGTGGTACCTGCCGGTGCCCCTGAGCGATCGCGATTACCGGGTCGAGCTCGGTTACCGCAAGGGCTCGGCGGGTGGCTGGATCTCGCTGGCCTTCTCCTCTGTTGCCCGGGTTCCGGCCCTCCACCCCAGCGAACAGATCCTGGATCAGTTCGTTCCCTTCACCCTCGACACCAGCGCGCCGGCTCCGGCGGCGATCAGTACCGCTGCCACACCATCGACCTCCCCAGGCGGAGATCAGGATCTGCACGAGCGGCTGTACCAGAGCGCCACATCCCAGTGGCGGCGCATCAGCCGGGGCTCCGAGGCCTTCCACGAGCTCGACTCCTCAGGGCTCGACAGCAGCAGCCTCCATGCCTCAGGTCTGGGGATCTGGGCTAGCGGCCGCAGTGAGTCCGGCATCGGTGGCGTGGCCCCACGCCAGCGCTCCTTCTGGCTGGTGGCCGACGCCGAGCTGATTGTCTACGGCGCCACCGACCCCTCAGCCAAGCTCGCCATCGGCGGCGAGGACGTACCCCTCTCTGCCGACGGCACCTTCCGCGTACAGGTGCCCTTCCGCGACGGTCGTCAGATCTATCCGATCGAGGCCGTGGCTGCAGACGGCGATCAGAGCCGCAACATCACACTCGAGTTCAGTCGCACCACTCCGGAAGACAACAGCAACCCGGCCGATCAGGCTGTAGCCGAGTGGTTCTGACCTGAGGTGACCGTGCCCGCCCCCTCCACACCGCTGCGCCTCGTGGTTGCTTTCACCCCGGTCGCCGGGGCCCTCGCCTTTCCTGTGGCGGTGCCCCTGGTGCTGCGCTGGGTGGGATTGCCAGCAGCGGTGCTCACGGCCGTGGTAGTGGGAACCCTGTGGTTCGTGCTGATGCTGCGCACAGCCGAGATGCCCTCGCACCACTAGAGCTCTCGCCCTGATTCCGCCCGTGAGGCAACACTGCCCTCAGCAGTGGATTACCACCAATGAGGGGTGCTTTGCGGGCCTGGACGAGGTCTCTCGGCTCTGGGAGCTCCATCCCGGCAAGCACCCCTGAGATCCGACGTGGCCTGAACCTGGCTCTGCTCGCGGCTGCTGGGCTGCTGGTCGGCTGCACAGGTGTGGCCAGGGTCGGCGGTGCCCCGCAGCCCGAGCCGCCCCTGCCCCAGGGGTTCTCCGTAGCGTTCAACCACCGGCTGGGCAACCGCTACCGGAGCCCTGTGAGCGGCGAGTGGCGCCAGGGCGACGACCTGGAGGCGATGCTGCTCAGCGCCATCGCCTCAGCCCGTCGCAGCATCCTGGTGGCCGTTCAGGAACTCTCCCTGCCCCGGGTGGCTGAGGCCCTGGTGGCCCAGCAACGGCGCGGCATCAGGGTGCAGGTGGTGCTGGAGAACACCTACAGCCAGGCGTGGTCGGAGCAGCACCTGGCCGAGCTCACTCCCCGGGAGCGACGGCGGCACCAGCAGCTCCAGGCCCTCGGCGGGGGGGATGCGGTGGCGATCCTGCGGCGCGGCGGCGTGCCGATGCTGGATGACACCGCCGATGGCAGCGCCGGCAGTGGCCTGATGCACCACAAGTTCCTGGTGGTCGATGGGGCGGTGGTGGTGACGGGCTCCGCCAACTTCACCGCCTCGGGCCTCCATGGCGATGCGGGCGCCCCCCAGAGCCGCGGCAATGTGAATCACTTGCTTCGGATCGAGAGCCTGGAGCTGGCCGCCCTGTTCAGCGCCGAATTCAGCCGCCTGTGGGGGGACGGTCCGGGGGGTGCGGCCGACAGTCGCTTCGGCCTGGGCAAGGACAGCCCCGGGCTGCAGAGGGTGAGGGTGCGGGGCACCCCCGTGGCGGTGCTGTTCGCACCCCATCGGCGCCGTGATAGCGCCAATGGCCTGCAGCAGCTGGACAGCCTGCTCAAGCAGACGGGCCGCAGCGCCGATCTGGCCCTGTTCGTGTTCTCCGATCAGCAGCTGGGCGACACCCTGGGGCAGCTGAACCGCCGCGGCGTGGCGATCCGGCTGCTGGCCGACCCGGGCTTTGCCAACCGCTCCTTCAGCGAAGTGCTGGATCTGCTGGGGGTGGCCCTGCCCGATCACCGCTGTGCCCTGGAGGCGGGCAACGCCCCCCACAGCAAGCCCCTCGAGGGGGTCGGCACCCCGCGCCTGGCCGCCGGCGACAAGATGCACCACAAGCTGGCGGTGCTCGACCAGCGGACCGTGGTCACCGGCTCCTTCAACTGGAGCCCGAGTGCCGCCCACCAGAACGATGAAACCCTGTTGATCATCGAGTCGCCCCAGCTGGCGGCCCATTTCAGCCGGGAAATCGACCGTCTCTGGAAAGGGGCGGAGCTCGGCATCACCGCCCGGCTGCAGCGCAAACGCGACCGTCAACTGCGGCTCTGTGGCCGTGGCCGGCAACGGCTGGGCCAGGATGGCCCCGTACGATCTGGCTAGAGAAGCTCCACTGCTGATGGACTCAAGATCCGCCGCCAAGGCTGAATCGACCACCCTTGATGCGATCCAACTGATGTTGCGGGATCTTCAGACCCGCCATGACGAAATTCGCCACCGGGCTGCGTTCCGGGGTTGCACGAAGGAGCTCCTGGATGTGCAACAGGAGCTGGTGGATTACCTGCTCACCAAAAAGAGCCAACTGATGGGCCAGAGTGAGAGAGAAAGCCTCACCAACCGCAACTACAACGCCTTCCTCTGATCCCTTACCGGACACCGCCCCCTGCGCAACCGGCCCTTCCGTTGTGGTGGTGGGAGCAGGCCCGGCGGGCGCCTGCCTGGCCCTGCTGCTGGCCCAGCGCGGTGTGCCGGTGACCCTGGTGGAAGCGGCCTCCAGGCTGGAGCGCCAGTTCCGCGGAGAAGCCCTGATGCCCCACGGTCTGGAGGCCCTCAAGGCGATGGGGCTGGCAGAGGAGCTGGCCCACCTGCCCCACCGCACCCTGTCGGGCTGGCGCTTCTGTCTCGATGGCCAGCCCCTGTTCCGGGTGGCCGAGCCGCTGGAGGGGGAGGACCAGCCCAGCTGCACCCTGGTGAGCCAGCCGGCCCTGCTGGCAGCGGTGATCGCCCGCCTGCGGGCCCTCGGCAACGCCCGCGTGTTGCTGGGCCAGCGGGTAAGCGGCCTGATGCGGCAGGCCGGCCGCATCAGCGGCGTGCAGCTGGCCGGGGGCGAACAGTTGCCGGCCAGCCTGGTGGTGGCCTGCGACGGGCGCCAGTCGAGCCTGCGCGAGGCGGCCGGGCTGGAGCTCAGGCGCAGGGCCAGTGCGATCGACGTGCTCTGGTTCGCCCTTCCGGAGACCGGTGCTGATCCCCTGGAGGGCGATTTCACCACAATGGTGGGCGCCGAGGGCATCTTCAGCGCCTTTGTGTCCGCCAGCGGTGGCCTGCAGCTGGGCTGGGTGCTGCAGGCCGGCGCCGCCGAGCCCAGCCTCTCCCCGCGCCAGTGGCTGGAACGCATGGCCCGCCAGAGCCCCCCCCGGCTGGCCTCCGCGCTGCGCTCCCAGCCCCGCGAGCCGGGCGAGCCGATGCGGCTGCGGGTGGAGGTGGGCCTGGCCAAGCGATGGTGGTGCCCTGGCCTGCTGTTGCTGGGGGATGCCGCCCACCCGATGAGTCCGGTGCGGGCCCAGGGCATCAACCTGGCGCTGCGGGATGCCTGGGTGGCCGGCCAGCTGCTGGGGGAGGCCCTGGCCAACGCCCCGGCCCAGGAGGGCAGCGCCCTGGCCGAGAGCAGCGCCCTGGCCGAGAGCCTCGATGCGGTTCTGGCCAGGATCGAGGCACTGCGGCAGCCCGAAACCCTTGGCCTGCAGGCCCTGCAGGCCAAGGAGGCCGCCCGCGGCCTCTGGCTGCAGCGGCAGGGCGGGCTGCGTCGCCTGCTCAGGGCGGGTTCAGCCTGGTTGGCACCGCCCCTGGCCGGCCACTGGCGGCACAGTCAGCGCCCCCTGCGCCTGGGCCTCACCGGCCTGACCACCTGGGGCGAAGATTCGCCGTAATGATGGGGAGGCGTCCAGTGCCTTCAGCCCCGCCATGAAACGCCCTGCCCCGCTGCTGGTTCCCGCCCTGGCCGTGCTGGCCTTGACTGCTCTGGGCCAGGGGCCCGTCAGGGCTCGTGACCCTGACTACCCCAGCCAGGATCTGTTGCGTCAGCTGCAGCTCAACACGATCGCCTGCGGCCGTGACAACCTGGCACCCGACTGCGATCAGGCCCGCAGCGCCGCCGATCCCCTGCTCGACCATCCGAGGCTGAGCGGCAACTGCAAGGACTCGCTCTGGATGATCAGCCAGGAGGCTGTGGTGGTGCCCCGCAACGACTTCCAAAGGCGCGAGCGGCTGATTGGCGAAGCCTCAGACATGATTCGCTTCTGCAGGCAGCTGAGCCAGCCCCTGAGGACCACCAGTCCGGCTCCAAGGCCCCAGGCTCCCGGCGGCGGCCGGGGATTCGGGCTGGTCCCCGGCTCCTGAGGGCCGCAGCGGCAGCGGCGGCGGCGCGGGCCTACAGCGCGCTGGCCTCCCCCGGGGCAGGGCTGCTGGTCACGGAGAGATCCAGAACCTTCTGGGAGGTGGTGTCCATGAACGGCAGTGTCCAGTTCAGTTGCACCACCGCATGATCGGCGAGTTGGCAGAGGGGATTGCTCTGGCCGGCCGCCTCACAACTGGCTGAGAGGCCCAGCAGGGCATTGGTGAGCTTGCCCCGCAGGCAGCTCTCCGCGCCGCCCCGGCTCAGCACCGCCTCGGCGGCCTGGCGCGTGTGCTGCACGGCCTGGTCGTAGGTCCTGGCTCGGGCCCCGCCCGCCAGGCAGGCGGGCTGCGCAGAGGCCCTGTCGACACCAACACCCAGGGATGCCAGGGTCAAGGCTGACACAGCCAAAATGGCCCCAACCAGCTGCGTTGGGGCCCGCAGGGGCGAGATTGGGCCTCGTAGCCGACGCCGTGGCCGGCCAGCAGCGGCATGGACAGGCATGGTCTGCAGCGGCGTAAAGACCTCCACCCTAACCAGAGCACAAAGCTGTGCCAGGCGTTGCCCACGACCCAGGAGACCACTCGGGCCAGCGGTAGTTTGGGGGCCCCCCAACCGGCGCCCCATGGCCTTTACCGTTCGGCAGGTGCCCCTCGCCCAGCCGTTCAGCGACCAGCGACCGGGCACCTCCGGCCTGCGCAAGAGCAGCCGCCAATTCGCCACTCCCCACTACCTCGAGAGCTTCATTGAGGCGATCTTCCAGGTGCTGCCCGGCATGGAGGGCGGCACCCTGGTGCTGGGCGGCGACGGTCGCTACGGCAACCGCCACGCCATTGAGGTGATCTGCCGCATGGCGGCCGCCCATGGCCTGGCCCGGGTGATCACCACCACAGACGGCATTCTCTCGACCCCGGCCGCCTCCCATCTGATCCGTGAACGCCAGGCCATCGGCGGCATCATCCTCTCGGCCAGCCATAACCCCGGCGGCCCCGAGGGGGACTTCGGCGTCAAGCTGAACGGAGCCAATGGCGGGCCAGCTCCCGAATCCCTCACCGACGCCATCTATGCGGTGACCCAGCGGTTGGAGAGCTATCGCATCGCCGAAGCGCCCAGCGGGGAGCCGGCCAGTGCAGACACGGAAGCCGCCCGGCGCCTCGACGCCCCTGGCCAGTGGAGTCTCGGGCAGCTGCAGGTGGAGGTGATCGACGGCGTGGAGGGCTATGTGGCCCTGATGCAGCAGCTGTTCGACTTCGACGCCATCACCGACCTGCTGCGCTCAGGCTTCCCGATCGCCTTCGATGCCATGCATGCGGTGACGGGCCCCTACGCCAAGCGGATCCTGGAGGGGCTGCTGGGCGCTCCGGCGGGCACCGTGCGCCATGGCGTTCCTCTTGAGGATTTCGGCGGGGGCCACCCGGATCCCAATCTCACCTATGCCCATGAGCTGGCCTCTCTGTTGCTGGAGGGGGACGCCTACCGCTTCGGGGCCGCCTGTGATGGAGACGGCGACCGCAACATGATCCTGGGCCGTCACTGCTTCGTGAACCCCAGTGACAGCCTGGCGGTGCTCACCGCCAACGCCAGCCTGGCCCCGGGCTATGCCGGCGGCCTGGCCGGGGTGGCCCGCTCCATGCCCACCAGCGGCGCCGCCGACGTGGTGGCCAAAGAGCTGGGCATCGACTGTTTTGAGACCCCCACGGGCTGGAAATTCTTCGGCAATCTGCTCGATGCCGGCCGGATCACCCTCTGCGGCGAGGAGAGTTTCGGCACCGGCAGCCACCACATCCGCGAGAAGGACGGCCTCTGGGCGGTGCTGTTCTGGCTGCAGATCCTGGCCAGCCGGCGCTGCTCGGTGGCGGAGATCATGGCCGCCCACTGGGCACGCTTCGGCCGGCACTACTACTCCCGCCATGACTATGAGGCCGTGGCCAGCGAGGCGGCCCATGCGCTCTACGGGCGGGTCAAGGCCATGCAGCCCGGCCTGATCGGCCAGGGCTTCGCCGGCCGCACCATCGCGCTGGCCGACGACTTCGCCTACACCGACCCGGTGGATGGCTCCGTGAGCGGCGGCCAGGGCCTGCGCCTGCTGCTCGATGACGGCAGCCGCGTGGTGCTGCGCCTCTCCGGCACCGGCACCCAGGGGGCCACCCTGAGGGTGTATCTGGAGAGCTACGTGCCGCCAGGAGGCGCGCTGCAGCAGGACCCCCAGGTCGCCCTGGGCGATCTGATCAGCGCCATCGACGCCCTGGCCGAAATCCGCAGCCGCACCGGCATGGAGAGGCCCACGGTGATCACCTGAGCGATCCTCAGCTGAGGAGATCACCTGAGAGCAGAACTGACCTCAGCCTCGGGGGCCGCGTCGTCATCGTTGCGGCCGCCGAACCAGCGCTCCTCCAGCCCTTTCACCGTCACGTAAAACGGCGGCACAACCCCAAGGGAAAGCACAGTGGCGACAAGCAATCCGCCAAAGATCACCGTGCCCAGCGACTGCTGACTGTTCGCTCCTGCCGTGCTGGCCAGCACCAGGGGCAGGAAGCCGGCCAGGGCCGCGATGGCCGTCATCAGGATCGGCCGCAGCCGCGATTCGGCCGCGGCGATGGCCGCTTCCGCCGCCCCCATGCCTTCCTGCAGGTGCAGCTCTGCGACCTCCACGATCAGGATGCCGTTCTTGGCCGCCAGCCCGATCAGGGTCACCAGCCCCACCTGGGCATAGATGTTGAGATCGATCGAGCGCAGGGCCAGAAAGGCCAGGGCCCCGAGCATGGCCAGGGGCACGGTCATCAGGATCACAACGGGCGTCACATAGCTCTCGTACTGGGCGGAGAGCACCAGATACACAATCAGCACCCCTAGCCCAAACACCAGCACACTGGCATTACCGGCTGAGAGTTGCAGCGCCGCAATGCCGGTGAAGGCGTAGCCGATGTTGTTGAAGTCAAGCCTGGTGAAGATCTTCTGAATGGCTGCCAGCGCCTGCCCAGAACTCTTCCCCACAGCCTCCGCACCCTGAACCAGGATCGTGCGGTAGAGGTTGTAGTGACTGATCACGGGGGGGGCACTGGTCAGTTCACTAGTGGCGAACTGAGACACCTGCACCAGGTCGCCATCCTGGCTGCGCACGTAGTAACTCAGCACATCATCCAGCTCGCCTCGGCCAGCGGCATCGGCCTGCACATAGATGTTGCGAGCCTGGCCACTTTCATAGGTCAGTCCTGAAAAGTTACCCCCTGCCAACACGGCAATCGTCTGCATCGCCTGCTGGAAATCCACATTCAGGCTGCCCATGATCGAGCGGTCGATCTTGAGGCCAAAGGCCGGTGCACTGGGGATGAACTGGGTGTAGAGGTTGGAGAAGAAACCACTGCCCTGCCCGGTGGCCACCAGTTTCTGGGCCAGGCCATCGAGCTCGTTGAAGCTGTAGGAGCCGTTGGAGAGATCGTTGAACTGGAAGTAGAAGCCACTCTGGGCCGAGAAGCCCGGAATGGCCGGCGGCTGGGCAGCTCGCGCCAGGCCCAGGCTGAGTTTGGAGAGCTTCTCATTGAGGCGATCCACAATGGCAGGGGCTTTGTGATCCGTGCCGGAGCGCTCCTCGAGTGGCCTCAGTCCAAAGAAGAAGAGGCCCTGATCAGGGCTGCTGCCATTGAAGCCGGCACCGCTGATGATGCCGGCACTGGTGACATCCTCCTCCTGCTTGAGCACGGCAGCAATCTGTTCACCCAGCTTCTGCGTCTGGCTGAGGGAAGCCCCGTTCTGGAGCTGATAGAAGCCCAACCCGAAACCCTGATCTTCCTCAGGGATGAAGGCCGTGGGCAGCGCACCGAAGGCCACCACGGTGAGGGCGATGCCCCCCAGCAACGCCGCGAGGATGACTCTGCGGCGGTGGATCAGCATGGCGATCAACCCCGCATAGCCTTTCTCAAGGCGGGCAAAACCTCTGTTGAACAGCGAGAAGATCGCCCCAAGCCGGCTGCCCGCAATGCCGAACACCAGCACGCCGGCCACATAGGCCCCCGGCCCGAAGGAGGCCGCACTGAAACGCCCGAAGGCCAGGCCCACCAGCACGCCGGCCAGGATCCAGCCCCATCCCCTCGGCTGCGGCGGTTTCTCAGCACGCAGCACCAGGGCCGCCAGCATCGGCGAGAAGGTGAGCGCATTGAAGGCGGAGATGGCGATCGAAAAGGCAATCGTGAGCGCAAACTGGCGGTAAATGATGCCAATCCCACCCGGGTAGAACGCCACCGGCACGAACACAGCCATCAGCACCAAGGCCGTGGCAATGAGGGCACCGATCAGTTCACCCATGCACTCCAAAGCCGCTTGCCTGGGGCGCAGGCCTGCTTCGATGTTCCTGGCCACCGCCTCGATCACCACGATGGCGTCATCCACCACCAGACCCGTGGCCAGCACCAACCCCAACAGGGTGAGTTGATTGATCGAAAAGCCGAACACCTTGATGAAAGCAAAGGTGCCCACCAGCGAGATCGGAATGGCCAGGGTCGGCACCACCGTGGCGCGCCAATCCTGAAGAAAAAGGAACAGGATCACCAACACCAGCACGATGGCCAGCCCAAGGGCATCAATCACCCCATCCACCGCTGCCTCAATGAACTGGCCCACGTCGTAGATCTGGGTGAGGATCACACCGGGTGGCAATCTGTCGGTGAACTCAGCCATCAACGCCACCACCGCCTGAGACACCTGCAGTGCATTGCTCTCCGGTGTCTGATAGACGCCGATGGTGATGGCAGGATGGGCCTCAATATCCACGCCCTGGGTGGCGAAGGTGTTGAAGCCATACCTGGCCTCGCCCACATCCTGAAGACGCAACAGATTGCCCTGAGGTGAACGGCCGACGATCAACTGGTTGAGGTCATCAACCGATACGAGATTGCCGTTGTTCTCCACCAGGATGGGATAGGTGAAGGCCTGGTTGCCACTCGCAGGCGGCCCTCCCACAAGCCCACCGATCGCAACGGTGTTCTGGCTCTGCACCGCCGAAACCACCTGGTCAGCGGTGAGCTGATTGGCCGCCAGCCTGACCGGGTCCACGAACAACCAGAAGGCTGGATTGCTACCTCCAAAAAGAGTGACCTGAGCCACTCCTGGAACGCGGCCTAGCTGGTAGTAAAGCTGCTCGTAGATCAGGCCATTAAGATAGGCGGCATCAAATTGTCCTTCCGTAGAGGACACCTGATAAGCCAGCAGGATAGAAGGGGTGGTCTGAATGACAGAAACACCCGTACTGGACACCTGGGATGGCAATTGAGGCATTGCCAGGGAAACCCTGTTTTGCACATTGACTTGGTCAATATTGATATCAGTGCCCTCATCGAAGAACACATTGACGGTGCTCTGACCGGTATTCGTCGTCAGCGAGGAAATGTAGGCTGCATTGGGCACCCCGTTGATCTGCTGTTCGAGCACATTGGTCACAGCCTGCTCGGTAACCAGGGAGTTGGCCCCTCCATAGGTGGCCGTGACCTGAATCTGGGGTGGAGCAATCGCTGGCAGATTCTCGATCGGCAGAGTTGGAATCGCAATCAGCCCGATCAGCACGATCAGAATGCTGCAGACCGTCGTGAGGACCGGTCGCTTGATGAAACGATCTGAGAGTGACATGAACCCTCAGCTGGCTGCAGCAATGCTGACAGGCATGCCGTTGCGTAACAGGGCTGTATTGCTCACCACCACCCGGTCACCTGCAGAGATGCCAGACAAGACCGGATAGCTGTTGCCCTGCAGCGGCCCCAGCTTGACGGCGGTCTGTACAACCACTGTCGTGGAGGGGGGCAGCTTCTCCAGCCGCTCGCGGGTGGCCTCGGGAATGTCTTTCGAGCCGCGGATCTTCGGCAGAATGGTGCTCAGTTGCTCAATGCGATAGACAAACGGCTGCTGGGCCTGCATCGATACGGCCTGCACCGGTACGGCCAGCTGCTGACTGATCTCGGTGATGATCCGGTTCTGCACAAACTGACCGGTTTTCAGCTGGTCAGCGGAATTGGGAAATTCCGCCTTGACCAGCACGGTGTTGGGGGACGTGCTACTGCCGCTCACGCCGAAGTAAGGCGAGATGAACACCACCTGGCCCGTGGCGGTAACCGGCGGGTTGCCCTGGGTACGCAACTGAACCTGCTGCCCCAGACGGACCCGGGAGGCCTGGATCGCTGGCACGTCCATCAGAGTCCAGAGTCGCCGGTTGTCGACAATGCCGGTGATCGCCTGGCCCTTCCGCACAAAGTCGCCGAGTTTCACAGAGTCGAGATCACCGATTTCTCCAGCGATGGGCGCACGCACCACCTTGTAACCGAGATTGGCCGCCTGGACCTTGACCTGATCACGACTCTCGATCGCCTGGGTGACATAGAAATCCCTCTCCTTGGTGGAGACTGCGCCCTGCTGATTCAGAAAGATGTAACGCTCTGCATTCACCTGGTTCTTGCGCGCCTCGGCCTTGCTGGCATCGAGGGTGGCGCTCTCCTGCACGTTGTCGAGCACCAGGATCGGCTGGCCGGCCTGAACCTGCTGGCCCTGTCGGGCCAGGATCTGCACGACCCGTCCCTCGGCCTCGGGTCGCAAGGACACATCCGTGGTGGAGGACAGGCGGCTCATGACCTCAATCGCCGGCGTGAAGGTGTCCTTGCCCAGGGTGGCCACTTGGACCTGCAGCGGTGAGCGGGCCTCGGGTGACCTCGCTGCGCAGGCACTGCTCAACAGCACCACAGCAGCAACAGTGACGCGGAGCACAGGTGGTTGGCAGCTGCCCCAAGGTAACCGGACAGGGCAGCCCTGGCCCTCTTCTGATGGCTGAGGGATCGCGTCAGCGGCGCAGCCTCCTGCGGTTGCGGTAGGCCGGATCGGTGCAGGCGGTCTGCAACTGGCGAATGGATTCGATCGCCAGGCCGCTCAGCCCCCCGGCCGCTGCCAGGAGGCGTCGGAGCCATTGCAACTCCTCGGGGTCGATCTCGTTGGGGGTGTGGGCCACGATCGACTCCATGAAAATGCCGATCGCGCCACCGATCACCACACCCACCAGCAGGGCGATCAGCACCTTGCGACCGTTCATCACCGGGGGACGGCGGGCGGCTGAACGCGGGGAATCGGGCTTGATCTCGCTCATGGTTGGGCTTCAGGGCTGCAGTCCTGGGGTTGGCCCGGGCCCTGGCTCCTGCTCAGCATCGCCGCCCATCAGCGCCTTGACAACCACATAGAACACCGGCACCACCAGCAGGGAGAGCACAGTGGCCACCAGCAGACCGCCGAACACCACTGTGCCCAGGGAGGCCTGGCTGCGGGCACCGGCGCCGCTGGCCACCACCAGGGGCAGGAAGCCGAACAGGGAGGAGATGGCCGTCATGATGATCGGCCGCAGCCTGGCCCGGGCCGCGTCCCGGGCCGCCTCCAGCGCTCGGGCACCGGCGGCCATGCGCTGGTTGGCCAGGTCCACGATCAGGATGCCGTTCTTGGCCGCCAGGCCGATCAACATCACCAGCCCCACCTGGGCATAGATGTTGAGCACCTCACCGCGCAGGGCCAGGAAGGCCAGTGCCCCCAGCATCGCCGTGGGCACTGTCATGAGGATGATCAGGGGATCGGCATAGCTCTCGTACTGGGCAGCCAGCACCAGGTACACCACCAGGATGCCAAGGGCGAAGATCACCACCGCCAGGGCACCTGCCTTCACCTCCTCCCGGGAGATGCCTGTCCAGTCGAAGCCCAGGCCCTGGAGAGACTGGCCCTCAAAAATCTGACGCATGCTGTTGATGGCCTGGCCGGAACTCTTGCCCGCCGCTGGCTGGCCATCGATCTTGATCGAGCGGTAGAGGTTGAAGTGGGGCACCACGGCGGGACCCTCGATCGATCGCACCGTGAAGAATTCCGAGAGCGGCACCTGTTCGCCGGCGCTGTTGCTCACGTACAGGGACTTGAGGCGCTCGGGGGTGGCCCGGGTGATGTCATTGGCCTGTACGAAAACCCGGCGCACCTTGCCCTCCTGGAAGGTGTCATTCACGTAGAGGCCACCGAAGTTGATGCTGAAGGAGCGCATCGCCTCCCCGAAGTCCACCCCCAGGGAAGCCAGCCGATCCCTGTCCACGTCGATCGCCAGCTGGGGGGCGGCCGGCGAGAACTGGGTGCGCACCGGTGGTGCGGAGCTGAAGGTGGGGTCGGCGTTGGCGGCTTGAATGAGCTGGCCTGCCGCAGCGAAGAATTCCGGCAGATCAAAGCGGCCCCCACTGCGATCGAGCAGCTGGAACTCAAAGCCACCGGACTGGCCATAGCCGGGAATCGAGGGAGGCTCCACCACCACCACCCTGGCCTCCTGGATCTCCTGGGCGAAGCGCCGGTTCAGCCTCCCCACAATCGCTTCCACGGACTGATCCGGATTGGTCCTCTCGCTCCAGTTGCGGGTGCCTAAGAAGAAGAGACCGTTGTTGGGGGCATTGCCGTCAAAACTGGCGCCACTGAACAGGGCGGCCGTCGTGATCTCCTTTTCCTCACGCAGGATCGCGGCCACCTTGGCGTTGATCCGATCGGTGACCTGAATCGATCCCCCGTCCGGCGCTTGCAACACACCGATGGCATACCCCTGATCTTCCACTGGCACGAAGCCACCCGGGATGGCACTGAAGGCCACACCCGTGAGCACGATGCCTCCCGCCAGCACGGCCATCACCAGGCCTCGCCGACCCAGCACCCAATCCAGCAGGCCGTGGTAGCGACGCTCCATGCCGGCGTAGAAGCCGTTGAAGCGCCGGAAGATCAGCGGAGTGAACCAGCCCAGCGTGATGCCCAGCGCCGTGAACGCCAGCACCACGATCGGGCTGGTGCCCCCGGCCAGCAGCAACCCGCTCACGGCGCCACCGATCACGAAGGGCAGGCGCAGCGGCAATCCCGTGATCAGACGCAGCGCGTACCCCACCACCAGGCCCACCGCGAGGGCCACCAAGCTGCCGAAAACACCGCTACCGGCGCTGAGCACGCCGTAGACGAAACCGATGGCCCCACCTGCGATCGCATAGGTTCGCCGCCCTGGGGGCTCGCCCTCCTGGGCCAGCAGCAGGGCCGCCAGCATCGGCGAGAAGGTGAGGGCATTGAAGGTGGAGATCGCCACCGAGAAGATGATCGTGGCGGCGAACTGCTTGTAGATCGCCCCGGTGGCGCCGGGGAAGAACAGCACCGGCAGGAACACCGCAAACAGCACCACCGAGGTGGCAATCACCGCTGTGAACAGCTCATCCATGGTTCCCATGGCCGCCTGCACCGCCGTCTTGCCTTCGGCTTTTTTGGTGGAGGTGTCTTCGATCACGGTGATCGCATCATCCACCACCAGCCCAGTGGCCAGAATCAAGCCGAACAGGGTGAGCTGATTGAGCGAGAACCCGAACGCATTCACCAGGGCAAAGGTGCCGATCAAGGCCACGGGAATGGCAATCCCAGGCACCAGCGTGGCTTTCCAGTCCTGCAGAAAGAGAAACAGAATCAGCACCACGAGCATCACCGCATCCCGCAGGGAGCTCACCACCCCTTGAATCGAGGCGTTGATGAAATCAGTGCTGTCGTAGATCTTCTCCATTTTCAGGCCCACCGGCATGCTTGCCTCGAATTCATCGAGCACCTCCTTGATGCCCTCGGATGTATCCAGAGCATTGGTGCCGCCCAGCTGGTACACCGCCATACCAACCGAAGGCACGCCATTGATGTCGGTGGCCTGCAGAGCATAATTTTCCCCTCCCAGGCTGGCCTCACCCACATCGCGGAACCGCACCACAGCACCCTCGGGTGTGTTGCGCACGATCATGTTGTTGAACTCCTCAACGTTGATCAAGCGACCCTGGAGCTGCACGGTGAAGGTGAACTGCTGTCCTGCAGGAGCGGGTTCGCCGCCCACCTGGCCCGCCGGTACCAACCGGTTCTGGCTCCTCAGGGCATTCACCACATCATTGGAGGTGAGCCCGAAGGCAGCCAGCTTGTCAGGATCGAGCCAGAGCCGGAAAGCCAGGCGGCGTTCGCCGAAATAGGTGAGGTCACCAACCCCGGGAACACGCCGGATCGAATCGGTGAGGTTTTGATCCAGCAAGCCGCTGATGGTTTCAGCAGAGTAACTGATTCTCTCGGGATCTTCGCTTGTAAAATTATAAACAAGCAGAATCTGATTGGAGGCCTTGTTCACCACCACGCCAGACTGACGCACTTCATCCGGCAGCGACGGGTTGGCCAGGGCCACCCTGTTCTGCACATTCACCTGGTTGATATCTGGATCCGTGCCGCTGTTGAACGACACCGTGATCTCACTGCGGCCATCGGCGGAGCTGCTGGAGCTGATGAAGTCCATCCCCTCCACCCCATTGAGCTGCTGCTCCAGCACGTTCGTGACGCCCTGTTCCACCGTGATGGCATCGGCACCGCCGTAGAGGGAACTCACGTTCACCGTGGGCGGCGCGATATCAGGGAGGCTCTCGATCGGCAGCACGGGGATCGAGATCAAACCGGCGATCACGATGATCAGGCTGCACACCGTGGTGAGCACCGGCCGAACGATGAAGGAATTGGAGGGCGACACAGGGGCAGATCGGCAGGTCCGGAAAGCTCAGCAGTTCAGGAGCTCAGGGGTTCAGTTGAGCTTCACCGGGCTGCCGTGGCGCAGGTTGAGCAGGTTGGTGGTGATCACCTGAGCTCCGGGCCCGACCCCCTCCAGAACGGCATAGCGGTTGTTCTGGAGGGGGCCGAGGCGCACGGGGGTCTGCAGGGCGAAGCGGGTGCTGGGGGGCAGCTTGCTCAGCTGTTCCAGGGGGGCTTTGCCGGGCTGGCGGCGCAGGTCGCTGAGGGTGCCGAGGCGATACACGAAACTCTGCCCGGACGACTGGGTCACAGCAGCGAAGGGAACCGCAGGCAGGGTCTGGCGCTCCAGCTCCACCAGGGTCTGGAGTCGCAGGCCGGTGCGCAGGGTGCCGCTGGGATTGGGCAGCTCCGCCTTCACCAGCAGGCCCTGGCTGGAGGCCGTCACCACCGGATCGATGAAGTCGATCTGGCCTCGCACCAGGGTGCCGCTGGCGTCTGGGCGCCGCACGGTCACGGACTGGCCCACCCGCACCCGGGCCGACTGGACGGCCGGGATGTCGATCCGCATCAGCAGCCTGTCGTTGCGGATCACCTTGGTGAAAGGGGTGCCGGCCTGCACCACATCCCCCTGCCTCACTTCCAGATCACTCACCACGCCGGCGATCGGAGCCCGCAGGTTGCTGAAGGCGAGGTCGGCCTCGCGGGCCTTGACCTCCTCATTGGCCTGCAGGCAGCGGGCCCGGAAGCTGTCGCGCTGCAGCACGCTCGCCGCACCCTTGGCGGCCAGGAAATCGAAGCGGCGGAAGTCGATGCAGAGGTTGTCGCGCTCCTCGCTGGTGGCGGCGAGCTGGGCGCGGGCCTGGGTCTGGTCGAGCTGCAGGATCGGCTGGCCCTGCTGAACCAGTTGCCCCTCCCGCACCAGCAGGCGGTCGATGCGGCCCGTGGCGCGGGTGGCCAGGGACACCTCATCGAGGGCCTCCAGGGTGCCGATGGTGTCCACGCTGTCCTGAAAGGCTGCTGTTTCCACCGGCACAGCAGCAACCCCCACCACCCGCGGCGGCGGCGGCGGCGGCTGGGCACAGCCCACCAGTACCAATCCCGTGGACGTGAGCGCCAGCGCCAAAACTGCCCGGGCGCTATGCCGTTCCCGCAAAAGAAGCCCAAGCCACTGGGCGACAGTCTGGAGGATGGCGGTGCCTGCTGCCAGCCGACGCGGCAGGCGCCAGGATCGTCCACAGCGCACCATCGCGGCAGCCCCCTTGAGCGACCTGTTCAGCCATCACGGTGAGCAGCGGCGCCAGGCCATGGCGCCGCTCGCGGATCGGCTGCGGCCCCAGGCCCTGGAGGACTTCGTGGGCCAGGAGGCGATCCTGGGGCCCGGTCGGCTGCTGCGGCGCGCCATCGCCGCTGACCGGGTGGGCAACCTGATCCTGCATGGGCCACCCGGCACGGGCAAGACCACCCTGGCGCGGATCATCGCCGGCAGCACCCGCGCCCACTTCACGAGCCTCAATGCCGTGCTCTCGGGGGTGAAGGACCTGCGCAGCGCCGTGGAGGAGGCCCGCCGGCGCCTCGAGCAGCACGGCCTGCGCACACTGCTGTTCGTCGATGAGGTGCACCGCTTCAACACCGCCCAGCAGGACGCGCTGCTGCCCTGGGTGGAGAACGGCACGGTGACCCTGATCGGCGCCACCACCGAGAACCCCTACTTCGAGGTGAACAAGGCGCTGGTGAGCCGTTCGCGGCTGTTTCGGCTGCAGCCCCTGGAGGCCCCCCAGCTGCGGCAGTTGCTGCAGCGGGCCCTCCGCGACCCTGAGCAGGGCTATGGCCAGCTGACGGTGCAGGTCAGTGCCGAGGCTGCCGATCACCTCGTGGATGTGGCCGGTGGCGATGCCCGCAGCCTGCTCAATGCCCTGGAGCTGGCGGTCGAGACCACCGCGCCCGGGCCCGAGGGGACGATCCGGATCGATCTGGCGATCGCCGAGGAGTCGATCCAGCAGCGCGCCGTGCTCTACGACAAGCAGGGGGATGCCCACTTCGACACGATCAGCGCCTTCATCAAGGCCCTGCGCGGCAGCGACGCCGATGCGGCCCTGTTCTGGCTGGCCCGGATGGTGGAGGCGGGGGAGAACCCCCGCTTCATCTTCCGGCGCATGCTGATCGCGGCGGGAGAGGATGTGGGCCTGGCCGATCCCCAGGCGGTGGTGGTGGTGGAGGCCTGCGCCGCCGCCTTCGAGCGGGTGGGGCTGCCGGAGGGCCTCTACCCCCTCGCCCAGGCAGCGCTCTACCTGGCCGCCACCGAGAAGAGCAACAGCGTGCTCGGCTTCTTTGACGCCCTCAAGTGCGTGCGTCAGGCCCATCGCCAGCAGGTGCCATCCCACCTGCGCGACGCCAACCGCGATGGCGAGGCCTTCGGGGACGGCATCGGCTACCGCTACCCCCACGCCTACGCGGAGCACTGGGTGGCGCAGCAATACCTGCCCGACAGCCTGCAGGGGCAGCTGTTCTGGCAGCCCGGGGGCCTGGGTTGGGAGGGGGGGCGGCGGCAACGCCTGCAGCAGCGTCGGGCCGCCCAGCTGGCCGCGGCCGCCGAGAGCGCGGCCGAGGGGGGAGAGATCCTCAGTGGCAGTCCGGAGGACCCTCACCTGGAGCGCTGGCTGCAGCGGCAGGCCGCGGCCGAGGGCTCCCGCCTGGATCAGCTGCGCCGGCGCTTCTGGGCTGGGGCCCGCTGGCAGCGCCACGACCGGGTGCTGGTGCTGGAGGCCCACTCCCTGCTGTGGGCCCTCGATCCCCTCGAGGCCACCCCCGAGGGCGGCGTGGTGATGACCGTGCCCAGCGAGGCCGAGCGGCAGCGGCTCGCCGCCCAGCTGCAGGTGCTCGATGCCCTGCGCCGCCCGGAGATTCTGGTGGTGCCACCCGACGACCCCACCGCCCTGCTGCAGGCCCTCGGCGCCGGGGCCGCCGGGCGCTTCGAGTGGATCGCGGCACGCCATCCCTGGCGTCAGGCCAGCGCTCCCGTGCTGACCGCCTGGATCGGAGCCCTGGTGCCGCTGCTGAGCGCCGGCGGCCAGGGACGGCTGCTGTTCAGCCAGCCCCAGCTGGGACCGGCTGAGGCGCTGCAGCGCATCTGGTCCAGCGGCGCACCACCGGCAGCGCTGGCCAGGATCGTCAGCGCCGAACAGCAGGCCCTGGCGCCCAGCCAGCCCCCCCTCGCAGCCGTGGTGGAGATCCTGCAGCACCACGGGGCAAGCCTGGGCCGGGAGTGCTGGGACGAGGCCATCCCGTTCACCCTGGACAGCGGTCGCATCGAGCGCTGGCTGGCGCCTGAGAGCCGGTACAGAGAAGCCCTGGAAGCCCAGCTGGGGGCCAACGAAGCGGCAGCGGCCCTGGACATGATGGCGACCCTGCTGCGCCAGAACCTGGGGCGTTGCCTTCCCCAGACCCTCGCCCACACCCTTGTGCAGGTGGGGGGGGCCAGGGAGCGCCTGAACAGCAAAAAGCCCCGGGAATAGCCCGGGGCTGACAGAAGCACTGAGGCGGCTGGCCCTGGGGCCGAGGCTCACCAGAGGCCGCGGATCGGCATCGGCTCAGCCATGGGGGCAGGGGCGGGAGCCGTGGTACGCACTTCAGCCACGGGATCGGCCATCTGGTTGGCCTGGATGCAGGCCGGCAGGAACACGTACCAGGACAGCAGGGAGGTGCATTGGGCATCACCCTGGCAACGACCCTCGGCGCAGACGTTCTGGGCACCGGTGTAGGTGCCGCAGAAATCGGCCAGGCGCATGTCGGTGGGCAGGGCGGTCATGATGCCGGCCGAGGAGATTTCCCCGTCACGGGCGTCTTCAATGATCGCGGAGCGCAACGCCTGAACGGCGTAGGTGTTCATGCTCCAGTAGGGGAAGTAGCTGGTGGACTGGTCCTTGAGGAACTTGACGCCGTCATCGGAGTAGAGGAAGCGGGTGACGCCCACGAGATCCACGTCGTAGGTCTTCTTCATGCCGTCACGCACCTCATCGGCCGTCCAGCCGGAGTTCTGCAGGCCGCCCTGGAGGCCGCGATCCGTGACATCACCGGTTTCCAGGTAGGTGTCAACGGCACCCTGGTCGGTCGACCAGACAGCGCCTCCGGTGTTCCAGCGCATGGGCAGATTGTTATCGACTGCAGCCGAGGCGGGCAGGGCGGAAGTAGTCAGGGCCGCACCAACGAACAGTCCGGCCAGCAGGCTCTTGATCACGAGTGTTGAGTCAATTCATTCATCAAAGTAGCCTTCGCTGCCACCCTTGCCCGCAAGGCGCAAGACGAGTCAACAAACCGACACCCTCGCTCCAAGCGACCTGGCACCCCAGACCATCAAGCCACCTCCGATCGAGGCGAGCCCGTAATCTTTCCCTAGTGTCCGTTGCCTGAACGATGGCCCTGGCGATCGGCGATGCCGCCCCGCAATTCATTCTGCCAGACCAGAACGGCTCCCCCGTGAGCCTTGAGAGCCTCAGGGGCCAGAAGGTGGTGGTGTACTTCTATCCGAAGGACGACACCCCTGGCTGCACCAAGGAAGCCTGCAACTTCCGCGACCAGTGGAGCGCCTTCGCCGATCACGGCATCACCGTGCTCGGGATCAGCAAGGACGGGGCCAGCAGCCACGCCAAGTTCATCGCCAAGTACACCCTGCCCTTCACCCTGCTCAGCGACGCCGAACCCTGCCCCGTGGCCACGGCCTACGAGAGCTACGGCCTCAAGACCTTCATGGGCCGCGAATACATGGGCATGATGCGGCACACCTTCGTGATCGATGCCGAGGGCAAGCTGGAGCGGATCTACACCAAGGTGAAGGCCGACAGCATGGCGGACACCATCCTCAGCGACCTGGGGCTGGCCTGAGCCTGGCCAGGGCCCGCAGGGCCAGATCAGGGTCGGAGCCTCGACCCAGCAGACCAGCGAGTGCGGCTCCATCACCGCCGGTGATCCAGAGCGTGCAGCCGGGCGTGAGCTGGCAGGCCTCCCGCCAGGCCATCTCCACGGCGGCGGCCAGTCCGCGCAGCACGCCTGAGCGCATCGCCATGGCGGTGTCGCTGGGCCAGTCCTCCGGGGGATCCAGCTCCCGCCCTTCCGGCTCCAGTGGGCCGAGACCGGCCGGGAGCTGGGCCGTTGCGGCCGCCAGGGCCCGCCACTGCAGCGCCGCCCCTGCCAGGATCCGGCCGCCGGCGAAACGTCCATCGCCCCCAACCCGGGTGAGGCTGAGGGCCGTGCCCGCATCGGCAACGAGCACCGGCCCGGCGCTCTGCTGCCAGGCCTGCCAGCCCACCAGGGCCCGATCAACCCCCAGCCAGGCAGGCGCCGCAACCAGCGGCACCTGCTCCAGAGCCAAGCGCGTGGCAGGGTCGAGCCCCTGCTGAACCGCCACTGGGCCCACCGCCGCCCAGGCCGTTGGTGCGAGGCCTTGGCCCGCATCGGCTGCGGGGGCACCACTCCAGCAGTGCAACCGATCCTGGCGGCCGCGGGCCCAGTGCCAGCGGCTGTTGCCGATCAGCAGCCACAGGCCTGGATCTTCCTCCGCCGGATCAGATGCCCTCACCCATCAACCCGGGCAGGTGGATGCCGCACTCCTGTTGAAGCCCACCGAAGCGGGTGGAACGGCCAGGGCTGGAGCCGTCGTCCGGGCCACTGGAATGCCAGTCACCGACGCTGGAATAGCCCTGGGCAAACAGGGGGTGCTGGGGCAGCTGGTGCTCCTCCATGTAGTAGTACACCTCGCGGTTGCTCCAGTTGAGCAGGGGCCGCAGGGCCCAACGGTTCCGCACGGCGTCGAGCACGTCCATGCCGCGGCGGTGCTCGGTCTGGGATCCGCGCACTCCGCTGGCCCAGCAGGCCACAGCGAGCTGCTGCAGGGCCTGATCCAGCGGCTCCACCTTGCGGATGCGGTGGTAAGTCTCCATGTCTTCAACCCGACCGGTCTCCCAGAGCCGGCCGTGCAGGGCCTCCATGCGGGCGGGGCTGAGACTGGCCTGGGCCACGTGCAGGTCGATGCTGAGCTGCCCGCGCAGCTGCTCGGCGTAGTGGTACGTCTCGGGAGGGAGATAGCCGGTATCGACCCAGATCACGGGCACCCGCAGATGGCGCTGCTGCCCCAGGGCGCTCACCATGTGCAGCAGCACCGCAGATTGGATGCCGAAACTGGTGGTGATGGCGAAGCCGTCACCAAACATGTCCAGCGCCCAGGCCAACTGCTCCTGAGGGGAGAGCCCCACCAGACAGCGCCGGGACGGCTCCAGGGACACCACCTGGCCGCTGCGGTCGGTGGGCAGGGTTGGGGCCTGTGCAATCACCATTGACCCATCATCGCTCCTTGGCCAGACCACTGGTTAGGGTTCCGGCTGTGTGTGGGCGCCCCCCTACCGAGCCATGACGGCCACCACGGATGCCCTCGAGCTGAGCCGTGCCGCCCAGGCCAGCGCCCCGGTGGTGATCGTGGGCGGCGGCTTCGCGGGGCTGTACACCGCCCTGGCCCTGGCTGAGCAGCGGCAACCGCCGCCGGTGCTGCTGATCGAGCCGAACGACCGCTTCGTGTTCCTGCCCCTTCTCTATGAGTTGCTCAGCGGCGAACTGCGCAGCTGGGAAATCGCGCCCCGTTACGACGCCTTGCTGGCCGGCAAGGGGATCGCCTGGCTGCGCGATCGCGTGACCCACATCGACAGCACGACAAGGCAGGTGACCACCCGTGGCGGCCGCCGGCTGGACTTCGGCCAGGTGGTGGTGACCACGGGTGGCGACACCAGCAGCTTCGGCATTCCCGGAGTGGAGGCCCATGCCCTCGGCTTCCGCAGCCTGGAGGATGTGGAGCGGCTGCAACAACTGGTGCAGCAGCTTCGGGCCCAGCAGCGTCCGCTGCAGCGGCTGGCGATCGTGGGGGCTGGCCCGAGCGGGGTGGAGCTGGCCTGCAAGCTCTCCGATCTGCTTGGCGGCACGGCCCTGGTGGAGCTGATCGAGCAGGCCGGCGAGCCGCTGCAGCAGGCCAAGGCCTTCAACCGGGAGCAGGCCGTGCGGGCCCTGCAGCTGCGCGACGTGCGGCTGCGCACCCACACCCGGGTGCGCGAGGTGGGAGCCAACCGGCTGGAGCTGGAGGGGCCGACGGGGGCCGAAACCCTGGCCGTGCAGGCCACGATCTGGACCGCTGGTCTCGCCTTCCAGCCGCCGGCGATTGAGCCGGCGCCGACGAGCGACCGCCGCGGGCGGCTGCTGTGCGAGGAAACCCTGCGCTTGCGTGGCTCCACCGATCTGTTTGCGGCGGGGGATATCGCCGGCGTGAACAGCGGCGAGGGCGACCTGCCGGCCAACGCCCAGGTGGCCTTTCAGCAGGCCACCTGCCTGGCCGCCAATCTGGCGCGCGCCAGGGCTGGGGAGCCGCTGGAGCCCTTCGGGTTCCGCGACCTCGGCGAGATGATGAGCCTGGGCGTGGGCGATGCCAGCCTGGTGGGGAGCGGACTGACCCTGGCCGGCCCGGCCGCCTTCCAGTTGCGCCGCCTGGCCTACCTCACCCGGTTGCCCGGCCGCAGCCATCAGCTGCGGGTGGCCGCCGGCTGGCTGGCCGACTGGAGCCCTGCTGCCGCGGCCGTGCATGGCAGCTGAGCGCCCGAGGGGCCTGTTGCTCGATGCCATGGGCACCCTGATCGGCCTGCGCCGATCAGTGGGCCACACCTACGCCGCCGCGGCCTGCCGCCATGGGCTGAGACTGGATGCTGAGGCCCTGAACGCGGCATTCCGAAGGATGTTTGCAGCTGCGCCGCCCCTGGCCTTCCCCTCGCTCCAGGGCGCTGCCCTGCGCCAGGCCGAGCAGGACTGGTGGACCGCGCGGGTGAACGCCACCCTGGCGGCCGTGGGCGTGGAGCAGCCCCCCGCAGATCTGGGCCCGGAGCTGTTCCACTGCTTCGCCGACGCCTCCCTCTGGCAGCCCTATCCCGAAGTGCCCCCCCTGCTGCAGCGCTGGCACGGGCAGGGCCTGAAGCTGGCGGTGGTGAGCAACTTCGACAGCCGCCTGGAGCCCCTGCTGGAGCAGCTCGGGCTCCGCCGCTGGCTGCACGCCGTGGTGGTGTCGAGTGCCGCGGGAGCCGCCAAACCGGAGCCCACGCCATTGCTGCTGGCCCTGGGGCAGCTGGAGCTGCCTGGCTCAGCCGTGTGGCACGTGGGCGACAGCCCCGAGGACGAAGCGGCCGCGGCGGCGGCGCAACTGCGCTGTGTGCGGGTGCAACGACCTTGAGACAGGGGGTGCTCTCCGGGCGGACCGCCGGGCTGAGGCCCGCCCAGCGGCGACGGCTGGAGCAGCTCTGCCACCGGCGACACCCGGAGGATGGCGTGGCCGAGCTGCTGTGCCTGCAGCGGTTGGCGGCCGAGAGTCGGGAACTGGAGCTGCCGCTCACCTTGGTGGTGGATGGGCGGGGGCTGTGCCGGCTGCTCTGGGTGGGCCCGCTGGAGCAGTCGGGCCAGCTGTTGGAAAAGCTGCCGGGCTCCCAGCGGCGCCAGGGCCGTGCCCTGCGCCTGCTCACCTGCTGCGGCCGGGCCCGCCACCTGGAACCCAGCAGCCAGGAAGGGGTGGTGGGGCTCGACCTCCAACCCCAGCTGTGGCTGCGCTACGGCGACCAGGCCGAGGCTGGGGGCCACTGGAAGGGCGCCCTGTTCGTCCCCAGCGGCCAGCAGGGCCAACCCTGGAGCAGCGAACAACTGGGGGAGCTGGGCACCCTCTGCGCCATCGACCCCGGCCTCTGGGCCCCGTCCACGGGCGAGGCGGACAGTGCTGGCGCCGAGCCCACGACGGCCCGGAGTACCGCAGGCCAGGAACGGGTGCTGCTGCTGGCCCTCACACCGGGCGACCGGGCCGCCGCCCAGCGGCTGATCGGCGAACTGGAGGGGCTGGTGCGCAGCGCCGGCGCCACGCCGGTGGGGGTTGTGGAGCAGCGCCGCAGCCAGGTCTCGCCCCACACGGTGTGGGGCGAGGGGAAGCTGGCGGAGGCCGCCCTGGAAGCCCGGCGCCTGGGGGCCACCCTGGTGGTGACGGATCGGGAGCTGAGCCCACTGCAGGCGCGCAACCTGGAGCGCCTGCTGGATCTGCCGATCAGCGATCGCAGCGAGCTGATCCTGGACATTTTTGCCCAGAGGGCCGCCAGTGCGGCCGGGCGCCTGCAGGTGGAACTGGCCCAGCTGCGCTATCGCCTGCCCCGGCTGAGCGGGCGCGGCCGCAGCCTCTCGCGCCAGGGGGGTGGCATCGGCACCCGGGGGCCGGGCGAAACCCAGCTGGAAAAGGATCGCCGCGCCATCGCCCGGCGCATTGAGCGCCTGCAACGGGACGTGCGCCAGCTGGAGGCCCACCGGGCCAGGTTGCGGAGCGGGCGGCAGGCCCTCAAACGATTGGCCCTGGTGGGCTACACCAACGCCGGCAAGAGTTCCCTGCTCAACGCCCTCACCCGGACGGAGGGAGCGGAGCCGGTGCTCGCCGCCGACAAGCTCTTCGCCACCCTCGATCCCACCACCCGCCGGCTCGGCCTGGGAGGGGCCGGCGGCCTGCCCGGCGAGACCCTGCTGCTCACCGACACGGTGGGATTCATCCGCGAACTGCCGCCTGCGCTGATGGAGGCCTTCCGCTCCACCCTGGAGGAAACCCTCGACGCCGATGGCCTGCTGCTGCTGGTGGACCTGAGCGATCCGGCCTGGCCGGAGCAGCGCCGCACGGTGCTGGCCATTCTCGAGGCGCTCGGGGCCGCCATGCCTCGCCGGCTGGTGGCCAATCAGATCGACCGCTGCCCTGCCGCCGAGATCGAGCGGGCCCAGGCCCTCGAACCCGATGCCCTGTTCGTGTCCGCCACCGAAGGGCTTGGGCTGCAGCGGCTCAAGGAGGCCCTGCTCGACTGGCCCCCGTCAGCGGGTGGGGGGACTGTGGCAGCATCGAACACCATGGGCGAAGGCGCCCTTCCCTTTCCTGCCACCCGTCCCGTCCCCGTCCCTGCCATGGCGCTTCAACTCGGCGATACCGTTCCCGATTTCACCCAGGAATCCCAGCTGGGTCCGATCCACTTCTATGACTACGCCGGCGAAAGCTGGGTTGTGCTGTTTTCCCACCCCGCCGACTACACCCCCGTCTGCACCACTGAGCTGGGGGAAGTGTCACGCCTGCGCCCCGAATGGGAGAAGCGCAACGTCAAGACCATCGCCCTGAGTGTGGACTCCGCCGAGAGCCACAAGGGTTGGATCGGCGACATCAACGAAACCCAGAACACCAGCGTCGACTACCCGATCCTCGCCGATGCCGACAAGACGGTGAGCGATCTCTACGGGATGATCCATCCCAAGGCGCTCAACAACCTCACGGTGCGCTCGGTGTTCATCATCGACCCCAACAAGAAGCTGCGCCTGCAGATCACCTACCCCGCCAGCACGGGCCGTAACTTCGACGAGATCCTGCGGGTGATCGACTCCCTGCAGCTCACCGACTACCACCAGGTCGCCACCCCGGTGAACTGGAAGGACGGTGAGGACTGCGTGGTGGTGCCCTCCATCCCCACCGATGAGGCCCGCGTCAAGTTCCCGAAGGGGGTCACGGAAGTGAAGCCCTACCTGCGCATGACCCCCCAGCCCAACAAGTGAGGCTGACCTGAAGCGGGGCCGCCATGGCCCTCTCTTCCCCCATGAAGGTGCTGGGGCTGATGAGCGGCACCAGTGCCGATGGCGTCGATGCGGTGCTGGCCAGCTTTGCTGGCCCCGCCGCCCGGCCGCGCTGGGAGCTGCTCAGCCGCGCGGCCGTGCCCTACCCCGCCGACCTGCGCCAGCGCCTGATCGCCCTGGGCCAGGGCGAGCCCTGCAGCGCTGCCGCCATCCTTGAACTGGCCGAAGCCGTCACGGCGATGCAGGCGGAAGCCGCTCTGGCCTGCGATCCCCACGGCCAGGCGGAGCTGGTGGGCTGCCACGGCCAGACGGTGTGGCACCGCCCCCCATCGCCTGAACGTGAGGGCAACAGCTGGCAGCTGCTCGAAGCCTCCAGGCTGGCGGCCCAGCTCAGGCGACCGGTGGTGCACGACTTCCGCGCCGCCGACCTGGCCCTCGGCGGCCAGGGGGCCCCGCTGGTGCCTCCGGCCGACGCCGCCCTGCTGGGGCGCATCGACGGCTGGCGGGGGGTGCTCAACCTCGGCGGCATTGCCAATCTCACCCTGATCCCGCCGGCCCACGGTCCTGAGCGCCACGCCAGCCTGCTGGGCTGGGACTGCGGCCCCGCCAACACCCTGGTGGACCTGGCGGTGGAGCGCTTCAGCGGCGGGCGCCACAGCTTTGATGCCGGTGGCGCCTGGGCCAGCCGTGGCCACATCGATCACGCCGTGGTGGAGACCTGGCTGCAGGAGCCCTATTTCCAGCAGCCTCCTCCCAAGTCGACCGGGCGGGAACTGTTCGGCCGGGCCGATCTGGAGCGGCGGCTGCAGGATCTCAGCGTCTCAGCTGGCGGCCCGTCGGCCAGGAGCGCCCCGGCGGAGCTGGACCCGGCCGACGTGCTCGCCAGCCTCACCGCCTTCAGTGCGGCGGCCGTGGCCCAGGAGCTGAGGCATGGGCCCCAGCCGGTGGAGCTGCTTCTGGCCGGCGGCGGCGCCCGCAATCAGCTGCTGGTGGCCCAGCTGCGGCAGCGCTGCCGGGGCGTGATCGTGCGACCGCTGGCCGATTTCGGCCTGCAGGACAGCGACCGCGAGGCCCTGGCCTTTGCCCTGCTGGCCTGGTGGAACCATCGGGGCCATCCCGCCAATGCCCCTGCGGTGACCGGTGCGCGGCGCTCCAGCCTGCTGGGGGTGTGGGTGCCTCCCCCCGGCTCAAGCCCCGGCTGACGGGCCCGGCCTCTGCAGGCGCAGCCGCTTCGGGGCCCCCCGCAGCCTTGGGGGGCGCTGCTGTCCCTGGGTCTCCAGCTGCTGGCGCAGGTCGTCGGCACTGACGGGGGCCCCGACCTCGCTGCCGCGGCGGGCCTGCTCCAGTCGGGCCACCCCCTGCTGGATCAGCACCTTGGCCATGTTGCTCACGGTGCGGGAGTCCTGCTCGGCCAGGGCAGCCAGCCGTTCGCAGAGCTCCTCAGGCAACACCACCTGAATCCTGGGCGACTTGGGGCGCCCGCTGGATGAGGTTTGCCGGGTCGGCACGCCAGGAAGCCAGAGAGGGTGAGCGGAAGCAGCGACTGGATCGCCTGGGGGCGCAGCCAGGGAGCGAGCCATGGACGCCCCGGGGTTCCAGCCGGATCCTAATGGCAACTCTCAGGTGCGCATGGATAGTATCCATGCTTATGGTGGAGGCAGCCCATCCGTTCCCCGATCCCCCGGAGCTGGCACCATGCCCCAGAGCCGTAAGCGCCGCACCGCCGAACGCAGTGATGTGCTGGTGTCCGCCGTGATCAGCACCTACCTGCTCACCCACCTGCACCACGTGCTGCAACGAGCCGAATACGGGGCCCAGCAGGAGGGCCGCACCGCCCTGGCCGACAACTACGCCGAGCTGCGCAAGGTGCTCTGCCTCGATGCCCGCACCATGGAAGACGCCTCCGCCTGCGGCACCCCCGTGAACGACAACCCCAAGGCCGCCTGAGGGCCTGAACCCCGGGGGCTTGGCAACAGGCCGCAACGGCCTCCAGCCGGATCGCGCTGGCGTGCATAGGTTCGGAGCAGTTGGATTGCCGTCATGGTCGAGAGCTCAATCAGCAGCGGCGAAGGGTCGAGCGACCACGCCAGGGCCCTCTATGAGCGCATCAGCGCCGATGCCGAACTCACCCAGAAGCTGTTCCGCCAGGCCCTCCAGGATCCGGGCGGTGCCCTCGATCAGATCGTGAGCCTCGGGGCCGACTACGGCCTGCCGGTGAGCCGCGAGCAGGTCAAGGCCCATGTGGCGTCCCTGCAGGACGGGGCCAGCAAGCAGTGGCTGCTCAAGGCCCGCGGTGGCCTCTGATCCCCTGGGGCGTTGGTTTCAGCACTGCCGACACCGCCAGCGGTGTCGGCAGTGCTGAAACCAGCATGGCTCGATGCTGCGGCAGGGCTGAGCGCGCTGGCTCGGCGGGGCGGCGGGCGCCTCCACCCTGGGCCCAGCTGAAGAACAGCCAGTAGCTCACGATCGCCAGACCCGCCGCCACCACCAGTGCCGCCACCTGTTCCAGACGTCTGATCATCGAGAAACCCTGCCGGCTCGATCAAGTCTGGCCGAGACGGCTGCGGTCAGGTGGAGGGCCCCGGGCGCGCTTGCAGCGTGCCATTAGCAGGGCGCTGGCTGAGCTGCCGCGGCAATGATGCGAAAGGATGAGGTGCCGGCGCCCATCCACCGGCGCCCGCCTGTCCCCCCTCACCCCGCTCCGCCCCGTGCTCCGCCTCGAACGTCTCGGCAAGATCTATCCCACCGGGGAGGTGCTGCGGGATGTCACCTGGGAGGTGAAGCCGGGCGACCGCATCGGCCTGGTGGGCGTGAACGGGGCGGGCAAGTCGACCCAGATGAAGATCATCGCCGGCCTCGAGGAGGCCAGCAGCGGCCAGGTGGTGAAGCAGGGCGACCCCCGCATCGCCTACCTGCAGCAGGAGTTCGACGTGAACCCCGAGCGCAGCGTGCGCGAGGAGCTGTTCCAGGCCTTCGGCGAAGCGGCCGAGGTGCTGGTGCGCCAGCACGCCGTGGAGCACGCCATGGCCAGTGAGCAGGCCGCCAGCGATCCCGACCACCTCGACGAGCTGATCCACGAGCTGGGCCGCCTGCACAGCCGCTTCGAGGCCCTGCACGGCTACGAGCTCGACGCCCGCATCGACAAGCTGCTGCCCACGATCGGCTTCAGCGCCGAGGGGGCCGAGCAGCTGGTGGGCGATTACTCCGGCGGCTGGCAGATGCGCATTGCCCTGGGCAAGATCCTGCTGCAGGAGCCCGATCTGCTGCTGCTCGACGAGCCCACCAACCACCTGGATGTGGAGACGATCCAGTGGCTCGAGGGCTATCTGATCCAGCAGAGCGCCGCCCAGGTGGTGATCAGTCACGACCGCACCTTTCTGGATCGGGTCTGCACCCAGATCGTGGAGACCGAGCGCGGGGTCTCCCGCACCTACCTCGGCAACTACAGCCAGCACCTGGAGCAGAAGGCCCTGGAACGGGAGGCCACCCAGGCCGCCTTCGAGCGCCAGCAGAAGGAGCTCTCCAGCCAGCAGGCCTACATCGACCGCTTCCGGGCCAGCGCCACCCGCTCCACCCAGGCCAAGAGCCGCGAGAAGCTGCTGGAGAAGGTGGAGCGGGTGGAGGCGCCGATCGAGAGCATCGGCGGGCCCCGCTTCCAGTTCCCCGAAGCGCCCCGCTCCGGCCGCCTGGTGGCCGAGATTGCCGACCTCAGCCACAGCTACGGCGATCAGATCCTCTTCCTGGGAGCGAGCCTGGAGGTGGAACGCGGCGACCGCATCGCCTTCGTGGGCCCCAACGGCGCCGGCAAGTCCACCCTGCTGCGCCTGGTGATGGGGATGGAGCAGCCCAGCGAGGGCCACGCCCGCCTCGGCGAACACAACGTGATCGCCGGCTACTTCGAGCAGAACCAGGCCGAGGCCCTGGACCTGAGCAAGACCGTGATCGACACGATCTTCGAGGTGGTGCCCGACTGGACCCAGACCCAGGTGCGCTCCCTGCTCGGCAACTTCTGTTTCAGCAACGAAAGCGTGTTCAAGCAGGCCGGCAAGCTCTCCGGCGGCGAGAAGGCACGCCTCGCCCTGGCCCTGATGCTCCTGACCCCCTGCAACCTGCTGGTGCTGGATGAGCCCACCAACCACCTCGACATCCCCGCCAAACAGATGCTCGAGGACGCCCTGATCGCCTACGAGGGGGCTGCGCTGCTCGTGAGCCACGACCGCTACTTCATCAGCAGGGTGGCGAACCGCATCGTGGAGATCCGCGATGGTGAGCTGGTGCTGTACCGGGGCGACTACGCCTACTACCTGGAGAAAAAGGAGGAGGAGGCGGAACTGGCGCGCCAGCTGGCCATCAGCGAGGCCAGGGCGGCCAAGACGACGGCCAACCGGGAGAAGCAGCAGGCCAGGGCGGCTGGCCGCAAGGGGAAGGGCAAGGCCGCCTGAGGGGCCCCGAAGCGTCCGACATAACAGGAAACGGGGACAACAAAGCCGCCCTGTTGCAACGGCTACGAGCAGGACTGAAACAGTTTGTAGCTTTGGCCCGGATCCATCGCCCCTTCGCGACGCCTGCCATGTCGGAACCCCTCTCCCTCAGCCTCGGTCAGCAATTCGAGCTGGAAAGGATGAGCCGTGCCATCGACGACACCGCCGACCTTCAGGCCCTGCAGGGGATCGCCAAGCAGCTCCTGCAGGCCTGGCACAGCCAGAAAGCCGCCACCCAGTGGGTGATGCGCCAACAGCTGGGAGCCCCCTCCCAGTTCGGCACCGGTCTGCCCAACCCGTGGGGTCAGGAGGCGTGAGCCGTCCCGGCCGGGGCGGCGCTGTCAGGCTCCGCCCATCTGCACCGGCACCAGCGTCACCTCCCGGCTCTGCCCCTGGCGGCTGATGTTGAGGGTGATCTCGCCGCCCACACCGGCCCGCTCCACCGCAGCCACCACCTGGGACGGCTCCAGGACCGTTTCCCCGCCGGCGGACACCACCACGTCACCCTGCTGCAGGCCAGCTCGCTCGGCAGGCCCGTCGGCCAGCACCGAGGCCACCCGCACACCCCTGCTCAGGCCCGTGCCATCGCCTGGGCGCACCAGATCCATCACGATACCGATCATCGGATGGCTCACCTTGCCGGTGGCGAGCAGCTGTCTGGCGATATCCCGGGCCCGGTTGATCGGAATCGCAAAGCCCAGACCAGCGCCTGGCCCCTGCCGCACGAGCGTGTTGATGCCGATCACCTCACCTTCGGCGTTGAGCAGCGGTCCACCGGAGTTGCCGGGATTGATCGCGGCATCGGTCTGGATCAGCTCCAGCCGCTTGTCGGTGATGCCCAGCTTGGCCGCGTTGCGGTTGAGGTTGCTGATGATCCCCATGGTCACCGTGTTGTCGAGGCCGTAGGGGTTCCCCACCGCAATCGCCCAGTCACCCACCTGCAGGTCTTCGGAATCGCCGAGGGGGGCCACCGGCCAGGGTCCGCGGCCGCCCAGCCGCACCACCGCCAGGTCCGTGAGGCGATCGAGGCCCACCACGGTGCCCTCCACCCGCCGGCCGTCCTGCAATCCCACGGTCACCTTGTCCGTCTTCTCCACCACGTGGGCGTTGGTGAGGATGAGGCCGTCAGGCTGAATGATGAAGCCGCTGCCCTGGCCCCGCTCGGTGCGCTGGGAGGGGGGAGCGGCCCGTTGCTGAGGCAGCCCGAAGAACTGGCGAAAGGCCGGATCGTTGAGGAGAGAACTGGAGGCGCCACCCCGGCCGCCCTGCACCAGCACGGTGCGCTCGGTGTCGATCGTCACCACAGCGGGGCCGGCGCGGCGCACGGCTGCGGCTACGAACGACTGACGGCCCAGGGCCGCCCCGGCCGCCGATCCCCTGGGCTGGGCCGCGGCAGCAGGCGCCAGGCGCTGACTGATGGGCGTGAGCCACCCCGGAGGGGCGACCAGAGCGGCCAGCACCGATCCTGAAACCAACAAGGAGGCGGAGAGCCCCGGCAGAACAGCCCGGCAACGGGTGTGCCTGGCTTGGGCTGGCCGGGAACGGGCGGGAAGGGAACGCAGGCGCAGGTGGGCCATGGCGATCGGATCAGAAAGTCTGGGGGCGGTGAAGGCGGCTCGAAGCCAGCGATGCAGCGGCAACCGAGGACAAGCGGCGAACCGACAGGGAGGGGACTTCAACCGTACGCAGGAGGGAAGACGGAACGCTGCTGAACGCTCCAGACGCCGTAGCGCCACACCACACCCTAGATTAAGCAAAGATTTGTATCGACCCATGGACACTGAGCGACTGCTACTGGCCTTTCTGGCCTTCGGAGCTGCCTGCACCACCCTGTGGGCCTGGATGCTGGCCAACAGCGGAGCCAATTCCCGCCAATCCGGGCAATGATGGGGCAGACGGTCCGTCCGAGTCCCACTGCAGCAGGCCCCAGGCCATGAGCGCGATCCTCTCCCAGATCTTCCCGATCCTCTATGGCATCTGTTTCCTGGCCCTGCTCTGGCAGGCCTTCAGGGTGATGGGCCAGGGCTTCAGGGCCGTTTCGGACCCAGGGGATCGCCCCCCGGAACGCGCCAACGCAGGCCCTCCCACCATCCCTGGGGCCGCCGATCGCACGGGGCGGCTCACCATCCACCCCGAGCTGCTGGACGCCGAAGGCCAGCTCACCGATGAAGATCTGCTCACGGTGCGCTTCAGCGGTGACAACGAGCGGCCGGCCTTCCCCAGCGACCCCAGCTGAGGCCCCGTCACTGAATAGGCTCACCGGTGAGCACGTGATTTCAGGGAGGGCGAGCATTTGGATCCACGCACGCGCATCGTGGCCGCACTGTTGCGGAATCTCAAGTTGCCTCCTCGCTTCCGCCTCAAACTGGTGAAGGACGACCCGATCCGGCTGGAGTTGAGCCTCACCCCCGCCTATGGCAAGGCGCCGGTGCTGGTGGGCCTCGTCGAATCCCAGGACCTGGTGGCCCGGCGCGACCGGGAAGGCCGCATCCCGCGGGATCTGCAGGGCACCTGGGATTGGACCGTGCGGCACGGCACGGTGAGCACGGGCGGCTGGAACCCCTATCTCAAAGAGGCCCTCCAGACGATGTTCGAAACCGGCCTGCCCGCTGTGGTCTACGAGGAACTGACCGGCGAGGCGTACCACCCGGTGGACGGCGTGAGGCACGTGCGCTGAGCTCGCAGCCTGCGACCAGGCAGGGCGCGATGGCCCCGGGAGCCTGAGCTGATGCAGCCGCTGCCGATCGATGCTCTGCTGGCCAGCATCGAGGCCACCCTGGCTGTACCAGGAGCCACCCTGCTCCTGCAGGCTCCGCCAGGGGCTGGCAAAACCACCCGAGTGCCAGGGGTCGCGTTGCGAGCCCTGGGCCAGGCCGATGGCCCCGCCTCGCGGGTTTGGATGGTGGAGCCACGGCGCCTGGCCGCCCGGGCCGCGGCCCAGAGGCTGGCTGTCGAGCTGGGCGAACCGGTGGGGCAGCGGGTCGGCTACAGCGTGAGGCTGGAGCGGCGCGTCAGCGCGGCCACCCGTATTGAGGTGCTCACGGGGGGGCTGTTCCTGCGCCGGCTCCAGGCCGATCCAGCCCTGGAGGGGGTGGGTTGCGTGGTGCTGGATGAGTTCCATGAGCGCCACGCCGACACCGATCTGGGCCTGGCCCTGGTGCGCCAGGCCAGGGAACTGCTGGCCCCCGACCTGCGCCTGGTGGTGATGTCTGCCACGCTCGAACTGGAGGCCCTGGCGGCCCAGATGCCCCAGGCAAGCGTGCTGCACAGCGCCGGCCGCAGCCATCCGGTGAGCGTGGAACACCAGCTGCCCCGCCCAGACGAGCCCCTGGCCCGGCAGGTGCTGCGCGCCCTCGAGAGCCAGGGATGGCCGGAGCCACCAGCCGCAGCCGATACCACGCTGGGCACCACCGCCCTGGTGTTCCTGCCGGGTCAGGCAGAGATCCACGCTTGCGGGCGGGCCCTTGAGGCCTGCGCCTGGGGCGATGCCATCGACTGGGTGGCCCTGCACGGCAGCCTGCCCCTGGCACAGCAGAGCGCCGCCATCGCTGCGGCCAGGCCCGGGCGCCCCAAGGTGGTGCTGGCCACCAGCATTGCCGAGAGTTCTCTCACCATCGCCGGCGTGGGCCTGGTGATCGACGCCGGCCTCAGCCGCCGCAATCGCTTCGATCCGGGCACAGGCCTGGACAGCCTGGTGACGCTGCCGGCCAGCCGGGCCAGTGCCGAGCAGCGCACCGGCCGGGCCGGGAGACTGGGACCGGGGCACTGCGTGCGGCTCTGGTCCCCCGCTGAGCAGCAGCGACGCCCCGCCCATGACCCTCCGGCGCTGCTGGAGTCCGACCCGCTGCCCCTGGCCCTGCAACTGGCCTGCTGGGGCGATCCCCTGGGCCAGCAGCTGGCCTGGCTCGATCCGCCGCCCGCCGCGGCCCTGGCGGAGGCCCTGCAGCTGCTGAAACAGCTCCAGGCCATCGAGGCCGACGCCAGGCTGAGCCCCCACGGGCGCCGCCTGGCGGAGCTGGGCCTGCACCCCCGGCTCGGCCACATGCTGGTGGTGGCAGAGCAGTGGGGAGCCCAGCCCCTGGCCAGCGCCCTGGCCGTGCTGCTGAGCGAGCGCGACCCCCTCAGCCGCCAGGCCGCCGGCAGTGATCTGCTCGCCCGGCTGGACTGGCTGCGCCGCCAGTCCAGCGGCCACCCCCTGTGCCGCCTCCAGGCCCAATGGCTGCGCCAGGCCGCAGCGGGCTACACCTCGGATCCCGCCGTGGGCCGGCCCGGAAACACCCCCGGCGATGACGCCACCCTGGCGGCCCGGCTCGTGGCAGCCGCCTATCCGGAACGGCTCGCCCAGGCCCGGGCCGATGGCCGGGGCCGGTTCCTGCTGCGCAGCGGCCGGGGGGCCAGCCTCCACCCCCAGGACCCGCTGGTGGGGGAGCCGGCCCTGGCCGTGGCGGTGCTCGATGGGGCCCAGCAGGATGCGCGCATCCTGCTGGCGGTGCCGCTGCCGCTGGAGCAGCTGCACGCCCTGGCGGAGCAGCAGGGGCAGTGGCTGGAGCAGGCCCGTTGGGATGCATCCGCCGGCAGGGTGCGCTGCGAGCGGACCCTGCGGCTCGATGCCCTGGTGCTGGAGCGTCGGCCCTGGCCCCAGGCCGACGCAGCGGCGGTGGCGACAGCCCTGCAGGAAGGGCTGCGCCAGCGGGGGCTGACGGTCCTGCCCTGGACGGCGGCCACACGCCAGCTGCAGCAGCGGCTCAACCTGGCCCACCAGCACCTGGGGGAGCCCTGGCCAGACCGACGGGACAGCACGTTGCTGGAGCAGCTCGGCAGCTGGCTGGGCCCGTGCCTGGAGGGGATGCGCAGCCTCGACGACCTGGGCCAGCTCGACCTGGCTGAGGCGCTCTGGGCTGAGCTCCCCTGGTCGCAGCGACGCGAGCTGGATCAGCTGCTGCCTTGCAGCCTGACGCTGCCGACAGGGCGCCAGGTGCGACTCGACTACAGCGGCGGAGCACCGGTGCTGGCGGCGAAACTGCAGGAGTTCTTCGGCGTGGCGGAGGGGCCGACCGTGCTCGGCGGCAAGCTGGCGGTGAGCCTGCACCTGCTCAGCCCGGCGGGGCGGCCAGCGGCGATCACCTCGGATCTGGCGGGGTTCTGGGCGGGCGGCTATCGGGACGTGCGCCGGGAGCTGCGCGGCCGCTATCCCAGGCATCCCTGGCCCGAGGACGGCGCCCAGGCCCAGCCCACCCGCCTCACCAAGGCGGCCCTCGGTCAGACTGGGCCCACATCGTGATGAGTGGTGGCGATGGCGCGCTTCCTGGCCGGCAGGCCGCTGTTCCCGGGTAACCGGCGGGATGGATCCAGGCTGCTGAGCAGTGCCCTGGTGATCTGCTGCATCGGTCTGGTGCGGCTTGACCACCCCGCTGGCCAGCTGGTGGCCGTCCTGGCGGGCCTGGTGAGCCTCTATTGGTGGCGCTGTTACCAGCACCTGCAGGCCTGAGCCGATGCTGGCGGTTCCCTCCCCGAGCACCTGGCCCCCAGGCCAGGGCCTGCCGCGCTACAGCGTCAGCGAGCTCAATGCCGCCATCGGGGCGCTGATCGAGCGGGGCTTTGCCCCCCGCTTTCTGCTGGAGGCCACCGTGAGCAGGCCCCAGCTCAAGAAGGGCCACCTCTGGATGACCCTGGTGGATGAGCAGGCCTCGATCTCCGCCGTGGTCTGGGCCTCCCAACGGCAGAAGCTCAGCCTTCAGCCCGCCGAGGGCGATGGGGTGGTGGTGGTGGGCAAGCTCAACTTCTGGGCCAGCCGCGCCTCCCTGTGCGTACAGGTGCTGGACCTGAGGCCCAGCCTCAGCAGCGTGATGCGCCGCTTCGAGCAGGTGCGGGGGGCACTGATCGGCGAGGGGCTGTTCGATGAGGAGCGCAAACGGCCTCTGCCCCACGCCCCCCAGCGCATCGCCCTGCTCACCAGCGTGCCCAGTTCCGCCCTGGCCGACATGCTGCGCACGGCGGCGGAGCGCTGGCCGGCCACGGCCGTGCTGCTGGTGCCGATCCCTGTGCAGGGAGGCGTGGAGGCCCCCATCTGCGCCGCGCTGCGCAGCCTCTATGGCCGGGTGGCCCGCGAGGGCATCGAGGCGATCGTGCTGGCCCGCGGCGGCGGCAGCCGCGAAGACCTCGCCGTCTTTGACGGGGAAGACCTGGCCCGGCTCCTGGCCGAGAGCCCGGTGCCTCTGGTGAGCGGCATCGGCCATGAAGACGACACCACCATCGCCGACCTGGTGGCGGACTATCGCGCCGCCACACCCACCGCCGCCCTGGTGGCCCTGCTGCCGGAGCGGCAGACGGTGCTGGCCAGCCTGCTGCAGACGCGCCGACACCTCGGACAACTGATCCGCTGGCACCTGCAGAGCCAACGCCAGCAGGCCGGGCGCCTGCAGGAACGCCTGCAGCAGTTGCACCCCCGTCAGCTGCTGCAGCAACGCCAGCGGAGCCTGCAGCAGACCCAGGCCCTGCTGCAGGCCCTCTCCCCCGAGCAGGTGCTGCGGCGGGGCTTCAGCCTGATCCGCTCCGCTGAGGGAGAGCTGCTGCGCTCGGTCGCGGCTGTGCAGCCTGGCTCCCGGGTGGTGCTGGAGTGGGCCGATGGGCGCGCCGTGGCCGGGGTGCGCGAGATTGGGCCCAAGCCCTCTGCGGACCAGCCCCGATCCTGACCATGGCCAGCAAGAGATCCCGCAGCGCCGAAACGATCGCGGCCGGCCTCAGCTACCGCGAGGCCCACACGGCTCTGGAGCTGATTCTGGCCGAGCTGCAGAGCCCTGATCTGGATGTGGAGGAGATGGCTGGCCACTACCGGCGGGCCCAGGCCTATGCCGAGCGCTGCGAACAGATCCTGGGCAAGGTGGAGCAGGAGGTGTTGCTGTGGGATCCCAGCGGCGATGACAGCAGCGACCCCACCCCCTACACGCCATGACCCCGTCTTCCAACCCAGCTCCTGCCACCTTCAGCCCCGAGCAGCCCCCCAGCGCCTGGCTGCGCTGGCTCTACCTGGCCCTGGCCGTGGCAGGTGCGGTGCTGCCCTGGCTCGCCAATCTCGACTACATGCGCGCCTATGGCGGCAGCTTTGATCTCGGCCTGTTCGTCGGCCTGGCCAACGCCAACCCAGCCGCCGCCTCCCTGTCGCGGGATCTGGCGATCGGGGCCACGGCGGTGCTGATCTGGATCGTGCAGGAAAGCCGCCGCCTCAAGATGCGTAGGTTACCCCTGGTGATTGCCACCTGCCTGCTGATCGCCTTCGCCTGCGGCGCCCCCCTGTTTCTCTATCTGCGCGAGCGACGGCTCGACGAACTCTCCCGCGCCTGAGCTCGGTCTGAGCGCGTGCTGGCCTGGCCCAGCGGTGGCCCGCTGCTCGCCTGCCGCTGCTCCATCAGCGTGGCGACGTTCCCTCGTCGTCGAGATCCTGGGAGGACAGCACGTCCACATCGATCGTGGCCGAGGCGGCGTCAACGCCTGTGGATGGACGCGACGCGAAGGAATCACCCCCGAACACCTGGGCCTGCTCAAAGCCAGTGGCGTCGCCGTCCAGCCCGGTGCCGCAGGCCGGGCACACCGGCGCTCCGAAGCTGGTCAAGCCGCAACTGGGACACACCCTGATGCGCCGCTTCAGCAGCTGCCAGGCCACCACGCCCGCGCCAGCCAGGAACAGCGGCAGCAGCAACAGGGTGAGGGTGATGCCACCGAGCACGTCCAACAGCACGCGACCGGCAGGCGAGGGAGCCAGCAACAACAGCCCCAGCAGGCCGATCCACACCCATGGGAATGACCTCGACATGGTTCCAGAACGGCGTAGAGGGCTGGCGGTGTCAAGCCGGAGCTGCACACGGTTCCATCCTGGCCTGGCAGGCCCTGCGCAGCTGGGATCGACATGATCAGGAGCCCTGGCGTCTCGTTCCGTTGGGGGCCTGGGCAGGGTGCTTCAGGGGCGCCCGCGGCGGGGGCGACGGATCACCACACTGAGGCACTGGGAGTAGTAGATGAGCACCCCGATCAGCCACACCCAGAGGCCAAACACCAGCACGCCACCCACCAGCCCGTAGGCCTGAAAGCGCAGGCCAAGGGCCACAAGCACCCGGCCCAGCAAGAGATTGAGGACAGTGAATGAAGCAGCGAGGAATCCAGCTCCAGGCAAGAGATCACGCCAGGGGACATGGCGCGAGGGCAGCATCCAGAGCAGCAGCAGCGACGCCAGCAGACTGAACCCCAGGGTGCTGAGCAGACCCACCCCCAAATCGAACGGTTGCTGCAGATCCAGCATCCGCGGAAAGATCGTGGGCAGCAGATCCCTGAGCACCAGGCTGCCGGGGAGGCTCCACTGATAGGCCAACCGATCCATCACGATCACCAGCGCCAACAAGCCCATCAGAGCCAGGGCCTTGAGCCGCAGCGCGCAGTAGCGCCAGAGCAGGCGGCGCCAGCCAATCTCCCCAAGCCCAAGGGGTCGATCCCACCAGATGCGATCAGCCCCCCGCTGCAGGGTGAGATAGGCATTGCTGGCCGTCAACACCAGCACCACCACACCCAACAACCCTGCACCCACGCCCTGGCGCAGGAAGGCGTTCAAGCCGGAGGTCACCGCCGGCATGGCTGTGCCGGGCAGTACTTGCTGGGCGCCGCTCAACAGGCGATCCACCAGTCCCTCATCTTGCCCCAGCACTCGCGAGGCCAGAGACAACGCAATCAGGCCAATCGGGAACACCGACTGCATGGCGTGATAAGCAAAGGCCGCACTGAGGTCGACACAGTCGTGGTGAAACCACAGGCGCAGAGCAGCCCAGAGGGCCCGCCCCCATCCCATGGGCGTCATCGATCGAACCGAGCCTTGGCTTCCGGGCAACGCTTCCTCCATGGCTCAGGAGTCCACCATGCCGCACCAGCCCGCGTCCGATGGACGCCACAGGAAATGGGTACAAAAAAGGCCACCCCTAGGTGGCCTCGATGAACAGAGCAGAGCACAAAAAGTT